>JAKPGJ010000015.1 GCA_029550965.1 Bacillota bacterium
GCCGCTTCTTTAGGCAGGCTTCTCAAAGCGAGGGGCCTGAAGGTCGCCGCACAGAAGCTTGATCCTTATATCAACGTTGATCCCGGCACAATGAGCCCGTATCAGCACGGCGAGGTTTTCGTGACCGAGGACGGCGCGGAAACCGATCTGGACCTTGGCCATTACGAGCGCTTTATTGACGAGGACCTCAACAAGTATTCCAATCTTACTACCGGAAAAGTTTACTGGAATGTATTAAATAAGGAAAGAAAAGGGGAATACCTCGGCGAGACCGTTCAGGTAATCCCCCATATCACAAACGAAATCAAGAACTTTATTTATTCCGTCGGCAAGAAGACCAACGCGGACATCGTCATCACCGAAATCGGCGGAACGGCGGGCGACATCGAAAGCCAGCCTTTCTTGGAAGCGATCCGTCAGGTCGCGCTCGAGGTGGGTTCGCAGAACTGCCTGTTCATCCATGTCACGCTGGTTCCGTATTTAAAAAGCTCGGGCGAACACAAATCCAAGCCGACGCAGCATTCCGTCAAAGAGCTGCAAAGCATGGGCATTTCCCCGAACATCATCGTTCTCCGCAGCGACGAACCGATCGAAGAAGGCATTCTGAATAAAATCAGCCTTTTCTGCAACGTAAAAAGAGACTGCGTGATTCAGAATCTGACCGTGTCGGTGCTTTACGAAGCGCCGCTGATGCTCGAAGAAAACCATTTTTCCGCCATCGTCTGCCGCGAGCTGGGCATTCAGGCGCCCGAACCCGATCTGAGCGACTGGATGGCAATGCTGGAAAGAATCCGCAACCGGACCAAAAAGGTCAAAATCGCGATTGTCGGCAAGTATGTAAAACTGCACGACGCCTATCTTTCGGTCGCGGAGGCTTTGCGGCATGCCGGCTATGAGAACGGTTCGAGAATCGAAATCAAATGGGTGGACAGCGAAAACATAACCGATAAAAACGTCGGATCGCTGTTAAGCGACTGCAACGGCGTACTGATTCCCGGCGGTTTTGGAAACAGAGGTATCGAGGGAAAAATCACCGCCTGCAGATACGCGCGCGAAAACAACATTCCTTACCTCGGCTTATGCCTCGGCATGCAGATCGCCGTCATCGAGTTCGCCCGCAACGTCTGCGGCATCAAAGACGCAAACTCGCGCGAGTTCGACGAAAACGGTCAAAACAACGTTATCGACTTTATGCCCGACCAGTCCGACACCATCGCAAAAGGCGGAACCATGCGCCTTGGCAGTTATCCCTGTAAGATTCTGCAGGGCAGCTTGATGGAAAAAGCGTACGGCACGCGGCTGATTGCCGAAAGGCACAGGCACCGCTACGAATTCAACAACAAATACCGGGCATTGCTGGAAGAAAAAGGGCTCAGAGTGAGCGGAACTTCGCCCGACGACAGAATCGTCGAAACCGTGGAAATCCCGGAAAACCGGTTCTTTGTGGCCGTTCAGTTCCATCCCGAGTTCAAGAGCCGCCCGAACCGCGCGCATCCGCTTTTCGTCGAGTTCGTAAAAGCCGCTCTTGAACAGCAGGAAACGAAAAAACATTAATATATATTCAGCTGTTTGCCGTTTCGGGTAATAGATATTTTCTAAATTTAGAAAAAAATATCGCTTGTTTTTAGCAAGAAAAGCCCGTATGATGTATAAATATTAAATGGCAAAGTATGCTCGATGCGAAAAACGCCTTATTTTTGCGCGTTTTCACGGTATTTTTAATTTTTCGTTCAATTTGTTGTATATTTATACTAAATTTATTGGCTGTTATTGCCATAATTTCATAACTATTGACAACGAATATTTAATATGATAAGATGTAGATTAAGTTATAAATCACGGCATTCATCATTCGAAGGATAAATGCTGAAAAGGTGTTAATTTTAGGAAATGAAAAAGCTAATATCAATTTTATTGTTTGCAGTGTTCTTAACGTCTGTATTGTCCTCATGCCAGGTCGGCTCGTCCAATTACAGAGAACCCTGGGAGATCAACAGCGATTTTGTCTACCGCGTCGTCTATGACGCAATGGGCGGGAAAATCAACGAATCGCCCCGGCGCGAGGTTTATTATGCCGCCGATTCTCTCCTGAAAAAGCCCGAAGGGCTTTCGGGTATTCTGATCGAACCGGTCAACGGCAAAAAAGTGGTAATGGGCTGGTATACCAAATACGAGAATGTCGGCACGGAGGAAAATCCCATCTACAAGTTCGACGAAGCGGATTTGTGGGATTTCGAGAAGGACAGGATCAACGACTCGAATACGGTTGACAGAACCCTTACCCTTTACGCCCGCTGGATCGATCCGCCCACCATATTCTTCGTGGACGCGGACAATCCGGACAACGTTCTGATTAAATGGGAAAATGTTGACGTAACAAAAACGCTTTCCAAGCCGACCACCACCGAAAGGGCAACGTTGGAAAAGGAAAAAGACGGCAGAACCGTAATTTTTACGCTGCTGGATTATTACTTCGACAAAGAATGCACGAGAAAAGCGGTCTGGGGAAGCGACGGCAAAACCATTGAGGAGCTCATCGCAGACCAGAACGGCGATTCCGCAGTCTATATTTACTGCAAGTACATCGAAGGCGAATATACCAGAATCAACAACGCCACCGAACTGAAGAACATCAAGGATATGAGCGGCAGCTATATTTTAGCCGCCGACATCGACCTTAAGAACGAGAGCTGGACTCCGCTGGGAGAAGAAGCGTTCAAAGGCACCTTCATCGGAAACGGTTACACCATATCCAACCTAAACGTTACCGCGCTGAACAGAGTCAGCAAAATTGCCGTCAGCGGCGCCGAGGAAAAATCGTTCGGTTTGTTTACAAAACTTTCCGGCGCGAAATTCTACGGACTGAATTTCAAGAACGTAACCTTGAACATCAACAACACCAGCAACGTTCGGGTCAGCGTCGGCGCATTTGGCGGCAGAGCAGAAAACTGCGTCTTTGAAAACTGCGCGATAGAAGGTTTGAAGGTCACTTCAAGCGGAAAGGTCAGCGTCGAGGTAAGATTCGGCTCCGCCTGCTTTGATAACGGAACAAGCCAGTTTACCAACTGCAGTTTCGCAGACGCGGACCGTAGCGGTCTTAATATTGACGATTCACTTTTAATAATCGGCGAATAACGCCTATTATTATAAAAATAAAAAAATATTTTAGGAGGGTTTTTTGGTGAAGAAAGCAAAACGACTTTTGGTGCTGTTACTATGCTTTGCTTTTGTTTTCAGCTTCGCCGCCTGCAAACAGACCGGCGATGAAACATCAAAAGATGCAACATCGAATACCACAACTGTTAAACCCGATGTTCCGGATAACAGAAGAGATGCATCTGAGCGTACTGGAAACAACGCATCACAGCCGTTGGTAATCAGCACAATGACACTGGACGGCAAGTTCAATCCGTTCTATTACACAAGCGGATATGACGGCGACATCGTCGGAATGACGCAGATTCCGCTTATCACGAGCAACGAGAAAGCTGAACCTGTCGCCGGCATTAATGAAAACAGCCTTGCTTACAGCTTCAAGATGACTGTCAGCGAAGACAAGAGCAAGAGTACCTATGAGTTTATACTTAAGAACGGAATCACGTTCAGCGACGGTACTCCTGTAAGCAGCAAGGACGTATTGTTTAACTTATATGAGTTCCTCGATCCCGCTTACACCGGATCGTCCACGCTGTTCTCTATGAACATCGTAGGATACCAGTCCTACAAGAACCAGGTTCCCGGCGATGAAGCTGCTGAAGCAAAAGACCAGGAATTTGGCGAAGCTGCTCTGAAGAGAGTAGAAGCGCTTGTTGCCGGCAACGGAACCGAAGCAGACATCGCCGCTGCATGGGCTAAGGTTAAAGAGCGCATCGCCGAAGATGCTTCCGTTCTTGCAGGTTATCTTGCGCAGGGCTATACGCTTGAAGCTTTCGGAATCGGCAAGAACTGGCCCGAAGATTTCAACAAGGACGCAGCAATCCTTGGATACATGGGCAACATCAGCTGCGAAGACGGCACTGTCAAAGCAGTCGATACCAACGTTGACCTCAACAAACTCGCTTCCATGACACTGGAAGAAGCAGTTGATCTCGCATTCAACTATACAAAAGCAAATATGTCTCTTGTTGAATACGACTTGAATTACGGCTGGTCCGTTGTAACCGACGGCAGCGAGGAAAAAGCTTCTGAAGCTTCGGATATGTTCAAAGAGTTCAAGAAAGACGAAGCTGCTAAGTACCTCGAAGAGAACAAAGGTACCGTTAAGAGCATCAGCGGTATCACAGCCGACAAAGTCGTATGCGACGACGGCGTTGAGCGCGAAAGAATTACTGTCGTTCTGAACGGCGTCGACCCCAAAGCGATTTGGAACTTTACTTTCTACGTAGCGCCGCTGCATTACTACTCAACCGACGAGCTTGTCGCTAAGTTTGACGGCGTTGAGAACTTCGGCGTTGAATTCAACAGCACAGAATTCCAGGATCAGCTCAAGAAGAAGACCGTTCCGCTCGGCGCAGGTCCGTACATTGCAGCTGACGACCAGGGTAACGTTACAACCGACTTTACCAAGTTCTTCAAAGACGGTATTGTTAACTTTGTTGCGAACGATAACTTCATGTTATCCGCTCCGAAAATTAAGTATGTCCGTTATAAGACAATCTCTGCCGGAAGCCAGCTTTCTGCTCTGAAGAGCGGCGAGGTTATGTACTCCGACCCGCCTGCAAGACCGAAGAGCATCAGCGAACTCGCTGGTACCGATCTCAAGCAGATCCTTGTCGACAACCTCGGCTACGGCTACATCGGCATTAACGCTAAACTCATTCCGGATATCAACGCAAGAAGAGCGATTGCTTCCGCATTTGACGTAACGCTCGCGCTTGAGTACTACACCGGCGGATTGGCTTCCAACATCTACCGCAGCATGTCCAAGATTTCATGGGCATATCCGACCGACGCTACCAATATGTATCCGTTTGATGAGTCCGGCGAAGCATCCAAGCAGTTCTTCCTGAAGTCCGACAACTTCATTGAGAAGGACGGCAAGGTTGTGAACAAAGACGGCTCGCCCGTTAAGTACACATTTACGCTTCCGCAGGCAGCCGATGACCATCCGGCAGGAAGAATCTTCCTGAAGGCTAAGGAAGTTCTTGCTAAGATCGGCGTCGACGTCACGATCGAAGTTGACGACAACCTGCTCAGCAAGCTCGAAAACGACGTTGTCGCGATTTGGGCAGCCGCATGGCAGGCAACCATAGACCCGGATCTCTTCCAGGTTTACTACTCCGATCCGAACAAGAACACTTCTTCGTCGCCCAAGTCTTACGGTCTGTACTGGCTGTTTGAAAACGGAACCGATGAAGAAAAGGCGCTTCTGAGAGAACTCAACGATCTCATTATGAAGGGCCGCGAGTCCCTCAACGTTGAAGAGAGAAAGCCCGTATACGCTCAGGCGCTTGACGATCTCGCTAAGCTCTGCGTCGAGATCCCGACCTATCAGAGAAAGAACATGTATGTTTACAACAGCGCCATTATCGACGGCACCACTCTCTGGCAGAACGTAACGCCTTACAAGGGACCGCTCGCTGAGATTTGGAACGTAAGCTTTAAATAAGCAAAACGAACATTAAACAGTTTAATCGGGGCTTAATAGTCCGCTATTAAGCCCCGACTTAAATGAAAAAAGAAAAATATAAAACGATCAATGAAGCACAAGCGTTATGTTTGTGGTTCATTGAGTGTTTTATATGGCGAAACATATAAAATGTCTAAAAAAGCAGGATAGATGATTTTAGGGAGGAATTCTTTTGTTCAAGTATATAATGAAAAGATTATTACTTGGTTTATTAATTCTGTTCGGCGTTTCGATCATTATATATTTTCTTGTTCGAAACATGCCGGCGGATTACATTGACACACAAACCGCGGCTCAGGTCTCGCAGGGCAAGCTGACCCGAGAGCAGGTTGAAAATATGAAAGCGCTATACGGAATCGGCGACAATTCGTTTACCGGCATTTTGAAAAACTATTTTACCTGGTTGGGCAATCTGCTCAAAGGCGATTTGGGTATTTCGTTCGTTTACGGAAGACCTGTGGCGGACGTTATCAACCAGTACATGTGGATATCGTTCGGCATCTCCTTTACGGCCTTGATTTTTGAAGTAATCATCGCGATTCCTCTCGGCATCTATGCTGCTACCAACCAGTACGGCGTCGCGGATTACACCGTTACGGTACTGGCGATGATGGGTATTTCGCTGCCGTCCTTCTTCCTTTCGGCGCTGTTACTTAGAGTTTTCTCGTTAAAACTGGGCTGGTTCCCGTTGTTGGGTTTGCGCGACGCGACGCAGATGCTCTCCGGCTTCCCGGCGTTTTTGGATATGCTGCACCATTTGGTGCTGCCGATGACAACGCTTGTGCTTTTGTCCGTCGGAGGCTTGATGCGTTACACCAGAACCAATATGCTCGAGGTTCTCAATTCTGATTACATCCGCACCGCAAGAGCAAAAGGCCTTTCGGAAAAAACCGTTATCTACAAACACGCTTTCCGGAACACGCTGATTCCGCTGGTTACGCTGCTCGGCGGAACCATTCCTTCGCTCTTCGGCGGCGCTATGATTACCGAAAGCGTTTACGCGCTTGAAGGTATCGGTTATACCGCTTATAAGGCCGTGCTTCAGGCAGACGTGCCGTTCGTTATGGGTTACAATATGTTTATCGCTGTGTTGACCGTATTGGGAATTTTGATTTCCGATCTGCTATACATGGTTGTTGACCCTCGTGTTAAGCTGAGGTAAGGAGGGGCTGCAAAATGTCAGAGAACAAAAAAGTACCAGATACAATTGATGAGTTGGAAGAAGAGAGTTTATCGGACAGCGTGAAGGTTTTATCGCCCGGCAGACTGGTTCTTCGCCGCTTCTTCAGAAGCCGCCTTTCTATTGTCGGCTTGAGCATTCTTATTTTCCTTTTCGCTTTCTGTTATATCGGACCGTTGTTTGTCGAATATACGGACACAACCACCTTTGCGATTCCGCGCGAAATAAAGATGGTTACCGAGGAGCATTTTACCGGCGCGGACGGAAAAGTATATACCTATTACGACGTATCCAAAAACCTTGCGTACGATAAAGCGCCGCCTTCTAAGGAGCACTGGCTGGGAACCGACCCCAACGGCATGGACGTATTCACGCGTCTTATGTACGGCGGCCAGGTTTCGTTAAAGATCAGCTTTATCGTCGTTCTTCTGGAAGCATTGCTTGGCGTTATCTTCGGCGGCATTGCAGGCTATTTCGGCAAATGGGTGGACATGCTGATCATGCGAATCGTCGATATATTCTACTGTCTGCCCGGTCTGCCGCTGCTGCTGATTGCGTCCCAGATCATCAGGGCGATTCCCTCCATTCACCCGAACGAGCGCCTTTACTGGCTGATGGGCATTCTCACCTTCTTCAGCTGGTCTGGTACCGCAAGACTGGTCAGAGGCCAGATATTGTCCTTGAGAGAACAGGAATTTATGATCGCCGCGGAAGCAACCGGTCTTAAAGCGCGCACAAAAATTATCAAGCACCTGATTCCGAACGTAATGCCGCAACTGATCGTTTCGATGACACTTGGTCTTGGACAAATAATCCTTTACGAAGCTACGCTTTCCTACCTTGGCTTAGGCGTTCCGTTCCCGTATGCTGCGTGGGGTTCAATGATCTCGGCAGCCGACCCGTCGAAAGGAAGCGAGATTCTTTCCTTCTACCCGAACCTCTGGGTTGCGCCCGGTATTCTCATCGTCGCCGCGGTTCTCGGCTTTAACTTCGTCGGCGACGGACTTCGTGACGCTTTTGACCCGAAAATGAAGAAGTAAACCGGAAATGATGGTGTAAATCTATGAACGGTATCAATAAAAATAAAAATAAATATACGCTGACTCGAAAAGAAGAGCGCGCGATCATCCGTGAAAACAGAAAAATGATGCGCCACTTCGAGAAGCTGAAAAAGCGTAAGAATGTTTCGGAAAGCGAATATCTGACGCAAATGCGCGACCCGAACAATCTGGTAGAGTTCGACGATCTGCATACGTACTTCTATACGGATATCGGAACCGTAAAAGCGGTTGACGGCGTTTCGTTTGAAATTCCGAAAGGAAGCACGGTGGGCGTCGTCGGCGAATCCGGCTGCGGCAAAAGCGTTACCTCGCTTTCGCTGATGCAGTTGGTGCAGGCGCCGCAGGGACAGGTTGTAAAAGGCTCTATCCGCTTTAACGCGGGCGACAAATGCTACGATATCGTAAAAATGCCGACCGAGGCGATGCGCAAAATCAGAGGCAAGGATATCTCGATGATATTCCAGGAGCCGATGACCAGCTTGAATCCCGTCTTTACGATCGGCAGTCAGATCGACGAGGTGATCCTGCTTCACCTCGAGGGTTATACCAAAAAGCAGGCAAAAGAAAAATCCATCGAGATGTTGAAGCGCGTCGGCATCGCGAGACCGGAGGCTGTTTATGACAGCTATCCGCACGAGCTTTCCGGCGGTATGCGTCAGAGAGTTATGATCGCGATCGCTTTGGCCTGCGAGCCGAAGCTGATTATCGCCGACGAGCCGACCACCGCGCTTGACGTTACGATTCAGGCGCAGATTCTTGACCTGTTAAGAGAAATCAAGCATAAAACAAACAGCAGTATAATGCTGATTACCCACGACTTAGGCGTGGTTGCGGAAATGGCGGACTATGTTGTCGTCATGTACGCCGGCAGAATTATAGAAAAAGGCACTGTCAACGATATCTTTCTTGACCCCAAGCATCCCTATACGATCGGTCTAATGAAGAGCAAGCCGGTTGTAAACAAAGTTGTTGACCGTCTTTACAGTATCCCCGGTCAGGTTCCGAACCCGATTAATATGCCCAACTATTGCTACTTCAGGGACAGATGCGACCGTCGGTTCGACAAATGCGCCGGAGATTATCCACCGTTGTATAAAATCAGCGATACTCATTATGCTGCCTGCTATTTGTGTGATAAGAGCAAGGAGGCGCAATAATGGACAACACGATCAAAACCAACGATACGCAGTATTGTCTGCAGGTAAAAAACCTGAAGAAATACTTTACGATCGGAAAAACATTCTTCGGCACGCCGAACCAGTTTCTAAAAGCGGTTGACGATGTCTCGTTCGATATTGAAAAGGGCACGACGCTCGGTTTAGTCGGCGAGTCGGGCTGCGGCAAAACGACGGTCGGAAGAAGCATCCTCCG
Organism: Bacillota bacterium; assembly: GCA_029550965.1. GTDB lineage: Bacteria > Bacillota > Clostridia > Oscillospirales > CAG-382 > UBA1049. The sequence goes on from JAKPGJ010000015.1 coordinate 9,242, forward strand.
CCTGCACGAGATTACCGACGGACAAATCATCTTCAACGGCGTTGACATTACAAAGCTAAAGCACGAAGAGCTTCGGCGGCTGCGCCCGAAAATGCAGCTGATTTTCCAGGACCCTTATTCCAGCCTGAGCCCGAGAATGAACGTCGGCGAAATCATCGGCGAAGCCGTAAAGGCGCACCGCATTGTTCCGCGCAGCGAGTACAAGGATTACGTGCTCGGCGTTATGCAGAACTGCGGACTGCGTCCTCAGTATTTCGACAGATACCCGCACGAGTTTTCCGGCGGACAGCGGCAGCGCATCTGCATTGCGCGCGCGCTGGCGCTCAAACCTGAATTTATCGTGTGCGATGAGCCGGTTTCGGCGCTTGACGTTTCGATTCAGGCGCAGATTATAAACCTGCTCAAGGACCTTCAGGATCAGTATAAATTCTCGTATCTGTTTATTTCTCACGATCTCTCCGTCGTCGAGTATATTTCGCACAAAGTCGGGGTAATGTATTTGGGGAACATCGTGGAAATGGGTACGAAAGAGCAGATTTTTAAGAACCCGATGCACCCGTACACAAAGGCGCTGCTCAGCGCGGTTCCGGTTCCGGACCCGACGGTGAAAATGAACCGCATCATCCTGCAGGGCGATCTTCCCTCGCCGGCAAACCCGCCCAAGGGCTGCAAGTTCTGCACCAGATGCCCGAACTGCATGGATATCTGCAAAGAGGTTCCGCCGGTTTACAAGGAGTACGAAAAAGGACATAAAGTCGCCTGCCATTTGTATCCGCAGGACTAAAACTGGAACGATTGGGTATTGTGAATGGAAGAAAAAGAGAAAGTCAACGAGAACAACGCTGAAAAAAAGAAAAAGAAAAAAGTAAAGTATATTGACGACGGCAGGACGATTGCCAACATGAACGTTGAAGGCATGAGAGGGTACGTTCCTGAAAAATACAAACGCGCCAAATCCGAGCTTGCCGATCTCAAAATCACAAAAGCGGAACGCCGCGCGATGATCAAAGGCGCGCTGCTCGCGATTCTGCCGCTTGTGTTTGCGTATATCGCGATGTTCTTTCTTATCTTCCTGATCATATATTTTTGGCTGTCATAAAAAAATAAGCGGGTGTTTCACGCACCCGCTTTTCTTTTTTTGGTTTAGGAGTATAGACTCTGTGTTCCGATAATATGTTTTTTAAGCCTTAAATAATCCAGCGAATCCGGCGTGTCAGAACTGCTGATGCAGGCGGCTCTTAAATATGCGCCCTCAAGTTTATAGGAACCGACCAATGCTTTTTTGAGCAGCAGACAGTCGTAAGAATCCACGAAGCCATCGCCGTCTATATCGCCGAGCACAACGATTGTGTAGGTATTGGTTCCGTCCGAAGCCGTATCGCCGGTGGAGACAACGGACGAATCGTTCAGCGGCTTCCCGTTTGCACCGATAATCGTCATCCCGACCGCTTTCTTAAGAAGCGCTGCGGTTGTGCCTTCTTCAACACCGGTTATCATATCGTTTTCGATTTTAATTTGGCTCTCCGTCAGCGAAACGAAGTTAAAGCCGTACAGCTGCGCATAAATCTCCGCGTACGAACCGGGGACGCCGACTATCGTATAATGATAGGGTTCCCACATGAAATGCAGCGCGTTCTGAAGCATATACTCGACATTGCCGCGAATTGTAATGGTTTTCAGATTTTCGGATTGAAATGCTCTGGCTTCTATGGTCTTAACGCCTTTCCCGATCGTGAGCTGGTTCAGCTTGGAGCAGTCTCTAAACGCGTCGCCTTTAATCCGTTCAACGCTGTCGGGAATATTGACGCTTGTCAGCTTATAACAGTATCTGAACGCTTCGCTTCCGATGGTTACGACGCTGTTTGGAATGTTGATGCGCTCGATATTATTGCTATATGCGAAGGTATATCCCGATATGTATTTTACGCCATGCGGAATATCAACCGCGGTCTTGCTGCCTTTATATCGAATAAGAATGCGTCGCCGACGATGATAAATTCGCCTGTCTGCGCGCTCATCCAGGGCGTATTCTCAAACGCCAATGTTTCTATCTCTTTAATGCCGTTTGGAATGCTCGGAAAATATGCGTTTGAATCGGAAAAGGCAGCGATGCCGATATATACAAGGCTTTTCGGCAGCGTCGCGTTTAACAGCTGCGCGCCCTGAAAAGCTGCGTGGCATATATGGGTAACGCCTTCCGGAATCGAATTGACTGTTTTATACTTGAACACGCCGCCCGCGATGACGCGCACGCCGGACGGGATAACGCTGTTGTTGCAGGCAAGCAGAATGCCGTTTTCTACAACCGCGCTGTTGTTTTTACGGGCATTCATATACGCCGTTCCAGCAAAAACGTCGACATGCACCTTTACAAGACTGTTCGGCAGAGAAATTCTGGATAAATCCTTGCATCCGGAAAAAGCAATCGTTGCAATCTCCTCTACCCCTTCGGGCAGCGAGATTTCGGTCAGCGCGCAATTGCAGAAAGCGCCGTATCCGATATATTTCAGATTTTTGGGAAACTGAACGCTCTTTAGTTTTCTACAGTTGCCGAAAGCCATTTCTTCGATTCTGGTCACGCCGTCCGGAATGACAATGCTCTCCAAAGACGTTTCGCAGAAAGCGAAGCTGCCGATATATTTCAGCGTGCTGGGCAGAACTGCTTCTTTGAGGTTAAAGCAGAAGTCAAATGCATAGGTGTCAACCCTGGTCATGCCTTCGGGCAGCGTAACTTTCTCAATGTTGTTGTTATAATAAAACGCATGCTCCTTTATCGCTTTAACGCCGTTCGGAACTACAAAGTGTTTTTCTGTAAGTCCGTTGGGATATGTATCTTTGCTGTAAAGCACACCGTTTTCCGCGGTAAAGTGCTGGTTTTCTTCGCTGACTGTGATCGCTGTCAAATTCGGACAGTAAAACGCCCTTTCGCCGACATAACGTACGCCTTTTCCCAGCGCAACATTTGTAAGAGAAGAGTTCGAAAACGCGCCGTTCTTAATTACTTCAACGCTGTTCGGTACGGTAAGCTGACGGACCGAACTGTTTCCGCTTAAAAAACCGGTTTCAATGATCTTGACAGGTTTGCCGTTAAAAGTATCCGGCAAAACCAAATTCTGCTCGTATCCGTTATACTTGACCAAAACGATTTCGCCGTTGTCCTCGGATACTTATAGCTTCCCGCTGTAACGACTTCTTCAGACGTATACGCTGCGTATTTATCCGCATCAGCAGTTTCCGAAATCGCTAAAACCGAAGGAATCGTAATCAGCACAAAAAGCATGAGGGAGATGACTGTAAACACTGTTGTCTTTTTCATACATTTTTCGCCTTTCGTTGTATTTATATTTTATATTATCAAATATTTTTAATTTAGTCAACACTTTTTTCTGTTTTTTTGTCGAAAAAAGAGACCGCTCATAAAACGGTCTCTCTTTTTTATTATAAATTACTTCTTATCCGTGCTTCCGAAACCGCCGTTCCGAATCCCCTGACAGTCGTCGTCGACGGTTATGCCGTAAGGGACAAACACGCCCTGCGCGAACGCCTCGCCTTTTTTGATGGTCAAAGGCTTGTCGCCGTTCGTGATTTTGATAAAAATATGCCCCTCGTTGTCCGAATAATAGTAGTCGGAATCAATTATGCCGACTGTATTGTTAAAGGTCAAGCGGTATTTAAAGCCCAGACCCGAGCGCGGAAACAGCATGAGCACCCAGCCGTCGTCGATTCTGACGCGGATGCCGGTCGGCACCGTTTCGGTTTGGTGCGGCTGGAGCGCAATATCATACGGCGCGAAAAAGTCATACCCGGCGGAGCCGACGGTGGCCCGTCTGGGAAGTTTGATATCGTCATAATGTTCCGCCGGCTGGTATAACGCGCGGCTTACCTTAAAAAACTGCGCTATTCTCTGCATAATTTCTCCTTTAGCAACGCAATCGCTTCCGCATACCCTTCAAACCCGCGCCCCGCGATGGTGGCGATGCAGGCTTCGGCAGTGTAGGAACGGTGTCTGTACTCCTCGCGTTTGCTGATGTCCGAAAGATGCACCTCAACGGCGGGAATGCCGACCGCTTTAATCGCGTCCGGAATCGCGATGCTGGTGTGCGTGTACGCGGCGGGATTGATGACAAGGCCGTCGAAAACCCGATACGCCGCCTGAATCTCGTCGACAATGGCGCCTTCGTGGTTGGACTGGAAGATTTTCGCCTCTATCCCGTTATCTTTGCAGTAATCCTGAATAAAAGCGCAAAGCTCCGCATATGTACGTCTGCCGTAAATTTCCGGCTCGCGCACGCCAAGCATATTCAGATTCGGTCCGTTGATAATGAGTATTTTCATACCGCTGTCCTTTAAAGATTTGTCTTTATGCAGTAACGATTTTGCTTGCTTCCTGCAATCCGAGCTTCTCGATTGCCCATTCTCTCAATTTATACTTCAATATCTTGCTCGCCGCGTTCATCGGGAATTCGGTCATAAACTCGACATAGCGCGGGGTTTTATGTTTCGCCATATGCGCGCGGACAAAGTCCTTCAGTTCTTCCTCTGTCATGGTTTCGCCTTCCTTGAGGATGACGCACGCCATGATTTCCTCGCCGTACTCCCTGTCGGGAACGCCGATGACCTGAACGTCCCTTACCTTCGGATGCGTGTAGATAAAGTCCTCGATTTCCTTCGGATAGATGTTCTCGCCGCCGCGGATAATCATATCCTTGATTCGGCCGGTGATTTTAAAGTAGCCGTCCTTGTCCCTGCGCGCGAGGTCGCCGGTGTGCAGCCAGCCGTCCTTGTCGATAACGCTGGCGGTCGCCTGCGGCATCTTGTAATAGCCCTTCATAATGTTGTAGCCGCGCGCCACGAACTCGCCGTCCACGCCGTCCGGCAAATCCTTTCCGGTTACCGGGTCAACGATTTTGCATTCGACGCCGAACATCGCTTTTCCAACCGTATTGACGCGGCGCTCGATGCTGTCGTCGATCGTGCTCATCGTGTCGCCGGGAGACGACTCGGTCTGACCGTAAACGATGATGATTTCCTTCATGTTCATCTTGTCGATAACATCCTGCATAACCTTGACCGGGCAGGGCGAACCGGCCATAATTCCGGTTCTGACATGCGAGAAGTCGGTCTTTGCAAAGTCCGGATGTTCAAGCAGCGCGATAAACATGGTCGGCACGCCGTGGAAGGCGGTGATTTTTTCCTTGCTGATGCACTCGAGCGCAACCTTCGGCTGGAAGTACGGAATCGGGCACATGGTGGTTCCGTGCGTCACCGCGGCGGTCATCGCCAGCACCATGCCGAAGCAGTGGAACATCGGAACCTGAATCATCAGCCGGTCGGCAGTCGAAAGGTCCATGCCGTCGCCGATGGTCTTACCGTTGTTGATGATATTGTAGTGCGTCAGCATAACGCCTTTGGGGAAACCGGTGGTTCCGGAGGTGTACTGCATATTGCAGACGTCGTCCTTGCCTAAGGAAGCTGCTCTGCGGTGTACCTCCTCGATCGGAACCTTGTCCGCATATTCCTGCGCTTCCTCCCAGGTCAGGCAGCCCGGCAGTCTGCAGTCAACGGTAATAATGTTGCGCAGGAAGGGCAGGCGCTTGGTATAGAGGGGTTTGCCCGGCTCGGCGGTCTCCAGCTCGGGGCAAAGCTCTTTCATAATCTCGAGGTAGTTGCTGTCCTTATAGCCGTCAATCATAACCAGCGTATGCGTGTCCGACTGACGGAGCAGATATTCTGCCTCATAAATCTTATATGCAGTGTTCACGGTGACCAGCACCGCGCCGATTTTTACCGTTGCCCAGAAGGTGATAAACCACTGCGGAACGTTTGTCGCCCAAATCGCGACGTGGTCGCCCCGCTTTACGCCGAGCGCGATGAGGGCTCTCGCGAAGCGGTCAACGTCTTCCCGGAACTGCGGATAGGTGCGGGTATAGTCGCAGGTGGTGTACTTAAACGCGTACTGGTTCGGGAAAATATCGCATACGATGTCTAAAAGCTGCGGGAAGGTAACGTCGATCAGTCTATTCTTCTCCCAAATATAATGGCCGTCGCCCCGCAGGCTGGTCTGGAGCTTGCCGGTGCCCTTTCCTTTATCGATGAACTGCGACATATAGTGGACAAACTGCGGAAACACGATGCCCGCGTCCTCCAGATCGGGCGCCCAGCGCTTGACCCATTCCAGCGAAATGTAGCCGGAATAGTCAATCGAACGCAGCGCCATAATCATATCCGGAATGGGAAGGTCGCCCTCTCCCATCAGCCGGTATTTGATCTTTCCGTTTTCAACGACGCTGTCCTTAACGTGCACATATCGGATATACCTTCCAAGCGTCTGCACGGTTTTTTCGGGGCTTTCGCCCGCATACCGGTAGGGATGATGAAAATCCCAGAGCGCCGCGACATTGTCGCTCTTAAACCGGTCAAGCAGGTTCTTGAGCCGCTCGGTATTGCTGTAAACGCCGTTGGTTTCGATCAAAAGCGTCACGTTGTTCTTCTCTGCGTAGGGAATCAGCGCGTTCAGCTGCAGAAATACAGTATTGTCGTCCACTTCTTCGGCGCAGGGTTCCGGGTTCAAGTCCCCCAGCACTCTGACATACCGTACGTCCAGCGCGTTCGCCAGCTCGATATACTTTTTCAGTTCGTTTATATTCTCCTCTGCTTTGTCTGCGTACTTCAGGCAGCAGCCGGCAGAAAGGCAGGAAATCTCCAGCCTGAGCGAGCGCAGCTTCTGCAGGGTCTGCGGAATCTGCTCTTTTGAAAATGGCATTGTCTTTCCGTCAAAAATGTCCAGTCCAAGTCCCCTTACTTCGATACCGTCAAAACCAAGGTCGGTCGCCATCGAATAAATCTCTGAAAAGCTGTAGTTGTGACACGCAAGGGTTGAAAATGCAATTTTCATGACCAAATCTCCTAATCATTTATTTTTACTAAAATAACAACGATGAGCCGAAAAACGCGCAAAAAAACAATAAAAAAAGCTCTGTTTTGCCGCAAGCATGGACAGAGCCGGTAAGTTTCAAATTATCATTACAATGTCTAACAACATCGTCTCTTGATAACGGCGAGAAACCCGATCACGCCTACTTAAATCCATACAAAGCGCCTGTATGCGCGAACTTTTATATGAATTTGTTCAACGGACAGCTCCGGGGTGAGCTCACGTCTGCACTGCGTACTGCCTCGCACCATACGGCAGCTCTCTGAAAACGCATGAACAACAAAAATGTTGTTTACATCCGCTTGTTCCCCATCAATGCTTTTATTAAACTGTTATTAAGTTAATACGATTATATTAAGCGGTAATTGGTTTGTCAAGAGCTTTTTTTATGAAAATATAAAAAATTTTGAGAAAATATATTGTAAAATCAACACCTTTATGTTACAATCGCCCATAGATATAAAACAATATCGGAGGTTTTATTCAATGTCTAAGATCAAAGTGGCCATCATAGGCTGCGGTACCATCGCCAACAACGCGCATATTCCGGCTTATATGGCAAATCCCGACGCAGAGATTAAGTATTTCTGCGATATAATTCCCGAGAGAGCAAAGGCGGCTGTCGAGAAATACAACTGCGGTATTGCCATCACGGATTACAAGGAGATTCTTGCTGATCCCGAAGTTGAAGCAGTATCCGTTTGCACGCCGAACAAGATGCACTCCACCATTACCATCGACTGCTTAAAAGCAGGCAAGCACGTGCTCTGCGAAAAGCCCGCCGCAAGAAATTATACCGAAGCGCTTGCGATGCAGGAAGCGCAGCACAAATACGGCAAAGTGCTCAACATCGGCGTTGTTAACCGTTTCAATGCCGCTGTCAACAAACTGCGCGAGATGATTCAGCGCGGCGACCTCGGCGAGGTTTATCACGTTTATGTTTCCTTCAGAGCGCACAGAAGCATACCCGGTCTCGGCGGCGCTTTCACAACCAAGGAGATCGCAGGCGGCGGCGTTCTGATCGACTGGGGCGTTCACTATCTGGACATCGTCATGTACTGCTGCGGCGACCCGAAACCCCTTACCGTTTCCGCAAAAGCGTTCTCGAAGCTCGGCGTAGACATGAAGAACTATGTTTACGAATCCATGTGGGCTGAGAATACAAAGGACCTCAACGGCACTTACGATGTCGACGACTTTGTAACCGGATTTGTCCGCACAGAAGGCCCGACCATCACCTTCAACGGCGCTTGGGCTCAGAACATCGGCGTCAGCGAGACCTACATCGACTTCCTCGGCACAAAAGCCGGCGCCCGTCTGAACTACGGCGGCGACTTTACCGTTTACACAACCGCTTGCGGCGGTCTGGTAAACCTCAAACCCAAATTTACGCCGAACAATCACTTCCAGGCTGAGATCGACAGCTTCCTGAGATGCATCAAGACCGGCGAGAAGCTGCCCGCTCACATCGATACCGTTATTATTACTGCAAAGATGATGCAGGCTATGTACGATTCGAGCGAGCAGAACCGCGAGATCGCCCTCGACTAACGATTCGTAAAAAAAATACGGCAGATAAGGTTTTCTTATCTGCCGTTTTCTTTTTTTCATCACTCGACTTCCGAGATTTCGCTGACGCCGAACTGTCGCCAGCTTTCCGACTCATTCTTTAAAGCGAAGGTTATGGAAAGCTTTTTTTCTTCCGCGTTATAAGCGAGCGTGATAAACACGTCGCCTTTCTGCGCGGTTTTCGGGTAATCGCCGTTGCCGAACTGCAATCCCGAAGCGGCAAGTTTCGCCGCGTAAGCGTCTAAAGCCGATTTTTCGACATTCTGAGCATACACCACCGTGCTTGTCCCGGAAACCATTACGGAATAGATATCCCCTTCGAATTTCGGAACGCCTTTCGTAAGGTCGTTATTCGGCCATTTCGTCTGAACGATCGGATTATAGCCGTTTGATTCCTCGTTCGATTCGTTCAGGGATATGATAATCAATACCGCGCATAACACCACAACAACAAACACGACGGCCATGAAGGCAAAATGAAGTTTGTTCTTCATCGCTTTAATATTTTTCCTGACGCAGCTTGATGATAAACAGGGTTGCGCCGCCGGCCGCAGCAAGCGCGATGATAATCAGCGCGACGATCAGGCTCGAGCTGCCGCTGCTGCTTTCCTCGGAAGACTGCGTTTCCGCCAGTCTGAAGCTGACGGTTACATTCAGGTCTGCCGTTACCTGCTGCAAAACTTTATCGTACGACGCTTTGCCCTGCGCGTCCGTATCCTCGGTTGTGCCTACGACCAGCGAGTTGATCACGTATCCTTCGTCGGCCGTGACTCTGAATCTTGCGGCGCCGCCTTTTTCTACAAACAGTTTATTGGAGGGCAGAACCGAGCCGCCTACGTTTAAGATGATATTGATGGTATGATACTCCGTTAAAACGTCGCACACGACTATATTGCTGTCGTTCCTGTAATTCAGACTGACCCAGCAGTCGCTCGCAACCGTACGGATATCCAGCGCTTTGTCGCCCAGCTCGTTCTTCGGATTGGAAAGCGTTTTGTTTGCCGGGTCATAAATCAGATGCTGCACTTCCTGGCTTACGAAGTTGTTTGGAAGCATTATCTCAAGAACGGTTCCTTCGGGGAACTGAACGCTGTTGTCGTAGGAGTACAGCATAACTTTCGCGTTCGATTTCTTTGCGCTTACGGCAGAAGAAACCTCTGCGTAAAGCGTGTTGTTGGTCTGAAGCGCGACGTTCGCGGACTCTGCGCTGATGGAAACGCTGGCGCCTTTGGGCAGCACCCATTTGTACGTCTTCGCTTCGAATATAACGGTTTTATCCTTGATGTCGTTGGTTATCTTTTTGAAAACGTCGGCGGAAATCAGCGTCTTGGTCTTGATATCAATTACGATGATGTCCGCGTTCCAGTTCACGTCCGACACCTGAACGACGCCGCCGTTGCCGCCGGGGTTGTCTGTCGGAGCCGCATCCTTAAAGGTAACGGTTATCGTATGCGAAGCGGCTACGTTGCTGAACGTGTACGTATTGTTGGTCAGCGAAACCACGTTGCCGTCCACCTTCACCGTATCCACTTCTTTGCCGGGATCCGGCGTGATGACGAACGTAATGCTCTGACCTTCCTCGACAGTCGTCTGGTTTGACGGCGTGATGATTCCGCCGGGGCCTGCGGTCGCCGTAATGGTGTATTGCTTAATGCCGTCCGCGGCTTTAAAGGTAACGACGACCTTTTTGGTAGCGTCGATCGCCGGAATGGTAAACGAGTTGTCGGTCAGCTCGACCGGCGTTCCGTCAACCGTGACGGTATCTATCACATATCCGAGCGAAGCCGATACCGAAATCACCACGTCGCTTCCCTCGGGAACCTTGGTTACCGAGGTGCTGCCTACCTCTTTGCCGTTAATCGAAACCGTGCCGCCCTTGCCTGCCTGCACGTTAACGGTCACTATCTTTACAAATTCTGCTTTTACGACGGTATCGGTCGTGATTGTAAACGAGTATTTATTGTTTGATACGCTTGAAATCGAAACCGCGGTGTCGTTCAGCTTCAGCGAGGACAGCATGTATCCGGTGTTGGGGGTCAGCGTCAGCGTGACCGTGCTGCCCGCTGTAAAGAGCTCTCCGTTCGCGGTAACGGTTCCGCCGGTTGTCGGTTCTATAATTAAATGCTTCTGGTCGGAGATAAATTCCTCAACAACAACGATTTGGAAATTGTTGATTTCGCTTACCGTAAACGTGTATGTATTGCCGGCGGGAACTTCGCTGCCGTTTAGTATGATTTTTGAAACTTTATAGCCTTCGTCCGGCGTTATTCTCAGCGTAACCGTCGAACCGATATAGGCTTTGCCCTCCGTGTCAACGCCATCAAACGTATAAATGTAATGCGCGCCCGGATTGACGACGGTGACCAGCGCCTTCTGCAGCTTTTCCACCGTTATGATAATGGAAGTTTTGCTCTCGAGGTCAGAAAGCTCGTAGTTTGTTTTTCCGGCCGCGCCGGGCATCGTGATATTGTTCGCTTTTACCGAGGCAATCCTGTATCCTTCTTCCGTTTGAATGGTCGCCGTTACCGTTGTTCCTTCCGGGAATTTACAGGTAACAACATCGTTCTCGACACTTTCTTCGCCCGAAACGTTGAAAGTGACGGTATATCCCTCGCCCCGATTGTAAGTAATTTCAAAAACATTACTCTGACTGTTTTCCGCCATAACGGGAAGAGCGAATATTGAAAACAACATCATTATGGCAAGCACAATTGAACAACTTTTCCTGCTAAACATTATTTCCTCCGTCTGCCGCAGCGCGGCAATATTTTTTAATTGAATCGAGATAAAGGTACAAACCATGTCTTGGCGTTTTCATGTCGTACCTTTATATAAGTGTGGTTTTTTTATCGATTTTGCTTCATAAAATATTGTTTTTCACTTTGATTTATGCATTGACTTTGAGCATAATTTTTGTTATACTTTCTCAATACTATGTATTATACACGATTTTATACACAATTCAAGACTGACCGTAAAAATTTTGATTAATTCTTTAGAAAGGGCTGACTTATTTTGGCTGAAAAGAAGCTGGTTGAAGATATCACGTCCATGGAGGAAGATTTTGCCCAGTGGTACACGGATATCGTAAAGAAGGCAGAACTGATCGAATATACAAGCATCAAAGGCTGTATGGTCATCCGCCCGTACGGATACGCGATTTGGGAAAACATTCAGCGGATTCTGGACAAGGCCTTTAAAGAAACCGGGCATGAAAACGTATGCATGCCGATGTTCATTTCCGAGAGCCTTTTGAACAAGGAAAAAGACCACGTCAAAGGCTTCGCGCCCGAAGTCGCCTGGGTTACGCACGGCGGAAGCGAAAAACTGGAAGAAAGGCTGTGCGTCCGTCCGACCAGCGAGACGCTGTTCTGCGAACACTACTCCAACATCATTCATTCCTATAGAGACCTGCCCAAACTTTACAACCAGTGGGTCAGCGTAGTCCGCTGGGAAAAAACCACCCGGCCGTTCCTGCGCTCCAGAGAGTTCCTGTGGCAGGAAGGCCACACCATTCACGCCACCGCGGAGGAAGCCATCGCGGAAACCGAGAGAATGCTGGACATTTACGCAGACTTCTGTGAAAAGAGCCTTGCGATTCCCGTCATAAAAGGCAGAAAAACCGAGAGCGACAAGTTCGCCGGCGCCGTCGCGACCTACGCCATCGAGGCATTGATGCACGACGGCAAAGCCCTTCAGGCGGGCACCAGCCATTATTTCGGCGACGGTTTCGCAAAAGCGTTTGACATCATGTACACAAACAAGGAGAACCAAAAGGTTTATCCGCACCAGACCTCCTGGGGCGTTTCTACCCGTCTGATCGGCGCGATTATCATGACGCACGGCGACAACAACGGTCTCGTGCTTCCGCCCGCGGTCGCCCCGATTCAGGCAATCATCATTCCGATTGCGCAGCACAAACCCGGCGTGCTTGAAAAATGCAGAGAACTGAAAGGCGTTCTTGAAAAGGAATTCCGCGTAAAAATAGACGAAAGCGACAATTCAGCCGGCTGGAAGTTCGCCGAGTACGAGATGAAGGGCGTTCCCGTTCGGATCGAGCTCGGGCCGAAGGACATCGAAGCCGGCCAATGCGTTGTGGTCACAAGACACGACAACAAAAAAGAGACCGTACCGCTGGATTCGATCGTCGAGGTTATCCGGAGAAAACTGGCCGCGGTGCACGACGGCCTGTACGAAAAAGCGCTGCAGAACCGCGAGAGAAGAACCTATATCTGCCACGATATGGACAGCATTGTAAAATCAATTGCCGAGAATGGCGACGGTTTTGTCAAAGCGATGTGGTGCGGCGACGAGCATTGCGAAGCGACCGTAAAGGAAAAAACCGGCGTCGGCTCCCGCTGCATTTTGCCGGACGCCGAACCCGTCGGCGACACCTGCGTCTGCTGCGGCAAACCCGCAAAGCACCTCGTCGTGTGGGCGAAAGCATATTAATTTTTCCATATTACAAAGAACAGCGCAGGCTGTTCTTTTTTTATCAACAATTTCCGCAACATTTTTATCTTGACTAATTTTCTTAAAACCGTTAAAATATGCCTGTTACTTTGTTCGATCGTTTCACGTGAAACACAAGCGGGACTGTCGCCGATTGTTTCACGTGAAACATATCCGCGATTATAATTTGGACGGTGAACTCTTTGAGAAAAAATAGATTGGCGGCATTGTTTGCAAGCCTTTTGCTTTTATGCGCTTTTATCGCTTCCTGCGAAAACGTGTCTCTGCTCGAAGACGCGTCGTCGGGTACTTATTCGGACGGCGTTTCGGACACGACGAGCGTGGACGTGGAATCGCTGCTGAAATACATCGGCGGAGAAATCACCATAGCGGTTCCGGAGAGCCAGCAGCTTGCTTTTTCCACGAACCCGAACACGGACGATATTATCGGCTTGACTTCGATGGCGCGGAACGATTTGCTCGCCGAGAAATGCGGTCTTGAATTGAAAATCAAAACGGTGTCTGCCGAAAACGTTCTAACCGAACTGGACGCCGCGCAAAAAGCCGGCTTAAACTACGCCGATATTCTCTGTCTTCCCGCCAAGACGCTTTCCGCGCTGGCAGACGGCGGATACCTTTTCAACCTGCTTTCTTCGCCCGATTTCAAACTGGATTCCAATTATATCAATACAACCGCCGCGAAAGAAATGGCGGGCAACAAAACGCTTTATATGCTGTTTGACAACGCCACGCTGTTCTACGACGAGACATGGGTTGTATTCTACGACAAACAGCTTGTCTCCGGCACCGGGCTTGCCGACCCTGCGAAACTTGCGGCGTCAGGCCAATGGACCTGGGACGAGTTTATTAAATATTCCGAAGCCGTCGCGCAGAAAGTGATGAGCAAGGGTTCGCCCGATACCGCGACCGACGTGTTCGGCTTTTCTTCTTACAACAACACCGCCGACCTTCCGCTCGCCATTTGGGAAAGCTGCGGCATTCCGCTGTTCGGCGAGACCTACGGCGGTCCGGTAACCTTAAAAGCGGACGCCGCCGTGCTGAAAAACAGCGCGAAAGAACTGCAGAATATATATTTCCACAAGAGCCGCTTCCCGCTTCAGGGCGAAGAGGCTGCCGCCGCGTTCAAAAAAGGCAGAATGGGTTTCTTTATCTATAAGCTCGGATTTTCCGCTGCGCTTGTGGAAACCGGCAGGGACTGGGGCATTCTGCCACTTCCGAAATACTCAGCCGACCAGAACGGTTACCGCTCCTATGTCGATCCGAACGCATACGCGTTCGCAATACCGGCAAACGCCGCGAATCCGCAGAGAAGCATTCTTGCTTTAAACATGCTCTGCGCCGCATCCAAAGATACGATGCGGAAAGCGGTTTACGACAAATATGTCAATCTGTATTTTACCAACAACGCCGCGACCGTCATGCTGAACACGATTATGGATTCGGTTTATTTCGATTTCGCGGCAATCCACGCGTCCGGCATGCCCGCCATCGCGAACGTCAGCACGAACGTTGTCATCGACGCCGTCTCAAAGAAGGGCTCTGATTTTTCCTTCACGAACGAAGCGCTCTCCGCGTTCGAAAAATACGCTTCCGAGAAATTCAAATAGCGCGATTCGGAATTTAAAACGACACAGGTATTGATTTTTCAGACGCTTTATGGTATGATTAATTGGTTATTTATGGAATAATACTATAAATTGGTTGAACAAAAATTCACTGTGCGGCTGAAAAACCGTGGAAAGGAATGGTACAGATGTATAACAAAAAATCAATTGAGGATATTGACGTATCCGGAAAAAAAGTGCTGGTAAGATGCGACTTCAACGTTCCGCTTGAGGACGGCAGAATTACCGACGACAACCGAATTGTCGGCGCATTACCCACCATCAAATACCTGCTCGCGCACAAAGCGAAGGTTATACTTTGCTCCCATTTGGGCAGACCGAAGGGCGAATTTAACATGAAATACACCCTCGCGCCGGTTGCTAAGAGACTTTCCGAACTGCTCGGAATCGAAGTCACGCTCGCAAATGACGTTATCGGCGAAGACGCCGTCGCAAAAGCGGCCGCTTTGAAGGAAGGAGAAGTCCTGCTTCTTGAAAACGTACGCTTCCATAAGGAAGAAGAGAAAAACGACCCCGAATTCGCAAAGAAGCTCGCTTCTCTTGCCGAGATATATGTAAACGACGCGTTCGGCACCGCGCACAGAGCGCACGCTTCCACAGCCGGCGTGGCCGACTATCTCCCTGCCGTCTGCGGATACCTGATTCAGAAAGAGATTTCCGTAATGGGCAAAGCGCTTTCCGATCCGAAGCGTCCGTTTGTCGCGATTCTCGGCGGCGCGAAGGTTTCGGATAAAATCGGCGTTATCAACAACCTGATCGAAAAGGTCGATACGCTCATCATCGGCGGCGGCATGTCCTATACGTTCGAAAAAGCGATGGGCGGCAACATCGGTAAATCCCTGTGCGAGGCGGATAAGCTGGACCTGGCAAAAGAAATGCTCGAAAAAGCTAAGAGCAAGGGCGTAAAATTCCTGCTCCCGACCGATACCGTCTGCGCGAAGGAATTTTCAAACGACGCCGAGCAGAAGGTGTTCCCGACCAACGCTATCCCCGAGGATTACATGGGTCTCGATATCGGTCCGGAAACCATCAAAGCGTTCTCCGAAGCGCTCAAAGGCGCAGGAACCATTGTCTGGAACGGCCCGATGGGCGTGTTTGAGTTCGATAACTTCGCAAAAGGCACCAAAGCGATTGCGGAAGCCGTCGCGGCAAGCGGCGCCATCTCGATCATCGGCGGCGGCGACAGCGCGGCAGCGGTAGAGAAATTCGGACTTGCCGACAAGATTACCCACATTTCCACCGGCGGCGGTGCGTCTCTCGAATTCCTCGAGGGTCTTGTCCTGCCTGGAATCGCTTGCTTAAACGATAAGAATTAAACATTTTTGGTGTATTCCAATTATTTATATTTTATTTTAAAATAGAAAGGTCTCTATCGTAAATGAACAAAGCAAAAAGAAAGACTGTTATTGCCGGAAACTGGAAGATGAATAAAACGCCCGTAGAGGCTGCGCAGCTGATTTACGACATTAACCAGAGAATTTCGAATATCGAAACAAAGGGCTGCGAGATTGTCGCTTGCGTTCCCTTCGTCGATATCGACGCCGCTGTGAAAGCCGCCGACGGCACAAGAATTAAGATCGGCGCCGAAAACTGCCACTGGGCAAAGAGCGGCGCATTTACCGGCGAAATCAGCGCGGATATGCTCAAAGCCTGCGGCGTCGAATATGTAATCATCGGACACAGCGAAAGAAGACAGTATTTCGGCGAAACCGACTTAACCGTAAACCAGAGGCTTCACGCCGCGCTGGAAGCAGGGCTCACGGTAATCCTCTGCGTCGGCGAGCTGCTTGAGCAGAGAGAACAGGGCATTACCGAAGAAATCGTTTCGATGCAGACAAAAATCGCGCTTTTAAACGTCACGGAAGAGCAGATGAAGAACGTCGTCATCGCTTATGAGCCGGTTTGGGCGATCGGAACCGGCAAGACCGCGACCAGCGAGCAGGCCGACGAGGTTTGCGGCATTATCAGAAACGTTCTCGCCAAACTCTACTCGAAAAAGACAGCCGAAGCCACCTCGATTCTGTACGGCGGCTCCATGAACGCAAAGAACGCAAAGGAGCTGCTCAGCATGGAGAACGTGGACGGCGGTCTGATCGGCGGCGCGTCTCTGAAAGCCGAGGATTTCTCCATCATCATCGAAGCCGCACAGTAAGAAATACAAACAAAAAAGGAGTGAGTTTTTCGCTCACTCCTTATTTTTTACTCCGGCAGTATTATCCGAACGGCGTTCGGCACGACTGAAATGGTGGGGTTCTTCATCGGGATAATGTTTCCGTCGATGTTTACGTCAATGATTTTCTCGGAGATGATTTTCAGCTTTTTGCACAGCTTATGCGTACAGTACTTTTGCAGCTTCGTCAGGTGTTCCCCTCTGCGAAAACTGCCTACAAGCGCGGCAAAGGTCAGGCGAGAAACGGTTTTGATGCGGATAAAATCCAAAAGCCCGTCTTTTATGTCGCTCAACGGCGAAGCCTTAAAGCCGCCGCCGTAATATTTTCCGTTCGCGCAGATGGCGAATAAGTACTCGGTGTCCTTGTCCTTTACTTCCTCTCCGTCGGCGACCAGCGTGAACTTATGCTTCATTTTGGAAATCAGACATTCGACGACCGACAGGTTGTACGCCGCTTTGCCGCTGACAAGCGGGAGCTTTTTGTACTTTTCCATTCCCTTTGCGACGGCGGCGTCGTAGCCCGCGGACACGATGTTGACGCTGACGTGCTCTCTGCCGCTGTCGGCGTCTTTGACCAATATCAGGTCGCTAAAATCAAGTCTTCCTCTCACCATGTCCGGCAACGAACGGAATTTTTCGGTCGGGATTTCCTCAAAATACTTCACAAAATCGTTTCCGGAACCGATCGGGACGACGCCGACCGCGCAGTTTTTGTTCTGCGCTTTATAAACGCCCTCGACCACTTCGCTCAGGGTGCCGTCTCCGCCGCAGGCGTAAATGCGCAAAAAGGCATCCGAAGGAAGCGTATCGAGCTTTTCCTTCACAATCTCGGTGGCGTCTCCGACGCATTTGGTAACCTCGATTTCATACGGCTCGATTAACAGCATCCTCTCGACTGCTTTTCTGATCAGTCCCGAACGGTCTTTCTTCCCCGCGACCGGATTGATTACAAATAAATGCCGCTGCAAATTCTCATTCTCCTGAATTTTTATTTTTTAAATTTTATAAAAGGTGTTTTTTCCATGGCGTTTTCGTTCTGAACGCCGGGAGCCGACAGCAGAAGGACGCTTTCGATCTCGGCTTCCCGATAGAACGCTTTTTGGATATGCGCCGGCTGTTTTTTAATGTGCGCCGGTTTGGTAATCAATGGTATGCCGAAATGCTTTTTCCTGTTTTTCAGAAAAGCGCATCCCGCTTCGTCCGCCGCGAGCAGCAGCGTGTATAACGGTTTTGAAAGCGCGTCTTCCGGCGTGACGCCGAATACCATCGAGAAAACGCTTCTCCGGATTCTTGCTTCCGTATAGACCGTGTTCCTGCAGACATCCACCAAATGCGTAAAGGAATTCAGCAGCTTCGCCGCGTTCACAATGCTGTTCGCCAAATCCAGCGGCGTGCTGTAAATGTTTCTGTTGTCGCCGACGTTATAGCGCCGCAGCGTGCCGATAATATACTGCGACAGGTTCTCCGCGCTTCTGGGCAGTTCCTCAGCGCTCAGACCGCCGTAAACAGCGGCGCTGCATTCGGGCAGAAGCGACAGGAATTTCGCGCGGTCCTTTTCGGCGCGGATCGACGAGGAGGAACGAAGTGTCATGTCCCGCGCGACCGGAAAAGGTTTTAAGCTGTACCCGCCCTTTTCAATGGCGGCAAGGTACTCGAGCGTCAGGATATTGTTCGGCTTTCGGATGATCTCGGCCGCTTTTTCCCCCAACTTCGCCGCGACAAGCATTTCCTTCGCTTTCGGATACGAAAGGTTTTTCTCTTTGTCAATCAGCGCCATCAGTTCTTTTTCAAAGGAAACATCTTTGGTTTCCCGATATATTTTCTCAAGCGTCGAAAAATCGTCCTCGCAGCCGAAAGCCAGCGCGTCCGCGCCGAGCATCGCCGCGATATATACGCCCGCGGCCGCGAAATCACGCGCCGACATCATGCAGTACGGGAACGGCAGAGAAACGACAAGGCTCGCGCCGCACATCACCGCGGCTTTCGCTCTGCTGTATTTATCGGCGACGGCAATTTCGCCGCGCTGAACGAGGTTGCTGCTCATTATGCAGATAACGCCGTCAAATTCTCTTTTGAGATGCTCGATCTGCTTTAAATGCCCGTAATGAAAAGGGTTGTACTCACAGATAACGGCCGCATAACGTTTTTTGGTCATAAAACACCTCTTTTACGTTGAAAAAGCCTTATTTTATGTATAAGAATACCCTTGATTTTTGTATATAGGGGTAGTATAATTACTTTCGGTTTAAAAGTCAATATATACGGTTTTTTGTAAAACCGCAGCAAAAGGAGATACGAAATGTATATTTTAGTTGTAAACGCAGGGAGCTCTTCGTTAAAGTATCAGTTGTTCGATATGGAGACAAAGAGCGTTATCGCTAAAGGCCTCTGCGAAAGAATTGGCATCGATGGAAGGCTGAAACACCAAACCACCGGCAAAGACCAGATCATCAAAGACATACCGATGCCTACACACGCGCAGGCGGTTTCCGCGCTGGTCGATATCCTGACGGATAAGGAACACGGCTGCATATCCGATATGAGCCAGATTTCAGCAGTCGGACACAGAGTTGTCCACGGCGGTCCCTGGATTACAAAAAGTGTGCTTGTAAACGAAAATGTCATCGCAGACCTTGAAAAATGCTGCGATATAGCGCCTTTGCACACGGTTCCGCACCTGATGGGCATCAGAGGATGCATGAAAGCAATGCCGAAAACGCCGCAGGTCATCGTTGTCGATACGGCGTTCCACCAGACAATGCCCGAGCACGCATATATGTACCCGATTCCCTACGAGCTGTACGAAAAGTACAAGATTCGCCGCTACGGCTTCCACGGCACGTCGCACCGCTATGTTTCCGGAAAAGCGATCGATCTGCTCGGCAAGAATCCGGAGGACACGAAAATTGTAACCTGCCATCTCGGCAACGGCTCTTCCATTTCCGCAATCAAAGGCGGAAAGGTTATTGACACAAGCATGGGCTTTACGCCGCTGGAGGGCGTTATCATGGGCTCCCGCTGCGGTTCTATCGACCCTGCGATTATCCCGTTCATCATGGAAAGAGAAAACATCCCCGCTTCCGAAATGTGCAACTGGCTAAACAAAAAGTGCGGCTTCCTCGGCGTTTCGGGCGTCTCGAGCGACCTCCGCGAGATTTCGGCAGCCATTGAGGAGGGCAACGCAAGAGCAAAACTTGCGCACGATATTCTTTGCTACCAGATTAAAAAATATGTAGGCGCTTATGCCGCCGCGATGAACGGTTTGGACTGCGTCGTGTTCACGGCCGGCATCGGCGAGAACAACCCGCAAATCCGCTACGACAGCCTTTCCGACATGGATTATTTGGGAATCGAAATCGACAAGGCGAAAAACGAGCAAAAGAATGCCTGCGAGATCAGCAGCGACAACTCGAAAGTCAAGGTTTTTGTCATCCCGACAAACGAAGAGCTTGTGATCGCAATGGATACGCAAAGCATTGTAAGCAATCTTTATTAAAACAATCCGGCGCGCGCCCTAAACAGGCGTTGCGCCGGTTCTGTATTTATTCGGTTCGATTAAGAAAGGCTTAAAGTTGAGCCTGTCCGCCGCAATCAGCTTGAGCTTCGTGGTCCCCAACTGATACGCAAGTTTTTCCTCCGATACGGTGTGCAGATGCCCGTAAAAGCATCTGCTGATTTTATATTCGCGCAGAACGTCGCAGATTTTGGCGCATTCAATCCCGCCGTAGGCAGGCGGATAGTGCAGAAAGCATAAGATTTCCTTGTCGGGGTGTTTTTCTTTGATTTTCAAGCCCTCGTTCAGCGACATTTTGAGCCGTTCGGCTTCGCGGTTGACGATTTTTTCATCCTCGGGCGTATAGGTTGTGTCAATAAACCATCCGCGCGTTCCGCAGATGATAAAATCCTCGCACAAATATGCGTTGTTGTGCAGGAAAGATATGGATTTTATGTTTAAACTTTCCAAAAAAGCGTTCAGCTTTTTCATGGTCTGCCACCAGTAATCGTGATTGCCTTTGGAAATAATTTTTTTACCGGGAAGCGCTTCTAAAAACAGAAAATCCCCTGCCGCGTCCGCGGTTTTCAGTCCCCACGAAAGATCGCCCGGAATCACGACGGTGTCGTTTTCCCGAACCACAGAAAGCCAATTTTCTTTTATTCTTTCGGCGTGATGATTCCATTTTGCGCCGAACACGTCCATCGGTTTGTCGGTCCCGTGCGAGAGATGGAGGTCGCCGATTACAAATACCGAAATAACAATCAACTCCCGTTTTTGACAAATCGCATTAGCAACAGTTGCTAACGCAAAAAAGAATAAAAAAACAATGCGCGCGAAAAATAAAACCGAACGGTAACGCTGTTACCGTTCCGCATTTTTGAATGCAAAAACGACTCAAAAGAGAGGAATCACAATGGATCCAATCAGAATTGACGAGCATCCGAAGCCGATAAAAGGCATCAGCTGTTCCGTTAAGAATTGCGTTTATCACGACGGGAAAACGCAGTGCACCGCTGGAAAGATCGCCGTCGGTCCCTCCAACGCGGTTACCAGCGGCGATACGCTTTGCGCCACTTTCCAGTTAAAGGAAACAGACCAATAGCCTTTTTAAAACTGAAAGCGTGTCTGAAAAAGGCACGCTTTTCTTTTATTTTTTTATCGCGTCGGCGAACGCAAGCACTTCGCTTTTCATCGCTTCTTTTTCAATAATTTTCGTAAAGCGAACCTTTTTGCTTTCCAGTTTCGCCAAGCGTTCCGGAATTTGAACGCCGCTGACCGCGTTCAGCTTCTTTAGCGCTTCGAACTCTTCCGCGGGAACCGTTTCGCCGAGCGCGCCCAGCACGGCGGGCGAGAACTTGTAGGGCGAAGCGGTCGAAGCGATCAGCATCGCGCCGTCGTCGCCGGTCGTCTTTTTATATTCTTCCGCGCAGTAAAGCCCCACCGCGGTGTGCGTATCCGAAAGGTAATTGTAGTTTTCAAAATAACGCTTTATGGTTTCTTTTGTGCCGTCCTCGTCGCAGAAACAGCCGCAGAAGTCCTGCTGAATGACCTCCAGCACGTCTTTTTCCACTTCAAAATAGCCTTTCTCAAGGAGCGACTTCATATATCCGGCGCAGCGGGACGCTCCGGCGATTAGGTATAAGAGCCGCTCAAGGTTGCTGGAAATCAGAATGTCCATCGAGGGGGAAATGGTCGTATAGAAAGGCCTGCGCTTGTCGTAAACGCCGGTTCGTATAAAATCGGTGAGAATGTTGTTTTTGTTGGACGCGCAAACCAGTTTTCCGATCGGAACCCCCATTTTCTTCGCGAAATAGCAGGCCAATATGTTGCCGAAGTTGCCGGTCGGAACCGTGACGTTCAAAGTCTCGCCGGGCTTTATCTTTTTCTGCTTTAAAAGCTCGCAGTATGCCGAAACATAATATACAATCTGCGGCGCGAGCCTGCCCCAGTTGATGGAGTTCGCGCTGGAAAGGAAAAGGCCTTTTTGATTCAACGCTTCGATGATTTCTCCGTCGCCGAAAATGGCTTTTACGCCGCTCTGCGCGTCGTCGAAATTGCCTTTAATCGCGGTGACGCATACGTTTTTGCCGCTCTGCGTCGCCATTTGCCTTTTCTGGATGTTGCTGACCCCGTCGCTCGGATAGAATACCTGTATAAATACCCGTTCTGCGTCGGCATAGCCTTCCAAAGCCGCTTTGCCGGTGTCGCCGGAAGTGGCAACCAGAATCAAAGCGTCCCTTTTCTCGCCCGTCTTTTCGAGCGCGAGCGCCAAGAGGTGCGGCATAATCTGCAAAGCCATGTCCTTGAACGCGCTGGTCGGGCCGTGCCACAACTCTAAAACATAATCGCCGTTGACCTGCGACAGTCGAACAGGGGGCGACGGGAATTTGTGTCTGCCGTACGCTTTCGACGCGGCCCTGATCAGTTCCTCTTTCGTGTAATCGGTCAGGAATAATCCGAGCACATGCGCCGCTCTCTCGATATAATTCATTTTTGTCAGCGCGGTAATGTCCGCCTGAGACAGTACGGGAATGCTTTCGGGGACATATAAGCCGCCGTCGGGGGCGATGCCCTGCTTAATGACGTAAGCCGCCGATTTTTTCTCTGAGTTTTCACTTCTTGTGCTGATATAGTTCACGATGATTTATTCCTCGCCGTACTTAGAATGCGTTTTGAATGTGATGGATTTTATAGGGCGAAAAAACGCCTTTTTTTGTGTATATCTCGATAATGTCGTTTCGCGTGTTCTTAACCCGTTTTTTCGCTTTAAATCCAAACTTGTAAAAAACCGTCACCCTGCCGTCTCTGCACTGCTCGCGCAGAAAAGCGGCAGCGGCGCTTCGCAGGCAGGCGATCTTCTTGTCGCCGACGGCTTCGGCCGGTGTTCCGAAAGAATCGTCCGAGCGCGTCTTGACTTCCGCGAAAACAAGGGTGCCGCGTTTGTACGCGACGATGTCCAGCTCCCCGCCGCCGGCTCTGTAATTCTGCGAAAGGATCCGGTACCCGTTCTTTTTTAAAAACTGCGCCGCGTACTGTTCACCAGCTCTGCCAAATGTCTTGCTGCTCAAAGCTGTCACCCAACGTTTTTTTCAAAAAACTGCGGCGGTGTACCGGGCAGGGACCGTATTTTAAAATAGCCGCTTTGTGCGCCTTTGTCGCATACCCTTTGTTTTTTGCAAATCCGTAGCCGGGATAAAACCGATCCATCTCCTCGCAATAGCGGTCCCGCGCGACTTTCGCAAGCACCGAGGCCGCCGCGATACAGGGAATTTTGCCGTCCCCTTTTACAACCGGCTGCGCAGGAATCGGAAAATCTCTGGCGATGTTTCCGTCCACCAGGGCTAAATCAGGCTTTATGGGCATCATCTCAATCGCTCTGCGCATGGCGAGCATGGAAGCGTTTAGAATGTTAATCGCTTCGATTTCGTAAACCTCGGCATGCGCGATGCCGTAAGCGAGCGCCTTTTGTCGAATGATGTCGTACAAGTGGTTTCGCTCGCGCTCGGTCAGCTTCTTGGAGTCGTTCAGCTCCTCGATAACCAAACCTTTGGGAAGAATCACCGCCGCCGCGAAAACCGGGCCGGCAAGCGGTCCCCTTCCCGCTTCGTCGCAGCCGCATACGACGCTGACCGTTTCGGTGTAAAAGGTGTTCTGCAAGTCCCAGCTTACCATTGGAAGCGCCCCCTTTTCCGCCCGTAAAAAACAGGCTTCCCTTATTTCTTGCTGCGCTTTATATATTAATCGAGCGTGATTTTTCCGATTTTTCCCGCGCGGAACTCGTCCAGCAGAACGGACGCGCAGCGTTCCTCGTCAATCACGCCGCCCGAACGCAAAAAACCTCTTTTTCGCGCAATGCGTTCGAAAAGTTCGTATGAACTTTCGTCCGGCAAAGGCTCTGTCTTGTATCTTTCGGTTATGAAATGCGGGTACTTCTCCCGCAAAAGGTCGAGCAGCTTGAGCGAAAGCTCAACCGTGTCCAAAATTTCATCCTTAATCGCGCCGGTGCAGGCGAGCTTGACGCCCGTCATCTGGTCGTCGAACTTATGCCACAAAACGCCGGGCGTATCCAAAAAGTCAATGCCGGCGTCCGACTGTATCCACTGGTTGGCGCGCGTCACGCCGGGCCTGTCCTCCGCTTTTGCTTTCTTCTTGCCGGTAAAAGTGTTGATAAATGTGGATTTTCCGACGTTGGTAATGCCGACGACCATCGCTTTGATGGTTCTGTTCATGCCTTTTTGCTCGTATCGCTCCAGCTTCTCTTTGAGCAGTTCGCGAACAGCGGGGACGATTTTGTTAAAATTCTTCTTTGTCTTGCAGTCTATGGGAATAACAGGCTTTCCGTCCTCCGACAGCTTCTTGACCCAGTATTCGGTCGCCGCGTCGTCGGCAAGCGTGCATTTCGTCAGCAGCGTAATGCAGGGCTTGTTGGAAAAAATGCTTTCAAAATCGGGGTTTTTGCTTGAAACTGGTAAGCGCGCGTCTAAAAGCTCTATCACAATGTCGATCAGCGAGAGGCATTCGATCATCTTCCTCTTCGCTTTCGCCATGTGCCCGGGATACCAAACGATTGGATTCTCCATTTTTCAAACCTACTTTTCAAACGCGCTGCTGAACTCTATGACGCTGTCGGCGGTTCTGCCGGTATTGTTGTCCACTTTGCCGAAATTCGGGTAAACGCGGAAGATGACCCTGCCGAGAATATCGCTTTCGTTGAAGAGTCCGAACTCGCGGCTGTCCTTCGAATTGTTCCGGTTGTCGCCCAGGACAAAAATTTTGCCCTCGTCAACCAAAAACTCCTCGTCTGTCGCATACGCTCCGCCGGCCATCGGTACGCCGGCGATTCTGCGGACGTAAGGTTCGTCCAGCTTTTCGCCGTCCACATAGATCGCCCAGTTCTCGTAATCGATTCTCACCCGCTGCCCGCCGACCGCGATGATTCTTTTAATCAGCGGCTTCGGAGAATGTTTGATCACCACAATATCGCCGGTTTTCGGCGTGTACGCCAGGTTCGATATAACCAGCTTGTCGTTGTTGTGCAGCGTATAGAGCATGGAATCGCCATCTACCGAAACATATCGGAACACAAACATAAAAAGCAGAATCATCAAGGCGAGCGCATAGCAGAATGTCTCGACGTACTCGTAAAGCCCCTGTATCGCGCTTTGCTTTTTCTTCTGCTTTTTTTCCTGCGCGTCTGCCTCTGTTTGCCGGTTTTCCTGCGTATCAACCGAATATTCATTGTTCTCCAATGCCATATTGTCAATACTCATGCCATCTCGACCTTTCTGATTTCGGTAAAAAGCGCTGTCGCTTCTGTCTTAAAATTAGAACAAAAGTGTCTGCAATACTACTTCTAAATAAGAAACAGTATCATACAGACACCTTTACGGTTGCAAAAGACTTAGATTTTTTCTTTTACTTTAGCAGCCTTGCCGACTCTGTTACGCAAGTAATACAGCTTTGCTCTGCGAACCTTACCGCGTCTGACAATCTCGATTTTCTGTACGTTCGGCGAATGAAGCGGGAAGGTTTTCTCAGTTCCGACACCGAAAGAAACTCTTCTAACGGTAAAGGTCTCCGATATGCCGCCGTTTCTCTTAGCGATAACGGTACCTTCAAAAATCTGCGTTCTTACTCTTGCTCCCTCAACGATACGCTGATAAACCTTGACAACGTCGCCAACTTCAAAAGAGGGAACGTCTTTTTTAAGCTGCTCATTTACAAAAGCTTCAAGTATGTTCATAAAGCTTTTCCTCCTGTTCGTTTGTTTACGAAGCGTTCGTGCTGAGCTTGCAGAGGACCGCTCCGGTAAATTGACAATTGATTATATCACAAGTGTTTGCGCTTTGCAAGCCTTTTTTATAAAAAATATTAGTAGAAGCGTATTGCGAAAAACGCCTTTATTTTTCTTCCCGGTTCGGATAAAAGGCTTTTTTCTTGACATATTAAGTAAAAAATGATAATATTGATTGTTACAAAATAACAATGTAATTATTTTTTTGTTTATGCTAAACTATGAAATGCGAAAACGCTCGGGAGGGCTGCGGTTTGACTGCTGCTGGCAGAGTGATCTTTATTACAAGCTTTAAAGGCGGGGTGGGCAAAACCACGGCCGCCGCCAATATTGCTGCGGCTCTGCGCGCCTTCGGCTACCGGGCGCTGGTCATCGACGGCGATTTCGGCATGCGCTGCATGGATTTGGTGCTCGGCTGCGAGAGCGACACGGTCTTCGACTGCTTCGACGTGCTCACCGGCCGTTGCGAGCCCGAAAAGGCGATTGCGGAATCGGAAGGACTTTTCTTTATGCCGGCGCCGATGAACTACAGCGGCGAACCAATCCCGGCAGATAGCTTTTTTGCGCTTTTTTCAAAACTGCGGCAGAAATTTGATTTCATCATCATCGACAGCTCGGCCGACCCGTCGCCCTATTATTTATCCTTCGCGCGCGTCGCCGACGAAGCGATCATCGTCGCGCACCATCAATCGACGGCGGTTCGAGCGGCGGAGAAAACGGCCGCCAAGCTGTCCGAGTGGTTTTCGGACCCAAAGCTTATTATTAACGGTTTTCACCGGGAATATGCCGAAAAAGGCAAGCTCCCGAGCATCGTCGACATCATCAACCGCTCCACGGTCGGACTTATCGGCGTTATCCCGTTCGACGAAAACCTTCCGGCCGACCAGGAAAAAGGTTACGTAACCCTTTCCAGTGAAAAAAACGCGCGTTTGAAAAAATACGAAGCGGCTTTTGTCAATACGACGCTCAGACTTTTAGGAAAACGCGTCCCGCTGTTTCATAACGTTTTTACCCCAAAGCGGAAGAATTACTATCTGAAGAAATATAAAAAAGAGCCTGTTTGAAGGATGCCTTCAAACGACGTTATGCGCAACCACAATTCTCAAAGTCGGGGAACCAGAGGAAAGGAATGAATTTTAACAGTGAACATCGCCATCATCGCCAGTGACAAGAAAAAAGAACTGATTACAGAGTTCTGCCTTGCATACTGCGGAATTTTGAGCAGGCATAAGCTTTGCGCCACCGCGACAACAGGGAAATATATTTACGAAGCGACAAAGCTGAACATCGAAAGGCTGTTGTCCGGATATCATGGAGGCATCCAGCAAATCGCTTCGAAAATAGCCTATGATGAGGTCGATATCCTCATTATGCTGCGGGATCCGTTCAACGAGCAGGAATACACCGGCTCGGAGCTGGAGCTTATCCGTCTTTGCGATAAGCTGAATGTTCCGGTTGCGACCAACATTGCGACCGCAGAAGCGCTCATCCTCGCGCTCGACAGAGGCGACCTTGACTGGAGAACGCTTCAGAGAGACAAAAAAAGGTAAACATTATTCGGTATTACCGTAGAAAGGCATGGACAATACGAATGGGTTATCAAAAGCCAAAAGGAACGCTGGACATTTTGCCGTCGGAGAGCGGCGTTTGGCTGTATGTGGAAGATACGATAAGACGTCAGGCTGAGCTTGCCGGATTCAAGCTGATTCGTTTTCCGACCTTCGAGGCGACCGAGCTGTTCAACAGAGGCGTCGGCGGAACGACGGACATCGTACAGAAGGAAATGTACACCTTCATCGACAAGGACGGCTCAAGCCTTACGCTGCGTCCGGAGGGGACAGCCTGTGTGGCAAGAAGCGTGCTGGAGAACGGCCTTTACGCCGGCGCGATGCCGCTGAAACTGTACTATCTATCCAACTTCTTCCGCCGCGAGCGCCCGCAGGCGGGCAGAAGCCGCGAGTTCTGGCAGTTCGGCGTCGAGCTTTTCGGCAGCGCCGGCGCGGAAGCGGACGCTTCGGTGATCCTGCTTGCGAACAACGTTTTTCGTGCGTTCGGCTTGCAAAACATAAAACTGAAAATCAATTCCATCGGCTGCCCGAACTGCAGGCCCGCATACCGCGAAGCGCTCAAAAAGCATTTCGAGCGCAATCAGGACGAGCTCTGCCAAACCTGCAAGGACAGGCTCGATACCAATCCTTTGCGGATTCTTGACTGCAAATCGCCTGTCTGCAAAAACATCGCGAAGGGCGCGCCGAGAACGATAGACTTTTTGTGCGACGACTGCAAAGCGCATTTTGATAAGCTCAAAACCCTGCTGGACGACTGCGGGGTCAGCTATGAAATCGACACCAACATTGTACGCGGTCTGGACTACTATACCAAAACCGTGTTCGAGTTTATCAACGAATCCATCGGCGCGCAGAGCACCGTCTGCGGCGGCGGAAGGTACGACGGGCTGATTGAGGAGCTGGGCGGTCAGCCGCTGCCGGGCGTAGGCTTCGGCATGGGCATTACCCGGCTGATTCAGTCGCTAAAGGACGAAAATTTAGTCCCCGAAATCGATTCGTCGGCAACCGTTTACATCGCCCCGCTCGGAGAAGCGGCCGCAAGAAAAGCGTTCGTGCTCGCGGAAAACCTGCGCGAAAAAGGCGTCGCGGCGGAAACCGACCTCTGCGCGCGCTCATTGAAAGCGCAGATGAAGTACGCGGACAAAACCGGCGCGAAGTTCGTGCTGGTTCTCGGCGACAACGAGATAAACGAAGGAAAAGCGGTGCTGCAGAACATGCGGACCGGCGAGAAAATACAGATTGATTTAAGCTTAGAGCGTATCATGAATACTGTCTGTTTATAGGAAGAGGTAATTATGGCGGAATTATTAGGCAGCGACCGCCGCACGCATTACTGCGGCGAGCTTCGAGAAAGCGATATCGGAAAAAAAGTATGTGTGATGGGCTGGGTCCAGAAGCAGCGAGACCTCGGCAGCCTGATTTTTATCGACCTGCGCGACAGAACCGGCATCGTGCAGTTGGCGTTCGACGAGAAAACCGAAAAGGAGATCTTCGATAAAGCCTTTCGGATTCGAAGCGAATATGTTTTGTCTGCGAAAGGCACCGTAAGAGAAAGGTCGAGCAAGAATCCGAATATCCCGACCGGGAATATCGAAATTTTTGTGGAAAGCCTGAAAATTCTTGCTGTTTCGGAAACCCCTCCCTTTGAAATCACCGACGAGACGAAAGCGAACGAAGAACTGCGGCTCAAATACCGCTATCTTGACCTGCGCCGTCCCGCGCTGCAGCAGAATCTGATGTTCCGGCACAAGGTCGCGAAGATAACAAGAGATTATTTTGACGAACAGGGCTTTATTGAGATAGAAACGCCGATATTAATCAAATCCACGCCGGAAGGCGCAAGGGACTATCTTGTGCCCAGCAGACTGCACAAGGGCTCGTTCTACGCGCTGCCGCAGTCTCCGCAGCTGTATAAACAGCTGTCGATGGTTGCCGGGTTTGACCGCTATATGCAGATTGCGCGCTGCTTCAGAGACGAAGACCTGCGCGCTGACAGGCAGCCGGAGTTTACGCAGATAGACCTTGAGATGAGCTTTGTCGATCAGGAGGACATTTTAAACATCGTCGAAGGCTATATCCAGCGTCTGTTTAAAGAAGCGCTGGACATCGATATCCCGCTCCCGCTGCCGAGATATACCTACCGCGAAGTGATGAACCGCTTCGGCACCGACAAGCCGGATATGCGCTTCGGCATGGAACTTCGCGATCTGTCCGACGTTGTCGCCGACTGCGGATTTGCGGTGTTTGCCGACGCTGTTAAAAACGGCGGCAGCGTTCGCGGCTTTACGATAAAAGGAAAAGCGGACGTTCTGACCCGCAAAGAAATCGACAAACTGACGGAATACGCGAAGGGCTGCGGCGCCAAAGGTCTCGCATGGGTGCGCCGCGCCGGTCAGATTTCGTCCTCTTTTGCAAAATTCCTGACCGAAGACGAGATGAACGCGCTGCTTGCGAAAGCGGACTGCGAAGACGGCGACGTTCTGCTCATCATCGCGGACAGCAACACCTCGAACGTGCTGACCCAGCTCGGTCAACTGCGCGTGGAAGCGGCGAACCGTCTGAATATCGAAAGAAGCGGCTACTGCTTCCTTTGGGTTGTGGAAATGCCCTTCTTTGAGTTTGACAAAGAGACCGGCGAATGGGTGGCCATGCACCATCCCTTTACGGCGCCGCTGGATGAATGTATCCCCTATCTGGAAACCGACAAGGCAAACGTGCGCGCGAAGGCGTATGACCTGGTTCTCAACGGCATAGAGCTTTCGAGCGGTTCGATCAGAATTACAGACCCCGAACTGCAGGCAAAGATATTTCAGTTGCTGGGGCTTTCCGACGAAGAAGCGAAAGCAAAGTTCGGATATCTCCTGGACGCATTCCGTTTCGGTCCTCCCCCGCACGGCGGCATGGCCATTGGACTGGACAGACTTGTCATGCAGATGCTCGGCGCGAGCAGCCTGCGCGAAGTCGTGGCGTTCCCGAAAGTGCAGAACGCTTCCGAGCTGATGACCGACTGCCCGGCGGAGGTTCCCGAATCGGCGCTCGAAGAGCTCGGACTCATCATAAGGAAGGAGTAAATTATGATTGAGATTCTTAACGTAACCAAAAAATTCGGCGATAAGGTAGCGGTGGACAACCTGTCGTTTAACGTCGTCGAAGGCGAGATTTTGGGCTTCCTCGGACCGAACGGAGCCGGCAAATCCACCACCATGAACATCATTACCGGCTATCTGTCGGCGACGAGCGGAACCGCCAAAATCGACGGCATAGACATTCTGGAGAATCCAATCGAAGCGAAGAGAAGAATCGGCTTCCTTCCCGAAATCCCGCCGCTGTATCCCGAAATGACGGTTAAGGAGTACCTGGGCTTCGTTTACGAGCTGAAGGAATGCCGTTTTCCGAAAGAACAGCATCTTAAGGAAATCTGCGACGTTGTCAAAATCGGCGACGTCTATAAGCGGATGATCAAGAACCTCTCCAAAGGCTACCGCCAGAGAGTGGGCATCGCGCAGGCGCTGATCGGGAACCCGAAGGTGCTCATCTTCGACGAGCCTACCATCGGACTTGACCCGAAGCAGATTATTGAGATTAGAAACCTGATTAAAATGCTGGGCAAAGAGCACACCGTCATTCTGTCCACGCACATCCTGCCCGAGGTGCAGGCCGTCTGCGACAGAATCGTTGTCATCAACAAAGGCAAGCTGGTCGCGAACGAAAAGACCGAGGACCTTATCCTTGCCGTCGAAGGCTCAAGAAGGCTTACGGCGAAAATTGTCGGACCGGAAGCAGAA
Organism: Bacillota bacterium; assembly: GCA_029550965.1. Classification (GTDB taxonomy): domain Bacteria; phylum Bacillota; class Clostridia; order Oscillospirales; family CAG-382; genus UBA1049. Next base: position 40,656 of record JAKPGJ010000015.1, read on the forward strand.
GTGCTCAAGATGCTCAAATCCACGCCCGGCGTAAGATACGCCGAATCCATCGGAAAGCGGGATACGGACAGCATCAGCTATATCATCGAATCCGAGGACAACGTGGACGTACGAAAATCGCTGTTCTTTAATCTGGCGAAGAACAACTGGCCTTTGATCGGGCTTGAAGGAGACGAGCTGAACCTTGAGGATATATTCATCCGGCTCATCGATAAAGAAAAGAGCGACAAAAAGAAGAGAGGTGCTAAAAAAGGATGATCGCGATCTATAAAAGAGAATTAAAGTCCTACTTTTTAACACCGATCGGTTATGTGTTCTGCGGCATGTACTTGGCGGTGTCTGGCATTATTTTCTCCTATACCACGCTGCTCGCGCAGTCAACCTCCAGTCTTCCGACCTATTTTCTGATGATGATCGCCGTTTTCGCGATTCTGATACCGCTTCTCACCATGAAGCTGTTCGCGGAAGACCGAAAAACCCGGACCGAGCAGATTCTGCTGACAACCCCCGTTTCGCTGACGGGCATGGTCATGGGCAAGTATTTTGCTGCTGTTACGGTTTTTGGCGCTACGTTTTTAGTCAACAGCTTTAACTATATTCTTTTGTTCCAGTACGGCGAACCGAACGCGGGATTGATTCTGATTAATATTTTAGGCCTGTTTTTGATCGGCTGCGCGTTCATCGCAATCGGCGTGTTCCTTTCTTCTTTGACCGAGAACCAGCTGATCGCCGCCGTTTCGTCCATATGCGTGATCGTCGTGTTCCTCGCGCTGTTCTTCGTCGTGGACAAAATCGGCGTCGAATGGGTGCGCGTGTTCTTAAAATGGTTCTCGATTCTTGACAGATACAGACCGTTTACCATCGAGCTGCTCGATATCACCGCAGTCGTCTATTTTATAAGCTTAACCGCGGTATTCCTTTTCCTTACCGTAAGGGTTTATGAGAAACGGCGCTGGTCGTAAGGAGGTGCCGAAATGAGCATGAACAACAACGAAACTTCAACCATCCGAAAACTCAAATACGGTTCGCTTTCGGTCGTTTTTACGGCCGCGTTCATCGCATTGATATTGGCGCTCAACCTGATTCTGTCGTCCATTGCGCCGAAAGTCAATCTCGCTGTTGATTTGTCCGAAAAAGAACTGTATTCGCTCAGCGACAGCACAATACAGATTCTGGACGAACTGAAAGAACAGTCAAACTTTCAGATCACCATTACCTTCCTCGCGGAAAGGGATATGTACGATAACGACCCTTACGCGATGATGGTGCGCAACCTCGGCGAAGAGTTTGCCCGCCATTATCCCGATAATATTTCCGTGCAGTATAAAAATATTCAAAAAGACCCGGCATTCGCGCAGCAGATTATCGCCGAAACGCAGACAACCGGACTGAACAGCAGCTATGTGGTCGTGAAGGGCGCTTATCATTACAGAGTGCTCAGTTTGGAAGCGTTTTTTATCAAAAGCTCGGAAACCGGCAATCTGTACGCGTTTGACGGCGAAAAGCGCTTTACCGCCGCCATCCAGCAGTGCTCGCTCGAAAAACCGCTGGTCGTCGCCTTTACAAAAGGGCACGGCGAGCCGGATATTTCCGACATCATCGCGGGAAAAGTCGAATCGCAATCCGCTTCCAACATGAAACGGCTGTGCGATATTCTGATGACGGCCGGCTACGAGATTCAGCAGGTCGATCTTTCCAAAGAAGACCTTGACGAGCGGACCGAGATTCTGATTATCAACAATCCGAAAACCGATTTTATCGGCATCGAGAATCCGAACGCCGAAAACGAAATCGATAAAATTATCGAGTTTATGACCGGGTACAAGGACATTATCGTGCTGGTCAACGCAGATACGCCGGAACTGCCCAACCTGCAGGAGTATCTGTCCGAAAGATGGGGCATTAACTACAAACCGTATCACAAGCTTACCGATATGTCCCATTCGATTAAGAGCGACGGTTTGTCGATCGTCGGACAGTACGCCGGCAACGCGAACGAAACCGCTTCCTACAACATCACCAGCGTTTTGGCCGGCTCCGACATTAAAACCGTTTTCAGAAACGCGGTCGAGCTGGAAACCGTCAACGCAAACAAAGCCGATTATGTCCTGGAAACCGTTATCAAAACCTATTCTACCGCGCAATCGGTTTACAAGGACGAACCGCCCAGATCCGGCGAGTTTCCGCTGATGCTTTTATCGACCTACGCGACGTATGTGGACAACGCAAAAAAGTATAAGTATGTGCTGCTTTCCTCTTCCACCGATTTTGCCGTGGACGAGTTTATGACGTCCGCATTCGGAAACAACAAAATCGTCCTCGGCGCGATGCGCGTCATGAGCACCGAGCGGGTGGTTCCCGATATTGATGAAAAACCCTTTACCGAAACCGCCATGAAGATAGAAGCGGGGACCGCAAACACCCTCGCATGGCTGGTTACCACGGTGTTCCCGATTATCATCATTTGCGCGGGCGTTGTCGTGTTTATTAAGAGGAGACACTTGTAATGAAAAAGCAGATCATTATTGTCGTCAGCGTTTTGGCTGCAGCGCTTCTTTTGTTCGGACTGTATGAGTTTGTTTTTAAAACGGATTCACTCGATGACATCAGCGGCGACAGCTTCTACACGCTGACCGAGCCCGTCGCCGCCGAAATCCAGAATATCGAGGACAATATTACCATCCTGTTCTCGGGCGTTTCGGAAGAAACCGTCAAGAGCGACGAGTATCTGAACCGCACCTACAAATACGCGCTTGTGTTTAAAAAGACCAATAAAAAGATCAAGGTAAAATTCGACGAGGACGGCAGCTTTCAGGGCGTCGTCGTGAAAAAAGGCGACGCAGAAAAGCAGATTCCCTTCGACGACTTTTATAAAACACTAAGCAACGGCACAAAATACGCGTTCGACGGCGAGCGGCTTATCGCCAACGCTATCTTTTCGCTCTGCGGCAAAGAGGAAATGAAGGTAGAGCTGCGCGCTTTGGACGGATATGATACCGACGGCGATACGGTCGTTCCCACCGACAAGCGGCCCTTCCTCTATCCGAATATAGACCGTTCGCAGGTGCAGTCCATAACGGTTCGGAACCAGTACGGCACGTTCAAGACTTACAGGGGTTCCGACAATAAATTCTATTTCGAGGGCGCCGAGCAGGTAAGCTATAATTCCGAAAAGTTCTCAAACCTCATCGTCAACTCGACGTATGTGCTTGCAAGCGGAAAAGTAAAAGACCCGCTTGACTTGTCCGTGTACGGCCTGGACGACGAGGAAAAGGCCACGGCGGTCATCACCGTTCTGACCACCAACAACATCACGCACAAAATCATCATCGGCAACAAAACGCCGTCCGGCGACAGCTATTACGCAAAGTATTATACTAAGGACTTTGTCTATATCATCAAAGCGTCTGATTTGAACATGCTGCTGGGTCCGGTAACCGATCTGCTGACCCAGACAATGGTTTACAGCATTTCAAGCCAGAACGATCTGTTCGCCATCAACAACATCAGCATTGACTATTTAAGCTCGAACCAGTCCTTAAAGTTCCTGAATTACGCAAAGATTAAACCTTCACCGAACCTGACGGTTTACAAGAACGCCGAAATTACCGCGATATTGACCAACAAAATAAAGTTCTCCGGAAACTACACGAACTGGACGGAGATCGCGTCGCTCGCCGGCTTTACGTCTCTGGACGGCAAGACCGTTTATCTCGAAGCGCCGCTCTCGGTTTACGGCAGCAGGGGCGACTATACGGTCTCCTTCGGCCTGTTGCGCGACGACGCTGCCGGCGCGGTTCTGCCGAAGAGCTTTAAAGCGGCGTTCTCGACGGACGAAGTCAATTTTACGGATATTGATACGTCCGGCGTATCCTTCAACCAGGCAAACATGGAGCTGAAGAATTACTCCTTTACTTTCCACAGCGATACGCCCGTCAGAGCCGTGCGTCTGTATTTCGACGTCGCCGCGTCCAGGTATATCGTGCTCGACGAGGTGACGGTCAAGGTTGACGGAGAAGACGCGATGCCGGACGACGGCGTTGTCGGCGGCTGGAGGATTGTTTCGCCGTCGGAGTATATTCCGTCCGGCAGGAACTTTATTTACCCGACGATGGACTTCTCGTCAGAAGTGCTGCTCAAAATCGCTACGCTGACTTCGGATACGATCGTGGATTACGGAATCACCACTTCGGGCAATCCCGACACGCTCAAAACCGAAAAGCTGGCGAAATACGGTCTTGATAAGCCGGATAAGCATATCTCCTATGAGCTGTACGGCGTAAAAAGCGATCTTTACTTCAGCAAAATGGACGAGAACGGATATTATTACTGCTATTCCGTCATTTCCGGGCAGTATAACGGCAAACAGGTCAACATCTGCACGGACGTCATCGCGGCGATTTCCGCGGTCGACGCGCCCTGGCTCAACTGGGACATTCTGGATTATCTGGACCACTCGCTGGTTTCGATGTATATCGATTCGATCGATACGCTTACCATTTCCTTTAAGAACAAAGACTATGTGTTCAATCTCATCAAGGGCGACGACGGAAAGCTCGCCAAAGTCACCTACGAGGGCAAAGAAATTGATCTGCCGAACTTCAGGCGTCTGTACGTTTCGATTCTGAGCATCTACATCCACGGCGAATACGGCGATGTCGAGAACACGCCCACCGAGGAAATGATCATCGACATAAAGGGTTCTTCCAAGAATCAGGAAATCCGGTTCTACCGGGTAACGACCAGCAAAGCCTATTACACCGTCAACGGCGAGGGCAAGTACTACGTGCTGGTTGAGAACATCAACCGCATTCAGAAGAACGTCCAGCTTCTGATTGAAGGCAAAGAGGTTTCCAACAAGTGAGAAGGTTAACGCGCATTCTTCTTGCGCTGGCGCTGGCGTGCGGGCTGCTTTCGGGCTGCGGCGGAAACGCTTCGTTCGGCGAAGTCAGCGCCGGCGTTGAAAATACAAACGCAAACAAGCGGTATTCCGCAAGTTTTATTACCGAAATAACCTTTGACAACGAAACGGCGACCCTGCTTTACCAGCAGGGAAGCTATTCGATTGACCGGGACGCGCAAAAGCTGTACGCAGAATATGTCCGTACCTATTTAGGGTCTTCGGACAAGGTTGCCGAGATGGTTCAGGACGGCTATCTCTATATCAGCGACAGCAACGGCAAATTCAAAGTGAACAGACCGGACTATCTCGGCTACCTGCAGTACGCGGAAGCGCTCAATTTCGACGAGAAGGATGTTTCCGGCTTAAAAAAGAGCAAAAATTCCTCCGGCACGCTCTACGCCTTCAAGGTCAAAAGCGGTTATGACGAACAGCTCAAAAAGCTCCTTGGCGACGATATCTATTCGCTCGCGAAAATCATCAAACCGCAGAAGAACAAAACCCGTTTTGGCGAAATCGAATGCGAGTACACGTTTACGCAGGACGAAAACGGACAAACCGTTCTTGTGTCCCGCCAGATCGTGTTTACGGTCGCCCTGTACGACACGCCCGCCTATACGCCGGGCTATACGCCGCCGGAGACGGATTACATGCTGGATTTGAAAGTCCGGATAAAGGTAACCTATAAAGCGTTTGATAACGTTGAAATCTCCGAGCCTGTGACAACCGATTACAGCGAAATCAGCTAAAACACTTGACAAATCAAAATGAGCGCGTATAATAATAGCAATAGCGCAAGCTATTCTTTACAATCGGCGTTTTGAAGCGACGCCGTACATAACAACGGGGTGCTGAGAAATCGGCTGAGATTATACCCATGGAACCTGATGCGGGTAATGCCGCCGTAGGAAACATAGTTACAGTTAGTCTATTCGTCTGTCTATGGCTGTACCGTTTCCGGTGCAGCTTATTTTTTTCAAGAAAGGAAGTGTATTATGGAAAGAAAAAATATACGAATTTTAGTCGAATGCGCAATTATGGTTTCCCTGGCGACAGTTTTGTCTATGATAAAAGTTTACGAAGCTCCGCTCGGCGGTTCCGTCACCCTGTTATCCATGCTGCCTATCATTGTGATTTCGTTCCGATGGGGTGTTCCGGCAGGTGTCGGTTCCGCTTTTGTTTATTCTGTAATCCAGCTGCTGTTCGGTCTGAACACCTTCGCGTACGTTGTTACGCCTGCGGGCATTATCGGCGCAATTCTTCTGGATTATATCGTTCCCTTTACCGTTCTGGGTCTTGCCGGCATATTTTATAAAAGCGGTGTGGACAGAAAAAAAGCGCTGATATCCATTTTCGCCGGAACTTTTCTGGTTTTATTGCTCCGGTTTATCAGCCACGTAATCATCGGCGGCGTCGTCTGGTACGAGATTACCAAGCAAAACAATTGGAACGATTACGTGCATCAGTACAGCAAGTGGATCTATTCGCTGCTTTACAACATTACCTACATGGGTCCGGAAGCCGCGCTGACCCTCTTGGCATCCCCGATTATTCTCAAGCTCAAAGACCTCTTTAAGCATTAAAGGCATTTACCCGCAAGTGTTCCAAAAAAACAAAAATACCGTGTTTTTCCACACGGTATTTTTGTTTTCATTCATCTCAGAATAAACTTTCATACATTGACTATAAAATATAGATATGATAAAATGAAGATACGACATATTGGCAAGAAAGGGAAAAACCGTTTGAAAATCAGTGTCATAGGATGCGGAAGATGGGGCGTGTTTCTGGCGTGGTATCTCAACCGCTGCCGAAACAGCGTCTATTTATACGGCAGGGCAGGTTCCGACAAGCTATTAAAGCTCCAAAACGAGCGCACCAACGGAACCATCACGCTGGATCAGGAAATCGCGGTCGGTTCCGACCTGAAAAGAGCGCTGGAGAGCGAAGTGATTGTCATCGCCATCGCTTCGCAGGGGCTGCGTTCGCTGATGCAGGAACTGAAAAAGATCGGTTTTTCACACAAAACTTTTGTTTTGTGTATGAAAGGACTTGAAGTCGGCAGCAACAAGCGCTTGAGCGAGGTTGTGCGCGAATATATCGACAACGACAGCGCCGTCGCCGTCTGGCTGGGTCCGGGACACCCTGAGGATTTCGTAAAAGGCATTCCCAACTGCATGGTCATCGACAGCGATAACCAGCAGGTCAAGGAATTCCTGGTCGATTCCTTTTCCAGCGACCTGATTCGGTTCTATTACGGCAACGACCTGATCGGAAACGAAATCGGGGCCGCGGCGAAAAACGTCATCGGCATCGCCGCCGGAATGCTGGACGGAATGCGGCTTTCTTCGCTCAAAGGTGGGCTGATGTCGCGCGGCACGCGGGAAATCGCGCGGTTGATCAAAGCGCTGGGCGGAAGCGAGCTGTCTGCGTACGGGCTTTGTCACCTCGGCGACTATGAAGCGACGCTGTTCTCGCCGCACAGCCACAACCGCCGGTACGGCGAAGCGTTCGTAAAAGGCGAGCGTTTCGACGCGCTTGCGGAAGGGTGCTACGCGGTAAAGGCGCTGGTTCGGCTCGCAGAACAAAACAACGTAGAGCTGCCGATCTGCACTGCGGTCAACGCGGTGCTGTACGAAGGAAAAAGCGCTTCCGAAATGATGCAGGCGCTGTTCCAGCGAAGCCTGAAAAAAGAGTTTTTATAAATGATTAGGAGGGTTCTGAATGTTATATTATGATTTAAACTATCTGCTTTATATTGCGCCCGCGATACTGCTCGGCCTTATCGCGCAGATTTGGGTGAAATCAGCTTTCAATAAATACAGCAAAGTGAGAGCCAGAAGCGGACTGACCGGCAGAGACGCCGCAAGGGCTATTCTTGACCGGAACGGCCTATATAACGTAGACGTCCGCCCGATTCCGGGAGAACTGACCGACCACTTTGACCCAAGAACCAACGTAATCAGCCTGTCCACGCCGGTTTTCGGTTCGAATTCCATCGCGGCGATCGGCGTTGCCGCTCATGAAGCGGGGCACGCCGTTCAGCACCAAACCGGTTATTGGTTCATCAAGGTGAGAACCGCGATTATACCGGTCTGCAACATCGGCGCGTCGATTTCTCCGCTGCTGATTATACTGGGCTTTGCGTTAAGCTGGATCGAATTATACTGGCTGGGCATTATCCTTTTCGGAACCGTCGCCGTTTTTCAGCTGGTGACGCTCCCGGTCGAATTTAACGCTTCCAGACGCGCGATCGCGATTCTTGAAGCGAACGGAACGCTGACCTACGACGAACTGAAAGGCGCGCGGGCCGTGCTTTCGGCGGCCGCCTTAACCTACGTCGCGGCGCTGGTCACCTCGCTTTTACAGCTGTTCTATTTCCTTTCCTTGTCCAACAGGAGAAGATAATGGATTCTTCCTTTGAAGCGGCGCTTGAGTACTGTCTGTCTGCGGACAGCAGCCGCGCCGGCATTGGAACGTACAAAGAGAAAACGCTTCACGCCGTGCTGAAGCGCTACATAGAGCCGAACGACGCGTTTCAGGAGGTCGCTGTCGGCTCTTTTGTTGCGGACATCTGCAACGAAAACGGCATAACCGAAATCCAGACAAGGGATTTTAACAACCTGCGCAAAAAACTGGATTTTTTCCTCAAGGAACATATCGTTACCATTGTTTTCCCGATCCCCGCGACCAAGTGGCTTCTGTGGGTGGACCCGGAAACCGGCGAAACCACCAAACAGCGCAAAAGCCCCAAAACCGGGAATCCCTGTCAGGCTTTCCACGAGCTGTATAAAATCAAGCCGTACCTGACGCACCCCAACCTGCGGCTGCGGCTGATGCTTTTGGACATGCGGGAATACCGGTATCTCAACGGCTGGAGCCGGGATAAGAAAAAGGGTTCTACCCGCTGCGAGCGGATTCCAGTCGCTTTGAAAGACGAACTGCAGATCGACAGCCCGGCGGAATATCGAAAACTGATTCCCGACACCCTGCAAGGCGGATTTACTTCCGCCGATTTCGCCAAAGCGGCAGGGCTGAGCCGGCATGCCGCTTCAACGGCTTTGAATGTGCTAAACTTTGTCGGCGCCGTCGAGAGAGCGGGGAAAAAAGGCAAAAGCTATCTATACCATATCTTAACGTAAAAAAAGACTGCCTATGCAATCGCATAAGCAGTCTTTTGCATTTTATGGCTTAGCAAATCTGCGGGTTCTGTCTGTGCGCTTCCTCGATAACGGCAAGCTGCTGGCGGACCTGATACAGTTTTACCTCGTGCTCTTTGCCCTCGGTAAGCAAATCGTAAACCTGGTCGTAATACGTCTTGACCGCCGCGATAAAGGGCGCCTGCGGGTCGCCGTCCCAGCTCTCCTCGTACCATTTGAGCTGTTCGGTGCAGTATGCGGGCAGTTTTTCCTCGCCCTGGCAAAGCGGCTCTTTCATCAGCTGCTGCTTGGGCGCTTCTTCTTCCTTGAAGTACTTCCAGTCGATGTGACCCATGGTTCCCTTGAGCGTGCCTCTTGTGCCCTCTACTTTGTACGTATAGCTCGGGTAAGCGTCGCAGGAAGAAATATCTAAGTCGATGAGCGGACGATTGGGCGCTGTCAGAATGAGCTTGACATAGTCCTCGGCATTGCCGAAGGTGTTCGCTCTGTCCATTTTGCAGAAGACATTGGGCATGCCGTCATAGTAATCCAAAAGGTTGAGCGCCTGGTCCAGCGGGTGCGGTCCGGTATTGGCGAGGTTGCCGCCGTTGAACTCAAGGCAGCACTGCCAGTCCCAGCGTCTTGCGAATCCGTTGAACTGGATGCCGATATGTACGATTCTGCCCAATACGCCGGAATGGATGACCTCTTTGACCTTTAAGAAGTAGCTTGCGAAGCGGGACTGCTGGAAAACAAGCAGTACGCGGTTGTTTTTCTTCGCAGTTTCGACAAGGTCGTCAAACTCCTTCACGGTGGGCACGCAGGGCTTCTCGCACAGAACGTTGAAGCCGTGCTCGAGCAAATCTTTGGTGATGCTGTAATGCAGATGGCTGGGGGTCGCGTTGATGACCAGGTCAACGTCGGTTCTTCCGAATAGCTGTTTGTAATCGGAGTAGGTTTCGCAGCCGAACTCCTTTGCGGCTCTTTCGCGGCGGATTTCCATCGGCTCGACGACGCCGACCACCTTAAAGCGTTCGGTGTCCTTTTTCAGATGAAGCCCGTGGATATCTCTGCCGCTTCTGCCCTGACCCAATATTACCACTCTGAGCTGTTTCATGGTTAACGTCCTTTCGTGTATTACAATATTTAATCTTTTATTCTGTCGTCACGCCCATTATACCCATCGGTTTTCAAAATGTAAAGGGTTAAACCGAAACTTTTAATAGTTTTTTTTCTTTGAGCGGTTCTTTGTCGCAAAGGAACACGCGGACGCCCGGTTTGCTGCCCAGCCGCTCAGCGGGATAAAAAAACGCGACCGCTTTTTCGGTGATATAGAAGCTGTTTTCCACAAAAAACTTCCGCAGCGCCTTTTTATACTCCTCCGTCGGAAGAACGCCGGTATTGCCTTCGGAAGCGAAGCGTTCCAAAAGAAACTCCTTCGCGCCGGGCGCGAAAATATCGTTGAAACCGTACATATACCCCTTGTCTTTGTTCCAGACCTGCGACGCTCTGAGATGGTTCTGCTCGCTTATGCCGTCGAACACGCTGATATCGGTATAAATCGACAGGATGTTTTTGCTCTCGTACGAGCAGGTAAACTTCATCACCGCGCCGCAGGGGCGGAAACCTTCTTTGTCCGCCAGTTTTTTTGCCCTCTCAAACAGGTCGTTTTCCGCAAAGTGCAGAAAATTCTTCGCGCTGCGCTCGTAAAACGGCTGCGCGTTCTGCTTGAGCCTGCTTTTTTCCTTTAAATTAATCGACGGATAGGCGATGTTGACATGCACCAACACCCTTCCGTTCTCGTCGCAAAGGTCTTTTTTGATTGTCTCCTCCTGAATAACCGTCGTATCGTTTTTCAAAAAGAACATATCCTTCATTCCTTTCGTTCACGATATAAGGTTATTCTTGCGGGAGTTCTTTTATGACTGGTTCTGGTTCGCGTTCTCGTCGAGCAGATCCTTTCGCCAGAGAATGGTTTCCTTAATCGCGATGAGTTCGGCGGAAATCAGAACCGGCGCGATGAAGTTCAAAGCGATCGCGCGGAAGAAGGGCGAATCTATCAAAAAGAAGAAAACCGCGATGGACAGCGCGCTCATAAAGGCCGGAAATAGCTTATAAAAACGGCTGGGCCGCAGGTACAACAGCGACAGCGCGGTTGACGGCGGAGAAATAATGGATAAAAAGTACTGCTCGACGCTCTTTCCGACAACCGGATTATCGGCGGGTTTTCCGGCAATGACGTTGATGAACGCCAGAAAAAGCAAGGCAAAAAAGACGGGCGAACACAGATGCTTAAACGCGGTCATACCGGTCCGGCTGCTGGTTCCGAACGCGATATAGATGCAGACAATCAGCAAAAGTCCGACTAAAATCCAGATGTTGACGCCCTTGATATAGTTTTTCTGCAGTTCTTTCAAGAAGAAAACGATATGCAGCGCGAACGACAAAAGCAGCAGCGGAACAAACACGCGGATATCCTTGTTCTTTCTGAAATACACCGAAAACAGCGTCAAGTACGCGACGGTATACAAAACCTCAACGGCAAAAGTAACGGCGGTGAACTCGGATTTGATTAAAAAGGAAGCGGTCAGCACCGTTGTGCACAAGAAATACATACGCTTACAATTGTTCCTTTCTGCCAAGCGTTTTCTTCGGAGACGCGATGAGGAAGTCCTCCAGACCGGTTTTGTCGAACGGAGCAAGCGGGGTCATATACGAAGAACCGAAGCTGTCGGTCCGGCACAGCAGGAAAAGAAGCATCAGCGTTCCTAAAATAATGCCGTAAAAACCCAGCTTGAATCCCAAAAATAGAAACAATATCCTTAAAAGGACGGTCGAGTACATATACACCGGCACGATAAACGCGCAGACCGCTGCCAAAGCGATCGCGACAATGACAATCGGCGAAGCCAGTCCGGCGGAAATCGCCGCGTCGCCCAAAATCAGCGAGCCGACGATGCCGATCGCGTCGCCGACCGAACGGGGCATCCGCACGCCGACCTCTCGCAGCATCTCGAACATAATGAGAACAAACACGACTTCCCAGAACATCGAGTAGGGCATATCCGCGCGCATTTTTTGAATGGATTCGTACAGGGATTGCGGGATCAGCTCGTTATAAGAGGTAATCAGCGTGACCAGCAGCCCGGGCAGATACAGCGCGACCATCAACGCCGTAAAGCGGAGACAGCGTATAAAGGTCGCGTAAAACGTAGAACGGTAATAATCCTCCGAGGATTGAATGCTTTCCGCGAAAACGTACGGCGCCGTCAGCACAAACGGGCTTCCGTCCACAATAATGGCGACTCTGCCCGCCAGTATCTTGGACGCGACTTTGTCCACTTTTTCGCTGCTGCCCATAATCGGGAAAAACGGAAATTTGCGCTTGTCTATGAGCGTATTGATGTTCGCGGAATCCACAATGGCAGTAGCGTCGGCGTTTTTAATCTTGGTTTTGATGTTTTCGATTACATTCGGGTTCGCCCGCCCCTCCATATAGGCGATGACCACTTTGGTGTCGGTCAGGTTGCCGATGTTGACCGACTCGAATTTCAGACTGGAATTTTTGATATACCGGCGCAGCTGCGCCATGTTGGTTTCGGCGTCCTCGATAAAACCGGCTTTGGGTCCTTTTACGGTAATGTCGCTGGTCGGCTCGTCTATGCTGCGCCCGACGCTGACCTGACAGTTTGTCATCACCGTGTACAGCGTGCCGTCCTTTTCGACGGCGATTAAGACCTCGCCTCGCAGGATGCCGTCCACGACTTCGTTGATGTCGGGCGGATATTTGACCGTGCTGCTCTGCAAAATGGTTTCGAAATTGCCGCTGAAACTGTTCAGCATATCGGCATGGACAAGGAAGGGTTTTATCAGCTTTTCGCTGATATAGTCGCGCTGCGTGATGCCTTTGAAGAAGCAGAACATCACCGCGGTGTTGCCGGCGTTTATTTTTCGAATCAAAAAATCGTCGCAGTTCGCAAAAATTTGGGTTACTTTATTCTCAAGCTCGGTAAGCGTAGCTACGTCCACAGAACTTCCCCCTTACGAGAACAAAACCGTAATTTTTGATTATTTTTCCCAAAAAAATGTTTTATTTTCCTTAAGGAAAAAATTATTAACCAGATTCTATTGACATAATGCGGTTTCAATTATATAATATAACCGAATTGTCGAAAAAAATCTGTCTGTCGGAGGATATTGCAATGAAAGGAAGCAGCAAAAGCCGTTCCTTTATGGGGATATTGTTCTGCATCCCGCTGGCTTTTATTTTCTATTTTGCCATATCGTTTTCGTCGCAGAATATCTCGAAAGACAACGTAAAAACGGTCACGTTCACCGTGCCTGACGGACAGCAATATACATACAGCGATCCGAACCAAATCGAGTTCTTCGTAAACGTGATTAAAAGCGCGCAGAACATCAATTCTGCGGTACGCGATATTTCCCAGGAAACGCCGGTCACGCTTCAGTTTGACCGCGGCGACCGCACCATCGCCTACGATTTGTATCTGCAGAACAATCTTTCCGGCTGCATGGCCGTCGATTCGGATAACAAAATGTATATTTTAAGCTCCGACAGCGCTTCCGAACTGCTGATGCGGGCTGAGTTTCAGTTTGTTTACAAAAAAATAATGCTTCCGGAGCTGGCGATCCTTTCGGCGTCCGAAAGAACCGTTATTCCTCCGATTACCTACGACTGGCATTATAAAAAAGTGGACGGCAATCTTTACGCGGATAAAACCAGCGCCGTTTATAACGCCGAAACGACGAAGTTAGCCTGCATTCGTCCGAGCAGCGACAATAAAATCAGCTTTTCGATTACGCCGGACGACCTCGCCATCTCCTTCGCGACGGCGAACGGAACTTTGTCGGTCAGCGACCTGTCCTACATAAGTTTCGATAAGGATACCGAAATCGAGGTAACCATCACCGCAAAATGGTATCAGAACAGCAGCTTGAATTATTACGGCGAGGCTACCTACTCGTTCCCGCTTTTGTATGACCTGCCGGCGACCGTTACGCTTGAGAAGAAAACCTATAATCCGGGCGAAGTCGCCGTCATCGGCATTGAACACCTCAACAAGGACGAGGTTATCACTCTCGAAACCAAACTCAACACGCCCGGCATTGCCTGCTTTACGCAGGGCGATATTTCCTTTGCGCTGATTCCCATCTCTGCCGAGAACAAAGCCGGCGAATATACGCTGGATTTTATGCTGAGCGGCGTATCGTACAGCGAGAAAATAACCGTCAAGGAAGCCGACGACGAAAAAACCGTGCTGAGCTTGGGCAGTAAAAGCGAGCAGGATATCACCGAAGACGCGATTCAAAAAACCGCCGAGAAGCTGGAGCAGGTGTTCACGAACCGCTGCGCCGAGGCGTACTACACTTTCGGAACGGCGTTTGTAAAACCCGTTGACGGAAACATACGCGCCAAATTCGGCAGCAAAGTGATTCTGAAAGACAACAATACCAAAAAGCTGCTGGGCGTCATGTTCTCCGCGGCCGAAGGGTCTGAGGTTACAGCGGCCCAGCGCGGAAAAGTCGTGCTTGCGGAATCGCTTCCGGCAACCGGGCTAACGGTGGTCATCGACCACGGATACGGAATTATGTCCTGCTACTATAACCTGCAGAGCGTTTCCGTCAGCGTCGGCGAAATTGTCAGCCAGAACGAAAAGATTGGACTTTCGGGAACAGCCGGCGAGGATGCCGCGCTTACCTTCGCGGTAAACGTAAACGGCGCCTTTGTGGATCCGGACCAGTTCCTCAGCATGATCCGAATTCCGTAAAAAAGCATAAAAAAACAACGGGGAAACGACAATATCGTTCCCCGTTTTTTATTTACTTTTCGGCAAGCAGTTTTTTGAGCTCTTCCATAAAGTCGTTGATATCTTTGAACTGCCGGTAAACCGACGCAAAGCGGACGTACGCAACTTCGTCTATCATTTTCAGCCGGCTCATGACCATTTCGCCGATTACGGAACTCGGCACTTCGCTCTGCAGCGAATTCTGGAGGGCAGATTCGATCTCGTTGACGATTGCCTCCATCTGGCCCCTCGTAACCTGCCGCTTGTCGCAGGCTCTGATGATGCTGTTTAGAATTTTATTTCTGTCAAAGCTCTCGCGGGATTTATCTTTTTTTATGACTATAATCGGAACCGTTTCGATGGTTTCGTATGTAGTGAATCTCCTCTGACAGTTCAGGCACTCTCTTCTTCTGCGGATCGACGCGTTGTCCGCCGACGGACGCGAGTCGATTACTTTGCTGTCAAGATGCCCGCATGAAGGACACTTCATAATAACCTCCTGTGATGAAAAGAATTGTCAGCTCAATTTATAATTTATCATATTTTCTTGCTTTTGTAAATAAAAAATCCAACTTTTGTTAGAAAGGAAAAATAAAAATGAACAGAACCAAAAAAAGACGTCTTTCGTCATTCGCGTCGCATATCCTGATATGCTCGACCCTGCTGGCGACGGTTTTCTGCATCGGCTACATATCCACACTGGAATATATGAGCTATCTGTATAAATCGGCCTGCGAGTTTTACGTTCTCCTGCTTGCGGAAATCGTGTGCATGACCTGCTTCGCGGATTACATTTATAAGACAACATAAAAAAAGAGGTTTATTAAAAAACCTCTTTTTTTTAGATATTTAGCTGTTTTTTCCCGTATTCGATCAGCTTGTACAGCGGCCTGTACAAGACCAGCGTGAGCGTGAAGTTCGCCGCGCAGTGGATAAAATCGAACTTCAGCCCGTCTATCCAGTACGCAACGGCCGCGCCCGCTCCGCTGATGAAAAAATAGGGTATCGCGCATAAGGCGCCGAACAAAAGCCCGAATACTCCGGCGACGACCGCCCATAAAACAGGGGACCTGTAATTTCTGAGCGGCAGCGCGGCCAATACCAGTACGCTCCAGATGTAGAGATAGTTAATCGTCCATATCTCGAAGCCGTACAACGCCGTTTCCACAAACACAAAAACATAAACGGGAATAAACGCGCGCCATGCGAAAATGCAGGTATATACGACGATCAGAGTGGATACAATTTCGATATTCATCCGTATCGGATTTACTTCTTTGAAAACCACCATAATCGCCGCAAGCAGGGCGAACAGGATCAACTGCCTGAGTTTTGCGCCAGAACCGTTAGTATGTGGACAAGATGAGCTCAATGATATCACCATCCTTAATCGGCGTTGTATCCGCACCGGTTGTTGTCTGCTCACCGTTTTTTACAATCTGCCACCATTCCCGCTTATCCTCGTTCGCGGTTCTGCCGTCCACAGCAGTGATGTAATAACCGTACCTTCCGCTTTCGCCGGCAATAAGATTTTTCTCATTGAGTGCGTCCAAAAGATATTCCGCGTCGGTTTTTATCTCGAACGTCTTAACGTTGTCGCCTTCTATTACTTTTACGATAATTTCCTTGCCGCCGCTTTCCGTATCCGGCCTTGAAAAATAATATACGGCGACGAAAACGCCAAGAAGCACAACCAGCGCCAGCACTGCAATCAGAACAATCTTTGTTTGCTTGTTCATTTTGCTCCCCCCTTTCTTTGCTTATTTTTTTTAGGACACCTGCAAAGACCGGAGGTAATGAGCAAAGCAAACAAAGCCCTCGCTTCGGAGGGGAATTGTACCTTCGCCGATTACTCGCGGCTCTTTGTACGGTTTCGTCCGGGCAAGTCTTCTGACTTAAGCATCAAACACCGGCCGCAGTCTTCCCAGCGTGCGCCAGTGACATCATTGCGGCCGATTAGCTCTCACAGCGACGAGTTCGTGGGGGACTCTGCCCGGTAAAAAACCGAACATACACCCCGCTTCCTTTTTAAGCCGAGCGTTTTATAAAACAGCCCGGCACCCAGACGCCTAAGTATTGAAAAAACCAACCGTTTTGCGGCGGTCTGCCGCAAACCGGCTGGTTCTATTATATCATATGTTTATTGATTTAATCAAGTATGTCCGCAAACTCGATATCAATCAGATTGTTGATCTCGTTTATTTTGGCTTCATTCGTCCTTACGGTAAAAACCGTATTGTCCCCTTTCTCAACCGGAAGCGACATGGTAAACTGCAG
The DNA here is from genome assembly GCA_029550965.1 of Bacillota bacterium. GTDB lineage: Bacteria > Bacillota > Clostridia > Oscillospirales > CAG-382 > UBA1049. The sequence continues at coordinate 57,779 of JAKPGJ010000015.1, forward strand.
ACGCGACAAATCCGCTCCCGGTGCGGTGATGCTGAAGTTCCACAAATAATACTCGCACAGCGATTTTATCAGCAGCAGCTCGAAATACATCCATCCGTCGGGGTTATAAAAGCTTTCGGCCTCATACTCGCCCTCGCAGATAAATCTTGCGGTTTTTTCCGGCAGGATGGTGTCCGTCATGACGGAGAAGTATATTTTCTCGTTGATAACGTTGATATCCACCTGCAGTTTTCCGCTCTGCGAAATGCGGATCGCGTTGTAGATGATCAGGCACAGCAGCATGTTGAAATCCGGCTCGCAGATCATCGCGGTGAGCCTGCCGAACGTGTCGGCGTTATTGTTGAAGGTAATCTGAATGCCGAGCGGGCGCAGCGTGTCCCGCAGCGATGTAACGATCGAAGTAACAATCGACCCTACGTCGCAGACTTTCGTTTTTGTGTTTTTTACGCCGTTGATAATGCGCAGAAATTCGCTGATGTGCTGCTGCGACCGAATGATCCGATTGGATTTGTGCTTGATCAGCTCGGATATGCCTTTCTCGCCGTTTTCGACAGAAAGCGCGCTCATCTGACACAATATAGACTCCGTAAGGTCAGAATTGAGCTTGACAAGCTCGTGTATTCTGTTTTGCAAGGTCGCGGAAAGCGTCCGCAGTCCAACAAGGCAGCAGTCTTCCCCTTTATACACGAACGCGCCGTATAAAGCGGGAAGCTCGATGCTGACCCTGATGGTTTCTCCTGTTTTCATCTGAACAATACGCCGGTAATCCGCTGTGGTAAGATGATTCTTAATGCACGAACCAAGTCTCAACGGAATGAGCCGGTTCAGGCAGAATGCGTTTTTGTAGCAAATCTTGTAGTCTTTGTCCAACAAAAGCGCCGGGTATGCCAGTTTGTCCGCGAGCGTTTTCATGTTCTCAATACTTCCGTTTCCGGTTAATTCCCGCATTTTTATCCCCTCCCTGTTGTAAAAAGCCATGATGCATGGGGTATTCCATTATTAGCATAACATACTTCCAGGCAAAAAACAATAGCTTTTCTGGGCAGGGGGATCCATTTAGCGCAGGTCCGCTTCTTTCAGCAGCCTGCCTTCTTTTATAATCGCGTAGAGCTTTTCTTTGTTGCCTTCCCGAATGGCGTCCCGGTAAGCTGTGAGGTTGGCGATCAGCGTGTCGATCTCCCTGCACAGATTTTCGCCGTTATAGAGAAACAGCTCGCTCCACAGGTTTTCGTCCGCGGCGGCAACCCGAGAAACATCCATAAAGCTGCCCGCGGAAAACCCTTTTCTTTCCCGGCAGGTGGGCGATTTTACATAAGCGCCGGCAAGCACATGGGGCAGCTGCGAAGTATAGGCGATGATCCGGTCGTGTTTCTCCGGGGTCGAAACCGTTACCCTGCCGGCCTTTAAAATCCGAATAAACTCCTGCATTACGAAGACGGCTCTTTCCGGCGTGTGTTCGGTCGGGGTAATGATATAGCTCGCCCCGACAAACAGCCCGGCGTCCGCGTTCGCATAGCCGCCTTTTTCCTTGCCCGCCATGGGATGCCCGCCGATGAAGGTCAAACCGTGCTGTGCGCATATCTTTTCGCATTCTAAAACGATATGCCTTTTTACGCCGCATACGTCCGTAACCACCGTTTCTTTCGAAAACCGCCCGCCGTTCTCCTGCAAAAATGCAACGGTCGCGTCGGGCGGGAACGCGATGATTGCGAGGTCTGCGCACAGCGGGCTTTGTTTGTCCCATATGCAGTCGATGGTTCCGTCCTTTAACGCCTGCTCGGCGACGCCGATGCTTCGGTTCCAGCCGATAACTTTGATATCCGAATTTTGCTTGACGGCTTTTGCGATCGACGCGCCGATCAGCCCAAGCCCAAACACAGCGATGCTTTTCAAAATGCTGCCCCTTTCTGTTATATGTCAACCGCTGCTTTGAAAACCGAAACTTTTCTGTCCACCGCGGCGGCAATCTTTTTCACATTATTCACAACCGAATCGAACATATCCGGCGTCAGGGACTGCGAACCGTCGCAAAGCGCTTTCGCCGGATTGTTATGCACTTCGATAATCAGTCCGTCCGCGCCTGCGGCGACCGCAGCCATCGAAAGCGGCTCGACCAGCCAGGGAATTCCGGCGGCGTGAGACGGGTCGATGAAAACCGGCAGATGCGACAGTTTCTTTAAAATCGGAACCGCGGAAATATCCAGCGTGTTGCGGGTTTTCGTCTCAAAGGTGCGGATGCCGCGCTCGCAGAGAATAACGTTTTCGTTGCCGTTCGACATGATGTACTCGGCGCTCATCAGCAGCTCTTCGATCGTGTTGGCAAGCCCGCGCTTGAGCAGCACCGGGCGGCGCTGTTTGCCCAACGCTTTTAAAAGGTCAAAGTTCTGCATATTTCTCGCGCCGACCTGAATGATGTCGACGTCCTCAAACAGCTCGAGCTGGGAGACCGACATAACCTCGCTGATAATCGGAAGTCCGGTTCTCTTTCTTGCCAGTCTTAACAGTTTCAGACCGTCCGCGCCCATGCCCTGAAACGCGTACGGAGAGGTTCTGGGTTTGAACGCGCCGCCGCGCAAAATGACGGCGCCGGATTTCTTTACGGCTTCCGCGACTTCCGTAACCTGTTCTTCGCTCTCAACCGAGCAGGGGCCCGCGATCAGCGTAACGCTTCCGTCGCCGATTTTCAAGCCGTTTTCCAGCGTAATCACCGTATCGTCGGGATGGAATTTGCGGTTCGCTTTCTTATACGGCTCCTGAACCCGCTTTACTTCCTGCACGATTTCCTGCGCGCGGATAGAGTCCTCGTCCACCGCCGACGTGTCGCCGATCAGGCCGAGAACCACGCTGTCGCGGCCGACCGAAACGTGAATGCCGACGTTGTATTTTTTCTCAAGGTACTCTTTAAATTCATTGATTTTGCTTTCGGTTTGGTTGTTTTTCAGAACGATGATCATAAATGTTCTTCTCCTTCCGTTGTCTTTCGTATTGGTATAAAAAAACGGAGCCCACTGCGTGAGCTCCGTATAATCTCCCTACTATTGCTCCTATTCGGGTATACAGACCATCTTCACAGCAGTGTTATTACACGACGAAAAGACCGCATAATAATAGCGGCCGCCGTAATAGTAATAACCCTTTTTGTTTGCTGTAAACATAAGTCTGCCTTATTCTCCTGATTATTCAGATTCGGTTTCGTAAAGCGATTCGGTAGAAGACGTATCGGTCGAACTCGAAGTCTCGCTGGTAACTGCCGCCGCAGAGCTTGTCGCCGCGGAATTTACAGCCGAAGTAGACGACTCCTCGTTATCCTGTCTTACCGTAACGGTGTGAACAATGTAAAGCGAAAGTACAAGCGCTGCGAATACGATGCCTAAATACATAGTCGCTTTGTTCAGCATTCTTGCTTTGCTTTTTCTTTTATTTTTGCCGTAGAAAGTTTCTGAAGCACCGCCGCTGATCGTACCCGACAGACCTCTTCTGATGCTCTGCTGCATCATGATCAGTACTATAAGAACAATTCCTAAAATACCCAATAGTCCGCCGATAACGTATTCGAGCACGCTTAATCCGTTCATATTTATAAATCCTCCGATTATAAGCAATTCATTTAGGCATGATATCCGCAATATGCCGCAGTCTCCATTTTACCATATAAAATCTTATTTTGCAAGAGAAAAATTCTTTTTTTGCAAATATTTTTAAAGACGCCGGTACTGCGGTTTTTGTTCTTCCTGCAAATAGGATTAGCGGTATCCGTTCTCGTTGTCTTTTTTAATTTTTTTAACTCCCCGAACGATCGAAGCGACCAGCGAGAACAACGTATAGGCAACAATGATTAAAGCGAACACGATCAGAATAACCTTCATCGTGCTGCCGAACAGGAAATCCTTGATGCGGTTTGCCGTTGACATCAGTTTGCTCTCGTCTACCGTGTTCTGGGTGATGAGGTTGACGCTGCCGATAACGGTTCCTTGATAGGTAAAGGTCAGCGTGCCCACAACCTGTCCTTTGAGCACCGGCGCTTTTATGGTGCTGACCTTAGATTCTTCGCCGCTTTCATATATCAGGCTGGAATCCAGCGTAATCTGCCTTTGTATCTGCGAAAGGTCCACCGCTTTGTTGATAAGCAGTTCAACCTTTTTCTCCGGGACAACCGCGACGTAGTCGTAGTTTTTGCCCATCTCCACCTTCATCTCGGTAATCAGCTCGTTTTCGCCGACCAGCTTTTGAAAAGCGAAGGATTTGCGCGTCCAGTCAATCAGGACCGCGGTGTCGTCATAGGCGTTGCCGGGGCCGAAGGTTCTCGAACCGTCGGTTCCGCGGATTTCTCCGCTCGCCTCCATGACAACGATGATATACGCAAGCCCATCCTTCTCGGTCGCGGTAATCAGACAATAGCCGTCGTTGTTGCTGCGCTGCCCCGCCATTAAGCCGACGGCGTACTTGTTTTTATAATCCCGCGTAAGAAAATCCGACAGGAGATAGTTTTTGGTGTGAATGGTGCTTTTTTGGTTAAAGGTCATCTTCGGACGGTTGTCGAGCAGCAGCAGGTCGTTGTATTTGTAAAACGCGCCGGCGATCCTCGCGACATCCTCCGGCGTCGTCGTCATGCCGTCCTCGACCAGACCGATCGCGTTCGTGAAGTTGCTGTTCGTTGCGCCGACCTCCGCGGCTTTCTGGTTCATACGCGCGATAAACGCATCCATATTGCCGTTCAGCAGCTTGGTCGCGCAGTAATACGCCAAAATATTGCAGGCGTCGTTCATATTCGCAATCAGGGTCGCGCCGATTAAGTCCTCCGCCTTGTAGGTTTCGCCCGGACGCAGTCCTAAAAACGGAGCGCTCAAATCGCCCTGCTTGCCGATATTCAGAAGCGCGCCCGATTCGACGGTGATTTCCGTGTTAAAATCAAGGTTCTTCTCTTTAAAAATATCGTACACGACCATCATGGTCAACAGCTTGGTCGCCGCCGTGGGCGACAGCTTTTCGGCGCCGCGTTTGGAATACAGCACCTGATCGACGTCCACGTTATAGACCACAACCGCGTTGTCGGAAGTCAGGTTCGGCGTAAGCGTAATTTCGTCCGTCGAGCTGGTGTTCGCGCTGGACGAACCGGCGCTCGAAGACGCGGAAACTGCGCTTGAGGTTTGCGAGCTGGTGTTTGCGGCCGAAACGCCGGAAATCGGCATAGAAACCGCCGTAAATACCGCCAAAACTGCCAATATGAATGCTGCTGCTTTCTTTTTCAAGCGTATTCCCCCATTAATGCTGGTTTAAAAAGTATTCTTTTGCCGCTTTAATATCCGATTGTATCTGGTCTTTTAATTGGTCGAGCGAATCGAACTTTATCTCCTGCCTTAGCCGTTTCTTCAGGCTGACTCGTACCGCCTGGTTATACAAATCGCCGCTGAAATCAAAAAGATGGGTTTCGCAGACCGGGCAGTCCCCCGTTTTGCAAACGGTGGGGCGAATCCCTATGTTGGCGATGCCTTTATAAACAACGCCGTTCGCTTCGCATTCCACCGCGTAAACGCCGTAGGCAGGGATTACACGGTACTCCGGAAAAACCTGATTGATGGTCGGAAAACCCAGGCTTCTGCCGATTTGGCGGCCGTGGATGACCGGCAAAGTAAAGCAGTACGGCCTGCCCAACAGCTTTTCCGCCCGCTCGACGTCCCCGACGCTCAAAAGCCGCCGTATCTCGGTCGAGCTTACGGGCTTTCCTTCAAAATACACCGCGGGGGTGATCACGCACCGGACGCCGTGTCTTGCCAGCAGCTTTTCGAGGTCTTCCGCGCTCCCGGCCCTCCCTTTTCCGAACCGGAAATCGAACCCGCAGATGACGGTGTCGGCGTTGAATTTTCTTACAAGAATATTATCGGTGAATTCTTCGGGAGATAATCCGCCGATATCCGCAAAATCCGCAAAATAGATGTTCTTTGCGCCGTATTCGGAAAGAAACCGCATTTTGTCCTCGGTTCCGGTCAGATATTTGACCTCGCCGCTTGTCAGCAGGTTCTTCGGGTTCTGGGCGAACGTAAAAACGATTCCGTCCAGCTTTTTTTCTTCCGCCAGCTCTGCCATCGTCTTTATTAAAAGCCGGTGTCCGATATGAACACCGTCGAAGTTTCCAATGGCTATGATGGTTTTTTGCTTTATCGGCAAGTCGTTGTCGGTAATAATGTTCATAAAAGATCTCTTTTCTAACCCTGTTTGCGAACAAAAAATAGAAAAAACATGCGGTGCCGCATGACGCTCTCGTTCTACCAACCTTTTGCTTTTATACCTTAAATATATCTTTTTTTTCGCGCTTTGTCAATCGCAGGCAGAATATTTTTGGGCGCGGACGATAAAAATATATTTACCAGACTTTTACGGTTTGGCAGGTTTTTTAATATGTTAAAAGGATGGATTTTATGTCCGGTCAAAAATACGGCGCGGTAGTTATGGCTGGAGGATTCGGAAGCAGGCTTGCGCCGCTGACCAACACAAGACCCAAGCCCATGCTTCCGATCAACAACCGCAGCGCGTTCGAGCGCATACTCGACCTGCTCGCCGACAACGGGTTTGAAAGCGCCGCGGTGACGACCATGTATCTTCCGGAACAGCTGGAAAGCGTCAAACACGACCGCGTCCGCCTTGCGTTTTTCCGCGAGGACGAGCCGAGGGGCAGCGCCGGCGCGGTGCGAGCGCTTTCTGACTGTCTTTCCGATACGGTGCTCATTATTTCCGGAGACGCCGTATGCGATTTCGCGCTGAAAGAGCTTTACGAAAGGCATATTTCCGAAAACCGGCAGGTTACCATGCTGCTGACCAAAACTAAAAACCCAAAAGAATTCGGCACGGTGCTTTTGGACGGTAAAACCGGCAGAATCGCGCGATTTTTAGAAAAACCATCGTGGGCGGACACGCTTTCCAATCTGATCAACACCGGCATTTATATTTTGAACCGAGATATCATCAACCAAATCCCCGAAGGGGTATTTTTTGACTTTGGAAGAGATTTGTTCCCGCAGCTTTTAAAAAAGAACATTCCGATTCACGGCGAAGTGGCGCAGGGATACTGGTGCGACATCGGAACGTTCGGCGACTTTTACGCCTGCAGCATGCGGCTTTCGGGCGGCCAAAACATTGTCGGCGCGGGCTGTTCGGTCGATCCAAACGCGAAAATCGCCGGCAGCATTCTGTTTGAAAACGTCAAAGTCGGCGACAGCGAGATTACGGACAGCATTATTGCCGAAAACGTCGTGATCGGCAGCGGCTGCGTCATTCCGGAGGGCTGCGTCATCGGCGCCGGAACCGTGATCGGCGACCGCGCGGTTTTATCGCCCGGCATTCGGATCGCCGACCGCGCGCGTATCAGCAAAGGAGCAAAAGTGATGGGAAATATATTTATGAGTTCCGCTTCCTCGCACCTGTTCGGTGACGAGGGCATTTCCGGAAAATACGGAAGCGAGATTGACGGCGAGCTGTGCTTCAAACTCGGGCATGGGTTGTCCACGCTCGGAAAACCCGCCCGCGTCGGGATTATGTACAACGGCGAAAAAATAGCAAAACTGCTCGCGGATTCCATAAAAATAGCCGTCGTTTCCTGCGGCGGGCAGGTGATTGACCTGGAGGACGGGTTTGTCGAGCTGGCGTCCTTCGCCCCGCAGGCGTATCGTTTGGACTGCTGCGCGTATGTTTCGTATCTGGGCGGGGACAGCGAGAAAAACGTTCATATCCGGATTTTTGAAAAGAACGGGCTTTTTTTGTCCCGAGAAAAACAGCGCAAAATCGAAAACGCGATGCGCGAAAAACTGCCCGCGCCCGCGGAGATTTACGAGCCGCAGCTTCTTGAGCATACGGAGCGTGTCAAATTCCGGTACTGCCATTACCTGCAAAACACCGCCGGACGGCTGGACGGCATTCAGGCGGCGGCGATGGGCAAAAACGAGCAGGCGAACTTCTTCTTTTCCAACGCGCGCGAGCTGGGCGCCGAAACGGTGATGATTGAGGACGACTCCGACGTCAGCGGCGACGTTTTTGCGTTCGACGGCGACGGCGGCGTTTCCGCGGTCACTGCCGATGGAACGACGCTTTCGTTCTGGCAGTTGTTTACGCTTGCCGCGCTGTGCGGAAAGAATAAGAAAAAGCTGTATCTTCCGCAGTCCACGCCGGAAGCGGTGGAAGGCTATCTGAAACAATCAGGCCTGCAGCCCTGTTTTTACAACCACAGCGAAAGCGAGGAAAGAAAAAACGCTTTTTCAACCCATTTTTACAACGACAGCGTGCTTTTGGCGCTGATGGTCTGCAGGTATCTTTGCGAAAACAACTTAACGCTCAAAGAGGCGGTCAGCAAGCTGCCGCGCTTCTATGTCCGAAGCATCGACATCGAGGTGGACGAAGACGAAAAGGCGGACCTGATCGGTTCGCTTGCCGAGGAATGCGGCGACTGCTCGCGCGGCGTGCGGCTGCGCAATGAAAAAGGCAGCATCGCGGTTTTCCCGCGCGAGGAGGGCGGATTCAGAGTCTTTGCGGAGGCCGCCAGCTCCGAGTTTGCGGAGGAATTATGCGTCTTTGCGGAAAAGAAGCTGAAAAATCGTAAGTAAAGGCGGAAATTCCGCCTTTCTGTTATAATACGCGAAAGAATGATTATCAAAAATATAAAATTTTATTGACTTTTTAAATAGAAAAGTATATAATTCAGTTATGAAAAAAGAAAAATGAATAGAAAGGAATGAGTAAATGAAAGCGTTAAAGATTTTTTCGCTCTTAATCGCAGTAGTTCTGTTGGCTACGATGGCACTGTCGTTCCCCACAGCAGCTGAAGATCTTCCGAGCGTATATGTCACGAAAATAAACCAGAGAATCGATTACGGCGACGGAATCGTATTCACAAAGCATTTTAACAACAGCAACACCATCAAATCCAGCGAAGGCAACTTCAGATGGACCAAGCAAATTGTATGCAAACCGACCGATAAGCCGAATGTTTACGAACTGGTTTCGGACACCGTCGGAAACCTGATGAACGGCACGAACGGTACCGCGGATGAATCGCTTACCATTCCCGAGGGCGGTTTCATTTACGCCGCGCATTTCGACGACAGAGACCCGAACAGCGATGCTTTCCATAATTCTAAAGATAATCGGAATAAAATCGCGAATTTGAAAGCAGGTCAGAAAGTAACGGTTGTCGGCATTGATGTCGCAAACGGAACCATTCAGGCAGACGCAGTTATTTATATCGGCGAGTTGTCCGACGAATCTTCCAGCTCGTCTTCTGAAGCTTCGGCTCCGTCTTCGTCTTCTTCCGCACCGGCTTCTTCCTCTTCGACAGCTCCGTCGTCAACGTCTTCCGCTGCTTCCAGCGCTTCTTCCAATCAACCGCAGACCGGGGACGACGGCATCGCATGGTTGGCAGCAGCAGCGCTGATCTCACTTGCCGGCGCGTCTGCGCTGTCCCTGAGAACGAGAAGAAGAACCAGATAATCTTTGAAAACAAATAAAACGGGTGGAAATTTCCACCCGTTCTTTTTTTATTCTTTTTTACTCCACGCCTGCGATCGCGAACAGATATTCATTGCTGCCAGGAAAGTTTACGTTGAATTTTCGAATCGGTACACCATTTATTTTGGAATAAAACCTTTCGCCGTCGGTAACGGAAAAGTTCGGAAAATCAACAAGCCCTTTGCCGGTAAACTTTACATAGGCTTCCTTGCGTACCCAAACGCGGACAAACCGCATCGGGTCGCCGTCTCCGTCGCGTACATATTCCGCTTCCTCTTCCGAGAAAAAGCGCTCGGATAACGCTGTGTAGTCCATCTTGTTGTCCGGACCGAACCGTCCTAAGTATTCGCCGTCAATTCCGACGGGATTGTCCGAACAAACCAGCACCATTACTTTGCCGGTGGTGGTAACCGAAATATATTTTTCTTTTTCCAAGCCTTTGATATAGGGCTTTCCTTTTCCGGTATAAAGCACCTGAATGTTGTCGTTTTGCAGGTACTCTTTCAGTGTTTTTTCAATTGCGTTGTGCCGCTTCTCTTTTTCCGGATAATTCTCCAGAACAAAGGTTTTTATCGCCATAAAAATAGTAACCCCTCTTCATAAATGCCATTCAAAATAATTCGCTTTCCGACAGGTTAAATATTGCCGTCTGAATCGCTGCCGCTTGTTTCTTCGTCCAAAGAATCCGTATTTTCCAGATCGGATTTTTCGGTTTCTTCTTTATCTTCTTTTACGCGCGCAAAGCCGACAATGGACGCGCCCTCGTCCAGACGCATTACGATGACGCCACCGGCGCTTCTGCCGTAAACCGGTATTTCGTTAACCTTGGTACGGATAATGACGCCGTTGTTGGTAATCAGCATAATGTCGTCGGAAGGCTCTACAACCGCGATGCCGGCAAGGTCACCCGTTTTTTCGTTGAGTCCGTGGCAGGTAATGCCTTTGCCGCCCCGGTTGTGGACCGTGAAATCGTCGATCTCGCTCAGCTTGCCGTAGCCGCGCTCGGTTACGGTTATGATTTTCGCGTTCATCTCCGCGTAATTCTTCGGTATGACGGCGGCTCCGACGATATAATCGCCTTCTTCAAGCCGCATCGCGCGCACGCCTCTCGCCTGTCTGCCCATTACTCGTACGTTCTGCTCGTTAAAGCGGACTGAAAGTCCTTTGCGGGACGCTACAATAATCTGGTCGTCGCCGGTGGTCTTGAGCACATACAGAAGCTCGTCGCCCTCGTCCAGCGTAACCGCAAAGAGCCCGTTTGTGCGCCTTCTGCTGTATTCCATGAGCGAAACGCGCTTGGACACGCCGTACTTGGTGATCAGAATTAGGTATTCCTTATCGGTAAACGCTTTGACCGGAATAAACGCGGTTATCTTTTCGTTTTCGGCGAGCGAGAGTACGTTGACAAGGTTGGTGCCCTTCGAGGTTCTGCCGCTCTCGGGAATCTCGTAGCACTTCTTGAGGTAAACCTTGCCCAGATTGGAGAACATCAAAAGATAGTCGTGGCTGAAGGAAATGATGACGTTCTCGACAAAATCGTCTTCCTTGGTTGACATCGCGGTGATGCCTTTTCCGCCTCTGCGCTGCGCCTGATATGTTTCGGAAGGCAGACGCTTGATGTAGCCGTCATGCGTGACCGTGATGACGCAGTTCTCGCGCTCGATTAAGTCTTCCAGCAGAATTTCGTCTTCTACTTCTACAATCTCGGTGCGTCTGTCGTCGCCGTAGCGCTCTTTAATTTCCAAAAGGTCTTTCTTTATTATTGCCGTTATTTTATTTTTATCCGTAAGAATTCCTTTTAATTCGTCGATGAGCGCGTACAGGTTTGCCAGTCTTTCCTCGATCTTCTTTCTTTCAAGACCGGAAAGCCGGCCCAGCGTCATCTCGACAATGGCCTGCGCCTGCGCGTCGGTAAGCCCGAATCTGGCCATAAGGTTTGCCTTCGACTCGGGGATGTTCGCGCTCGAGCGGATAATGCTGATAACCTCGTCGATATTGTCAACCGCAATTTTCAGACCTTCATAGATATGCGCTTCCTTTAACGCCTTATCCAAATCGAACTGGGTGCGGCGGGTGATTACGTCCTCCTGATGGAGAATGTAGTATTTCAGCAGATCCTTGAGGTTGAGCACCTTCGGTTCGCCGTTGACAAGCGCGAGCATATTGACCGCGCAGGTATCCTCCATCTGCGTGTACTTGTAAAGCAGATTCAGCACGACCTGCGGATTTGCGTCCTTTTTCAGGTCAATGACGATGCGCATGCCCTTGCGGCCGGACTCGTTTCTGATGTCGGCGATGCCCTCTATTCTCTTTTCCCGCACCAGGTCCACCATGCTGTCGAGCAGCTGCGAACGGTTTACCTGATAGGGAAGCTCGGTAATAATAATGCTGGTTCTGTTGTTTTTTTCCTCAAAATGCGTTTTTGCGCGCACCTTGATTCTGCCTCTGCCGGTCATGTACGCTTCGTAAATGCCGGCGGTTCCGTAAATAGTGCCGTAGGTCGGAAAATCGGGACCTTTGATATACTGGCACAAGTCCATAACCGAGCAGTCGGGGTTGTCAATCATATAGACCGTCGCGTCGATAACCTCTCTCAGGTTATGCGGCGGAATATTGGTCGCCATACCGACCGCGATGCCGATGGAACCGTTGACAAGCAGGTTCGGAAAGCGCGACGGCAGAACGACCGGCTCTTTCCGGACGTTGTCAAAGTTGGGAACGAAATCGACGACGTTCTTTTCAATGTCCGAAAGCATCTCTTCGGCAATTTTGGACATTCGCGCTTCGGTATAACGGTACGCAGCCGCGCCGTCGCCGTCGATGTTGCCGAAGTTGCCCTGTCCCTCTATCAGCGGATACCGAAGAGAGAAGTCCTGCGCCATGCGGACCATCGAATCGTAAACCGCGCTGTCGCCGTGCGGATGGTAGCGGCCCAGCACGTTACCGACGGTGGTCGCCGACTTGCGGAAGGGTTTGTCGCTGGTAAGATTATCCTCGTACATCGAGTACAGGATACGGCGGTGTACGGGTTTTAAGCCGTCGCGGACATCCGGCAGCGCCCGGTCCACGATAACCGACATCGCATATTTAATAAACGCTGTTTTTACTTCTTTTTCTATTCCGACTTCCTGTATTATCTGCGATTGATGCGCACTGTAATCGTATTCGTTCTCGTGATCGTTTTGATATGCCATATTTTAGACCATACTTTCTGTGGTTTTTACCGCAAAAAAGATTGCTTCTTTAAAATTTATACATCAATATCCGTTACATACTTCGCGTTTTCCTGGATAAACTCGCGTCTCGGCTCGACCTTGTCGCCCATCAGAATCGTAAACATGGCTTCCGCCTCGAGCGCGTCCGTAATCGTGATCCGCTTCAGAACCCGTCTCGCGGGGTCCATCGTGGTTTCCCAGAGCTGATCCTTGGTCATTTCGCCAAGACCTTTGTAGCGGCTGACCGTAACGTTGCCGCCGAGTTCCTGAATATATTTGTCGCGCTCCTCGTCCGAGAAAGCATATCTTTCCTGCTTTCCTTTCGTGATTTTATACAGCGGGGGCATCGCGGCGTACACATGGCCGTTTTCAATCAGCGGCCGCATATGACGGAAGAAGAAGGTCAACAGCAACGTCTTGATATGCTCGCCGTCAACGTCGGCGTCCGCCATAATGATGATTTTTCCGTATCTGAGCTTGGTAATGTCAAACTCGTCCCCGATGCCGGTGCCCAGCGCGAGAATAATCGGCGTAATCTGCGACGACGCGTAAATTTTGTCCAGTCTGCTCTTCTCTACGTTGAGAATTTTTCCGCGCAGCGGAAGCACGGCCTGGAACTGGCTGTCGCGCCCGTCCTTCGCGGTGCCGCCTGCGGAGTCTCCCTCTACCATATACAGCTCGGTAAATTCAACTCTGCGCTCGTTGCAGTCCGCGAGCTTGCTCGGCAACGCGGCGCTCTCCAGCAGTCCTTTGCGTCTGGTAAGCTCGCGCGCTTTTTTCGCCGCTTCTCTCGCTCTTGCCGCCTGCAGCGCTTTTTCGAGGATAACCTTGGCGGTAGCGGGGTTTTCCTCCAAATAAATTTCTAATTTTTCGCTTACGATATTCTCAACCAAAACGCGGATATCGCTGTTTCCCAGCTTCGCTTTGGTCTGCGACTCAAACTGGGCGTCCTCCAGCTTGACGCTGATGATGGCGGTCAACCCTTCGCGGACATCCTCGCCGGTTAGTTTTTCGTCGCCTTTTAAGATATTATATTTCTTTGCGTAATCGTTGAACACTTTGGTCAGCGCCGTTTTAAAGCCGACCTCGTGGGTTCCGCCGTCCACCGTATGCATGTTGTTCGCAAACGACAGAATGGTCTCGTTATAGGTGTCGTTATACTGCATCGCGATTTCCGCGAAAGACGTGCCCTTTGAGCCGTTAAAATAAATAACGTCGTTGTGCAGAAGCTCGGCGGCCTTTTTCGAGTTGATATACTCTACAAAGCTCTTAATGCCGCCTTCATAGCAAAAGACTTCCGGTTCCGCGCTCTCCGCGCCGGCTCTTTTATCCAATAGCGTAAGGCATACGCCGGCGTTCAGGAACGCCTGCTCGCGCAGACGCGTACGAATGATTTCCTTGTCAAACTCGACGGTTTCAAAAATCTTGTCGTCCGGGAAGAAAGTGACAGTCAAACCATGCTTATCCGTAGGGCCAACGACCTTGAAAGGCTCGACCACGTTTCCAAACTCAAAAGCGATCGAATACTCGTGTCCGTCGCGGAAGTTTCTCACTTCCATCCGCTTAGACAGCGCGTTGACGACAGAAGCGCCGACGCCGTGCAGACCGCCGGCGATCCGGTATCCGCCGCCGCCGAACTTTCCGCCGGCATGCAGGACCGTAAAAATGACCTCGAGCGTCGGCAGTCCCATATCCGGGTGAATTCCGGCGGGAACGCCTCGACCGTCGTCCTCGACCGTGACGCTTCCGTTCTCGTTTAAAATGACGTTAATCTGCTTGCAGAATCCTGCCAGCGCTTCGTCGATTGAGTTGTCAACGATTTCATATATAAGATGGTGCAACCCCTTCGAAGAGGTCGAACCGATATACATACCGGGTCTTAACCTTACAGCCTCAAGCCCTTTGAGAACCTGTATTTGACTGTCCTCGTAAGCTTGTGTGTTCTTCTCATCCATATTTCTTTGATTTTCCTTTCAAGGATTCTATTCTAATTCGTTGTTTTCCGCTCGCTTTTTCAGCGACAGAGCGGAGTTTTGCGTGATATAAACGCTTTCGCAAAGCTCGTTATCGGTCAGAACAAAGCTTTTCGGCAAATCGTCGCATAGATTCACAACTCTTTTCGCTTCCTGCAGACTTTTTAAAAACGCTTTTGTGTCCGCGGAAACCGTCGCCGCTTCTATATCGAAGATTCCGACGATTTCCTTTTCCGGAACGCTTTCGCCTTTTCCTAAGTGTAAAAACATTTTCCGTTCTCCACGTAAATTTTGTTTCTGCTCGCGATCTGCTCGAGGCCCGCGAAAAATTCCTTTTCGCAGCCGGTGATGATGACCTGTTTTTCCTGGGTTTTTTCTAAGATATATCGTTTCCGCCTTGCGTCCAGCTCGCTTAAAATGTCGTCCAGCAGGAAAACCGGATACTCGCCGGTCAGCTTTTTGGACAATTCGCCTTCCGCCAGCTTCAGCGACAGCACCGCGGAGCGCTGCTGCCCCTGCGAAGCGAACTGGCGGGCGTTTTTTCCGTTGATATAAATTAAAAAATCGTCTTTGTGCGGGCCGTACAGCGATATGCCTTTCTGTTTTTCCTGTTCACTTTTCTGCCGGAAAAGCTCGGCGTATCGTTTTCTTATCTCTTCAATCGATTCAAAGCCCTCTCCGGCCTGTGAGTTGTACGCAAGCGTCAGTTTTTCCGCGCCGTCCGTCATATCGCGCTGAAACGCTTCGGCTTCTTTTTCAAGCCGGCAGATATATTTATACCGGTTCTGCGTGATGACGGATGCCAACTGCGCCAAACGCTCGTTATAGACTTCCAGCAGTTCGTCCGAATCTATTTTATTTTTCAAAAACGCGTTTTTCTGCGCTAAAATCCGGTTATACTCACTGATAGAGGCAACATACCGCGGAAAGGACTGGCAGATCGCGATATCGATAAAGCGGCGCCGGAATTCCGGCGAGCCCTTCACAAGATTTAAATGGTCGGGCGTAAAAATGACCGCGCGGAAAAGCCCCAGATACTCCGACAATTTGGTAACCTGCACGCCGCCGCGGAAAATCTGCTTTTTCTGGTTTTTGAACAACCGGATGCCCATTTTCTGCGGCCCGCTTTTTTCCTCGAACTCGATTTCGATATAAGCAGTGTCCTGTCCGAAGCGGATAAAATCCTTGTCCTTGCCGCCGCGAAAACTCTTTCCAGTCGCAAAAAGAAAGATCGCTTCAAGCAGGTTGGTTTTTCCGGCGGCGTTGTCGCCGTAGATAATGTTGACGCCGTCCGTAAAGGCGATCCGTTCGTTTTCCGCGTTTTTAAAATCCCTAACGCTCAGCGTGTTCAGCTTCATATTATTTTAGTCTGTACGGAAGAATCAGATAGGTATAACTGCTGTTTTCCTTTTCCTCGGCCGGCGTAATCACCATCGACATCAGCGGTGTCGACATTTCGATGCGGATGGTTTCATCCGGGCAGGCGCGCAGCGCGTCGAGCAGGTAGCGGCTGTTGAATCCGATTTCAATGTCTTCGCCGGTCTTTTCAATTTTGATATTGTCGATGACGTTTCCGTACTGGGTCGTACAGGATATTTGAAGGTTATCGTCGGTAAAGCTGCATTTCAACGGGGTCTTCAGCTTCTCGTCGACGAGCAGGGATGCTCTGGACGCGCTCTCGATGAAATCGGCGGTTTTGACTTTGACAAATATCTTATTCTGTTTCGGAATGACGCGGTTGTAATCGATGTATTCGCCTTCCAGCAGACGAGAGAAGAAGACAATGTCTTTCATTTTAAAGATAATATATTTATTGGTAAATTCAGCCGTAATCAGCTCGTCGCTGTCGGAAAGCAGTTTTGAGAACTCAAACAGCGTTTTTCCCGGAACGATAAAGGAATAATTGTTCTCGTTCCCGAAAACGGCGTTTTCTTCTTCTTTTAGCGCGAGCCGGTAGTTGTCCAGCGCGACGACGGT
This sequence comes from Bacillota bacterium, assembly GCA_029550965.1. Lineage (GTDB taxonomy): Bacteria > Bacillota > Clostridia > Oscillospirales > CAG-382 > UBA1049. The sequence goes on from JAKPGJ010000015.1 coordinate 74,436, forward strand.
TATCTTTTTTCCTTCGATTTTAAAATACTCGCCGGTCAGAATCGGCCGCGCGTCGGTTTGCGCGACGGCGAAATGCGTGCCTTCGATTAAGTCCTTCAGCACGCCCTGGCTGATCGAGAAGCTCCTGTCGCCGCCCAGTTCGGGAAGGTTCGGAAACGCTTCTGCGGAAAGTCCGTGGATGGTGAACTCGCTCATCGCGCCGGTTATGCGCACCATGTTTTTCTCATTGGCTTCAAAGTGAATCTCGCATTCGGGCAGATTGCGTATAATCGCGCTGATTTTCTGCGCGTTCAGAATAACCGCGCCCTCTTCCTGCGGATACACCTGCGCGCTGGTTTTGACGCCCTTTTCAAGGTCGTAGCCGCAAACGGTCAGAATATTATCTTCAAGCGAAAAAAGTAAACCTTCGAGCGCGGGCAGTGTGTTTTTGTTGGAAGTCGCGGCCAGCGCCGGCGTTATCAGCGAGAGCATAACCGCTCTGTTGGTTGTAAATTTTATAGCCATAAAGAATTTATCCTTTCCGAAAAGGTTTTATTTAAAAAAACATACCGAATTTTTGAACTTTAACAAAAAAACAGAAAAAAAGGAACAAAGATAACAAAAAGGAATTAGTATTCCTATTATTAGTAGCCGCTGTGAATTTGTGGAAAAGTCAAAAAATGCGTTATATTGCAAAGAAAAGGCGATTTTAAACTGTGGGTTATCTACGGAGAAACGCTGTGGACAACTTCTGTTTGTCCACAATGGCGGTTTATTGCCCTTTCAGCTCGTTGATAATCTGGTTGATTTCGCGTTCGAACTGAACGTCCGACTTGATTTTCTTCTCAACCACCATAATCGAGTTGTAAACGGTGGTGTGGTCCTTTCTCGCAAAAATCTTTGCGATGCTCTTTTGAGAAAGGGAGGTAAGCTCGCGGGTAAGATAGATCGCGATATGTCTTGGATACGCGATGTCCGCGTTCCGCTTCTGGCTTTTGAGCGCGTCTTTGGATACGCCGTAGCGTTTGGAGACGTATGTAAAGATTTTGTCGATGATGTTGTCCTCGCTCTCGGCGCTTTTGAGAAAGTCGCCCAATACCTTTTGCGCCATTTCCAGCGTAATCGGTTCGCCGCTGATAAAGCTGTTCGCTTTCAGCTTCTTTAACGAACCTTCGATCTGGCGGATGTTGATTTTAATATTCTCCGCGAGGTATAAAAGTACGTCGTTTGGTATATCAATACCCATATCGACCGATTTTCGCTTGAAGATGGCGACTCTCAGCTCAAGATCGGGCGGCTGAATGTCCGCGACAAGACCGGACTCGAAACGGGATTTCAGTCTTTCCTCTAAGTTGTTAATCTCCCGCGGATGGCAGTCCGAAGCTAAAATAATCTGTTTGTTCTGCTTATATAGCGTGTCAAAGGTATGGAAGAACTCTTCCTGAATACCGAGCTTGTTTGCCAAAAACTGAATGTCGTCAACCAGAAGTACGTCTAAGTTTCTATATTTTTCTCGGAAAGCGACCGGCTTTTTCTGTGCGAGCGCGTCGATCAGCTCGTTTGTGAACTCCTCGCCGGTAACGTACAGGATATGATAGTTCTTGAAATTTTTACGAATCTCGTTTACGATAGCAAAGAGCAGGTGCGTTTTGCCAAGTCCGGACGGACCATATAAAAACAACGGGTTGTTCAGCTCTGCGGGATGCCGTGCGACAGCAAGACTCGCGGACTGAGCAAGCTCGTTGGATTTGCCGACGACAAAGTTTTCAAAGGTATAATTGGGATTAAAGCGCATTTTGTACGCGCTGATATCCTCGTCCGGTTCCTCCTCTTTTTCCAACGGCGGAACTTTTGCCATAGGGCCGCTTTCGGCAGAAATGATTTTGATTTCAACCTCAAAACCAAGTATTCCGCAAAGCTTATCGGTAAGGACATCTAAATATTTCTTTTCCAATATATCTTTTTTAAATTCAGTAGGAGCTACCAGGACAGCCTGTTTATCATCCAAAGACAACAGGGCGAGCTGATCAAACCACAAACTCATCGTCGTGCTGGAATATATTTTCGACAGCTCTTCTTTTAAACCATCCATGATAGACGCAAACTCTAATTCCGCCATTTACTCACTTCACTTCTACCGAAATATCTATCTTATTATAGCACAAAAACGGGCAAAAAGAAAGGGTTTTATAAAAAAAATCAGCCTTTTTCGGGTCAAAACACAGAAAATGAGGAATAAAACTCTTGACATTAGCAAAAATTTATGTATATAATAAATGTTGACTTTTGATATCCTGCCGGTTTTGTTACAAAAAACTGCGCATAGAAAGATATCAGTTTTTTGTCGGGGAGGTGCATTGTAGAATGCTTAGAACATATCAGCCGAAAAAGCTGCACAGAAAAAGAGAGCATGGATTCAGAAAGAGAATGGCAACAGCAAATGGCAGAAAGGTGCTTAAGAGAAGAAGGGCAAAGGGCAGAGCCAGACTTACTTATTAAGCTTCAGAATAAATATTTGCTGACATGCAAACATGTGTTTTTAAGAAAGCGCATAATGCATTAATCCCATAGTGCATTATGCCTTCTTTAGCTTAATAATACTGGTTTTAAGCGCTAAAAAGGATTTTTTAATGGAAAAAAGAAGAAAAATCCGTTCCTTAAAGGAAAACCATCTGTTTCAAAAAGCTTATAAAAAAGGGAAAAGCGCGGCCGCGAGCACTGTCGTTCTATATGTGATGAAAAACTACGACAACAAGACGACGCTCGTCGGCTTTACGGTATCGAAAAGTCTTGGAAAAGCCGTAAAACGAAACAGAATGAAGCGAAAAATCAAGGAAGCATACAGACATCTTCACCCTTTTGTCAAGGACGGTTTTATTCTCGTTTTCGTCGCGAAAAAGGCCAGCTACGACGCGCATTTTTCCGTAATTCAGGAAGAAATTTATACGCTGCTGAAAAAAGCGGACCTTTTGAAAAGCGAATGAATGGCAGCTTTTAGCATGAAAAAGATTTTTATTTTTCTGATAAGGGCGTATCAAAAATATATATCTCCGTTCAAGGGTCCGAGCTGCAGGTTTCAGCCTACCTGTTCTCAGTACGCGATCGAGGCGTTTGAAAAAAGAGGCGTATTGATGGGAATGCTTCTGACGGCATACCGGCTGTTAAGATGCAATCCGCTCTGCAAAGGCGGATACGACCCTGTGCCGGAGCCGAAAAGAAAAATAAAAGTCAAAAAACAAACGGACGCCGGCACCGACAGCGGCGAATCTGAAACGAATCAATTTTAAAAGAAGCGAATATTTATTATATAACTGGCGGGGAAATGGAAAAAATATGAATTTCTTAAGTCTTATCTACATCCCGTTCGGGTATTTGATGAAGATATGCCTATACCTCTCGGGCAACTATTATGTATTGGCGTTATTATTCTTTACCATTATAACGCAGCTGCTCATGCTGCCGCTTGCGATCAAGCAGCAGAAAAACTTGATTATGCAGCGCAAACTGTTGCCGAAGGAAATGGCAATCCGAAAGAAATACGCGGGCAGAAACGACCGTGTTACGCAGCAGAAAATGATGCTCGAAATACAGGAAATGCATAAGAGCGAGGGCTACAATCAGTTGTCCGGATGCCTTCCGATGCTGATTTCGCTCGTGCTTCTGTTTGTCCTGTACGCGATTATCAGACAGCCGATCACCTATTCCTCAACGTCCCAGGAGCTCACGGCAAAACTGGACGCGCAGGAAAACTCTTTATACGATATCGCTTTTAGAACGGTCGAGCAGTACAAAGACGAATCGTTGGTTCAAAAAGAAGAAAACGCAAACTTTGACAAGTTTGTCGAGACTTTAAAAAACATTCAGCTGAACTTCGGATATAAAGAAGAAAACGGACAGCTGGTCAAAAGCGGGTCCAATAAGAACGAGCTTTTGCTGACAAAGCTCATCCAGCAGGATTACGATTATATCGCCAGCATCGCGGAAGAATACAATATCAAACTCGCGGATTACAACAGGTACGAATTGCATTTTTCCAAGGAAGAAAAGGACGCGCTTCCGAACTTTAATTTCGCGGGCATTTCGCTGCTGGACACCCCGTCCTATAAAAAATTCAACCTTTTGTTAATCTTCCCGTTGCTGATTTTCCTGACCAGCGTTGGAAGCGGTTACATTACGCGCAAATACACCCCGACGACGCCGGGAATGGAAAACAATCCGATGGTAAACGGCTGGTTCATGAAGTGGGGATTGCCTGTGGTCAGCGCTTATTTCTCGTTCCAGTTCCCCGCCGCGGTTGCCGTGTACTGGATTTGGAGAACGGTCACCGGCGCCGTTCAGCCGATTATACTGAATCGTTTCTATCCGCTGCCGACATATACGAAAGAAGAGCTGGAAGCGGCTGTGAAAGAGTATAATAAGAAAAATAAGAAGAAGAAAAAAGTCATTATGATCGAGGTAGACGAAGACGACGACAGCTTTAAGGACCTGGAGGTAAAAGGACCGGTTTCCGGCAAGCGAGTGGTCGGTAAAAACAAAATCGAAATGCTTTCTGCCGACGATGAAGACGAAGAAGATTCCGAAAGCGACGCTGAATGAGGAACTGACACAGAACAGCGAATTAATATTTTCCGTATTCTTGAAAGGAAAGTAAATAAAAATGACAAAAGAAATTGTTGCTACGGGAAAGACAGTGGACGACGCTGTCTTAGCGGGCGCCGCGGCGCTTGGCAAGCCTGTTGATAAAGTTAAGTTTGAGGTTCTTGAAGAAGGAAGAAAGGGTATTTTAGGCATCGGCGCCTGCGACGCGAAGGTGCGGGTTTATATTGAGAACACCCCGGCGAATATTGCGGTTGACTTTCTTGAGACCCTGCTGAAGAACATGGACATTCAAGCGCAGGTGAACATCGAAAGCGAAGACGAGGAAGGCGCTCTGATTTCTGTAAACGGCGAGAATTTAGGGCTGCTGATTGGCAGGCACGGCGACGTACTGGATGCGGTACAGTATTTGGCAACCCTCGCCGCAAACAAGGACAGATCGACTTTTTACCGGATTACGATCGATATTGAAAATTACCGCGAGAAACGCGCCGAAACGCTCAGAGCGCTGGCAAGAAGAATGTCCGAGAAGGTTCTGAAGTACAAAAGAAGCTTCGCGCTTGAACCTATGAACGCTTATGAGAGAAGAATCATTCATACGGAATGCCAGAACATCGCGGGCGTGACAACATATTCGATCGGCGACGGCGCGGACAGAAAAATCGTCATAGCGCCCGAAGGAAAAAACAAGAAGTAGTCATAAAAGAGCCTGTTTTAAAAAACAGGCTCTTTTTTTCTTCGTCATGGGAAGAAAAAACGCCGCTTTTTTTAAAAAAGTGGCTTTTTTTCGTTTGTCAGGCATAAACTGTTTATAGTAAAACCGGAAACGGGTGATTTTATGAACGGCGCTTCCGATTTTAGATACCATAAACATAAAATGAGCAAAAACGTCGTCATCCCGGTCGAACTGTACAAATCGCTGCGGGGCGAGTATTTTATTGGCTATGCGAGCGACCTGACCTTCGGCAAAGGAAGATACGCATGGGCGAGACTTTACAATCCCTTTCATTCCGGCGTGAATCTGCATGTTCACGTCTGGACCGTCTCCGACGTTTTGGAATCTTCGTTCCGCGCGCAGTTCTGGTTTAACGCCGAACCGCCCGGAATCGCAATCTTCTCGCCGCAGGTAATCTGCACGAACACCGCCGTTTTGCCGAATCCGAAACCTCAGGTCAGGCTGCAGTTTTGCTCCGACGTAGTAAGCGAGCCGGAAAGCGGCATCAAAGCGTTCGAGCGCGCGGGACTTTCCGGAACAACGCTGACCGCCAACGAAAACGGAAAGCTGATTTTCCCGCCGGGCGGTTCTTTTCTGATTTTTCTTTCCGCGCCGGACGAAACCGAAAAACGCATCCGCGGCAGCGTCGGGTTCGGCTGGTGGGAGGAACCGGTTTCTTTCAAAGGGATAAAGTAGGGGGAATGCGTACGCGGTATTGCATGTATCTGCGCAAATCGCGCGCCGACATCGAAGCGGAAAACAAAGGAGAAACGGAAACGCTTGCCCGCCACGAGAAAATACTGACCGAACTGGCGCAAAAAATGAACGTAACGATTGCGCGGATTTATCGGGAAGTGGTTTCCGGCGAAACCATCGCCGCCCGTCCCCAGGTTCAAAAGCTTCTTGCCGAAGTGGAACAGGGTGTCTGGAGCGGCGTTTTTGTTATGGAAATCGAACGTCTCGCAAGAGGAGACACGATCGACCAGGGCATCGTCGCGCAGGCGTTCAAAGCAAGCGGAACCAAAATCATCACCCCGCTGAAAACATACGACCCGAACGACGAGTTCGACGAAGAATATTTTGAATTCGGCCTCTTTATGAGCCGCAGAGAGTATAAAGCCATCAACCGCCGTATCCAGCGCGGCAGAATCGCGTCGGCAAAGGAGGGAAAAGCGGTTGTTTCGACGCCGCCCTACGGTTATGATAAAGTCAAAATCGTCGGCGGAAAAGGGTTTACGCTCGTCCCCAACGAAAGCGAAGCGAAAACGGTTCGCCTGATATACGCGCTCTATACGGAAGGTTTGGGCATGACCAGGATTGCGGAAAAACTGGACGAATTGCAGATGAAACCAAGAAAAGGCGGCCGATGGTCGCGCGCGACCATCAATGATATATTAAAAAACCCGGTTTATACCGGAAAGATCCGCTGGGCGTACAGAACCGAAAAGAAGTTCAGGGAAAACGGCTGCGTCAGACGAAAACGGGTCAAAAACCAAAACTGTATTCTCGCAAAAGGGCTGCATCCGGCGATTATTTCTCAGGAAATATTCGACGAAGCGCAGAGAATCCGAGCCGCGAATACGGCAAGCCGGACCAAAAAGGACCTTTCTTTAAAAAATCCGCTGTCCGGCATCGTATTCTGTAAAAACTGCGGCGCCGTCATGCGCCGGCTGGGCGCGAACAAGCATACCGCCTATGACATTCTGTATTGCCCGAGCAAAAACTGCGCAACCGTTTCCGCGCCGCTTTTGATTGTCGAGAAAAAAATTACAAGCGCGCTGGAAAAACTGTTTTGCGGCGCCGCCCTGCAAACAGAACCGGAAAACTTGCAGGAAAACGCGCTGCAGCTAAAGAAACAGGTCGTCGAACAGTTAAGGTCGGAACTGAATAAATGCGAAAAGCAGCTGCAGACGACCTACGAACTGGTCGAAAGCGGTGTTTATACGAAAGAGGAATTCCTGCGTCGCAAGGAAGCGCTGGCGGAACGCAAGAAGATTTTGTATCAAGCGATGGAAACGGAAGAACAAGAACTGAAGAATCTTGATTCCTGCCGGCGCGGTCCGATTCAGGCCGGCATGTTTGAACATTACGGTTCTTTGTCCGCCGAAGAAAAAAACAGAATTTTAAAGTGCATAATCGCAAAAGTTGAATATCAAAAACATAAGCCCGGCCGAAAAGGCGCAAAAGCGAACGACAATTTTGAATTGTCCATCTATATAAAAGTAAATCCGGCGCATCTGAAAAACTAAAAAATAAAAAGTCCCGCACAGGGACTCTTTTATTTAGAAATACGAGCCGCTCGGATAGGAAATGTCTTTGAGCGCTTCGCCTGCTTTATCGGAAGTTTTCGGCTCAACGGCGATATCGCCCAACGACACCATTCCGACAAGCAAATTGTTCTCGACAATCGGCAGACGGCGCACCTTCTTCTCGCTCATCAGCTTTGCGGCGTCTTTGACGTCCATGTTCGGCGCCGCCGTAACCGGATTCGCGGTCATCACCTCGCGGACCGGACGGGCAAAATCTTTTTTCTGCGAGACACAGCGTAAAACAATATCTCGGTCGGTGACAATGCCGACGACTTTTTCGCCGTCGCATACCGGGACCGAGCCGACGTCGTATTCGTCCATCAGTTTCGCGGCTTTCTCAATCGGGTCCTGCGGCGCGACATAGGCCACGTTTTTTGTCATTACGTCTTTTATCTGCATATCATAATCCTCCAACAAAATTCTATTATTAATTTGCCCATGAGAAACAAAAATATAACATAAAGTTTAACGAATTGATTTATTTTGGTTAATAATCTGCGATATATATATTGTATAAGTATATCTATATTTTTAATGCGTGATAAAAAATGAAAGAAATTAACATTAAATTATATGATTTTTTAAACTGCATTTCGGATGCGGTCGACCTGGTTTCGCCGATACTGTCAAACCACCATCAAAAGGTTGCCTATCTATCCTATCGTTTGGCGGAACAGCTGAATATTCCGGAGGACCGCAAATTCAGCGTCTTTATAGCGGCCCTTTTGCATGACGTCGGATCGCTTTCTATCCAGGAAAGACTGGAAATCATTGAGCGCGAGCCGGATTACATCAACATTCACGCTTTTAACGGATATCGGCTATTTCGAGAGTTTTCGTTTTTCGAGAACGAGGCGAAGATCATCAAATATCATCATCTGCCGTGGAATTACGGCGAGGGCAAAACGTTTGACGGAGAGGAAGTTCCGTTTGAATGTCACATCATCCATCTGGCGGACCGGGTGAGCGCGCGCATTGACGTAAACAACGTTTTGTTCCAGCTGCGCGATATTCGGAAATATGTGCAGAAAAACAAAGACAAGCTGTTTGAGCCGAACATTGTCGACGCACTGTTGGCGCTCAGTCAGAAAGAATATATCTGGCTGGATTTGGCTTCCCAATTTCCGATTAAAAATCTGCCGAAAGACATTCCGACGCCCATGCTGAATATCGACGATATCATCAGCCTGTCGTCCGTCATCGCGCAAATCGTCGATTTTAGAAGCAAGTTCACCGCGCGGCATACTGCCGGCGTCGCGCAGACGGCGAGCAAGTTGGCTGAACTTGCCGGCATGACGCCGTATGAATGTAAAATGATGCTTGTCGCCGGGTATCTGCACGACCTGGGCAAACTGGTGATCGACCCGAACATCATCGACAAGCCGAACGGATTAAACGAGTTCGAAGTCAGCAAGATTCGCTCGCACACCTATTATACCTATCAGCTATTGAACAGAGTCCCGCAGTTCGATGAAATTAAAAAATGGGCTGCGTACCATCATGAAAAAATCAACGGAAACGGGTATCCGTTCCATCTGAAAGGCGACGAACTGCCGCTCGGCTCCCGCGTTATGGCGGTCGCGGATGTGTTTACCGCGATTACGGAAGACCGCCCCTACCGCGTCGGCATGCGGTACGAAAACGCCGTCAAGCTGTTGATGAGCATGGTCGACGACGGTTCTTTGGACGGAGATATTGTAAAAATCCTGATAGAGAACTATCACGATATCAACAAAGTACGCATCGAAGCGCAGGAAAAAGCGGTCGTCCAGTACAACCGCTTCCTCACCGGCAAAAAGGAACAATCTTTACATAAACAAGCGATATAGAAAGTAAAACCCTGCAACCAGTGAATCTGTTTGAAGGGTTTTCTTTTAAAACGTAATTGTCGAAAAATGTCTAAAACGCTGAACGCTTGAAACGCCTGTTCATTTTGTAACATTTTGCTTCTGCGCAGATATACTGAAATGAAATCAATAAGAAAGGGGAATGAAATTGAAAAAGATCTTTGCAGTTTGCTTAAGTGTTCTCATTATCCTCTCAGCCTGTTCGCTGAGCGCATGGGCAATTACCTTTTCTGTCGGCGCGCCTCTGGGAAGCGGCATCATTTCTTCCGCGTCCAACAGAACGGTTGCACCAGGCGTAACCTATTCCACTGCTGTTTACCGGGACAGCAGCAACGACCTGCAAAGGGTTTTCGCGCTATCCTTTAACCCCAAGACAAGCAATTATATGCCCTTTGTATATTCCAAATACTCCGGTTATGGCGCGACGACCATCAACTCTGCGACCGACGCCGAATCGAAGTACGGACTGAATATCGTCGGCGGCATCAACGGTTCGTTCTTCTCGTTTGTCGGCACCTGCTGCAACACCTACGGCGGCGTCAATATTTCAGACGGCAAGGTTATTCAGGGACAAAACAGCTTTGGACCGACTTATATGCTTGTATTTGACAGCGCAGGCAATACCGATCTTGTTTACTCCAAAGTCAGCTATGCGTTGAAAGTAAACGGCAGCCCCTGGTCCGGCGCGCTGGAGTATATCAACATGTACCCCTACACGCTCGGAACCGGCATATATTATTATGACACAAGCTGCGGAAACAATACGGACACGAATTCGCCGGGCGTCGAAATTGTATTCAATAAGGTCAACAACACCGAGCTTACGGTCGGCGGCACGCTCAAAGGCACCGTCGCTGAGAAAAGAAACAATGTCAGCAGCGGCGGTTCGATCGGAAGAAATCAGTTTGTGCTTTATGCGAGCAACTCCAGCCCGTGGGCAGCCAGCCTGCGCGCGCTTTCGATCGGCGATACGGCTGAAATAACGGTTACCGAAACCATCGTGGCTGCAAAGACCAAAATGGAAAACGCCTCGAGCGCGCTTGTAACCTACGGCTATCATATCGTTTTGAACGGCGTAAACGTAACCTCCAGCAACGGATTGGGCAGCGATTTCAACAACGCCAGCGCGCAGCGCTCCGCGATCGGCGTGAAATCGAACGGCGAACTGATCATTGTCGCAACGGACGGCAGAACCAGCACTTATCCGGGACTTACGGTTTATGAGCTTGCCGATATGCTCATCGGACTCGGCTGCCAGACCGCGGTTCTGCTGGACGGCGGCGGATCGACGCAGATGACGGTCGAAAACTCGTCCGGCACGCTGGAAGCGGTTTACTCCAGCACCCGCAGAGTTGCGAACAGCCTTTTGATTACCCAGCGGCCGACCATACCGACCGCGACAAAAAACACGCTTTCCTCGCTGATCGCTTCCGCCAACACGTATCTTTCCAATTACACGCTGTCCAGCCAGTCCCAGGCGCAAATGGAGGCCGCCTTAAACTACGGAACCGGCGTTTACAACGTGTCCACCTCCATGCCGGGCGATTACACGAAGGCGATTATGCGTCTGCAGGAAGCAATTGCCAACGTCGTGATTACCGGATATAAAACCGGCATATACCAGTCGTCTTCCTCGCTGGTTATGCGGTCCGCTCCTTCCTCGGGCGCAAGCACTGTCACCACCATTCCGGCAAACACCAGTCTTTCCGTAACCAGTGTTTCGGGCGATTACGGATACACGAAATATCTGTCTTACAACGGGTGGATTTATATCCCGAGCTGCACAAGAATCGGCAACCTTTCGAACGACCCGGCGGTGATTTCGAGCGTTGACGAGCGTCCAGCGGGCGCGTCCCTGACCATTTCGTGGAACAGCGTTCCGGGAGCGGCGGGATATATCTATAAAGTAATAGAGCTTGCCGGAGAGCCGGACCCCGGAAACAGCAACGAATCGCAAAACGCGGTTGAACTTGCCTATGTGGAGAACACGCGCGCGACCAGCGTCACCATTCCCGCGTCCTGCATGATGGACGGTAAGTATATCAAAGTCGCGGTCGCGGTGGTTTATCCGACGACAACCGTATGGGCGATCAAGTATATCAAAGGCTCCGAGCTTCCGTTTGTCGATGTCCCGACGACGGCATGGTATTACGAACCGGTTAAGTATGTTTACAACGCGGGGCTTTTCAGCGGAACCTCCAGCACAACCTTCAGCCCCGAACTGACCATGACAAGAGGCATGATGGTTACGGTGTTGTACCGCCATGCCGGTCAGCCGCCGGTTTCCGGCACGCTTCCCTTTACGGACGTTGCGCTCGGTTCTTATTACTACAACGCCATCCTTTGGGCAACCCAGAACGGTATCGCGAGCGGCTACAACGCTACGACCTTCGGTCCGGACGATAACGTGCAAAGACAGCAGGCGGTTATGTTCTTGTATCGGTATGCAAGCATGATCGGCTGCGATATGAGCATTACGTCCGGATTCACGCTGACCGGATACGCCGATTATTCCAGCATCGCAAGCTATGCGGTTATCGCGATGACCTGGGCGGTCGATAAAGGAATCATTTCCGGCAACGGCAACTACCTGTTCCCCGCAGACAATGCGACCAGAGCGCAGATCGCGACAATATTCTATAATTTCGACAAACTGCTCTCATAGCATAATCCAAAAAGACCTTTTCCCGCCGGCAGGCTGCCTGCCGGCGGCTTTTGTTAAAAAAGAAAAGACCTGCGCCGGCGCGCGCAAGTCTTTGTTTTTTATTAAAAAAGATTGAACGGCTGCAGGTTTATCAGGGAGTTGATGACGACAAGGTTTTGCGGATTCGGGCGGTTGAGGTTCCAGTATAAAGCGCCTCTTAAATTGTATTGTTTTAAAAGCTGCAGCCGCGCCTGCAGGCTTCTTGCGTCCTCGAACCACACTTCGTGCTGCGTGCCGTTTTCAAAATAGCGGAAGAACGGCGCCTGCGCCTTCTCGTCATATTGTATGGTCGAACCGGTTCTGACCGCAAGTTCATTCGCCTGCACCGTCGAAATCGAGGCGGCTTTTGACTCGCCGGGCACATAGGGCAGCACGAAATCATAGCCGTAATTGGAAATGCCGAGAAAAATCTTGCGGCTGTCAATCTGCGTTACCGCAAACTCAATGACATTCTCAACCGGCTGAATGGGCGACACGGCCATCGGCGGACCGTATGTATACCCCCATTCGTAAGTCATGAGAAGCACCGCGTTCGCGGCTTCGCCAAGCGCTTTGTAGTCGTGGCCTTCATAGAGCACACCCGGCTGCGTGACGCTGGTTTTGGGCGCCAAAGCGACCATAACGGGGTACCCTTGCGCGTTCAGCGTATTTCTTGCGTATGTAATAAATTCCGCGTATTTGGCGGCGTTTTCCTTTCCCAAAAACTCAAAATCGACGTCAAGCGCGTAATACCCTTTCGTCCGCATCATCGTAAGAACATTATTAATCAGCACGCTCCAGAGGCTTTGATTGTTCAGCAGCTGTTCCGCAAGTTCGGTCGAAAAAACGTCCCCTTCGGTCAGCGTGGACAAGTGCATGACCGGTTTCGTGCCGTAAGCGTTGGCCCTCTCAATCATGGACTGGTCGCCGAGCGGAATCAGCGTGCCGTCCGGCTGAAAACCGTAGGTAAACGGAATCAAAGCGCCCATGAACGGCAGCGTCTGATTGAGCAAATCAATGGTTATGTAAGGATAAGCGTATCCGCCTGTCATATAGTCGCCGATCGGCGTTCTGTCGGATTGGATAACCAGCTGCATTCCCGGATAAATCAACGGCCTGCCGCCGAGCGCGAGGTTGTTGCGGTATAAGTGATTCACCGTCACGCCGTACGCGTTCGCGATTGAATCGAGCGTCTCGCCCGGCTGAACCACATGGGTCGCCTGCGGGAAAACAATCACCAGCGACTGCCCGATCGCAAGGTTGCCGTTGCCCGCTACGCCGTTGTTGAGCGCCAGCGTATCGGGATTCACATTATACTGCTGCGCAACCGAATAAATGGTCTCGCCCTGTTTTACAACGTGTATTACCATAAAATTTCACCCAATATAAAGTATATTGGGTGATTTTGATTTTGCTATAAATTTAAGAAATCTGAAATTTCAAGTCGGTCTTTCGGCGCGATACAGGTTCCGTTTTTGCAGATATAATAGCGCGTACCCTTTTCCGGCACCGGGTAGTTTGCGGTAAAGGGGGCGATTTTGGCAAGCGGTTCGCTGTTCTTCCCGGTTTTCAGCAGAATGTTTATATGCGGCAGTTTGTTTTTCCGTAAAAAGGACAAAAGTTCTTCCCGGATATTTTCTTCTGCGGAAGCGCAGACCAGGTCGGCCGGCGGGAACAAAAATTCGGACATCGCAATCAGCGAAAAGCTGTAACTTGCCGGGTAGTCTTTAATTCCGCCCGCGACGAACGACATCTGCTTGTCCGCGGTTTCTTTGAAGTCCATCGAAGCGGTGAGCGCAAACAGCCTTGCGAAGACGAGTGATGCGACCGAGTTGCCCGAAGGCATGGCGCCGTCGTAAATCTCCTTGGGACGCGTGATCAGCTGCTCGGAATCACTCGCGTACAGGAAAAATCCGCCGTTTTCGTCATCGAAAAACTTGTCTCGAAGCATTGCTGCCAACCGAACGGCGTCTTCCAAATAGAACGCGTCGAACGTCACGCCGTATAGTTCGAGCGCGGCGAAAGCCAGAAAAGCGTAGTCGTCCAGTTTGCCGTCTCCGCCGCTCTCGCCATCTCGCCACCGAACTTTCAGCCTGCCGCCGGCGTCGGTAAGGTTGTTCTTTATAAAATCGTACGCTATTATGGCGGCGTCCAGGTATTCTGTTTTTTCAAACACGAAGTACGCCCGCGCGAAAGCCGCGATCATCAAAGCGTTCCAGGCGGTCAGAATTTTATCGTCCTTGTACAGCTTCGCGCGCGTCAGACGGTAGCCGAGCAAAAGATTGAACTGCGCTTCCCGGTTTTGATACTCGTTTTCGTAGTTGTCGTTTTCCACAAGGTTTGGGATGCTTTTGCCCTCGAAATTTCCGCGCTCGGTAATGCCGTACGCCTTGCAGAAGGCTTTGCCCGCCTCGTCGCCCAAGATTGTGAGAATCTCGTCCGGCGCAAACACATAGTATTTGCCTTCCACGCCGTCGCTGTCCGCGTCCTGGCCGCAGTAAAAACCGCCTTCTTCATGCGTCAGCTCCCGCAAAACATATTCCGCGGTCCGCGCGCAGACATACTGGTATAATTCCTTGCCGGACAAGCGGTATGCTTCGGCGTAAGCGTATAACAACAGCGCGTTGTCGTACAGCATTTTCTCAAAATGCGGAACCAGCCACCTCCGGTCGGTGGAATAGCGGGAAAAACCGCCGCCGATGTGGTCGAAAATGCCGCCCCGGAACATGCGGTCCAGCGTCTGCTCGACGACGGCAAGCAGCGTTTCGTCCTTTGTGCGCTCGTACTGCCGCATTAGGAAAAGAAGGTTATGCGGCGTCGGGAACTTGGGCGCGCCGCCGAAACCGCCGTATTTTTCGTCAAAACTCTTTTGCAAAAGGGTTACGCCCTCGTGAACGATATACGGAGACGGTTTTCCGGACCGGGAATTCTTTCTTAACTGCTCGTTCATGTAAACGCCGATGGACTCGGCGGAAGCGGTCAGCCGGTTTTTGGCGTTTTTCCACATATCCGCAGTCCGCAGCAGCAGGTCGTTGAACTGTTCTCTTGGAATATACGTGGCGGTAAAAAAGGGTTTCTGCTCCGGCGTCATCAGGACGGTCAGCGGCCAGCCACCGTTTCGGTTCATCGCCATGCATACGTCCATATAGACCGCGTCCACGTCGGGTCGCTCCTCGCGGTCCACTTTTATCGAAATAAAATGTTCGTTAAGAATCCGCGCGGTTTCCTCGTTTTCAAAGGATTCGCGCTCCATCACATGGCACCAGTGACAGGTGGAGTATCCGATGGAGAGGAGGATCGGCTTGTCCTCCGCTTTGGCTTTCGCGAAGGCTTCTTCGCCCCACGGGAACCAGTTCACCGGATTGTGCGCGTGCTGAAGCAGATAGGGGGATTTTTCGTTGATTAAACGGTTTGTGTATTTTTCGGGCATAATACGACCTCATGCAGTTTTTAATAGTATCTGCGTTCCAAAGCGCAAAATACATAAAATATAACGGGCGGAATTGTTTAACAAAATCATTCTAAAAAATAATGTGAAGCAGAAAAGAATTACAAGTGACTTTTTCCCGATTATAAAGCAAATTTTTTCAAACATAAAAGAATGGAAAAGCGCATTCCAAATCTGGAATGCGCTTTGTTTTTTACTCAAACCACGGGAAGGTGACGACCTTGCCGTTATGCAGCCATTTCTGCGGGCAGGTGGTTTCGGTCCAGTCGAGCGGGACGAGTGTGTCGTTCTGAACCGAGTTGATCGCGAACGCCTCTTTGAGTTCGGCTTCCTGTTCCGCGTTCAAAACGCCCGGCTTGCAGGATACGAACAGAGGCGAGCCGCTGATGGCGAGCGCTTTGAGCCACAGGCGGTTTTTCTCCCACGGAACCAGCTCGGTAATGCCGACGCAGTCCGCATCCGCTTTGTAGAAAATATCGTTCTGCGGCAGACGGAATGCTAAGGTGTTGACGCCGAACTTTCGGGTTCTGAGCCAGTCTTTCCCGCTCGTGTCGTCGCCGGTGCGGTTTACCTCGACCAGACCGGCGCACAGATGGCTGATGGTGTTGCAGCCGATGATGACCGCGTCGCCGGCGGCTTCGCGAATCGCTTTATAGAAATCCAATACAATCTCGGCGCTGGTTCTGTTTCTATCCCAGAAGGACCATTCTTTACCCGGCTGCGGCTCGCCGGCAAGCGATTTCGGGCGGTTCATGCCCCAGTCGCCGAACATGTCGAAGGTGGAATAATCGTGCTTAATCAGCTTATATCCCCAGTCGATAATGCGCTTTGTGTCGGCTTTGACGTGCGCTAAGACTTCGGGGCAGGAGGGGTCTAAGAAACTGGCGTCCCGCTGCAGCCGCCATTCGTCTTTCACATTGGGCGAAGTCCTTCTTACATCCGCAAGGAAACGAATCCAGATGCCGGGCTTGACGTCCATCGCGGCGATTTCCTCGGCCAGCTTTTTCATGTCCGGGAACTTCGCGTTGCCGCAATGCCACGGTCCGTCGCAGTTGTTGGGCTGCCAGCCGTCGTCAATGACCATGTACGGGCGTACCTTTAACCCGTTCGTGTACTCGGCGACAATGGACGCGTCGCGGACAATCTCCTCGTGCGAGCTGTTGCCGTACGCGTAATACCAGTTGTTCGAGCCGTAAACCGGTTCTTTCGGGAAAATACCGTCGGTGCACATCGCTTTGCAGAAGTTCCGCGCCGCCTCGAACGCGGACATGCCGCTGTAATCGCCGAACACAACCGTCGCGGCTTCCAGCGTTCTTCCGTCCAAAATAACACCTTTGGCGCCGTTCCGAATGTCAATCCAGAGCGTTACGCCCGCGCTGTCCAGGTTCCAGAAGCATAAAGCGTTCGGGCGCACTTTGACGCCGAACGCGCAGGTGCGGCGCTCGGGATTGTCCGACAAATCGGAGGAATTTGTAATAAAGAAATACCACGGCATAAACACGTCCGGGTTGATGCTGCGCCATTCCATCGTTCCGTAGGCGCGCTCCCACTCGTCGCCGAGCACTTTCACAGACCCGGTCGGAATGTCTCCGTCGGAGAAATTCCAGCGCAGCAGTATGTACTGCAGCGGCGTACTTCCCGCCCGGACACTGACTTTCAACCCGTTGTCGGGGGTAATGTCGCAGGAGAGGGAGATTCCACGTCCGGCGCTGTCGGATATGGGACCGCCGCCTTCGATGATTACGCTTGTTTGATCCGGCATCCTGATGTTCATACGCATTCTCCTTATTCACGGTTTATAGAACAGGCGGGCTTTTTCAACCCGCCGTTTTTTTACAGTTTTTCAATCTTTTCCGCGATACCGTCCAGCCAGTCGCCCTCGAACAGCTCGATCATGCCCTTGTCGGCAGCCGCGGACAGCTTCGGGTGAATCGGCAGTTTCGCGACCGTGTCGATGCCGAACTCGGCCGCAATCGACTCTACGCCGCTGTCGCCGAAAATTGAATGCTTCGTGTCGCAGTTGGGACAGACGAAGTACGACATATTCTCGACAATGCCGAGCACCGGAACGTTCATCATTTTCGCCATCCGAACCGCTTTCTTTACGATCATGCCGACCAGTTCCTGCGGCGAGGTGACGATGATAATGCCGTCTATGGGCAGGGACTGGAATACGGTAAGCGGCACGTCGCCGGTTCCGGGCGGCATATCGACGAACATGAAGTCAACGTCCTTCCAGATAACGTCGGTCCAGAACTGCTTTACGGTTCCGGCGACAATCGGCCCTCTCCAGACCACCGGGTCGGTGTCGTTGGCGAGCAGAAGATTAATCGACATCAGCTGGATTCCGGTTTTCGTAATTGCTGGGAAGATGCCCTGCTCGCTGCCGATTGCTTTTTTGGTGATTCCGAAGCACTTCGGAATGGACGGACCGGTGATGTCGGCGTCCAGAATGGCGGTCGTATATTCTTTTCGGTTCATGAGCACGGCAAGCAAAGAGGTGACCATCGATTTGCCGACGCCGCCCTTGCCGCTTACGATTCCGATAACCTTTTTAACGCTGCTCAGCTCGTTGAGTTTTTCCTTCGGGATAGGACCGCCCCTGCTCGGGCAGTTCTCGCCGCAGTGCGCGCAGTCGCGGTTGCAGTTTTCACGCATAATAAAACCTTCTTTTAAAAAGCGATTTTTTCTTCGATATAGGCAGCGACTTCGTCGATGGGCAGTCTTACCTGTTCCATCGTGTCTCTGTCGCGGATGGTGACGCAGTTGTCCTCGACGCTGTCGAAGTCGTACGTGATGCAGAACGGCGTGCCGATTTCGTCCTGCCTGCGGTAGCGCTTTCCAATCGAGCCGGTCTCGTCGAAATCGACCATGAACTTCTTGGACAACGCGGTGTAAACCTCCATCGCCTTGTCGCTGAGCTTCTTGGAAAGCGGCAATACCGCCGCTTTGAAGGGCGCGAGCGCCGGGTGCAGGTGGAGCACGGTTCGGATGTCCTCCTCGCCGTCCTTGCCGATGTTCTCCTCGTCATAAGCGTCTACCAAAAAGGCAAGCGCGACGCGGTCGCAGCCGAGCGACGGCTCGATGACATAGGGAATATATTTCTCGTTCGTTTCCGGGTCGAAGTAGGAGAGATCCTCGCCGCTTCTTTCCTGATGCGCTTTCAGGTCGAAGTCGGTGCGGTCGGCAACGCCCCACAGCTCGCCCCAGCCGAACGGGAACAGAAACTCAAAGTCCGTGGTCGCATTGGAGTAGTGCGAAAGCTCTTCTTTGGAGTGGTCTCTTAATCTGAGCGATTCCTCGCGCATGCCCAGCGAGAGCAAAAAGTCTTTGCAGAACTGCTTCCAGTACGCGAACCATTCGAGGTCGGTGCCCGGTTTGCAGAAGAACTCAAGCTCCATCTGCTCGAACTCTCTGGTGCGGAAGATAAAGTTGCCGGGCGTAATCTCGTTCCGGAAGGATTTACCGATCTGCGCGACGCCGAACGGTATCTTTTTGCGGGTGGTGCGCTGAATGTTTTTGAAGTTTACGAAAATACCCTGCGCGGTCTCGGGGCGCAGATAAACCTCGGCCTGGCTGTCCTCGGTAACGCCCTGATAGGTCTTGAACATCATATTGAATTTGCGGATGGGCGTATAGTCCGATTTTCCGCAGCCCGGGCAGGGTATGTTTTTCTCTTTGATATATTCGCTCAGCTGCTCGTTGGTCAGCCCTTCGATTTTCATTTCGATGCCGTTCGCGGCGTTGAACGCTTCGACCAGCTGGTCTGCGCGGTGGCGCATTTTGCAGGCCTTGCAGTCGATCAGCGGGTCGTTGAAGTTGACGACGTGTCCGGAAGCGACCCAGACCTCTCGGTTCATCAGAATCGCGCTGTCCAGACCGACGTTGTAGGGCGACTCCTGCACAAACTTCTTCCACCAGGCTCTTTTTATGTTGTTTTTAAACTCGACGCCCAGCGGGCCGAAGTCCCACGCGTTGGCAAGACCGCCGTATATCTCGCTGCCCGCGTACACGAACCCTCTGTTTTTGCAGAAGGCGACGATTTTATCCATGGTTTTGTCCAGATTATTCATCATATTAAAAAAAGTCCTCTCTATCCCGTAATTCCGTTGCAGATATAAAATCATATCTATTATATACAATTTTAGGGAAAAATCAAGCAAAACGTAAAATTCGTTCAAGTTATCAAAAAAGCTCGGGGTTTTTGCCCGAGCCTTTGTTTATTTGTTTTTGATCAGTTTGCTCATCTGGCGCTGCGCCATGACCAGCTTATAATACCGGCCGCCCGAGCGCATGAGCTCTTCGTGCGTGCCCACTTCCTCAATCATGCCCTTCTCGAACACCACCAGCTTGGTCGCGTTGCGCAAAGTGGAAAGCCGGTGCGCGATCGCGATGGTGGTTCTGCCCGAAATCAGGCGGTTGATGGCGTCCTGAATCTGCCGTTCGGTCTCGGTGTCCAGCGACGCGGTCGCCTCGTCTAAAATGAGGATTCTTGGGTTGCGCAGAATGGCTCTCGCGATGGCGATTCTCTGCCGCTCGCCGCCGGAGAGCGTGTATCCTCTGTCTCCGACGTAGGTGTTGTAGCCGTCCGGCTGCCGCATGATGAATTCATGCGCGTTCGCCAGTTTCGCGGCGCGGATGACCTCTTCCTTGGTCGCGTCGGGTTTCGCGTACGCGATGTTGCTGTAAATGGTGCCGTGGAACAGGAAGGTTTCCTGCAGAACCACGCCGATCTGCGAGCGCAGCGTGTGCTGCGAATACTTCCGGATGTCGATTCCGTCCACCGAAATCTGGCCCGCGGAGACGTCGTACAGCCGCATTATCAGGTTGATCGCGGTTGTCTTGCCGACGCCGCTTCGGCCGACAAAGCCGACCATTTCGCCGTTTTTAATCTCAAGGTTGATGTTCTTGAGCACGTACTCATAGGCATTGTAGCCGAAGGACGCGTTCTTAAACTCGATATCGCCGTGAATCTGTTTTTCAATCGGCTTATCGGTTTCGGCGACGTCGCTCTTCTCGTCGATGATTTCAAACACTTTCGCGAGCGAGGTCGCGGTCTGCGCGATTCTTCTCGGCACATACGCCATCCAGCGAATGGGACCGTAGATGATGCCGACATAGGAGATAAACTGTATCAAATCGCCGAGCCCCATGCCGCCGTTGTTCAGGATGTTTTTACCAACGATTAGAATAACCGCGTACTCGCCGATTCCGAGCAGGAAGTTTGCGAACGGAACAATCAGGTTCCAGGTGCGCTCGTTGCGCTGGGAAATGTCCGCGACCCTTCTTGCGTATTTGTTGAACCGCGCTTCCTCTTTTTTCTCGGTTCCGAACACTTTTACGACGCGCATGCCGGAGAATACGTCGTACAGAATCGTGCCGAGGTCGCTTTCGGTATGCCACTGGCGGTGGTACATCCGGTGGGTATATTTCCGGATGGAAGAAAACATTAAAATCAAAAGCGGAACCGGTATTAAGATGATCAGCGTCAGCTTCCAGTTAAAAATCAGCATGACGGCGAACACGCCGATGATAATCAGCGCCTGCTGGATCAGTTCGGGAAAAAGGCCGACCAAAAAGTCCTTGAGCACCATCGTGTCGCTGGTGATTCGGTTGATCAGCTCGCCCGCGGAACGCCGGGTGATTCCGGCCAGCGAAAGCTCCTGAATTTTGGCGTACAGGACTTCGCGCAGTTTGACCAGAATGTTGTTGCTTGTTTTTGCGGTGATGATCTGACGAACCATCTGCGCGACCGCTATGACCAGACCGCACAGCGTGATTGCGCCGATTAAGAGCAGAAAACCGGTCGTATTCGGGTCGTCGGCCGTGATGAAGTTGTTGATCAGTTTTTTATAAAGCACCGGCAGCAGAACGTTGATCGCGCTGATGAGAATAAACAGCACCGCCGCGAACGTGAGCTGCTTTGCGTACGGTTTCGCGTACGGAAGCAGACGCATAAAAAGCAGCTTTTTGTTGATGCAGTTCAGGCACACCGTTGCGCCGGGCTTCAGCGTCCTTCCGCATTTCGGGCAGACAACCAGTTCGTTGTTTACGACGGTTCTGCCTTCCTTGACGGCGGTCATCATTTTGACCGCAATCTGCATAGCGACCGCGTTTTTCATATCCGAGCGGCAAAGCTCGTAGTCTTCGCCGCCGACGGTATATTCAATCGCCGCGCAGCCGATGTTGTTTACATACCTAAACTCGTCGATTGCGTTTATATCCAGCGTGTCCGTCCGGTCGCCGCAGACGAGAAAAATTTTTCCGTTATGGATCACACAGGCACCGTAAGAAAAGCGGTTGTCGCTTGACAGGTTGAAGTCGAAACTGTAATCCGCCTGACCGCCGGCCATTGCGAGCGCCTTTTCCCTGGCCGCAATCTGCTTGGCGGGGGTTGTGTTCTTTGTTTTCAAGTATGGTTCACTCCTTTCTGAATCGGTGCCTGCCGTTACAGGTAAAGCTCGATCCTCCTGTAGCTCTTTCTGTCGAGCGCAAGAACGTCTTTAATGCTGTAACGGTTGCCGTCCACATCGGTCAAGATCAGCCTTGTGTCGCTGATGCGCGCGATGTTGCGGTAGGTGTCTTGCATGGAGAAGGACATTCTTCCCATGTCGGTTTCCACTTCCCAGTAGGAGTAGCCGAGCTGTTCTTTTATCGAAATGATTTTTGTAATCTCCGGGCAGAGGTACTTCTTTGCCAGCGCTTCCCGGATGATGTCCGCGTCCTCTCCGGAAAAATCCGAGATTCTGCGGATAATGCCGTATTCTTTTCCGTCTTTGTTCAGCACCGAGATAAACTCGTCCGGCGTTTCAAACGGAAACATTCTGTGAAAATACACCCTGCCCAGGTCCTGCCAGACAGGCGTTTTGTCCTGTTGTTCCTCGACTTCCAAATCGTCTTTTGGGATCGGCGGCATGAACGCCTTCATGGCCGCAAAACCGTTTTTGGTTTTATAAAACTTCGCGTTCTCGGGTGTAAAGTAGTTTATTTCTGCAAGGTCTAAAAAGTTATCCATAGATTATAAACCTCGTTGATTTATTCGTTTTACGCTTCGATGCCGATGGTTTTGAGCGCTTCCGCCTGCATTTTGTAGAGCTTGTAGTAAACGCCCTTCTTCATAAGCAGTTCCTTCGCGGTGCCGCTCTCGGGCATTTTGCCGTTCTCAATCACAATCAGGTTGTCGGCGTCTCTGAGCGTGGACAGGCGGTGCGCGATGATAATCGTCGTCCTGCCTTTGGTGAGGCGGTTGAGCGCTTGCTGAATCTGACGCTCGGTCTGCGTGTCCATCGCCGCGGTCGCTTCATCCAGAATGAGGATGCGCGGGTTCTTCAAAATCGCTCGCGCAATCGAAATCCGCTGGCGCTCGCCGCCGGACAGCTCTTTGTTGCCGAAACCGATCTGCGTATGGTATCCGTCCGGATATTTAATAATAAAATCGTGCGCGCTGGCGATCTTCGCCGCGGCGATGACCTGCTCGTTGGTGGCCTCGGGGCAGGCGTACCGGATGTTTTCGAGGATGGAACCTCTGAAAAGATAAGTTTCCTGCGACACGATCGCGACCGACCTTCGTAAGGTTTCAAAGGACAAATCCTTAACGTTGACGCCGTCGATCAGTATCTCGCCTTCCTTGACGTCGTACAGCCGCGTGAGCAGGTTGGCAAGCGTGCTCTTTCCCGCGCCGGTATGGCCGACGATGCCCAGCGTGGTGCCCGCCGGCACTTTAAAGCTGATGTCGTCGATTACCTTGCGGTTTTCTACGTACGAGAAAGAAACGTGCCGGAACTCGACGTCGCCCCTGACGTGCTCGAGCGTAATCGGGTTTTCCTTTTCTTTGACGTCGGGTACGGCGTCGTTGATTTCAAACAGCCGCTGCAGCGAGTTCAGACATTCCGACCACCAGTTGGAGATGTCGGCGAGGAACTCGATCGGGCCGTAAATCAGGCTGAAGTATGCGACGAAGGTCATCAGCGTCGCGTAATCCATGGTGCCGGTCTTCATCATGACCTGCCAGCCGCCGACGCCCCATACGACGTAAGAACCTATTTTCAGCAAAAAGAACAGCATCGGGAATATTTTTGCCGCTTTTGTGCTGATTTCGGTGTCCGCTTCGGCGGACTTCATGCTGCGCTTGTTGAACCGCTTCATCTCGTCGGCTTCGCGGGAGAAGGATTTTACGACGCGCATGCCGTTGAGCACGTCGGTGATCAGCGAGTTGAACGAGCGTCTGCGCGAATAGGCTTTCGCGTACAGCTTTTCGAAAACTAAAAAGATTAACTTAAACGAGAAGAAGAATATCGGAACGGTTACAAACGCGTACAGCGTCAGCAACGGATTGATGGTGAACATGATGATCATGAAAATCGCAAGCTGCGCGATATTCAGGACGAAGTACGGGAACCCGTCGCAGAAGAACCAGTAAATCCGGATGGAATCGTGGTTAATCTGCGTCATCAGTCCGCCGGTCTGACGGTTCGTAAAGAAGGACAGCGACAGACGGCTGATGGTCGAGAAGATGCTCTTCTTCATGTCATAGGTGACTTCTGCCGAAACCTTTGCCGAGATGACGCCGTTTATCAGGCTGACGCCCAGAGAAACCAGCCGGATGGCAATCATGACAAGGATGATTTCTATAATCATGCCGTAGTATTTTCCGCCTTCGGCAAGCACGTCCTTATAGAAGATCTGGTTGCTTACGTAAGGCGTAATGGCGCCCAGACCGGCGATCATCGTCAGCGAGCAGAAAATCAGGAATATGTAGCCCTTGTAGTGCAGGAACAGTTTTGCCAGCTTCTTGATAAGCCGGATTTTGTCCATGCATTTCGGGCAGACCTTCCGGTCGGGGTCGGGATAACGTCTGCCGCATTTGGGGCAGGTGTTGTCCTCGACGTTCAATTCCTTAATCTTTTTCTCGTCCACCTTGCCGTCTTTTTTCAGTTCGTTTGCAACCTGGCAGAAGATGCCGGCGTCATGCTTGTAGGTGCTTGAGAAATAGAACAGAAGCACCGGTTCTTTGCCGCTGGTCGCGGTGACGCGGCCGGTAGAGATGAGCTGCTCGACCTTGATGTCCTCCAGCTCGGCAAGATTGAACTGTTCAAACCTTGCCGCTTCGAATTCCTCGCCGCGGACGGGGTTGCCGTTTTGGTTGAAACCCCGGCGCTCAAAGAGCACGGTTCCCTCCGCCACCGCGGCTTTTTCTTTATCAATGACGATATAAACGTCTTTCAATACCGAATCAATGCCCAAATCGGTTTTCATGGTGAGTACCGCTTCGTCAGGCTGAATTCCTTTGGATATAAAGAATTCCTTGACTGCGGCAGGTAATTTTTCCAGTACTATCATAAAGCCTCTGTCAAACTCACAGGAACGCGTTCAATGCGTCCGTATTTTCCTTATTTGGCGTTTTTTTGTCGGAAGTTTTTGCGCTTTACCGGCATTTTTGGGAAAAAAATAACCGGTATGGGCATTTCCCCAAAAAATGCCGCATCCGGAAAATCAAATTATAAAGCACAGACAGCCGTTAACAGCAATAAAACAGACAGTCTCTGCTTCGTTTTTTTGATTTTTCGAGAAGCGTCATTTCTTGATTTTTGCCCAAATCGACCCATGCTTTTACCGCGCGAGAATCCTGCCCGGCAAAAACGTCTGCGGGATTGAAATTTACGTTGCTGCGAATGGTCATCAAGAAACACCTCCCTTTATCGTTAATAGTTCTAAAAAATCCTGATCGTGAGCGCTCAGGTTCTGAACGTTTGTTTATTATACAACGGCTTTTTCCATTAATCAAGAGTTTTTTTAAAGATATTTTATATTTTTTTTTAAACGTCTGGCTGCCGTTTAAACGCTGTTTTTGCATAAATTCTCATTTTTAGCGAGGTTCGAGGGCTTGAAAAGTTTATTTGTATATGATAATATAATAAAAATAGTGTATTTATGCAATTTTTGAGTGGGAGACAAGACATGTTTCATATCGCGATTCTCGGTTTCGGCGTCATTGGAAAAGGTGTTTATGAGGTTATTAAAAATAATCGGGAAAGCATAGCAAAGGCACTTGGCGGAACCGGCACAGAAGAAACGATAAACATAAAATATATCCTGGACAAGCTCGATTTTCCGGACCATCCGCTCGGCGACAGGGTCACGCATGTGTTTGAGCAGATTTTGATGGACGATTCTGTTTCGGTGGTCGTCGAGACCATGGGCGGCGCCGACGCCGCGTTCCGGTTCAGCAAGGCCGCGCTGGAAGCGAAGAAAAGCGTGGTCACGTCCAACAAAGAGGTTGTCGATAAATACGGCGACGTTTTAATGCGCACGGCCGCCGAAAACGGCGTCAGCTATCTTTTTGAAGCGAGCGTGGGCGGCGGTATTCCGATTATCCATCCGCTGAAGCGCTGTTTTTACGCCAACCAAATCACAAGAATCGCCGGCATTTTGAACGGAACGACCAACTTTATCCTTTCCAAAATGAGCGAGGGCAGCATGACCCTTAAGGAAGCGCTCGCGGAAGCGCAAAGGCGGGGATACGCGGAGGCGGACCCCAGAGCCGACCTCGAAGGCTATGACAGCGCAAGGAAAATCAGCATTCTTGCCAGCATTATTTTTGACCGCTACATTCCGTTTGAGAAGGTAAAGGTCATCGAAGGCATCACCCATGTCAAGCAGGAGGATATTGCGCTTGCGGACAAGCTCGGCTTTACCATAAAACTGCTCGCGGTCGCCGAGCTGGTCGGCGGCAGGGCGAAACTGCTGGTGGCGCCGCATTTGGTGGAAAAATGCACCCTGCTTTCCGCGGTAAACGACGTGTATAACGCGATCAGCGTCACCGGAACCGCGGTCGGCGAGGTGGTGTTCTACGGACAGGGCGCGGGCAGTCTGCCGACGGCAAGCGCGGTTGTCAACGATGTCATCGAGGTATTAAGAGAACACCCGAAAGCGAAATGCTGCGCCCCTGCGGACGACGGCTTCCTTCTGCCGCCCGACGCGTTTGACGACAAGAAAATAACGTTGCCCAACGGGTCGGTTTATCGGGTGTTGTAATAACGCTTTATAAAGATAAAAGCGCTTTTTATAAGCGCTTTTTTTATTTTTCGCGATCCGGGCGGTTCGCAGAGGGTTTTTTTGAGTATTACAAAACCATTTTTTAGAATACACATAAGTATATAAGGCAAAAATAAAAATAGCCTTAACCATGCGTTAAGGCTATTTGCTGGTGACCCGTAGGGGAGTCGAACCCCTGCCTTCGCCGTGAGAGGGCGACGTCTTGACCACTTGACTAACAGGCCAAACATCCCTTGCAGGAACGAAAGATATACTACCATAAACTTTCGCGTTTGTCAATATATTTTTTGTGGAAAAGGAAGGTGACGGTATGCTGCCCAAAGAACCGTACAAACGTATCGCGGTGATATTGTTTTACATCATCGTGGCGCTGGCGGCCGCATACCTGTTTTTTAAGTACCTTTTCGAGATTCTGTTGCCCTTTATCATCGCGTACGTCATCGCGGCGATGCTCCAGCCTGCCGTCCGCTTCCTCTGCAAGCACGCGAAAGTGCCGAAAAAACTGTCGGTTTTAGTGCTGGTTTTGGTGGTAACCACCCTGATTTTTCTTCTGTGCTATATGATTCTAAACCGGGTTTACACCG
This sequence comes from Bacillota bacterium, assembly GCA_029550965.1. Classification (GTDB taxonomy): domain Bacteria; phylum Bacillota; class Clostridia; order Oscillospirales; family CAG-382; genus UBA1049. Next base: position 101,652 of record JAKPGJ010000015.1, read on the forward strand.
AGCTGACGGTGCTTTCGCAGAACGTAAAGGGGTTTATTGATTACGTTCGGAACGACAAGGAATACGCCAAAAGCCTGATTGACAAAATCGACAGCATTATTCCCTTTGTGGACATGCGCGACAGGCTCAGCCGCATCTGGGAAAATCTGGATAAAGAAATGGAAACCTGGCTGCTCTCGGTCGCAAACGACCTGAGCGGGTCGGTTCTGCCAATTTTGGGCGGAATTATCTCGTTTGTTCCGAACGCTTTGCTGGTAATCGCGGTGGTGATAATTTCGACCTACTACTTCGCGGTCGATTTTAACAGAATCAACGGTTTTATTATCGCGCAGCTGCCGGAAAAAGCGGCAAACGGCGTGCGGGTATTCAAAAAAGAGTTTGTCGGCACCATCGTGAAGTTTTTGCGCGCGTACGGACTGATTATCGTCATCACCTTCCTGGAGCTGTTCGTAGGGTTTACCATGCTGGGCATCAAATACGCGTTTTTGATCGCGCTGGTAACCGCGGTTATCGATATTCTTCCCATTCTCGGCACCGGAACCGTTCTGATTCCATGGGCGGTATTCCTGCTTTTGACCGGCGATTATTATACCGGCATCGCGCTGATCATCATTTATATCGTCGTCACCGTGATCCG
>JAKPGJ010000017.1 GCA_029550965.1 Bacillota bacterium
CCCGCTGTAGCTGGACATCGCCAGCGAATACAGAAAACTGCTTGTCGCGCGTTCGTCTGCCCGCTCGAACACATCTCTGTTGATGCCGTTGCTTTCAGCCGCCTCAATCAGACTCTCTTTATCATAATAAGCAATGCCGAGAATTTCGGAGAGCTTCTTGCCGATTTCGGTTCCGCCGCTGCCGAATTGCCTTGCTATGGTTATGATGCGTCTCATGATTCTGCCTCCTTATGCTTTATGTTATTTATATATTAACACAAAAGTATAAAAATTACAATAAATTATTGAAATCTTTCCTGCCGTACGTTATAATTATTTTTACTATGTATCTGGAGGTAGCCTTCTATGTTGGAAATTCGAAACTTCAGCAAGCATTACGGCTCGAAAGCCGCGGTCAAGAATCTGTCCCTGACCATCGAACAGGGTGATATATATGGTTTTATCGGTCACAACGGCGCCGGAAAGACGACGACCCTGAAAGCGGTAACCGGCATTATGCCGATCGAATCGGGCGACATTCTGATCGACGGCGTATCGATTAAGGAAAATCCGCTTGAATGTAAAAAGAAGATGGCGTATATTCCGGACAATCCAGAGCTGTACGAAGCCATGACCGGATTTAAATATATAAAGTTTATCTGCGATATTTACGGCGTTCCGGCTGAAAAACGCGAAAAAAACATCCGCAAGTACGCCGAGAGCTTCGGCATGCTGAACGACCTGTCGGAGCCGATCTCTACGTACTCGCACGGCATGAAGCAGAAAATCAACCTGATCGCCGCTTTATCCCACGAGCCGAAGCTGATGGTGCTCGACGAGCCGTTCGTCGGGCTGGACCCGGTCGCTTCGCACACGCTCAAGCAGTACATGTGCGAGCTGTGCGCTTCGGGCGGGGCGATTTTCTTCTCGACGCATGTGCTCGAGGTCGCCGAAAAACTGTGCAACAAAATAGCGATTATCAAGAACGGCGAACTAATCCGTTCCGGTCCGATTGAAGAAGTCAGAGGCGACAGTTCGCTTGAAAGTTTATTCTTAGAACTGACAGAGGGTATCAAAAATGCGTAAGTTTTGGCTGCTTCTTAAAACCAATTTATGGCTGACGTTCAACCCGAAAAGGCTGTTCAGCCAAAGCAATAAACCGGCATCGAAAGGAAAAATCGTCTTATACGCCTTTTTGATGCTGTATTTGTTCGCGAATATCATCGCGCTGTCGTTCGGCTTCTATTATATGCTGGGCGTCACGCTGTACTACGCGCACTTAACCGAACTGCTGATTTATCTGTCCTTAACTTTATATACCGTATTGATACTGGTGCTTTCGCTATTCTCCGCCAGCGGCTATCTGTTTAAATCGAAGGACCTGCAGTTGATGCTGTCGCTTCCCGTAAGTCATTTTACGGTTTTGATGGTAAAATTCTTTCTTCAGTACGTTTATGAGCTGATTTTTGCCGTATTCGTCGTTGCGCCGGCGTTTTATTACTACTTCTTTTTTACTTCCTATTCGCTGCCGGGCGTCATCTTCGCAGTCGTCTGCTTCTTTGCCGCTCCGCTGATTCCGATGTCAATCGGCAGCCTGCTTTCTTACTTTATCGGCCTTTTGACAAGAAAACTGCGGAGAAAGAACCTTTTCTCAATCCTTTTTTCCCTTCTGTTCTTCTTTGGCTGGATGTTTTTTATTCAGAACAGAGAAGGCATCATCACGTACGTTCAGGAACACGGCCCGCAGCTCAAAGACGCCATCGCGAAGTACTACCTGCCCGCAGACTGGCTGATAAGCGCGCTGAATGGCGGCTTTTTCGGGTTTTTGCTCTTTATAGCAGTTAATTTGGCGGTGACATTCCTGATCTTCGCGATCGTCTCGAAGAAATACGCTGAAATCATTGCGATTCTGAATTCTTCGGGCGTACGGAAAAAAACAAAGCTCGGCAGGCTGGACAGCCAAAACAGCAGCGCGCTCGGCGCGATGATTAAAAAAGAGTTATCGATGTACTTCAACTCGGCAATTTACGTGCTCAACACGCTGATCGGTTCGATCCTGCTTTTGGTCGCGTCGATTTCGTTTATGTTTGTGAATCTTGATGTTTTTCTTCCGGCCGCCGGAGAAGATTTCGGGCAAATTGGTCTTGCTGTCGTTGCCGGCATATTGTCCTTTATGCCCTCCATTTCTCCGACGACCTCGTCCGTCATTTCACTCGAAGGAAAAAGACTGTGGCTGTACAAGTCCCTGCCGGTTCAAACCAAGGATATCCTCAAAGCAAAAACGGCTGTAAACATTATCGTGAACGCTCCGTTCGTTTTCGTCGCGGATGTTCTTTTCTGCATCAAGTTCGGGCTCTCTGTTTTTGATTATCTGCTGCTCGCGGCGCTCGCGGTTTCCTTTATCGTTTTGTTCTCGCTTACGGGCATTATGATAAACCTTGCAAAGCCGAAACTTGATTTCGACAACGAAGTCATCGTTATCAAACAAAGCGCAAGCGCGATGTTCCAAACCTTTTTGAGCATGGGCGTTGTTTTTGCTGTGTTTTTGATTTATGCTTTATCGGGCGTCGGCAACTTCTACTTGTTCGCTTTGTCCATCCTCATCGTTGTCCTGGCTGTCGCGGCGCTGCTGACATACAAGCTGTTCACCTGGGGCGTGGAGAAATTTAATCAGCTAAACGCTTAAGAAAACCTGCCGCAAACAAAAATCTCACCCGTAAAGGGTGAGATTTTTTATATGCTATTCGTTTGTTTCGGTTGCTTCGTTGTTTGTTTGAACGGGTGCTTCAATATTTACAGCGGGTTTGCGCTTCTTCTCGCCAATGCTGAGAAGGAGGTTGAGGATTATGCCGAATATGGCAGCACCTGCGATGCTGGGAACTTCGATACCAAGGAAGGGGATATTTCCGCCGAACTGATATGCTCCGCCGAGACCGATTACCATAATCGTAGCGATGACGGCGATATTCTTTGCGCTGAACATATCGACTTTCTTTTCAATCATAATCGCAACACCTTGCGCAGCGATTGCGCCGAAGAGGTAAATCTCAAGACCGCCGATAACTGCCTTCGGTATCGCGTAAATCGCGTTGATAAGCGGCGTAAAGAACGAGATAAGCATCGCGATTATCGCAGCGACAATCAGTACCGGAACCGAGAACACCTTGGTGATCGCCATCGTGCTGATGTTTTCGCCGTAGTTCGTACCGGCGGGACCGCCGATGAAGCCGGCAACCATATCGCCTATACCGTCGCCGATCAAGTTCCTGTCAAGCATGTCGGCAAGGGCGTACTTCTTCTTGGAATTCTTCTTCTTTGCGAGGTCGTTTACATATATATCAAGCTGAAACATATGCGCCGTGGATTCCGGTATGGTTGCAAGTGCTATCGGCATGATTGCGGCAGCTGCCATCCAGGAAACCTTCGGCAATGTAATTGCCGGAACTGCGAAAACCGCGTTCGATGCATCGCCCAGCTTCTGGAACATGTCCCCCGTGCCGGTAGCGTACAGTATGCCGGCGATTGCGCATCCCACGCCCGCGCCGAGCAGAAGCGGAAGCTGACCCCAGATGCCTTTCAGGTATCTTGAGAAGAAAATGGTGGCCAACAAGGTAGCCAATGAAACAGCCCAAACCCAGCCTGTGTTGACAATTGATGTAGCCACGCCCTCAGCCTGCGGTTGGGGCGCCGCGTCGGCTAAAGCGGTTCCCGCAAGCGTCAGACCGATAATCATCGCGATAGGACCCGTAATAGAGGCAGGCAGAATCTTTTCTACTGCTCTCGGACCAATAAACCGAACGATAAGACCAGCGAAGATCGAAATAATACCCGACAAGACGATTCCGAACTGCGCGTACTGCAACGCCTCCGTCGGAAGCAATCCTCCGGTTTCCTGCCAGACTTTTAACTTTTCAACCGTTTCGGGCGACAGGGTATCGAGAAACCTTTGATTTGCCATTAATCCGATGATCGCAGACAGATAAGAGAAACTCGAACCGTAATAAAGCGGAATTTTTCTTCCGGTTACCAGGATAAAGCATAATGTTGCCAGACCGCTGGCGAAAATGGTGGTTGAAACGTGGAAACCTGTAATCAACGCAACGGTTACC
>JAKPGJ010000037.1 GCA_029550965.1 Bacillota bacterium
GCTGCGGCGGATAAAATCATCGGCGGCGCGGCGGCTTTTCTGCTGGTGAAATGCGGGGTTGCCTACGTTTACGGCGACGTGATGAGCGAAAAAGCCGTATCCATCCTGAACCGGTATCATATTCCCTATTCGTACAGCAGACTGGTTCCGTTTATCAAAAACCGCCGCGGAGACGGTTTATGCCCGATGGAAAAACTGTGTATGGATATCAGCACGCCGGACGAAGCGTTCGATACAATAAAAGAATTTATCCTTCGCAATTCTTCACAAGCCTGATTCGGGCGGTTTATCCGATCGCGTATAAGCTCTTTTTATATAATCGTATTCATAAAATAAAAAGCAGGAAGCGGGTTATAGCCGCTTCCTGTTTGTTTTTGATTTACGGAATGACGCTGCCGCTCTTTAGCGCCATTTTCTCAAAACGGGCCAAAAGGTCGCTGATGCTGTAATAGCGCGGACCGTTAAAATAGGAGCCGACCTTGTCGTTGAACGGCAGATACCAATGCGCGTCCAGACTGTCCATGCCGTAGCAGGCGCCGGCAATCGAGCCTGCCGTTGCCGCCGTACAGTCGTTGTCGTGCGCCATGGCGACGGCGTTCGCGATGACTTTTCCGACATCCTTTCCGCCGAGCGCCAGCGCGAAGATGATCAGGCAGGCGTTGTTGATGGTATGTACGATATGCATTCCCGGGAACTTTTCGTCCACCAGTTCCGCGGCGTGACGGTAATCTTTTACAGCGTCGTAATGTTCAAGCGCCCAGCGGACGGCATCCGCCAGCTCGCAGTCGGCAGGAATATAGTTTAGGCCTTCGACAAGCGCTTTTTTGGGGTCGGAAAGACAAAAGCAAAGCGAAATGACGGCCGCAAAATACATCGAGCCGTAAACGCCGTTATTGCGGTGGCTGATCCAGGCGTCCGTATTCGCCATTTCCGCTGCCTTTTTCGGATTGCAGGGCGCCATATATCCGTAGCCGTCGCAGCGGATGTCCGCTCCGATCCATTCCTGATACGGGTTGTCGAACTCCGCCGCCTGCGACGGCGGGATTCCCTTCTGCAGGTTACCGAGCGCGACCTGCTCGGCGGTGCAGGCGAAAGGCAGATACTTCAGCCATGCATTTGCGACGTCGTTTAGCGTAAAATCAAGACCGTTTCCCTCCTCCGCGATAAACAGCGAAAGATAGGTATATCCGATGTCGTCGTCGCAGGGCACATGGTCCATAAAATCTTTGGTGTAGTTTTTCAGCTTCTCGTATTGATAGCGGGAAACCTCAGGATTCGGATGACTGGGCCAGTAATCCGTAAGCGGATATTCGGTTATGCCTAACTCTTTTGCGTAATTCTCCATTTTTTCAAGAGACCATCCCTCGACGGGCGCGCCAAGCGTGCAGCCGGCGAATCTGCCGAATAACGCGGCTTTCAGTTTGTTTCTGTATTCGTCAAGCTTGATTGTGTTCTGCATTCAATCAACTCCGTTCTATAGGTTATGATTATATATAGTATAAATAAGCGTCGATGTCAATAATTTTTATAAAATTATTCATAAATATTTTTAATTTACATTTTTCACTTGCATTTACGCGGATAAAAGCATAAAATGAATTTTACATGTTAACTGTCGAAATATATTTTGCCAAGATTTTTGTCAAAGGAAGTGTTTACGTTTGAGAAAATTTAGTTTTCTTATCATATTCGTAATGTTGTTCACCGCAATCCTATCCTCCTGCGCTAAAGATACATCAGAAGATACAGAAAGCGGATTCGCGACCGCCGCCGAACGGTTGGAAGCCGTCGAGAAATTCTATGCCGAAAACGGCCTGGTCAACTGGCAGGACATCGCCGCCGTGTATCTGATGCAGAAGAACATCGCCGATTTTCAATACGCCGAAGCACTGCAGAAAAACGAATCTTATGAAGACAAATGCGGCATGGTTATCGCGATTTCCCTGCTCATAAAACAGAAAGTGGACGTTTCTTCCTACAACATCGACGGCTATGTCACGATGATCAAAAACAACGTCGAGAGCAATTACGAGTCCATGACCATCAAG
>JAKPGJ010000039.1 GCA_029550965.1 Bacillota bacterium
GTTTGAAAAGCAGTTCTTTTTATTGACTTATTCATAAAAAATGATACTATAAAAATACAAAAATTATCTTAAGTTCGGAGAATTTCATGAACATCGATAAGACTTTTGGTGAAAAAATCCCCAATGTTCAGTATTACGACCGAGAGGGAGCATATCTGATTGTGATTCAAAAGGGAAAAGCTGCTACTGTGAGAACGCCGAAAGGGCATTTCCTGATCGGCGGAGGGATCAAAGACGGAGAAACCCATATACAGTGTATCGAACGGGAAAGTTTGGAAGAAATAGGGTATCATACCGTTGTGCAGCAGTATATCTGTTCTGCTGAAATGTATGTGCAACATGAAACACTTGGATATTTTCATCCGATTCAGCATTACTATGCCGGAGAACTGACCGGCAAACCCTTGGCATCCGCCGAGTCTGACCATGTTTTTGAATGGATTTCGCTCAATGAAATCGAAGAGAAAATGTTTGTCAAAGCGCAGAGCTGGGCGCTGAAATACTATTTATCGAAGTTTGTGAAACGCTAAAAACGCATATCCACTAAAAAAGAGAGCATTTTTTCTCTCTTCAGTCTGTCGAAAAAGTCCAGTAAATGAACAGGACCAGTAAAAACGACAATAGCAAAAAAGAATCATTTGTCAATAATACGCCATCCATCTATTTCAGGTTTTCTATCTTCTGTTATTCCAAGTAATTCATCAGAAGAGATGATTTTTAAGCAATATTTTTACAATCGTATTTATATCTGGTTCAGCCTTATCTATCTCCCACATAGATAAGGTTGTTCTTTTTACAGTTTGTTGACTCATATTGCGCAGATTTAATTTGTCTGAAGATAATTTGTGTATATCTAACATATTTATATATAGCTTAAACAAAAATATTTAATAAAAGATTATTTTGTGGTATTTTGTCGAACAATTTATATTGAAATAACATAAATTAAGTATTATTATATAGAGTGTGAATTGGCAAAAACGCACAAATTATAGTTTGTGATGTCAGAAAATGCTGCCATTTTTAAATAGCTTATGATTACTGCCAGTAGATTCGCTCTTTTATTATTGCGTTATTGCCCCACTCTCGTATTTCCAAAAATTTATAAAAAGGACATAAGGATATACTCAAATATGGAAGAATTTATAAAGAAATTTATGTGCTGCCCAATATTACAATATAATCATTTTAAAATTGAACCTGATGAAAATATGGGATATTGTACATCAATAGAAAAATTTGAAAAAGATATTACATCCTTATTAAAATTTGGATATTCATCAATTTCGTTATATCAACTATATTTATATAAAATCAATAATATAGATTTACCTAACAATACATTTTGCATCATAATGGAGGGAGGTTATGAAAGTAATTATGTGCTTGCTTTTGATATATTGAAAAAATACAACATACATGCTGATATTTTTATTTCAACTGATTTGGTTGGATTGAAATGTCATCCTAAATATCCTAATTTCATTCCACACTTTTCATGGGATCAAGCAACTGAGATGATAAATAGCGGATTGGTAAATATATATGCAAAATGGCATCCGTTAGATGAAAATAAAGGTGAATTTAAAAAAGTTATATTAGACAAAAAAGAAGAATTAATGTCTCATTTAGATCAAAAACAATATATCGGAAATTTTTTTGCCTTTTTATATCCTTATTTTGATGATGAAACCGAAAAGTTAAAAAAGTTTTCTTTGTCTGAAATAGAGTTAGCTACAGTATTCACGTATAATTTATTGTTATAAATAGGATGATTGCGATGAGTTTATTTTTCAAGAGCCTAAATTTCTCGTTTAAGCTTTTGTATAGATCCAGTAAGTTGCTATTTTTAGTCTATTTATTGCTGCAAGTGGCTTGCTCATTAACACCGTTATTGAGTACATATATTTTAAAAGATCTGTTGAATTGTCTAGTTTCAGCGGAACCGGCAATTAAACTTGTTTGGCTGTATATCGCCAGCATTGTGTTATTCCAAGTCTTTCAATCTGTACAATCGGTATGCTATGACACCATACAAAAAAAAGCCGAACATCAGTACAAATGTGATTTGACAGAAAAAATGAATTCTTTGCCGCTGGCATTTATTGACTCATCAGAAGGCAGAAATATAATTGATGAAGTGCGTTATTTGGAGTTAGCGGTAATAAATTTGCCAAATTATCTGATTCAGACAATTGCATATCTTTTTTCTTTTACCGTTGCCTTTTCTGAGCTGATATCCTTTCATTTTGTTTTTTCATTTGTTTTTATAGCGCTTACTGTTCCTGGATTAATTTCTCAATATCTTTTTCGTAATAAGTCGGATAAGCTTCGTAGAAAACAGGCACCGGATGTCCGTAAGTTTTGTTATTATCGCTGGATATTGACCGATGCTTGGCCAGCCAAAGATGTAAGAATGTATGATCTTACACAACCGCTTTTAAAAAGATATGATGAGGAAAAAAACAAGTACCTGATTGCCAATAAAACATTAGACAAGAAAAAAATGCGTTCTGCTATTTTCACCGAGTTTATCATGCGGAGCGGAGAAATAATCTTCAGCTTTTTCGTAATATTTAAAGCAGTATCCGGTGAAATAAGTATTGGAGATGTAGCTCTGTACATTGGTTTTGCAGTAACGGCGACAGCGGCATTTCAAAATATGCTTGGAATAATATTATATGGTGTTGTTCGTTGCGCTGTCAATATGAAATACTTGTTTCAGTTTTTATCAGTTGAGGTTCATCAAGCGGAGCACAGCGCAAGAAAACTGAATTCGTTCGATTCTCTTGTATTTGACAATGTGTTTTTTAAATACCCCACTTCGGATCAATATGTTTTAAAAGGAGTGTCATTTACACTAAAAAAAGGCGACAAGCTTTCCATTGTGGGCGTTAATGGTTCGGGCAAATCTACAATTATCAAGTTGATTCTTGGTCTCTATGAGGTAGAATCGGGGCGGATCTTGATTAACGGGTATCCAATGTCGGACTATAATATACATGATGTTCGGAAACTATTCTCGGTATTATTTCAATCATTTGTGCAATACCCGTTAACACTGCGTGAAAATATTGCACTTTCTGATATTAAAAGAATAAACAACAGCGAGGAAATCAAAACTGTCCTCGCGCAAAGTGGTATTTACGAAGAATTGAGAAATAGGCATGAAAATTTGTTAGATTCCTATATGACACGTCAATTCGATGATAATGGAATTGAGTTGTCAAAGGGGCAATGGCAAAAGATTGCGTTAGCGCGAGCCTTCTTCAAAAATGCACCAATTGTTATTTTGGACGAGCCGTCTGCCGCTTTAGATGCGGAGGCGGAAGATAGGATATTTAAGATTTTTGAGGATATTTCGGAAGGCAAAACATGTATTATGATTTCTCATCGAATATCTTCCGCCAGGATGTCGAACAAGGTTATTGTTCTCGACAACGGAAAAATCGTCGAGGAAGGAACGCATAACGAGCTTATTACTTTAAATGGCCTTTATGCAAAGCTTTATAATTTGCAGCGTGAAAAGTACACTGTATAGGAGGCTATAAGATGAATAAAATCAAGCAATTCTTTTCTGGCCTTCTGAATAATGTATGGTTTGGAATGAAAGCTAGCTTTGAAGCTTCAAAGTTCTATTTTTCTATGAAGCTTATCATACTTCTTTCTACTACTGCAATTCCACTTGTGAACATTTGGCTTTGGAAAGAAGTATTAAACGGAATTGTAAAGTCTGAAAATACCGGATATACTGTAACGGTTTGCCTTTCGATTTATCTTTTTTTGAAGATGTCCACGTATTTGTTGGATCAATTTAATACATATGTTAATAGCCGTTATAGCGATGAGTTGCATTTTTATATCGAAATCGTTATGATGAAAAAAACATCTCGTATGGACTTGGCATTTTTCGATTCCGCCAATATGAGCGATAAAGTGCGCCATACAAGAAGCAATTTTGGAATCATTACGCAAATGACATGGCTTGTGTTCGATATCATTTCTTCATTTATCAATGTAATTGCAACATTTATCATTGTGTGCTCCTATAAGTGGTGGCTGGGTATTACTTCGCTCATTCTACTCATTCCGTTTTTTGTATATAACAAAAAGTATACAGAACGCAGATTGAAAATGGAAAAGGAACAGTTGCGTGACAATCGCAAGATGGATTATTATCAGAACGCTTGCTTTAATAATGATGTTCAGTTCGAAATCAAGTTGAATAATATTGGCAGGTACTTGGTGCAAAAATACAAAGACATTTGGAAAAATATTTATCGGATTAATAAAAAAGAGTACATTCGAAATAACATCATCAACATGTTAATTATGTTTATTAATATCTCGAGTGAATTCTTAGTTTTGACTTTTTCTGTGTTTGATGTCGTAAATCAGAAAATCGGTATCGGAGATTTGCAATACAACCTTAGTATGACCTCTCGATTGCGTACGCAAGCGCAAACTCTGGTGGATACTATTAACCAGTTCCTTGAAAATAACACTCGCCTTATTGAACTTCGTGAATTTATGAATTTACAGCCAAAAGTCGAGAAAAGCGGAACATTAAAACCATCGAACAATCCTCGCATAGAATTTTGCAATGTCAGTTTCCGTTATCCCAATACAGAGCAATATGTGTTGAAAGACTGTTCATTCACAATAGAACCCCACGAAAAAGTTGGATTGATTGGTTTGAACGGTGCAGGAAAATCTACGATCTTTAAGTTAATGTTTCGTTTTTATGATCCACAAGAAGGATGTATTAAACTTGACGGTGTGGACTTGAAAGAATACGATATTTATGCTGTTCGCAAGGTATTCGGTGTTTTATTTCAGGATTATGTCACATACTGCTTACCTCTGCGTGAAATTATTGCGCTGTCGGATTTTGACGAACGCTTTAATGATGAAAAGCTAAAAAAGGCTTGTGATATTAGTGGAGTAAGCGCAATTATCAAGGATTGGGAGCAGGGCTTTGACAGCGTACTTGGGCGTTACTATGCTGACAACGGAAAAGACCTTTCTGGAGGTCAATGGCAGCTTGTTGGGCTTGCCCGTGCTTATTTTAAGGACAGCGAATATATGATTCTTGACGAACCCTCTGCCGCACTTGACCCGATTTCGGAGGATCGAATTTTTGAACAACTTTATCATTTAAGCGAAGGCAAAAGTTCGGTTACAATTTCACATAGGTTATCAAACACAACCTTGGCTGATAAGATACTGGTCATTGATGATGGTCATATTATTGAACAGGGTTCACATTCTGAGTTGTTAAAAAAGAATGGAAAATATGCTAAGCTCTTTAATTTACAAGCAAGTAAATATATTTAATACTGCCCAAATAACAATTTTAATATCTTCTACTTATATTTACCAGCGCACGATGAATAATTTCGTTTGAATTGTATCAGCTAATTACCCAGAGACGGATGGTCTGAAATGGTATATGCAATGTTTCCGTGAGTTTGTTAAAAGTTTTGCACAACATTACTTCAGCATATACCAAAAACCGACTTCTCAAATCGTTTGAGAAGCCGGTTTTTCTACAGGATGAAAGGGGCTGTTTATAGAACAGCTCCTTTTTGTTTTCCATTTTAAATCGAAATTACGGTCTGCCGAATCTGCCTCCGCCGCCCGGACCGCCACCCGGACCATCGCCCGGACGGTCCATTCCGCCTCTGCCGATGTCGCCGACGATGGTCAGGACAGAAGAAACGGTGAACGAAGCGTATTCGCTGCCGCCGGCATAGTTCCCGCCGGAATACAGCCCGTCGGACAGCGTTCCGTCGCAGGTTCCGCCGAACAGAATTTTATAGGTCTCGCCTTTTTGAAACGCGGGCGCGCTGACCGCAATCGAGGAATACGGCTTATGCGGCTGGAAAGTGATAACGTCGTTGCCGGACGAATCCTCAATCCGCACGAGGGTGCCCGCCGGCATTTTGTCAAATCCGGCAAGCAGCCCGTACTGCGTGGAGCCGGCGCTAATGCTTCGCGCCATTCCGCTGCTGCCCGCCGCAACCAACAGTCCGCCGGTCATGATAAAGACGCCGTCGTAGTCGATCGCGCCGTTTTTGTCGTCGGTCGGACCGCAGACCAGCAGGGTTCCGCCGCTCATATGGATGTTTCCGTTGGCGTCCACACCGTCGCCTGCCGCGTCTATGACGACGATGCCGCCGCTGATGTCGATAAAGCTGTCGCCGTTCTCCTGAAATCTGTCTTTGCCCGGCCGGTTCTGGTCTCCGGTATCGTTGCCGCCCGCGCAGTTTATGCCGTCGTCGCTGGCGGTGATGCGGATTTCGCCGCCCGAGATGGCAATATCCCTGCCTTCGATTCCCTCATAGGATTTTTGAATGGTGATGGAACCGCCGGAGATGGTTACGGACGCGTCGGCGTGGATGCCGTCGTCGTTCGAGGCAATGGCAAAGGTTCCGCCGGAAATGAAGAGGTTTTCGTTGCTGTGAATCGCGTCGTCCGCGGAATTGATCACAAAGTTCCCGCCGCTGATGCGAATGGTCCTGTCGCACTTAATCGCTTTATAGCTCGTGTTTTTTTTAACCTGTTGGCCGCTGCCGGTGGTAATGTCAAAATCGCCGTTTTTGATAACGATACCGCTGACGGCTTCCAGCCCGTCCTCGCCGGAGTTGATTTGAATCGCGCCGCCCGTAATCAAGATCACGCCCAGCCCGCTTTCGGTATCGTTGGACGACTTGACCGCGTCCCCGCCCGAGTTGACCGTAATGTTCGCGTCCAGCCCGATTTTGACGCTGTCTTTGCCGCGCAAAGCGGTGTTTTTGCTGATGACGGCAAGATTGCCGCCGATGATTTTTAAATCGTTGGACGTAGAAATGCCGTTCTCGTAATGGGCGTTGACCGTAAGGCTGCCTTTTCCTTTGATGGTGATATCGTCTTTCGAGAAGATGGCGGCGTTCGGCTCGTTGTTTGACGCTCCGGAATAGGCGCTGCCGTCGGATATTTGATTCGTCGCGCCTTCCGCGAGGGTTAGAATGAGGATTTTGGACTTTTTCGCGTAAATAGGCGCGCTGTTTTTGCAGGCGATGTCGACGCCGTTCAGAATCAGCTCGACTTTATCCTCTTTTCCGACATCGATGACAATCTGCGCGTCGGAAGATGCTCCGCTGACCGTATAGGAGCCTGCCTTTCGGATGGTGGCGGTGTTGCCGCTGACGGTTACGCCCTCGCCCGCGGCAATGCCGCTGTCGGACAGCGCGATGAACCCGTCCTGAAGGCCGTCGCCGCTTTGGAAGATATCCTTTTTCGTCTCCGTGACGTCCTCGGTTGTGTCGATGACTTTATCCGTGTTTTTTCCGTCAGTACTTGCGGCGCTTATAGCAGGACCGCTTCCGATGTTTTTTGCGCAGGCGGAGAGCGAAAGCAAAGAGAGCGCCGTGATCAGCGCGAAAGCCGAACGCAGTCTCTTTTTCATGGCGCACCCCTTTCTTGCGGTTGTGACGAAAGATTAATATAAAACTTTATGATAGCATGCCCAGCGCGGTCCGGATCATATTATCAAACCCGGTCTGCCGTTCTTCGACCGAGAGTTTTTCGGGTTTGAACAAATGGTCGGATATGGTGCACATACAGAGCGCCTTCTTGCCCGCTTTCGCCGCGTTCATATATAGCGCCGCCGCTTCCATTTCCACCGCGAGCACGCCCATCGCGCGCCACTTCTCGTTCGCGGACATGGGGCTGTAGAACACGTCGGTGGAGAGGATGTTGCCCACTCTTACCGGCACGCCCAGTTTTTCGGCGGATGCGACCGCTCTCTGCAGAAGCGAGAAATCCGCGATCGGCGCATAGGTTCCGGGCAGCTCGTACTGCCAGGCGAAATTGCTGTCGGTGCAGGCGCCCATCGCGATGACCAGGTCGCGCAGGTTGACATCGTCGGCCAGTCCGCCCGCGGAACCGATGCGGATGATGCTGTCAACGTTGTAAAAATTGAAAAGCTCGTAGGTGTAGATGCCGATGGAGGGCATACCCATGCCGTGTCCCATGACGGTGACGTCTTTGCCGTCGTATTTGCCGGTAAAGCCGTACATGTTCCGAACTTCGGTCACTTTTTTGGCGTCGGTTAAATAATTCTTCGCGATATATTCGGCGCGGAGCGGGTCTCCGCACATAAAAACGGTGTTCGCAATCTGTTCTATTTCGGCGGTATTGTGCGGGGTTGGCATAGCTTTTTTCTCCTATCTCCAGTCGTTTAAGTATTTTTCCTGTTTTTCGGTCAGCGTGTCGATCTCAAAGCCCCAGAACTTCAGCTTTCTTCTTGCCACTTCAAGGTCAACCTCTCTGGGAACGTTGATGATCTTTTCGGTAAATTTGCCCTTGTTTTTTACCAAATACAGCGCCGACAGCGCCTGAATGGCGAAGGACATATCCATAATTTCAGCCGGGTGTCCGTCTCCGGCGCAGATGTTGACCAGTCTGCCCTCCGCGATGACGAACACGGTTCTGCCGTTTTCCAGCTTGTAGCCGACAATGTTGTTTCTCGCCACATATGAATCGACCGCCATTTCTTTGAGCGTCGCCATATCCACCTCGACGTCGAAGTGTCCGGCGTTGGAGAGGATCGCGCCGTCCTTCATCAAAAGGAAGTGTTCTTTGGTGATGACCTCGCAGCAGCCGGTCACGGTTACGAAGATATCGCCGATTTTGGCGGCTTCGCTCATCTTCATGACCTTGAATCCGTCCATAACCGCTTCCATCGCCTTGATGGGGTCCACCTCGGTAACGATGACCGAAGCACCCAGCCCCTTCGCGCGCATGGCGACGCCCTTGCCGCACCAGCCGTAGCCGGCGACGACAACGTTCTTTCCGGCGACGATCAGGTTGGTCGTGCGGTTGATTCCGTCCCAGACCGACTGTCCGGTGCCGTAGCGGTTGTCAAACAAATACTTGCAGTCCGCGTTGTTGACCAGCACCATCGGGAACTTGAGCACGCCAGCTTTGTTCATCGCGAGCAGGCGGATAATACCGGTCGTGGTTTCCTCGCAGCCGCCGATGACGTTGGGGAGCAGGTGCGGGTATTTGGTGTGGATCAGCGTGACAAGGTCGCCGCCGTCGTCGATAATGATATTGGGCGCGGATTCGATGACTTTGCAGAGGTTTTCCTCATAAACCTCCATCGAGCAGCCGTGCTCGGCATAGACGTTCAGACCGTCGTGCACCAGCGCCGCCGCGACGTCGTCCTGCGTGGAAAGCGGGTTGCTGCCGGTGATATACATTTCCGCGCCGCCGGCGGCGAGCACTTTGCACAGGTACGCGGTCTTGGCTTCCAGGTGTACCGAGAGCGCGACTTTTAACCCCGTAAAGGGTTTTTCCGCCGCGAACTCCTCCTCGATTCCGCGCAGCAGGTTCATATTGCGCTTGACCCAGTCGATTTTGACTTTTCCGCTCTCCCATAAGTTTATATCCTTAATTCTGCTCATTTCTTCTCACTCCTGAATTTCTTAGTGATTTTTTCGATATGGTAGTATACTTCTTCTTCGTCCACGCCGGTTAAGACGCGGTTTTCCATAACCACTTTTCCGTTGATAATCATGGTGTCAACCTCGCTGCCGTTCGCGGAGTAGCACAACGCGCTCAGCGGGTTGTTCATCGGGTACATCTGCGGGCAGTCGGTATTTAAAATCGCGATATCGGCTTTGTAGCCCGCTTCGATTCTGCCCAGTTTTTCCAGTCCGAGCGCCTTCGCTCCGTTCTCGGTCGCGAATCGGAACACGTCCTTCGCCGAAACGGCGGAGGCGTCGTGCGTGCAGCCTTTGTGCAGAAGGGCGGTATAGTTCATCTCGCCGAACAGGTTCAAAGAATTGTTGGAAGCGGCGCTGTCGGTGCCGAGGCAGATGTTGACGCCCTTGTCCAGCAGATTTTTGATGGGCGCGATGCCGTTGCCCAGCTTTAGGTTGCTCTTGGGGTTTGCGGCGACGCTGACGCCTTTTTCCGCCAAAATCTCAATGTCTTTTTCGGTAAGATGCACGCAGTGCGCGGCGAGCGTCTTGTGCTCGAACAAGCCGATTGACAAAAGATATTCCACCGGCGTCGCGCCGTGCTCGGCAAGGCAGGTGTCCACCTCAAACGCGGACTCCGAAAGATGTATGTTCAGCGGCAGAGACAGCTTTTCCGCCAGCGAAAGAACCGATTTTATATATTCCTTACCGCAGGTGTAAATGGAATGGGGCGCCAGCATAAAGTCAATCAGCGGCTCGCAGTTGTACTCTTCATATTCCATGATGGCTTCGTTGATTCTGCGTATGCCGCCCGCGACGTCGCCGTTTCCGCCGGAAAGCCCTCGGGTCACAACGACGCGCATCCCGCAGGCGAGCGCCGCTTCGGGGGTCGTGCGGGGGAACATATGCATGTCGCAGAAAGTGCCGGTTCCGCTTTTAATCATCTCAATGCAGGAGAGCATGCATCCCCAGTACGCGTCCTCCGCGTCCAACGTGTCCTCCAGGGGCATGATCCGCTCAAACAGCCATTCGTTAAAGGGCAAATCGTCCGCGATGTTGCGGAATACGGACATATAGGCGTGCGTGTGGCTGTTGATGAGCGCCGGAATCGCGAGCCTGTTTTTGCCGTCGATGATTTTGTCGGGCACAAAATCTTTCGGCGGTTCGCCCACGGAGCGGATGGTGTCTTTCTCGATGCAGATGTTCGTGGTAACGGTTTTTCCGTCGATGACGGAAGGGATTTCCTTGATCAGTATGTTCATAGCCATTGTCCTTTATATAAATAGAATTGTATGCGAAAAAAACCTTTCGGGACTCCCTTTTCGCTTCGATAAGCGAATAAAGCCGCTTACATAATTATTCATTTTAGTATATACTAAAATTTTCATAAATACAAGCGTTAATTCATTCTTGCATATAAAGTGCCTATATGATATATTTTTATTAATGAAGGAAAAAAGAGGATTGATAATATGTTTAAAATATTAAAAAAGGTCAGCCTGAACCCCACCGTCACCCGCATGGACATATACGCGCCCGCGGTTGCCAAAAAAGCGCAGCCCGGTCAGTTTATTATTCTGAGAGTTGACAGCGAAGGCGAGCGCATCCCGCTCACAATCGCGGACTATGACCGGGAGAAAGGCTCTGTCACGATTATTTATCAAATCGTCGGCGCTACGACCGCGCTTCTTGACCGCAAGGCGGAGGGCGAGTATATCAGCGACTTCGTCGGACCGCTCGGAAAACCGACGGAAACGGAAGGTTTGAAGAAAGTAGCGGTGGTGGGCGGCGGCGTCGGCTGCGCCATCGCGTACCCGGTCGCGAAGAAACTGCACGAGCAGGGCGCGGAGGTGCACACGATCGCGGGATTTCGGACCAAGGATTTGGTGATTCTTGAGGACGAGTTCAGAGCCGTTTCCGACAAACTGGTGATGATGACCGACGACGGCAGCTACGGCGAGAAGGGGCTTGTGACGAACGCGTTAAAAGCGCTGCTGGACAGCGGCGAGCAGTATGACGAGGTCATCGCCATCGGACCGCTGATTATGATGAAGTTTGTAAGCGCGCTCACCAAGGAATACGGAGTGAAAACCGTCGTCAGCATGAACCCGATTATGATAGACGGAACCGGAATGTGCGGCGGCTGCCGCCTGACCGTAGGCGGAGAGGTCAAGTTCGCCTGCGTCGACGGTCCGGATTTCGACGGACATCTGGTTGATTTCGACGAGGCTATGGATCGGGTCTCGATGTATAAGTCGTTTGAAAAACACGAGTACGAAAAGACCTGCAATTTGTTCAAAAAAGCTGAGTGAAAGGAAAATCATATAAAATGCCGAACATGTCATTGAAAAAGAACGAGATGCCGGCTCAGCCGCCCGAGGTCAGAATTAAAAACTTTCTGGAGGTTGCGCTGGGATATACGAAAGAGCAGGCGATTGACGAGGCGAAGCGCTGCCTGAACTGCAAACACAGACCCTGCGTCGCGGGCTGCCCGGTCAGGATCAACATTCCCGACTTCATCAAAGAGGTCGCGGAAGGGAATTTTGAGAAAGCCTATGAAATCATCGCGCTCTCCAGCTCGCTTCCCGCCGTCTGCGGACGCGTCTGCCCGCAGGAAACGCAGTGCGAGCAGAAGTGCGTGCGCGGAATCAAAGGCGAGCCGGTCGCCATCGGCAGACTGGAGCGCTTTGTCGCCGACTGGCATAACGAGCGCTTTACCGGAAAAATAACAAGGCCGGAGCCGAACGGACACCGCGTGGCGGTCATCGGTTCGGGACCGGCGGGACTGACCTGCGCAGGCGATCTGGCGAAAAAAGGGTACGACGTCACCATTTTCGAGGCTCTGCATACGCCGGGCGGCGTGCTGGTGTACGGAATCCCCGAGTTCAGACTGCCGAAGGAAATCGTGAAAAAAGAGATCGACGCGCTCAAAGAGCTGGGCGTTAAAATCAAAACCAATGTGGTCATCGGAAAGACGCTGTCCATCGACGAGCTGTTTGAGGAAGGCTACGAGGCTGTGTTCATCGGCTCCGGCGCCGGACTGCCCCGCTTTATGGGCATCAAGGGCGAAAACCTGAAGGGCGTGTATTCCGCCAACGAGTTCCTCACCCGCGTCAACCTGATGAAAGCGTATAAGGAAAACAACGCCACGCCGATTCTGCGCGCCGGCAGGGTCGCGGTCGTCGGCGGCGGAAACGTCGCGATGGACGCGGCAAGATGCGCAAAGCGGCTCGGCGCGGACGAGGTGTATATCGTTTACCGCAGAGGCGAGAAAGAACTGCCCGCAAGAGCCGAAGAAATCGAGCACGCGAAAGAGGAAGGCATCATCTTCAAGCTGCTGACCAACCCGGTCGAGATTCTTCCGGACGAGAACAAGTTCGTCAAGGGAATCAAATGCGTCGAGATGACGCTCGGCGAGCCGGACGAATCGGGCAGACGCAGACCGATTGTAAAACCGGACAGCGAGTTTATTCTTGACGTGGAGTGCGTGATTATGGCGATCGGCACTTCCCCGAATCCGCTGATTAAGTCCACGACCCAGAATTTGGCCACCGAGAAATGGGGAGGCATCGTCACCGACGAGAAGGGCAGAACCAGCCGCGAAGGCGTTTTTGCCGGCGGAGACGCGGTCACCGGCGCGGCAACGGTTATTTTGGCGATGGGCGCGGGCAAAACCGCGGCGGAATCGATCGACGAATATATTCAATCGAAAGAAAACGCTCGTCGAGCATAATATATCGTCGTTCAACACAAAAATAAATTGACATAGGTAGAAAATTATATATAATAAAGACAGGATGCACATAATATGGTATCCTGTCTTATTATTTAAGAATTGTCGGGGATATTATGCTTATAAAAAAGCGCGAACTGAAGATAGCCGGAATCCTGCTCGCCTGTCTTGTGACGGCGGCTTTGCTTTGCGGTCTTGTGGCAAACTATGTCGGAAAACCTGTCAACCTGAACGGCGAAATCAAGAACATTCGGGTAAAGATTACGGAAGTTTGCTCCCGAAACCGGTCTATCATCTGCGACGAGAACGGCGTTTACAGCGATTATATAGAACTTTACAACGACGGCGAGGATTTTGACCTGTACGGGTTTATGCTCACCGACAACAAAAACAGCAATATCCGGTATGTGTTTGAGAGCAGAACCTTTAAGCGCGGCGAATACCTCGTTGTTTTTCTGGACGGCAAAAAGGTTCCGTTTTCTCTGAAAGGCGAGGGCGGCGAATGGGTTTATTTTCTGTCTCCCGCCGGCGAGGTCATTGACTCGGTCAAAACCGTCGCGACCGAGAGCAATTATGTGTATGCGCTGCAGGGCGGCATTTTTGTGGTCACGCCCGACGCCAGCCCGGGCTTTCCGAACACCGCCGAGGGCGTGCAGGCTTTTAAAAACAGCAAAAGCAGCAGCGCCGGCCCGCTCGTGATTAACGAAGTACTGCTTTCAAACAAATCGGTCCTGCCGGACAAAAGCGGCAGTTTTTCGGATATTGTGGAGATTGCGAATATTTCGGACAAAGAGGTTTCGACGAACGGCTGGTATTTGTCGGACGATATCGACAACCCGCACAAGTTCGCGCTGCCGGATATAAAACTAAAGCCGGAAGAGTTTCTTATTGTGTTTGCTGACGGGAAAGGAACCTACGCGGACGGCGAAGTTCACGCTTCGTTCGGCTATTCGTCGGGCGAGCCGGTTGTATTGTCGGACAGAAGCGGCAAGTATTCTGTCGTCGAGTACGTTTATACGGACGACAACGTTTCGTACTGCAGAACCGTTGACGAAACCGGCAAAGTCGTCTATCAGGCTATGCGCCCGTCGCTTGGTTTTGCGAACACCGACGAGGGAATCAGCGCGTTTATCGACAGCAGAACCGAGAAGAACCCCGCGATTATCGTCAGCGAGATCATGCTCTCGGTTGATGAAACGGCTTATAAAGGCGCGGTCTGCGACATCATAGAATTGACCAACATTTCGGACGGCCCGGTTTCCACAAAAGGCTGGTGCCTTTCTGACGACAGCGGAAACGCGATGAAATATCCGCTTCCCGAACGGACGCTGCAGCCGGGCGAATGCATGGTCGTCATCGCCGACGGGAAAAATATGGTAAACGGCGACGAAATACACGCCAACTTTTCCATCGCCGAGGGCGAGCTGATTATCCTTTCCACCGCCGAAAAGAAGCAGTGTGTGCCGTTCAAAGCCGTCAGCGCCGGCAGAGGCAAAAGCTGGCAGTACGCCAAGGAAAGCGAAGACGGCGGATATATCGCCGAAAGCCCGAGCATCGGTTTTTCAAACGACGACTGGGGCAGGAAAGAATACGCCAAGAGCGTCCGGCCCTCCGGAATCGAAATTTCCGAAGCGGTTTCGATCAACAAGAAGTATATACCCGGTCCGTACGGAACCTATCATGATTTCATAGAACTGCACAACAACTCGAACACGGATATTTCTTTAAAAGGAATGTATCTGTCCGACGACGCAAGAAAACTCACGCTTGCGCCGCTGCCGGACGTCGTCGTAAAGGCGGGCGGATATATCACCTTTATCCTTTCGACGGAAAACAGCAACATCCCTTCGGGCTACTCGGTCCTGCCCTTCTCGCTTTCGTCGGAAGGGGAAACCGTTTATTTGTCAAAGGATAACGTTATTATAGACTGCATCAGTATTCCGCCGCTTGCCGCGAACACCGCGTACGGGCGCGCGAGCGGGTCGGACGAGTTCTCCATTTTATCGTACGCGACCCCGAACGCCGCGAACGCGGCTGCCGCGGCGAAGCAGGCCTCGCAGCCTACCGCTTCCGTACCGCAGGGGGTTTACAACGACGTGGACTCGCTGCGCGTCGAGTTAAGCGGCAGAGGGGTTATCCGGTACACGCTCGACTGCACCGAGCCGACCGAATCGTCGCGGTTATATACAGGGCCGATTGAACTGCGCGAGACGACCGTGATACGGGCGCGCTGCTTTGAGGAGGGCTATGCGCCCGGCAAAGTGCTGGACCTGATATACGTCATCAACGAAGGGCACAGCCTGGACGTGGTCTCCCTCATCACCAACCCGAATAATCTGTGGGACTACTACACCGGCATTTATGTGGAGGGGCCGAACGCTTCGCCGGAGTTTCCGCATGTCGGCGCAAACTACTGGCAGCAGTGGGAAAAAGCAGCCACCGTTTCTTTTTTTGCCAATGATGGCACCGGTTTTTCGTTGCCCTGCGGCATCCGTATCTTCGGCGCTTACTCAAGAGCGCTGGAAATGAAGTCGTTTTCCTGCTTTTTTCGGTCGATTTACGGCGCCAAGGAGTTAAATTACAAGCTGTTCGGCGACCAGGGGATTTCGACGTATGAGGCCTTTGTGCTTCGAAACTCCGGGCAGGATTTCAAGCGCGCGCGGATGCGGGACGAGCTGATTACCTCGCTTGCGGCGGAATATATCACGCTGGATGTTCAGAAATACCGTCCCGCGGTTTTGTACCTCAACGGCGAATTCTGGGGCGTTTATTATATCAAAGAGAAAATCAACGAGAACTTCATAGCCGGCAACCACAACATACCGGCGGATTCGGTTGTTCTTGCGCGCGCGAACGGAACCGACAGCAACGAGTATCAGGAACTGATCCGATACGTGCGCACCCATGATTTGAGCAACGAAGAATATTATCAGTACGTTATCGACAGAATAGATAAAGAGAATTATATCGATTACATCTGCGCGGAGATTTACATCGCGAATCAGGACAACGGCAACATTCGGTTTTACAAGAGCAACGCGATGGACGGAAAATGGCGGTGGATTCTGTACGACGTGGACCAGAGCTTTGCAAGCGCGACGCATCCGACGGTCGCGGAGCACCTCAATCCGGCCGGCACCGGGGCGTATGATATGTTTTCCACCGCGCTCATCAACGCGCTGTTAAAGAACAGTAGTTTTAAAGAAGAATTTCTGCGCCGGCTTGCCTGGCAGATGAACACGATATGGACCGAAGAAAACGTACGCGGCAGAATCAACGAGCTGAAAGGCCTGATCCAGCAGGACATGGAGCGGGACTTTCAAAAGTGGAACTGGTCAAAAAGCAGCTGGGAAAGCCACGTCAACAACCTGATTTACTTTCAGAAAAGCCGGTATGCCCAGCTTTACAATCAGATAAAAAGCTATTTTTCGCTGACGGACGAACAGATGGCGGCGTACGGATATAAGCGGCAATAGGAGTGGTATTTTGGAACGGATTGAGGAAAAGTATATACTCGACTACCGGCAGTACGCGGTGATAAAAAACCGCGTCGCAAAGGTGCTTCGTCTGGACGCGCACAACCCCGAAGGAAGTTATCAGGTTTCAAGCCTTTATTTTGACGACCCGTACTATACCGCTTATTATGAGAAAACCGACGGGCTTGCGGTGCATACGAAGTTTCGGATTCGCACCTACAATTGTTCGGAGAACATGATCAAGCTTGAGAAAAAAACCAAGCGCGGGGTAAAAACCGAAAAGGAAAGCGCGGTTATAACAGGCAGGGAGCTGGCCATTCTATCTTCTCAGCCGTTCCAGACCGACGTATTCTCCGGAAAGCTGCTGCGGCTTGCAGCGGAGCTGCAGTCAAAAGGCATGCGCCCGGTTCTGACGGTCCGGTACAACCGGGAGGCGTACTATTTAGACGGTCTGAATGTCCGCGTCACCTTCGACACGCGGATTCAGACGCTGCCGCCCGAGCCGGCGTCGCTGTTCGATAAAAACAGAGCCGGAATTCCCGTGATTCACCCGTTAAACGTCATTATGGAAATAAAATACAACGGAAAACTGCCGGACTTTATACGGATTTTGTGCAGAGCGGACGCGCCGCAGCTTTCGGTTTCCAAATACGCGCTGTGCGCTTCCTGTATTAAGCAAACGGCGGGATTTTACAGAGAGGGATAAGACAATGAGTATTTTTGACGCAATCAAAAAAAGCGTGCTTGAGGGATTTTCCTCGGAAATTACCGTAGCGGATATTTTTTTCTCGGTCGGAGTAGCGTTTATTGCCGGTCTTTTTATTCTGCTTATTTACAGGCTTACATATAAGGGCGTATCCTTCAGCCGCAGTTTCGAAGGAACGCTGCTTATGGTATGCACGACCAGCGCGTTAATCGTACTGTCCATCACTTCGAACCTCGCGCTTTCGCTCGGCATGGTGGGCGCGTTGAGCATCGTCCGCTTCAGAACCGCCATCAAGGACGCATCCGACACCGCGTTTATGTTCTGGGCGGTCGCCGCGGGGATTACCGCCGGCGCGCACTATTACATCCTGACGCTTGTCGGCAGCCTTTTAATCGGCTTTTTGACCTTCCTGTCCTTAAAAATCATCGGAAACTACGACCCGTCGTTTTTGCTGATTGTCCGCGCGAAAACCGATACGGCGTTGGAGTACGCCGCAAAAATGCTTTCCGAGAACGGGTTCCGATACAGGCTGACCTCGATCAACAGCACCGCGGATTACAACGAAGCGATTTATGAAATCAGCGTCGGTTCCAGGCACAGCAAACTTGTTTCCGCGCTGAAAAAGATACCCGACGTTACCGACGTAAACCTTGTGGACTGCCGGAACTCGCCGGTTTAAGCCGAATCGTTTTTGAGAAAAAAGAAGCCCGCCGAAAGACTTTTCAGCGGGCGTTGTTTTATCTTGTCCTGAAAATCGTGCGCGGGCAGCTGCCGGCGAGCACGTCCGAAATTCTGTATTTCGAGCTTGCGATGATAACGGTGGTTCCCTGGCGGATAGGCTCTTTGATAAACTCCAGCTTGGTTTTTGCGCCGTTCGCGCCGGAACGGCTCGCGCCGTAGCACTGCTTCTGCAGCTCCTCGATGGCCTGTATGACTTCGTCGGGGCTGCTGCCCTCCACCGCCTCGACCAGCGTGGACGGGTCTTTCGGATTTCTGTAAATGCCGTTGACGGAAGTGAAAATGAGCAGATACTTTGGGTGAACCAGCGTGGAGATGACCGCGGCGGTCTCGTCGTTGTCGATGCATTCGAACACTCTTTCGTGTCCGTTGTTGCGGAGCTGTTCGAGCTCCCAGCGCCGGTTTTCCTCGAAGCTGACCGTATCGTTGTAGTTTACGATGGGAATCGCGTTCTGCTTGGGGCAGCGCATCAAGAACTGATAGATGTGGTCTCTTTTTTCGGGGTCGTTGAAATGGGTATGTTCAACCAGAAGCTGACGGACGGAGTATTTCGCCGGAATATAGCGCCGGTATTCCTCCATCAGAATCGTCTGCCCCTGCGAGGAGTAATCGGTCATAACGTCGCTTTTGGAGCCTTCCAGCTCGTGTCCGTTTCTTTTGATATAATCCAGCCTGCCGATTTCAACAGCGCCGGAGGACACCCAGATCATGCCGGGGCGCAGTTCGCTGCCGATACGGCTGAACACGTTGTAATTGATGTCATGTTCCGCTTCGCGGATTAGCGCCATGGAACCAATTTTTCCAACCAACTCAATATCGTACTTCATCTTTCCGTATCCTTTTGAAAGGAGTAGCTTCGCTACTCCTGTTTTTCTTATTTTAAATTTTCCAGTTCTGACAGCCACAGGCTGCAGGATGCGTCGGACGGCATTCTCCAGTCGCCGCGCGGCGAAAGGCTGACCGTGCCGACTTTGGGCCCGTCCGGCATGCAGGAGCGTTTGAACTGCTGCGCAAAGAAGCGTTTTACAAAGACTTTCAGCCAGCGCAGGATGGTTTCGTCCGAGTACTGACCCGCAAACGCGTATTTCGCCAGCCGGTAGATTTTCGCCGGGGAACAGCCGAAACGCAGCATATGGTACAAGAAGAAGTCGTGCAGCTCGTAGGGTCCGACCAAATCCTCGGTTTTCTGATTGATTTCGCCGTTCTCGTCCGCCGGAAGCAGTTCGGGGGAAACCGGCGTAGACAGAATATCGGTCAAAACGTCGGCGAGGTTCTTTTCCGAACGGTCCGCGACGTACTGAATGATATAGCGCACCAGCGTTTTCGGGACCGACGCGTTGACGCCGTACATGGACATATGGTCGCCGTTGTAGGTCGCCCAGCCCAGCGCGAGCTCGGACAGGTCGCCGGTTCCGACGACAAAGCCGCCCGCCTGATTGCTGATGTCCATTAATACCTGCGTGCGTTCCCTTGCCTGACTGTTTTCGTAGGTTACGTCATGGACGGCGCTGTCGTGCCCGATGTCTTTAAAATGCTGGTTGACCGCGTCGGTGATGTTGACTTCGCGCAGGGTGACGCCCAAGTATTCGCACAGCCTTTCGGCGTTGCGCTTGGTGCGCGCCGTTGTGCCGAAGCAGGGCATGGTAACCGCGATGATGTCCTTGCGCGGACGGCTTAAAAGGTCCATCGCGCGCGCCGTGACCAGCAAAGCGAGACAGCTGTCAAGCCCGCCAGAAACGCCTACGACAACCGCTTTCGCGCGCGTGTGCTCGACGCGCTTTTTTAATCCGTAAGACTGAATGCGCAGAATCGCTTCGGCGCGTTCGCTCAATTCCGCGCGGTCGCTCGGAACGAACGGGCGCGGGCTGAACGGACGGGTAAGAGCGGTTTCTTTTATGGTTTGCGAAAAGGTAATCGTTTTTATCGATTCGTCGCTGACCGGGCTGAAGCAGGTCATGCGGTGCCGCTCGCCGACCAGTCGGCTGCAGTCGATCTCGGTGATTAGCAAATCTCTTTCCTCAAAAGGTTTGTTCTCGGCCAAAACGGTTCCGTTCTCGGCGATTAAGCTGTGCTGCGAGAACACCATGTCCTGCGTGGACTCGCCCATGCCGGCGTTGCAGTAGATATAGCCGCAGATATAGCGGGCGGAGGCGGAGCTGACCAACAGCCGGCGGAAGCCCTCTTTGCCGATGATTTCGTTGGAAGCGGACGGGTTCGCGATGATGACCGCGCCCGCTTTGGTCAGCAGACTGCTGGGCGGTTCGGGCGCCCACAAATCCTCGCAGATTTCCACGCCGAATACAAAGTTCTGCATTTCGGCGTGTTTGAACAGAATGTTGCATCCGAAGGGGATTTGCTTGCCGTCAATCGTGATGACGGTATTCTTTCCTTTTAACGCCAGCCCCGAGGTGAACTGCCGCTTTTCATAAAACTCGTTGTAGTTGGGCAGATGGGTTTTCGGCACGAGCGCCAAAACCTCGCCGTCGTGCAAAACGGCGGCGCAGTTGAACAGCTTGGACGCGTACGGAATCGGCAGCCCTACGACGACAACCGGATATTTGCCCTTTGTATAGGCGCTGATTTCGACCAGCGCTTTTTGGGAAGCGGACAGCAGAACCTCCGAATAGAACAAATCCCCGCAGGTGTAGCCGGTCACGCACAGCTCGGGCAGGACAAGCAGGTTTACGCCCGCCTTGTCCGCTTCCGATATGCGCTTTTTAATCTCTTCGGTGTTTTTTTCGACATCCGCGACCGAAACGTTGACCGTTCCGGCGGCCGCCTTTATAAAACCGTCTTTCATATATAAACCTTCTTTTGTTCGACCGCTTATCCTAAGCGAATCATTTCGTCAATGCATTTTCTCGCTTTGACGATGGTGTCCTCGTCCAGTTCAATCGGATAACCGCTGTCGTGGACGATCGCGTTGTAAACGTCCATCAGCGTCGTAATCTTCATGTTTGGGCACAAAAACTTCTTGGAGAGCGGGTAGAACTGCTTCTCCGGTTCGTCGTACTGGAGGTGTTCGACGATGCTGTTTTCGGTGCCGATGATAAACTCCTTGTGATCGCTCTTTTTCGCGTACTCCATAATCGCGCTGGTAGAGCCGATGAAGTCTGCGAGCTCGAGCACCTCTTTTCTGCACTCGGGATGCACCAGAAGCAAAGCGTTCGGATGCTCTTTCTTTGCTTCCTCGGTATCGCGGCGGGTGATCGCGGCGTGAATCGGGCAGCAGCCGTCCAAAGTGACAATATGTTTATCCGGCAGCTGTGACGCGACGTATGAGCCTAAGTTTTTGTCCGGAATGAACAGAATGTTTTTGTTTGGCAGCTTGCTGACGATTTTGACCGCGCTCGAGCTGGTGACGCATACGTCGCAGACGGTTTTCAGCTCGGCGGTCGTGTTGATGTAGGCGACGACGGTATAGCCCTTGTAGAACTCCTTCATCTTTTCGATATACGGTCTATCCATCTGTTCCGCCATCGGGCAGCCGGCCAGCTTGTTCGCGATATAAACGTTTTTATCCGGGTTTAATATCTTTGCCGTTTCTGCCATAAAGCGCACGCCGCACAGCAGAATGTTCTTCTGCGGCGCTTTGGTCGCGGAAACCGCAAGCTGGAAGGAATCGCCGACATAATCCGCGACTTCGCAAATCTCCCTTGCCTGATAGGTGTGCGCGATGATGCAGTAATCCTTTTCTTTTTTCGCTTTTAGAATTTTATCCTGTATATCTCTTAACATGACGCATTTCCCCGTTCTATTTTCGTTTTCAAGTCCCGTTGACTAAAAAACCCTCATGCTGTCGGAAAAGTATGACCAGTTAGATATTATTATATTCCATTGATAATTTTTTGCAACATATTTTTCGTAAAGGACAAACTAATTTTTGATTTTAACTGGAAAAAACCGGTATATTTTTCCGTTATTTGACTATTATATCTATAGCGAAACGATTATGAGGAAAGGAATGAAAAAAATTGAAGCTGCTTAGACTTGTTACACTCTGTGTTGTTGTGGCTGTTTTGTTTGCTTTCGGAGCGTCCGCCGCAAGCGGCGATATTTCACCGGCATTAACCTATCTGCGGAAAACGACAACGCTTGAAAAATGCTCGGTCGCCGGCGAGACCGTCAGCTTTTCAAAAGAGGATTTTGTAAAAACAGTAGGGGCTGATTTCGATTATATCGTCATAAGCAAACTGCCGGAAAAAGGCGTGCTTTTGCTCAACGGCGTAAAAGTCATCGCCGGACAGACGATTCCGGTTGCGTCGCTGGACTATCTGAAGTTTAACCCGGATTCAAAAGAAACGCAGACCTGCACGTTCACCTTTACCACGCGCGCCGAAGGTTGGGAGGACATTGAGATTCCCTGCCAGATCAGCGTACTTGAGAAAGCGAACTTCTCGCCCATCGCTTCCGACAGCACGCTGACGACGCTGGAGGACATCACCGTTTATGGAACGCTTACGGTTGTCGAGCCGGACAACGACAGCGTTTCCTTTAAAATCGTAAAATATCCGCGCAACGGATACGCGCGAATCAGCAAGAACGGAAGCATTGTCTATACGCCGCAGAGCGGCTTTACCGGTACGGATACGCTTGTTTATACGGCGATGGACAGATTCGGAAACGTATCCGGCGAGGCAAAGGTCACCATTGTGGTTGAGGAGAACAAAAGCGGCATCAAGTTCGAGGATTTAAAAGCCAGCAGCGCGCATATCGCCGCAATCCGCATGGCGGAAAACGGAATTATGACATACAAGCTGGAGAACGGCGTTTATACCTTCGAACCGACGAAAGAAGTCAGCAGAATCGACTTTTTGGTCATGCTGATGGCTGCCGCGGGACTGGACGAGGACATGACGGCGGTCACCGACACCCAGTTTATCGACGACAATAAACTAACCGCCGGCAGGAAGGGTTATCTTGCGCATGCGTTGAAGCTGGGCATTGTCGAGCTCGGAAACGGCTACTTCAAACCGCTTGAACCCATAACCAAAGCGCAGGCCGCGGTGATGACATCCGCCGCACTCTCGCTGCCCGAACTCTCGGCAAAGGAAACCTTCGTCGACATTAAGGAGGTTCCCGACTGGGCATACAAAGCGGTCGCTTCGGCAACCAATCTGGGCTTGTTCGAGAGCGAAAAGGGCTACTTCTCGCCGAACAAAAAGATGACCAA
>JAKPGJ010000011.1 GCA_029550965.1 Bacillota bacterium
ATAGGCTTTCATGTGGATGCCCGCGCGGTAGCCCGCGTCGTCGCGGACGTAGATTTCCCCGCCGCGCATACACAGTCCGCAGGCGTCGCCGGTGCTGCCGTAAATGGTGATGGTTCCTTCGTTCATGGTGTCGCCGGTCGCGTCCTGCGCGTTGCCGTAAACAATGATATCCGAACCGTCCAGATAAGCGCCGAGCGCGTTGCCGGGCACGCCGTGCAGTATGATGGTTTCGCCCCGGCTTCCGCAGCCGATGTATCTTTCGCCCATGCAATTTCTTTCCATAGATCTCATTCCTTATATTACAGTTTTATTCCGTTGTTCAGTCTGTCCGCTCTTTCTCTTGAGGAAAACGCCATTAGCTGCGGCTTTTCCTTAATCAGCTCAAAGTCGATGCTGTCGAGCGGTTTTTTCTCGCGGATCAGCGCGGTGTAAATGCCTGCTCTCGCAACGTCCCCGATCAGAATGAAGCCCTTGAGGACGTTGTCTTTGTAGAACAGCTTTTTGTAGCTGTTTTCGGTAACCTTTTTGTAGCATTCGCCGTCGTAGACTCCCGCCGAAATGATGTGCAGTCCGAAGAAACCAATGGCGTTCATCGGAATGGCGTGGTCGTAGAGTTTATTGCCGCCCGCCATGTTGATGCCGGCGGTTTCGCCCTGCATGTAGGCGTTCGGGAGGAGCGCGAGCACTCTTACCTGATCGCAGGTAATGTCATAGCTTTCGGTGCAGTCCCCCGCGGCGTACACGTCGGGAATGGAGGTTTCGCATTTGAGGTTGGTGCAGATTCCTCTGTTCACCTTTCCGCCGGCTTCGGCGACCAGCGCGGTGTTGGGACGCACGCCGACCGCGATGACAAGGTTGTCAAAATCGAGCACCTCGCCGTTTTTCAGGTAGGCTTTCTGCCCGGCTACCTTTACGATGCTGTTGCCCAGCAGGAACTCGACGCCCTTTTTCTCAAGATGATTCTGTACGATTTTTGAACCGTCGGCGTCAAGAATGCTCGGCAGCACCCTGTCCGCCATATCAATAACCGTAATCTTTTTGACCATGTGCAGGATGCCCTCGACGCATTTCAGGCCGATCAGGCCGCCGCCGAGCACAAGCACTCTGCTTTCCGGCGTCAGGTCTTTCTTGAGCGCGAGCGCGTCGTTTAAGGACATAAACGTATGTACGCTCGGCGCGGTGTCCATGCCTTCAATCGGAGGAACGAACGGATTGGAGCCGGTCGCCACCAATAGCTTGTCGTAAGCTATGCTTTTTCCGTCGTCGGTGATAACCTGTTTTTGCTCGGGAAGAATTTTTACCGCGGCGGTTCCGAGCATGACGGTGCAGTTGTTGTCCTCGTAGAAGCTGTCGGGGCGGTACTTCATCCGCTCCGTGTCGGTTTTGCCGAGCAGAAGGTAGGAAATGAGCGGACGGGAATAGGTGTGCCAGTTTTCCCTGGAAATAACGGTAATGCTTCCTTCTTTATCAATGCTTCTGATTCCCTCGATGCAGCCGATAGCGGCGGCCGAGTTTCCGATGATTACGTACTTCATGGTGTTACCTCCCTAAGCTCAATTGCTTTGTTCGGACAACCTTTCACGCATAGCGGCTCGCCGCACGCGTTCTGCAGGCAGAGCTCGCATTTCTGCATGACGCCCTTTTCGCTGGGCATAATGGCACCGTACGGGCAGACGAGAACGCAGGTATGGCAGCCGACGCATTTGTCTTTGTTGATGCGCACAACCCCGTCGATCTTTGAAAGCGCTCCGGCGATACAGCTTTTGACGCAAAGGGCTTCGCTGCAGTGGCGGCAGTTGACCGCGAAGCTGATTCCGTCCTTCTCCTCGACGCGGATTCTTGGATTAATCACAACATCCTTGAGCGCCTTGACCATGCTGTCCTTGTTCGAGTTCGCGAAAGCGCAGTAATACTCGCACAGATGACAGCCAAGGCACCATTTTTCGTTTACAATAACACGTTTCATCGTATTACTCTCCTGCGTGCAGAATGCCTAAAATTTCAAGCTCTTTCTCGTTCAGGCCCACGCCTCTGAGCATAAGGCGGTTGCCTTTGAGCGCTTCGATCGAGTTGATGCCCATTCCGCCCATGATTTCCTTGATTTCGTGCGTCCACGCGGAAATCAGGTTGACAAGGCGCTTTGCGCCGATGTCGGGATTTAATCGTTTGACGAGGTCGGGACGCTGGGTCGCGATGCCCCAGTTGCATTTTCCGCTGTGGCAGCTTCTGCACAGATGGCAGCCGAGCGCGAGCAACGCGCTGGTGGCGATATACACCGCGTCCGCGCCGAGCGCGATCGCTTTGACGACATCGGTGCTGCAGCGGATCGAGCCGCCGACCACAAGCGATATGCTGTTGCGGATGCCTTCGTCTCTGAGCCGCTTATCCACGCTCGCGAGCGCAAGCTCGATCGGAATGCCGACGTTGTCGCGGATTCTGGTGGGCGCGGCGCCGGTTCCGCCTCTGAAGCCGTCGATCGCGATGATATCCGCGCCGCTGCGGGCAATACCGGATGCGATCGCGGCGACGTTGTGAACGGCGGCAATCTTTACAATAACCGGCTTGGTGTAGTTGGTCGCCTCTTTCAGCGACAAAACCAGCTGGCGCAGGTCCTCGATGGAGTAAATGTCATGGTGCGGCGCGGGGGAAATGGCGTCGGTGCCTTCGGGAATCATTCTGGTTCTCGAAATGTCGCCCACAATTTTCGTGCCGGGAAGGTGTCCGCCGATGCCGGGCTTTGCGCCCTGACCCATTTTAATCTCAATCGCGGCGCCCGCGTTCAGATAGTCCTTATGTACGCCGAAGCGTCCGGACGCTACCTGAACGATGGTGTTCGGGCCGTACTTGTAGAAATCCTCGTGCAGACCGCCCTCGCCGGTGTTGTAGTAAATGCCCAGCTCCGTCGCGGCCCGCGCAAGGCTTTCGTGTGCGGTGTAGCTGATAGAACCGTACGACATCGCCGAAAACATAATCGGCGTGCTGAGTTCGAGATGCGGTTTGGTGTTGTCGATGATATTGCCGTCCTTGTCGCGCTCGATTTTGGAAGGACGCGCGCCGAGGAAGGTTTTGGTCTCCATCGGCTCTCTGAGTGGGTCGATCGAGGGGTTCGTGACCTGCGAAGCGTTCAGCAGGATTCTGTCCCAGTAAACCGGCAAAGGCAGCGGGTTTCCCATGGAAGAGAGCAGAACGCCGCCGGTTCCCGCCTGACGGAAAATATCGTTGATAAAACCGCTGTTCCAATGGTCGTTTTCGCGGTAGGTATTCTTTGATTTTACGATTTTGAGCGCTTTTGTCGGGCAAAGCGCGACGCAGCGGTTGCAGGCGACGCATTTTGCATCGTCGCAGACCATCGTTTTCAGTTCTTCGTCGTATTTATGGACCTCGTTTGCGCACTGCCGTTCACAGACGCGGCAGGTTATGCAGCGGTCCTTGTTTCTTTGCACTTCGTATTCTGGATATATAAAGTCTTGCAGCATAACGATTTTCCTATCCTTATTAGAATTAGATTTGGCAATTTATATCTTTACGCCTTTGTTGAAGGTGTATATGACCGGCTCGCCGCCGCGCGGCGCGAACACGCGGTCCAAATCCGGCTCAATAATGCGGATTGCGCTTTCCTCGCTGGCAACGTAGACGTTGTCGCCTTTTTCGCCGACGACCATCGAGCGCAGCTTGAGCCGGTCGTTGATCGCCATGATGCCGCTGGCAAAGCCGATAATCAGCGAGAACGGACCGGTGATCAAAAGGCTTGAAAAGGTGTTGCGCAGGTAGGTCAGGCGCTGTTTTTCTTTTTCGTCCTTTTTCGCAATCGTGGACCAGAAAGGCGCTGCGATGACGTCGGCGGCTTCTTTCAGGGTCAGACCCTGCTTGCGGCAGAGGTAATCAATAATATAGGTAATCACTTCGGTATCCGTCAGCAGCGTGCACTTGTAGCCGTACATTTCGATAAAGCGGCGGTTGGCGTCGTAAGAGGAAATCTCGCCGTTGTGCACGACCGACAGGTCAAGCAGCGCGAACGGATGCGCGCCGCCCCACCATCCGGGCGTGTTGGTCGGGTATCTGCCGTGCGCGGTCCAGCAGTAAGCCTCGTACTGGTCCAGCTTGTAGAACTCGCCGACATCTTCGGGGTACCCCACTGCTTTGAAAACGCCCATGTTTTTTCCGCAGGAGAATATGTACGCGCCGTCGATGTTCACGTTGACTTTGATAACGGTGCGCGCGGTGAACTCGTCCTCGTCCAGCTGGCTGCTCTCAAGTTTGGTCGGCAGCGGTTTTACAAAGTAGCGCCAGATGAGCGGCTCGTTGGTGATGGACGGAACTTTTTTGGTCGGAATCTTCGAGAGATTTACAATATCAAAATGGCGTTCGAGGAACGCTTCGCATTCTTCCTTCGCTTTTTGCGAATCATAGAATACGTGCAGCGCGTAAAAATCCTTGTAGTCCGGGTAAATTCCGTAGCCGGCAAATCCTCCGCCGAGCCCGTTGGAACGCTCGCGCATCAGGCTGATGGACTTTATAATCTTTTCGCCGCCGATTCGTTTTCCGGTTTTGGAAAAGATGCCGGAAATCGCGCATCCCGCGGGGATTCTATAATTGTTTTGACCTTCACTTAGCATTTTGAATCTCTCCTAAATATCCAAAGTCGAATTGAATAAATGAAAAATAAAAAAGATGTCCGACATTTAACTACAGGGAGTATTCCCCCTGTAATTCCTATGTCAGACATCTTTGTCGTTTGCTTCATTATACTCCCTTATTTCTATTTGTCAACCCTTTTCTGCATAAAATTTCTTTATAAAAATTTTTATAAAGGTTTAGGCGGTATAATTTGGTATCAGTATATGTTCGGCGCTCCTTTTTGATAACAAAATTTTTGTGGAAAAATTTTTGAAAAAGGTATTGACAAATTGCTCCTGATGGTTTATAATGCCACCAAACAGCAAAGGCGCTGTGGGGTAAGTCTCCCGCAGTGCCTTAATTTTTTTAACGAAGGCACGAAAGGCAGGACATTAACATTGGGCAAGACTTTTATCCCACAGAACTACCGATCCGTATTATCACTTTACGAAACCCAGACAGCAATCGGCTTGATCAAGCGGTATTTTGAAGATAAGCTCAGCGCGGCTCTGAACCTGAAAAGAGTTTCCGCTCCGCTGTTCGTCGAACCGTCAACCGGCTTAAACGACGACCTGAACGGAACGGAAAGAGCGGTCGTATTCGATATCGCCGCTACCGGTACCAACGGCGCAGTGGTTCATTCGCTGGCAAAGTGGAAGCGTTACGCGTTATACAAATACGGCTTCCCGGCGGGCGAGGGCCTCTATACCGATATGAACGCTATCCGCAGAGACGAGGAGCTGGACAATCTGCACTCCATCTACGTGGATCAGTGGGACTGGGAGAAAGTCATTACCCGCGAGCAGCGCAACGTCGAATATTTAAAAAGCGTGGTAAGGGCGGAAGTCAAGGTGATTTGCGAAACCAATGATTTCATCAAATCATTGTTTCCAAAGCTGAGCACGGAACTCAAAGACGAGGTCTCCTTTGTCACCACACAGGAGCTGGAGGATCTGTATCCCGAGCTTACGCCCAAGGAGCGTGAGAACGCCTATACGAAAGAACATAAAACCGTGTTCGTGATGCAGATAGGCGATGTCCTGAAATCCGGAGTCAGGCATGACGGTCGCGCGCCCGATTATGATGACTGGCAGCTCAACGGCGATATCCTGTTCTGGAACGACCTGTTGGGATGCGCGTTCGAGATTTCATCAATGGGGATTCGTGTCGACAAGGATTCCCTTGAATCTCAGTTG
Source organism: Bacillota bacterium (assembly GCA_029550965.1). Classification (GTDB taxonomy): domain Bacteria; phylum Bacillota; class Clostridia; order Oscillospirales; family CAG-382; genus UBA1049. The sequence continues at coordinate 5,814 of JAKPGJ010000011.1, forward strand.
AAAAAAGCGAACGCGCTGGACCGGAAGAATTTGATGTTCCATCAGCTTCTGCTCAGCGAGACCCTTCCGCTCACCATCGGCGGCGGAATCGGTCAATCCAGATTGTGTATGCTGCTGCTCCAGAAAGCCCATATCGGAGAAGTCCAGGTTTCTATCTGGGACAACGATACCAAAGAAAAATGCAAAGAAGCCGGAATAGAACTGCTTTAAACGAAACACCAATCCAAACATAGAAAGGGAGAGTTTTGAGAATGGATAAAAAAGTACCCGAAATATTCGGTTCACTCGTCTTCAACGACGCGGTGATGAAAGAAAAGCTTCCGAAAGATATATATTTATCCTTAAAAAAGACCATTGAAGAAGGCAAGGACCTGGACATCAACGTCGCGAACGTAGTCGCGAGCGCGATGAAGGACTGGGCGATCGAAAAAGGCGCTACGCATTTTACCCACTGGTTCCAGCCGATGACCGGCATCACCGCCGAGAAGCACGACAGCTTTATTTCTCCGCTGTCGGACGGCAAAGTCATCATGGAATTCTCGGGCAAAGAGCTGATTAAAGGCGAGCCGGACGCTTCCTCGTTCCCCTCCGGCGGTCTCAGAGCGACCTTTGAGGCGAGAGGATATACCGCCTGGGACCCGACCTCCTACGCGTTTATCAAGGACAATTCGCTCTGCATTCCTACGGTTTTCTGCTCGTACAGCGGCGAAGTGCTTGACAAAAAGACGCCGCTTCTGCGCTCGATGGAAGTGCTCAGCGAGCAGTGCTGCAGAATCCTCCACATGTTCGGCGATACCGACGTCAAGCGCGTGGTTTCCACCGTCGGTCCGGAGCAGGAATACTTCCTAATCGATAAGGAAGTTTATCTCAAACGCAAAGACCTCCGCCTTACCGGCAGAACCCTGTTCGGCGCGAAGCCGCCCAAGGGACAGGAGCTTGAGGACCACTATTTCGGTTCTATCCGCCCGAGGGTTATGAAGTTCATGGAGGAACTGAACCAGGAATTATGGAAGCTGGGCATCCTTGCGAAAACCGAGCACAACGAGGTCGCGCCCGCGCAGCATGAGATAGCGCCCATATTCGCAAACGCAAACATCGCGACCGACCACAACCAGCTGATGATGGATATTATGAAGAAGGTCGCGGAGCGTCACGGCATGGTATGCCTGCTTCATGAAAAGCCGTTTGCGGGCGTGAACGGAAGCGGCAAGCACAACAACTGGTCTTTGACGACGAACACAGGCGTCAACCTCTTCAATCCCGGCAAGAATCCGGCAGAAAACAAACGCTTCCTGCTCTTCTTGGCCGCTGTCATCAAAGCGGTTGACGAACATCAGGATCTCCTCCGCCTCTCTGCTGCGAGTGCGGGTAACGATCACCGTTTAGGCGCAAACGAGGCACCTCCGGCAATCGTGTCTATGTTTTTGGGCGATGAGTTAACCTCCATACTTGAGTCCATCGAAAAGGGCTGCGCGTACAACTGTGTCACCGCGAAAAGCATGAACACAGGCGTGCACGTTCTTCCCGATTTCAAGAAGGATACAACCGACCGTAACCGCACATCGCCCTTTGCCTTTACGGGTAATAAATTCGAATTCAGAATGTTGGGTTCTTCTTTCTCCGTTTCGGGCCCGAACATCGTGCTCAACACGATCGTCGCCGACGCGCTGTCGCAGTTTGCCGATCGTCTTGAGAAAGCATCCGACCTTTCGAAAGAAGTCGACGAAATTGTAAGAGAAACGTACAGCAATCATAAGCGCATCATCTTCAACGGCAACAACTACGCGAAGGAATGGGTTGAGGAAGCGGAAAGACGCGGACTTTTGAATTTGGTGAGCACGCCCGACGCGCTTCCCTACTTTGTCAGCGAAAAGAACATCAACCTGTTCACCAAGCACAAGATTTTCACGAAATCCGAAATTATTTCCCGCTGCGAACTTCTGCTTGAGAACTACTGCAAGATCATCAATATCGAAGCGCTGACCATGCTGGATATCGTGCGCAAGGATATTCTTCCTGCGGTATATGAATACAGCAATATGCTCGCGACCGAAGTAAAGAACAAGAAGGAAATCGGCATTGACGTTTCCGGCGACAGCGAAGTTGCGATTATCGAGAAGATCGGAAAGCTCGCTTCGATTCTTTACAAGAAGGCGGATTCGCTGGAGAAAGCGCTGATCGCCGCCGCCGACCACAACTCGACCACAGCCGAGCACGCGAAATACTATAAGGACGCGGTTCTTTCCGAAATGCAGGAGCTGCGCGCGACGGCAGACGAGCTGGAAACCATTGTCGGCGCGAAATACTGGCCCTTCCCGACATACAGCGATTTGTTGTATTCCGTTTAATACGGCGCCATACAGTGAACAGCACCATAAATAGTGTAAACCTCTCTCAAAAAAAGTTCTCGCGGTTTTTACAATGGCCGCGGGAACTTTTTATTGACAGAAAAAAGAATTTTTTGGTATAGTGAATCATCAAAATAGGTTATAAGGGATAAAAATGTTAAAAACATCCGTCACGGCGCTGCGCATGCGGCGCAATTATCTGACAAATCCGGCTTCCGTAGAGGAATATAATCGACTGTTCCGCATGATGTCGCCGGTGTTTACAGAATACTGGTGCCGGCCGGGTTCGCCGCCGACACTGCCGATGCGCGCTGCTTTTGATGATTATGAACACTGCTTTCGTCACCGCGCAAACCGCGAGTTGATAAAAGGCAGGTTTCAGAACGGCAATATCGCGTATATCTTCGCGGACGAGCTGGACTTGTACGGCGCGGCATATAAAAAAGACAGCGGGAAACTGTCTTTGGCGGAAGAAGATATTTTAGACCTGATACGGTCGGACGGACCGCTGACGATAAAAGCCATCAAGGAAATCACCGGCCTGCGCGCGAAGGATATCACGCCGATCCTGCATAAGCTGCAGGAAAAGTTCTTAGTCTTCGAGGATCAGGCAGACGACGAATGGGACAGGGCATGGTATGATTTTGATGCGGAATTCCCGAACGTTGATTTTAACCGCTATACCCGCATGGAAGCGATGAAGATTATTATTCTTCGTTTTGCTTATCTGTACGTTCTCTTTAATGAAGACAACATTCGCTCGTATTACGGTTTTTCCATGAAAGACATAAAAAAAGCAATTGCAAATCTTGTGACGGAAAACAAACTGATTCCCTGCGAGGACGGGTATATTCTGCCGGAGGACTTGGAAGCGGCGACCAGTCCGAAGCCGCCCGTTCGGGGCGTTGTTGCTTTGCAGCGGAACGATTTTTTGGTCAAAGCGAACGCGCATTGCTTATACGACAAGTTTCGGCATACAGATTATGATATAAAGTATTTTCTTTTAATCGACGGAGAGTTCCGCGGCGCCGTCTACGGTTTTTTCAAGTTCACGCCGGTTCCGCTGGAGGATATTTTCGTCAACCTGCCGGAGGATGAAGCAGCGGAGAGAAAAGAAGAAATCATCTCCGCCGTCGGCAGAACGGCAGACCTTTCGGTCACGCCGCTCAAACGGTACTGCGGACAAGATCTATAGAAATTGCCGGTCCCGTATGATCTTCCACTTATCGATCAGCTTTTCGAGGCTGTATGCCGCGTTGGCGGGGCTGGTGGAGGGAAGCGCTACCGCTTCGATACCGGTTACGGGTTTTAGATATTTATCGTACAATCTCGCAGCGGTGCCGCCGTTTACAAAGATGCGCCGAATACCGCAGTTGTTTAAAACAACCGTTATGTCCACCGGAACGACGTTTTTGATGCTGGCGTCGCTGGAGTTTTCAATGTCGCAGGTTTTAATCACATCCCATAGAGCGATTCTGTTTTTCAACAGAAACGCTCTTTTTTCTTCGGGGGTGATTCCAGCCTTTTCGCCGTAAACCGCTTCTAAAACCTTCCAGAAACGGTTCTGCGGATGACTGTAATAAAAGGAAAATTCTCTGGATTTGACAGACGGAAAGCTTCCCAAAACTAATATTTCTGAGTTTTCATCAAAAATAGGTTGAAAGCCTTCTTTTATCACTTCGTGTGCCATTTAATTACCTTCCGCTTCGCAGTATTCGCAGCGGTATATGCCTTTGCTTCGGTCAACGAGATTGAACACGCTGTCCAGACTGTGCTCGACGGTCGTAATGCAGCGCGGATTTTTGCAGCGGAGCACGTTGATTAGCTTTTCGGGCAGTTCCAGTCGGCGTTTTTCTTTGAGCACGCCGTCTTTTATAATATTGACGGTAATGCCTGCGTCAAGGTAGCCGAGGATGTCCAGATTGATGTCGATTAAAGAATCGATCTTGATGATATCCTTTTTGCCCATTTTTGTGCTTTTGACGTTTTTAATCAGCGCGACGGGGCAGTCCAGCTTGTCCAGCGCCAGGTATTGATAAATCTTCATGCTGTTGCCGGCTTTGATATGGTCCAGGACAATGCCGTTCTGTATCGAATCGATTTTCATGAATCCACCTCCAGATTCAGAAGCTTGAGGATAAGCGCCATGCGCATATATTTGCCGTTTAAAACCTGTTTAAAGTAGCAGGCTCTCGGGTCGCTGTCCACGAGGTGGGAGATTTCGTTGACTCTCGGCAGCGGGTGCAGAACGGACAGGTCTTTTTTCGCGTTCGCCAGTTTCGACGGCTCCAAAATATAGCTGTCCTTTAAGCGGACATAGTCGGCTTCGTTAAAGAAGCGCTCTTTCTGCACTCTGGTCATATAGAGAATGTCCAGCTGCGGCATGACGTCTTCCAGCCGTTCCACCTCGATATAGGGCAGTTTGTTTTTCCAGAGCGTGTCCTCTTTGATATAGTCGGGGATTCTTAACTCCTCGGGCGAGATGAAGATAAAGTTGATGTTTCGGTATCGGGAAAGCGCGGTGATGAGCGAATGTACGGTTCTGCCGAACTTCAGGTCGCCGCAGAAGCCGATGGTGAAGTTCTCGAGGCGTCCTTTTTCGCGGTAAATGGTAAACAGGTCGGCGAGCGTCTGCGTCGGGTGGTTGTGTCCGCCGTCGCCCGCGTTGATAATCGGGACCGGCGAAACCTTCGACGCCGCCAGCGGCGCGCCCTCTTTGGGATGGCGCATCGCGATAATGTCGGCATAGCAGGCGACGGTTCTGACCGTGTCGGTCACGGTCTCGCCCTTGGCGGCGCTGCTGCTTTCCGCAGAGGAGAACCCGATCACGCTTCCGCCCAGCTCCAGCATCGCCGCCTCAAAACTTAACCGCGTCCGCGTGCTCGGTTCAAAGAAAAGGGTGGCGATCTTTTTCCCTTTGCAGACTTCGGCGTACTTTTTGCCGTTCTGAATAATATCTTGAGCTGTTGCAATCAACTCTTCGATTTCTGCAACAGAGAGGTCTGTGATGTTGATTAGGTGCCGCATAGCTCTTCCTTTCATGATCCAGTTTTTGAATTTATCCAGCTTTCGTCAGAAGGGTTGTTTCTGAACGCAATCAGTCTTTCCTTGTCCGCTTCCTGAATATAGCCCTGCTCGGCCGCGACTTCGACGACGGTGTCAAAGTCGGTCAGGCTAATGTTTTTTATGTTTGCCTGCGCGAGGTTTTCAAGCCCTTTCCGCATACCGTAGGTGAAGATGCTGACGACGCCCAGCACCTCCGCGCCCGCTGCCCGCAATACGTTTACCACTTCGATCACGCTGCCGCCGGTCGAAATCAAATCCTCCACCACGACCGCCCTTTGACCGGGCGTCAGTTTTCCCTCAATCTGGTTGGCTCTGCCGTGGTCTTTCGCGCTCGAACGGACGTACCCCATCGGAAGCCCCAGTATATGCCCGACAATCGCGGCGTGCGCGATGCCGGCGGTCGCGGTGCCCATCAGCACCTCGCAGTCGGGAAAGTTTTCCTTGATCAGCGCGCAGAGCCGGTTTTCGATTCGGGTTCGCACCGCCGGCGCGGTCAGCGTCAGCCGGTTGTCGCAGTATATCGGGCTTTTAATGCCGCTCGCCCAGATAAAGGGCTGGTCCGGTCTTAAAAATACCGCGCCGATCGAGAGCAGGTCCAGCGCGGTCTGCCGTTTCACATCATTCATATAAAAACTCCTCCTTTGCGCGTCTGTATGCCGCCGCCGGGTCGGCCGCTTCGGTAATCGGTCTGCCCATCACGATGTAGTCCGAGCCGTTCTCCCGCGCCCATTTCGGCGTCGCAACCCGCTTTTGGTCGCCGACGTCGCCGCCGGCAAAGCGAACCCCCGGCGTTACGGTTAAGAAGTCCTGCCCGCATACTTGTTTGATCAGCTTCGCTTCGAGCGGCGAGCAGACCACGCCGTCCAAGCCTGCCGACGCCGCGTTCTTCGCGTAATGCAGAACGGTTTCCGGCATGCTTTTTTCAATCAGCAGCTCGGCGCGCAGTTTTTGCCCGTCGGTCGAGGTCAGCTGCGTCACCGCGATCAGCAGGGGTCTGGTTCCGTCCGGTCGGGTCAGCCCCTCGATTGCCGCTTTCATCATTTCGGCGGTGCCCGCCGCGTGGACGTTGCACATGTCAATCTCAAGCGCCGATAACACTTTCATCGCTTTTTTTACAGTGTTCGGAATGTCGTGCAGTTTTAAGTCGAGGAAAATCTTATGCCCTCTTGCTTTGATTTCTTTGACTATCCTCGGTCCTTCCGCATAGAACAGCTCCATGCCTATTTTTAAAAAAGGCTTTTCGTTTTCAAAGCGTTCCAAAAAAGCCTTCGTTTTTTCCCACGAATCAAAATCGCAGGCTATGATGACGTCCTTCAATCAGTGACCAGCTCCTATAATGTCTTTTAAGCGTTTAATGCCGTATTTTTCCGCCGTTTCGGGGAGAGATTGGATAATTTCTTTGAAAATATACGGGTTCTTCAGCCCGGCCGCGCCGATTTGCACCGCGCTCGCGCCCGCCATCATCATCTCGAGCACATCCTTCGCGCTGGATACGCCGCCCATGCCCATAATCGGAATCTTGACCGCTTCGTAAACTTGATAAACCATTCGAACCGCGACCGGGAACACCGCCGGGCCGGAAAGTCCGCCGGTTTTGTTGGCAAGCAGCGGCTTGCGCTTTTTTAAGTCAATCCGCATGCCGAGCAGCGTGTTGATCAGGCTCAGGCCGTCCGCGCCCGCGTCCTCGCACGCTTTCGCGATTTCGGTAATGTCGGTTACGTTGGGGGAAAGTTTGATAAATACCGGTTTTTTCGCGACCGCTTTGACCGCCTTGGTGACCTGCGCCGCGCTTTTTGCGTCGGTTCCGAAAGCGATGCCGCCGCCGTGTACGTTCGGGCAGCTGATGTTGACCTCGATGATGCCCACCTGCTCGACGTCGTTCAGCTTCTCGGCGCAGTACACAAACTCGTCTATCGAGAATCCGCTGATGTTCGCGATTACCTTTTTGCGGAAGTAGCGGTTCAGGTAGGCAAGCTGCTTCACCACGACGTCAATCCCCGGGTTCTGCAGACCGACGGCGTTCAGCATGCCCGACGGGGTTTCGGCGATGCGCGGCGTCGGGTTGCCGAATCGCGGCTCTTTGGTCGTGCCCTTGAAAACAAACGAACCGAGGATATTGATGTCGTACAGGTCCGCGAACTCGCGCCCGTAGCCGAAACAGCCGCTCGCTGGAATCACCGGGTTGTCCAGCTCCATGCCGGGAAGCGTCACAGATAAATCTACCATACGATTTCCTCCCTTTTCAGAACCGGACCTTCCTTGCAGATGCGTTTGTAGCCCTTTTGGGTCTTGCAGACGCAGCCCATGCAGGCGCCGAATCCGCAGCCCATGCGCTCCTCAAACGAATACTGCCCGTCGGCATCGGTTTTCTCATACACCGCTTTCAGCATCGGCAGAGGACCGCAGGTGAAGATATAATCAAAAGCAAACTGGTCTAAAGCGTCGGTGACAACGCCCTTGACGCCCATGCTGCCGTCCGCGGTCGCGACCACGGTTTTTAAACCCAATCGTTCAAATTCTTCTTTAAAGAACACGTCGTCCGCGCTGTTGAAGCCGAGAAGCGCGGCGGGTCTTTTTCCGTCTCGAATCAGCCGTTTTGCCAGCATATACAGCGGGGGGACGCCCACGCCGCCGCCGATTAACAGCGGCCGCGCGCCGCTCTTTTCGGTGTCAAAACCGTTTCCCAGCCCGGGAAGTACATCCAGCACCGTTCCGGCGGGCAGCGTGCTCATATATTGCGTTCCGTCGCCGAAGACTTTATATACAATGGTCATTTTGTACCCGTTCAGGTCGCATACCGAAATGGGCCGGCGCAGAAAGAAGCCCGGGAGCTCGATATGAACAAACTGCCCCGGACGGGTAATCTTCTCGGTGTTTCCGTACAACTGCATCAGAAACACGTCTTTTGCGATGTTGATGTTTGTAACGACAGTGAATTTTTCAGCCAAATCGATAAACCTATCCTTTCTATATTCGCGGGGTCTTTTGCCCGAGAGGGGATGCCTGTGCCGCGTTTTGCGATAACCTTATTCCTGCCAGATTTTTTTGCCTTTGTAAAAGGTCATGACGTTCTTCCCGAACACTTCCATGCCCGCGAACGGACTGCTTTTTCCTTTGGAAAGAAAGTCCGCAGGGTCAATCGTGTACCTTCGCCCGAGGTCGAGCACCGCGAAGTCGGCGCTCTCGCCTTCCGCCAGCCCGCCGCCGATGCCGAATATCCGGCGCGGACCGTCGCTCATCAGCGCAATCAGCTTTTCAAGCGGAATGACGCCGGTTTTTACCAGTTTCGTGTACAGTACCGGAAAAGCGGTTTCCAGCCCGACAACGCCCATCAGGCTGCCTGCCAGCCCTTTTGCTTTTTCCTCCGCCGCGTGCGGCGCGTGGTCGGTCGCGATGATGTCGATGGTTCCGTCCTGTATGCCTTCTATCAGCGCGTCGCGGTCGGCAGCCGAGCGCAACGGCGGGTTCATCTTGAACCTGCCGTCCTCCTGCAGGTCGTCCTCGCACAGAACCAGATAGTGCGGAGCTGTCTCCGCGGTTACCCGAACGCCTTCGGCTTTCGCTTTCCGGATGAGTTCGACGCTTTCTTTGGCGGACACGTGGCAGACATGGTAGCGGCAGCCGGTTTTCTTCGCGAGCGCAAGGTCTCTTTTTAGCTGGCGGTATTCGCTTTCGGAGGGGATTCCTTTATGCCCGTACGCCCGGGCGTATTTTCCGTCGTGGATATATCCGCCGTTTAGCAGGGAGTTGTCCTCGCAGTGGGCGGCGATGATGCAGCCGTACTTTGCGGCTTCTGTCATCGCTTTTTCCATCAGTTCCGCCGACTGCACGCCCTTTCCGTCGTCCGAGAAGGCGATTACCTTGTCATGCAGCGCGGAAAAGTCGACCAGTTCTTCCCCTTTCTGCCCTTTGGTGATGGAAGCGTAAGGGTAAACAGCAATCGCGGCGTCTTTTTCTATAATGTCCGTCTGAACATTCAGGTTTTCCGGACTGTCCGGCACCGGATTCAGGTTGGGCATGGTGCAGACGGCGGTATAGCCCGCGGAAGCGGCGGCGGTCGTTCCGGTACGAACGGTTTCTTTATAAGAAAAACCGGGCTCTCGCAGATGCACGTGCGCATCAGCGAAACCCGGTACTATGTAAAAATTATAAAGCGCAATGGTTTTTGAACGGTTTGTGGGAAGATGAGGCTCGATTTTGGAAATAATACCGCCTTCGATTAATATGTCGGCTTCAAAAAAGCTACCGCCTTGATAGACATAACCTCCGGACAGCAGCAAGCTCATGATCTCACACCCCTAATAATTTCAAAGTATTATATCAAAGAGAATATAGTTTGTCAATATATTTGCTTTATAATAAAACCAAACCAACAAAAAATACCGGTCAATTTTTATTGCTTTATTGTCGATTTTATTGTATAATAACTCGATAAACAGCGTTTTAACGGTTCTTTAAAAAAGTAAAGTTTAGGGACAGAAAAGAAAATGGTTCAATATATAAAAAAACACCGATACTTTTTTATTTCTCTGTCGGTGGTTTTGGCAGCTTATATTCTTCCGCTTTTGTTTATTCGTCTGCCGCTCGGGCACGACATATATTTTCACCTGACCAGAATCAAAGGACTTGCCGACGAGCTGGAAATGGGGCATTTCCCGGTCCGCATCTATTCTACGGTTTTCCACAACTACGGATACGCCGCCCCGCTTTTTTACGGCGACTGGCTGTTGTACTTCCCGGCCCTGCTGGTTGTGGCGGGCGTAAATATCGTGACCGCGTACAAAGTTTTTATCTGTGTCTGCTTCGTGCTGGCCGCGCTGTCGATGTATTTTTCCGGAAAAATCATTTTCGGCGACAAACGGGCCGCCTGCGTCGCGTCCGTACTGTATTCGCTTTCCACATACATCGGCACCGACGCGCTGATACGGCACGCGAACGGCGAATTCCAGAGCTTTATATTCCTGCCGATTGCGTTTGCGGGGCTGTACGACATTGTTTTCAACGAGGGCAAGCGGTGGATTCTGCTTCCGCTGGGAATGTGCGGCGTATTGGTGACGCATACGCTGACCGCCGTATTGACGGTGTTCTTCTTTGCGGTTTTTGCGCTTATTTTTGCCTATAAATTGATACGGAAGCCGAAGAAGCTGCTTTACATACTGGCGTCGGTCGGCGTGTTTCTCCTGCTGTCCGCGTCTTTCCTCTTTCCTATGATAGAGCAGCTGCAGTCCGGCAAATTCCTTGCCACCGACGGTACCAGCGCGAACCGGTACGGCACGCTCGAATTTCGCGCCATGCCGACCGTTTTCAGCCTGTTTTGGATTTTCAACACCTACGAGTCGCCCTGGTTTATTCCGCAGGGCGTGGGATTTGCGGTTCTTTTTCTTGTCAGCTTGTTTGCCGCGCTGCATAAAAAGACGAAATCCGCGCAGTCTTACGCGTTCCTCGGGCTCGCGCTGTTCGCTTTATTGATGACCAGCCGCTATTTCCCGTGGGAATACCTTCAGAATCTCTGCGGCATATTGCAGTTCCCCTGGCGAATCATGCTCTTTGCGGCGTTCTTCATCGCGTTGTTCGGCGGCGCCGTCATATGGAAACTTTCTGACGCCGCGTACCGGAGCGTATATGTTTTGGCTGTCGTGATCATTTCCGCAATCGGCGTTGCCGCGACGATGATTCCGCGGTACAATTCTGCGCTGCATCTTGAGGATTATTCGGACAACTACAACATCGGCATCAATATCGGACTGGGCGAGTATCTGCCCACCAAAACCGATAAATCGATGCTGGCATATTACCCCAGAATCGCTTTTTGCAGCAACAACGACGCGCGCATTTATTATTACGAAAAAGACGGTTTTACCCTTGAGTTTTCCAATAATAACGCGTCTAACACATATTTTGACCTGCCGCTTATAATGTATAAAGGATACAAGGCCACTTTGGAAACCGAAAACGGCGTTTCGGAACTGCCGCTTGCCTATGGCGCGAACAACCGTGTCCGGGCATATGTAGGCTCCGAAAAAGCCGGAACAATAAAGGTCTGGTACGAGGGCACGGCAGTGCAGAAAATATCCTTTATCGTCACCCTGATCTCTTTCGGAGCGGTCGCGGTTTATTCGTTTATTTCTATCAAAAAGCGGAAAAACAGGCCGCTGCAGGATTCGATTCCGCCTGCCGACAGCGCGGACGGTTCGTAAACGGTCAGTTTGAAGTCGTGTTCTTCGAATCGCTGTATGCTTTCAGTTCGTCCAGCGTGCCGAAGCGGTAGCCCTGCGCTTTCAGTTCCTGAATCACATCTCTTAAAATCGTCGCGTTCGTGGTGGAGTTGGGGTGCAAAAGCATCACCATTCCGTTGTGGACGTTGTCAAGAATCTTCTTTTTCGCCCATGCCGGGTCTTTTTGCGCGTGGTTGTCCCAATCCGCGTACGCGAACGACCAGAAGGTCGG
>JAKPGJ010000014.1 GCA_029550965.1 Bacillota bacterium
CGGGCTGATTGTATTTTTCCTTGCCTTTGCTTTTGATAAAATCAAGCAGTTTTACATAAAAGGCGGGCTTCTGATCCTGCTCGCGACGGTGCTCGTGTTAAGAGTAACGCCGATTTATGAAAATATGTACACGCCGGAAAATGATGCGATTGATACGTTTATCGCCGAGAATTTCCAAGAAGGCGACATAGTCGTAAGCGACAACATCGGCTTGGTAGCAGTGCTTGCCGAAAGGCATCCAGAGTTGAACCTGTTCTTCTACAACCATGACGAGTGGGACGTGGAGCTGGCGTACAGCGCGTTCTCGCCGCAGTTGAAAACAGTGCGGGATTTATCAGAGGTATATGCGCATCCGGGCAGAATATGGGCGCTCAAGAATTACTTCCCGGGTTCGATAAACGATTTAATAGAGCAAAATACGGACAAGAAAGTTATAAAGCAGTATGACAAGATCGTCGTACCATATCATAACCTGCAGTTTGAGTTCACACTGTTAGGATAAGAAAATACAAGCCGGACGGAAACCCGTTTGGCTTGTTGTTTTTTGCATAAATTATTCTTTTTATTCTTTATCCGGCGTGATTTTGGGGATGAGTTTTAAAACTGCGATTGCGAGCAGGCCGAGCAGCGTTCCGGTAGCGAGCATGAGGATTTGAATGCTGTTTAACTGCCTGCCGAGTACAGGAACGCGGTTGTCGCCGAGCCAGTCGACGAATCCGGTTCCGAGCAGCATCGACAACAGCGAGGCGAGGTTTACGAACACCGTGTAGAAAGACATATAATTGGTCCGGTCGCCGGGCGGCAGATTGATGTACGGGAAGTTCGAGTAGGTAATCTGGATCATGACGCTCAGGAAGTGCTGGGTCAGCCGGACAATCAGCATCAGCCAGTAGTAGTTGCTGCTGTTGACGAACGAGTAAAGGACATAGGTGAAAAACAGCGGGAAAACGGCGAAAGCGAAGGTTTTGAACCACGCGAACCGCGAAATCATCTTCTTTGCGACCGAGCCGAACAGAATAAAGAACACAAAGTAAGAAGCGTTGATGCCGGTCACGAAGGTATAGGAAACGCCGATGTCCTGCAGCAGATAGACGTTGATGACCGACGCGGTCAGGTTGGACGCGAAGGTGTACCAGAACATAATCCACATGGTCAGCATGAACTTCTTCTGGCTGAACGCAAGTCGGACCGTGTCCGTGAGCTTCGGCTTCGCGGTGGTGTGCTGATACTCGTACTCTTTCGGCAGGCAGAGCACCAGTACGTCCAGCAGGGCGAGAACCAGACCGACGATATACAGCGCCGTAATAATCTGAATCCGCTGTTCGCTATGCGAAAACGCGTCGGTAACGACGGCGCTGACAAGGGATACCATGCCGACGATGAAGTTTGCGATCGCGCTCGAGACGTTGAAGTAGTCTGCCCGTATGCTTTCGGGCAGAAAGCTGATGTGCCAGACCGAATAGCCGGCTGAAAACAGTGCGCTGATGGCGCTGGAGACAAATACGATAACGGCGAATCCGATGTTTCTGCCGACCTCGCTTTTCACGATCATCGGCAAAAGGATAAGGCCGAGAATTTTGATGACGTACGATGCGGCCCGGCTGGCCGCAAGAATTGCCTTCCGCTTTTTGATGGGTTCCAAAATCATCGGGGAAAGCAGGCTGAACGCGTTGGCGATAAACGGGATAAAGGTCAGAATACCGATGTTTACGATGGTGATGCCGTATTCGAGCAGATAACCGGAATAAAAAATGCCGCCGGTAATGTTCGTGACAATACTCGACAGCACGGTAGAGGCAAGTATGCAGCTTCTGCCCTTTGCCTCGTCTGAATTTAAATTAAACAGCCTTTTAAACGTAGAATTCCGCCAGACCGACATTAAACCTGTCATATCGTCCACCCGTTAAGCGTTATAATGGGGCTTCGGTTGCAACTTGCCTTCGATGCATTACACCCATTATACATAAACTAAAGGCGGAGTCAATGATGAAGTTTACAAATTTTCTGTTATTGATTACTTATAATTTGTAGTATTGTTCAACATATCGGGCGTTCTCCAGGCATACAGCCACTCGCCGTTTATGTTCTCAAACTCGAACTTGCGGTAATAATCCTGCGCGCCGGTGGTCTGGAGCATGGCGTTGATAACCAGCGTGTTTTCGTCTTTGGAAACCAGGAAAGCGGTATCGGTTTTAATGGCGAGAATGCCGTTCTGGCCGACTTCGGTTCTTTGATACAGAACCCCGTTTTTCTCCTTATAATACGGCAGAGCGCCGCTGGTAAGCCCTACAAGGATTTCGCCCGCGGCTTCGGGCTTCATGAAGGAATATAAGAAGTTTTTGATATCGTTGATGCTCTGGAAATCCGAATCCTGCACCTTCGCGTAGCCGTTGTCCGCGTCGACCGCATCCAGTCGCGCGTTGATCAGGTTCTGCAAAACCGCAAAGTTATCCGAAAAGGCTTCGAAAAACGCTTTTTCTTCGTCGTTCAGCGGCGTCTGCGTCACGATGCCACCGACAGAGCTTTCGCCTTTTGTCTCGCGGCTTTTTTCCGCGTTCGGGTTTTGCGCGCTCTGGCTGCTTTCATCCGCGAGGTTTGCGGAATTGTTCTGTTGAAGCTGCTCGGAGAAATCCTCCTGCTCCGAATTGACAACGGCAACCGGAGGATTGTCGTCGCCCTGGAAGAAGAATATGCTGCTCAGCGCGCAGGCTGCGCAGACCATAACCGCAACCGCGCATATCGCCGCTTTTTTCAGCCCGAACCGCGCGGCTTGTCTGGACGCGCGTTCGGCTTCCAGCACTGCGGCTTTCGCTTTCAGGTTGTTTAAAACCGCGGTATGGTTTACGATATTCTCTTCTATGCTTTTTTTGATAAGTTCTTTATTCTTCATAGTAAAACCCCTATTTCTCACAAAGCATCTGCTCTTTTAGCGCCTTTAGCCCCCGGTAGAGATGATTCTTCACGTTTGAGGGCGTAATACCGAGCTGTTTTGCGATGCTGTCGATGGTTTCGTCGTAAACGAAACGCAGCGTGAAGATTTTTGTCGCCAAGGGTCCTAAACCTTCGATTAAACTAAACATTTCCACCGAAAAGCCTGTATCCCCGGTATAATTCTGCTCGAGGAATTCGTCCAGCGCTTTCTCGACATAGTTTTCGTCGTCCGTAGACGCCACGACGACCGTATCGTGCGCCGTTTTGTGCTCATAGAATTTTGCAATCTCTCTTTTCGCTATGCGCAAAAGATAATGCTTGGGATTGAAAATTCCGGCATGACCGTTTTTGCTGATGGTGTCTAAAAAACCGAGGTAGGTGTTTTGAAGGATGTCCTGTATATCTTCGGTGCTACGGCACTTGAGCGTTATGTACTTGATAAGGTACGAGCTGGTGTCCTTATAGACCTGTTCGATATACTCGGTGATGTCTATACGACCCATCAACCTGCCCTCCCTGGAATAATAGTGGCGTTTTTTGGTCTTTTTGTTTCAACTGTTTAAAAAAATCCGAAAAATACGCTTCTCTATTTTACGCGAAAACTACAAAAAAAGCAAGAGATTGTTCTCTTGCTTTTTATTTTTTTGTTATTTACAGTTTCGCAAGCGCTTCTTCGATCTTGATTTTGATTTCGGAGTACTTCTTGACCTTATCGCGCTCGGCGTTGACGACCTTTTCCGGCGCTTTGGAAGTGAACTCGGGGTTGTTCAGCTTGCTCTGCGCGCGGTCAATCTCTTTCTGCGCCGCCTCGAGCTCTTTGGTAAGCCGTTCTCTTTCCGCGCCGATGTCGATAATTTCGCTCATCGGAATGAAGATTTCGGCGGAATCGGTGATGATTTGAACCGCGTTGCCGGTCAGGCGTTCATCGGTCAGTTCGACCTGCGAAGCGTTCGCGAGCTTAACAAAGAAGTGTTCTTTGTTCTCGAAGCAGCGGCGCTTTTCGGTCCTGATATACAGTTTCGCCTTTCTGGAGGGAGGGACGTTCATTTCCGCGCGGCGGTTGCGGATGGCGCGGATGGCGTCGATGATGACCCGCATGGTCTCTTCCTCTGCCGGGAAGCTATACTCCGGTTTGTACTCCGGGAAGGCGGCGATCATGATGGAATCGCCCTTATGCGGCAGCGACTGCCAGATTTCCTCGGTGATGAACGGCATGAACGGGTGCAAGAGCTTTAACGTGTTTGACATCACATAAATCAGCGTGCACTGCGCCGCTTTGTTCGTCGCGCTGCCCTTGTCGCTCAGCCTGTTCTTGACCAGCTCGATGTACCAGTCGCAGAAAATGTCCCAGATAAAGTCGTACAGCTTCGAAACGGCGATGCCCAGCTCGTACTTGTCGAGGTTGTCGCGGACTTCCCTGACCAGGCTGTTGTATTTCGAGAGCACCCACTTGTCCTCGTCCTCGAGGACGGACAGGTCGATCTCGTCAACGCCCAAATTGGTCTCGTACGCTTCGTCGTCAAGGTTCATCAGGATAAAGCGCGCGGCGTTCCAGAGCTTGTTGGCGAAGTTTCTGGACGCTTCGACCCTTTCCATGTAAAAACGCATATCGTTTCCGGGGCTGTTGCCGGTGGAAAGCGTAAAGCGCAACGCGTCGGCGCCGTACTTGTCGATGATTTCGAGTGGGTCGATGCCGTTGCCTAAGGATTTGGACATCTTTCTGCCCTGAGAGTCGCGGATAAGTCCGTGAATCAGGACGTCGGAGAAGGGCTTTTTGCCGGTATATTCAAGGCCGGAGAAAATCATTCTTGAGACCCAGAAGGTGATAATGTCATAACCGGTAACCAGAACGGAAGTCGGGTAGAACTCCTCCAAATCGGCGGTCTGTTTGGGCCAGCCGAGCGTGGAGAAGGGCCAGAGCGCCGAGGAGAACCAGGTGTCCAGCGTGTCGGGGTCCTGTTCCATCGGTTTGCCGCACTTCCCGCAGACCGGGTTTTCCTCTTTGGTGACCACCATTTCGCCGCAGTCGTGGCAGTAGAAAGCGGGGATGCGGTGACCCCACCAAAGCTGACGGGATATGCACCAGTCGCGGATGTTTTCCATCCAGTGCAGGTAGTTTTTCTCGAACCGCTCGGGGACAAACCGGATGTCGCCGTTCTTGACCGCTTCAATGGCGGGCTTCGCGAGTGGCTCCATCTTTACGAACCACTGCAGAGAGGCTCTCGGCTCTATCGTGGTTCCGCAGCGGTAGCAGGTGCCGACGCTGTGCGCGTGCTCTTCGACCTTGACGAGATAACCGCCTTCCTCCAGGTCTTTTACAATCGCTTTTCTGGCCTCGTAGCGGTCCATGCCCGCGTATTTCGGGTAGTTGCCGGTAATCTTCGCGTCATCGGTCATCATGTTCTCGAGCGGCAGTTTGTGGCGCTGTCCGACCTCGAAGTCGTTCGGGTCGTGCGCCGGCGTGATTTTTACGACGCCGGTTCCGAAATCCATCTCGACGTAATCGTCCGCGATGATCGGAATCTCTCTGCCGACAAGCGGGAGGATAACGGTTTTGCCGACGATGTCCTTATACCGGTCGTCGTTCGGGTTGACCGCGACGGCGGTATCGCCCAGCATGGTTTCCGGCCGCGTCGTGGCGACCTGAACGTAGCCGCTGCCGTCTTTGAGCGGGTAGCGGATATGCCAGAAATGTCCCGCTTTGTCCTCGTATTCAACCTCCGCGTCGGATATGGAGGTCAGGCAGTGCGGGCACCAGTTGATAATGCGCAATCCTCTGTAAATAAGCCCTTTCTCGTACAGCCTGATAAAGACCTCGCGCACGGCTTCCGAACAGCCCTCGTCCAACGTGAAGCGGGTTCTGGACCAGTCGCAGGAAGAGCCTATCTTTTTCAACTGCTCGATGATTCTGCCGCCGTAAACGCGGTTCCATTCCCACGCGCGCTTCAGAAAGCCCTCTCTGCCGATCTGCTCCTTGGTAACGCCCTCTTTGCGCATGGCTTCGACGATTTTTGCCTCGGTGGCAATCGAAGCGTGGTCGGTTCCGGGCAGCCAGAGCGTGTTGCAGCCGCACATTCTCTTGTAGCGGATCAGAATGTCCTGCATGGTGTTGTCCAGCGCGTGCCCCATATGGAGCTGGCCGGTAATGTTCGGCGGCGGCATCACAATGGTGAAAGTCGGCTTGGTTTTGTCGCCGTTGGGTTTAAAATAGCCTTTTTTCTCCCATTCGGCGTATATTCTATCTTCAAATTCGGCGGGATTATACTTTTTGCTTAACTCTCTATGCATTGTAAACCTATTCCCTTCTTCGCTATTTATCGAGTTTGTTGATAACAAGTCCGGTTTTCAGTTTCGGGTAGAAGTATGTACTTTTCTGCGGCATTTTATCTCCCGCAAGGGCGACGTTCTTGATTTCGTGAATCCTTGTCGGGTTGATGATAAACGCCAGTACGCACGCACCCTTTTTCACTCGATCGACCGCCTCTTCGGCGGAACGGGTATAGCGGAGGTTTATCTGGTTTGCCATGTTCTGCTTATCAATGCCCAGCCCTTTTTCGAGAATCAGCGAATGCAGAACCGTGACGTCAAGGCTGCTGTACGCTTTCGAACGGTTTTCGAAAATCATGTCGTTTACGTGCGGCTTCGCGGTAATCAGCGTAAAGCCGCTGCCGCCGTCGTACAGGACGTATGCGTGTTTGTCCTTGTGCTGCTCCAGCACTTCCTCCGCTTTTTCGATATCGGGATACTCGGCAAATTCAAAGTCGGCGGATATCTTGTCAAGCAGTTCCTTTTTGTTAATCTGCATATCGACGATCAGCCGGTGCGTCGGGAAAATGACCAGCCCGTCGTCGTCCATATCCACCAAAGTCATCATAATGCTGTCGGCGTTGGTACCTTCCAGCTTGTTCTGTTCGGCAAGGTATTTTTTAAAGTTCAGCGCGGTTTCATACCGATGGTGTCCGTCGGCGATGAATAACTGTTTGTCCGCGAACGCCTGAATAAGCGCATCCAGCGCCGCTTTGTCCTCGATTTTCCACAGCCGGTGGGTGACCCCTTCGTCGTCGGTAAACTCGTGCTCCGATTTTCCGGAAGCGGCATGATTCAGTATGCCGCGTATGGTTCCGGCGGGGTCGAGGTAGAGCGAATAAACCGAGGAGAAGTTGCAGAAGGTCGCTTTCATCAGGTTGAACCGGTCGGTCTTCGCCTTGGTAAGCGTTTCTTCGTGCGGAAGTACTACTTTTTCGGAAAAATCGTACAGTTTTACCAGACAAATCAGCCCGGTGACCACATACTGTTTTCCTTTGACGGCGAACTGCTCGCGGTAAACGAACATCCCTTCCTTGTCGTCCTGTTTGAGGATGCCGGCGTTGATCCATTCCTGCAGCTTCTTGCCGGCATGGGCGTACTTATCCTCGCCGGGGCAGTCCTCGTCGGACGGGAGCTCGAGACTGACAAGGTTATAAGGGCTTTTCGCGATCAGACCGGCCCGATCGTCTTTGGAAATAATATCGTAAGGCGGACATACGTTGTCCGCAAGCGGACCTGCTTTTTCGGTATAACGCAGCGCTTTCATTGTTCTGATTTCTGCCATGTCCAATACCTCTGTCAAAAAATTTTATATCTCTTTCAGCTTTGCAAAGGTGCCCATCAGCCGTTTGGTCGCACCGTTGTCAAACGCAATCTCATACAAAACGTCCGCGCCCATTTCCTGGGCTTTCAACACGGTTCCTTCGCCGAACATCGCGTGCAGGACCCTGCTGCCCTCTTTGAACATTTTGATTTTTTCCGGCTCGGGTTCTCCGGAATGCTGCGCGGCGCCGATGTTCTTCAAAAAGGACTCTTTGGAATCCGCGTACCGCTTCTTGGACTCGCTTACGGAAACAGCCGGCTGCGGCATAATCGTGTCCGCCTGCTTGCAGTCGTCCGGAATTTCCTCGGCGAAGCGCGAAACCGGATTGTAGGAGGTTCGGCCGAACAGAATGCGGCTGTTCGTATGCAGTATGATCAGCTTCTTTTTCGCTCTTGTAATCGCAACGTAAGCGAGCCGGCGCTCTTCCTCGAGCGCGTGTTCGCTCTCGTTTATTGCCTGAAGGCTGGGGAATATGCCGTCCTCAAAACCAGGCAGCAGAACGACGGGGAATTCCAGTCCTTTCGCGGAATGGACGGTCATAAGGGTTACGGCGTCGGCGCTGCTGTCGTAATTATCGGTATCGCTGACCAGCGAGATGTCCTCTAAGAAAGCGGACAGGGTAGGCTCTTCCGCGGTTTCCTCAAACGCGATGGCGGAGGAAACAAGCTCGTCAAGGTTGTCCGCTTTGGTGCTGTCCAATTCTTCATGCGCGAGCATTTCCTTATAGCCTGTTCTAAAAATGACTTCTTTAATCAGGTCGGAAACCTTCGCGGTTTGCGCAAACTCTCGCAAATCGGCGATCAGCGCGTAGAAGTGCTCCAGTTTGGCGGTCACCTTCTGCAGTTCCGGATAGTCGTACGCGTTCTGAATAATTTCAAACGTGGATTTGTTTTCTCTTTGCGAAAGTTCCGCGATTGCGGAAAGCGTGTTCGCGCCGATGCCCCGTTTCGGAACGTTGATGATGCGCTTCAGGCGGATTTCGTCGTTCGGGTTGTTGACGACCGAAAGATAGGCGATGATGTCCTTGATTTCCTTGCGGTCGTAGAAGCGCAGCCCGCCGTACACGCGGTATGGAATCCGGTTTTTGGACAACACCGCCTCGATGGCGTTCGCCTGCGCGTTCATACGGTAAAGTATGGCAAAATCGCTGTAGTTATATTCTCCGGAAGCGACGGAATTCTTAATATAGTTTACTAAGTAGTTCGCTTCGTCGTTCTGGTTTGCTACTTTTATAATTTGAACCGGCTCGCCGTCGCCGATGTCGGTCCAGAGGTTTTTACCCTTTCTGCCGGTGTTGTTCTTAATCAGTCCGTTTGCCGCTTTGAGGATGTTTCCGGTCGAGCGGTAGTTCTGCTCCAGGCGGATAACCCGCGCTTCAGAAAAGATGTGGTCGAAAGAAAGTATGTTCTCGACCGTCGCGCCTCTGAAAGCGTAGATGCTCTGGTCGTCGTCGCCCACGACGCAGACG
The DNA here is from genome assembly GCA_029550965.1 of Bacillota bacterium. Lineage (GTDB taxonomy): Bacteria > Bacillota > Clostridia > Oscillospirales > CAG-382 > UBA1049. Next base: position 9,030 of record JAKPGJ010000014.1, read on the forward strand.
TTTCGCTTGCTCCCCGCCAAAAGGGTTATCAGGCGGCTCTGCGACGGGTTGGTGTCCTGATACTCGTCGACCAGGATATAGTCAAACTGGTCCCGGTACTTTTCAAGCACCTCGGGCTGCGCGGCGAACAGCAGGTTGGTCAGAAGAATAATGTCGTCAAAGTCCAAAGCGTTCGCGCGACGCAGACTGTCCTGATACTCGTTGTAAACCGCCGCTATTTTCTCGGCCCGGAAATCGGACGCGCAGCTTTGCGCGTAATCCTCGGGAAGCAGATCCTTTTCCTTCGCGCGCGAAATGGCGTTCGCGACGGCGCGGACGGGGAGGACGTTTTCGTCGATGTTCAGCTTTTTGAGCGCTTCGCCGATCAGCTTTTTCGAGTCCTCCGCGTCATAAATGGTAAAGCTGTTGTCGTAGCCGAGCAGGTGGATGTGCTTTCTCAAAATGCGGACGCAAATCGAATGAAAGGTGCCCGCCCAGATATCGTTCGCGCAGGGACCAAGCAGCGTGTGCAGGCGCTCCTTGAACTCGTTTGCCGCTTTGTTGGTAAAGGTGATGCACAGTATTTTATACGGCTTGGCGGGGTTGACGGCGATGCGGGGCAGAAAAGCTCCGATCTGCTCGCGGGTTCCGTTTTCCGCCAGCCGCTGCATTTCTTCTATAAGCGCAGGGTCGTCCGGCATGAAATCCGCTTCGTAAGCGTTGCCGCAGGTAATAATGTTCGCTATCCGGTTTACCAAAACGGTGGTTTTTCCGCTGCCTGCTCCCGCAAGTACCAGCAAAGGTCCGTTTACGGCAAAGACAGCGCTGCGCTGCATTTTATTCAGCCTTGCGTAATATTTGTCGAACAACTTTTGTTTCAGCTTTGCAAATTCTTCTTTTTTCACAATTTCTCATCTTTCTGTTGGATAGCTTATTCTATCATTATATCCTTTTTTTGCCCGAAAAGCAAGGGCATTTTGCCTTTTTTGGCGCAAAGGCTTAAAACGGGAAAAGCATGAAACAGTTTGTATAAAATGCGCAAAGCTTTGCGCAAATAACGCCAGAAAACTGTTGACATTATAGACGTATTCGGATAATATAAAAAATAATAAATGAATTATGAACGGAAGATAAAGTATGAAACGATCTGTTAAGCTTTTGTCGGCCGTTATCGTGCTGTCTTTGCTTATCAGCCTGGCACCGATTCCGGTCTCCGCTTACGGCGCTGAAGACGGAAAACTGGTTATTACGCATATAAACGACTTCGGCAAAGAAGGTTCCGGCGTCATATTTACGCCGACGCACGGGGACACGGTATTGGGCAAGCTGACGTATTGGGTAGTCGTAACGTTTGACTGGGACGAGAACGACAACTGTTTTAAGGTAACAAAGGTACAGGGCGAAACGGGCGACAAAGACCAAACCGAGATACCCAAAACCGGTTTTGTGTACGGCGTAAACGTCGGCAACAACTATCCGGATCTGTATGCGAAAACCGGAAATCCTGCTTATGCGGGCAAGCCGAACTACGTAAACGATAGAACCTCGAAATCGTATCAGTTTGCAAAATCGCTTACGGTGGGTACGAAAGCGTACCTGTATAATGTAAACATTAAAAGCGACGTCATCGACGTTTCGGGTTCCGTATGGTACTCGGATTCGTTTATCACAAACTCCTACATAAAAATCGGCACGCCTGACCCGACAGGCACGCCGTACGATCCGAACAACGCGGAAGAAATTCTGGCTCAGCAGACGCTCGGTCTGACACACATCAACACCGCCACCTATACGACCGGCATGTCGAAAATTTTTACCAGAAGCTTTGGAAGCAACATTGTTAAATCAACGGGCGAGTACCAGTGGTGGAGAGTCGCCATTTTCGATTGGGACGATCAGGACGGCTGTTACAAGGTAATCGGCGTCGACACGCTGGTAGGCAACAACTACTCGAAATACGCGATGATTCCCGAAAACGGCTTCGTCGTCGCGGCGATTACCGGCAACTCTGTTTCTGAAGGCGCGTATAACGCGATTGCGAACGTAAAGGTCGGCAATAAAGCCTACCTCTACGGCGTGGACGTTGCGGCGGGAACCATGAGCGAAGGCGCGAAAGTCACCATCAATCTGCCGGACGAATCGCTCACGCCTTATACGCCCACTATAACCAACAGACTTGCTCCGCCGGTACTGACCAACATGACAGGAAGAACCGTTACGACGAAAGACGGATTTACGGTTGAGTGGTCGGCGGTTGACGGCGCCACCGGATATGTTGTGAACATCAACAAATCCACCCTCTCCCAAAACGGTCCGTTTATCGTTGAGAACGAAACCGTAACCGGCACGTCCTATACCATCGGCGAAGGTGTGTTAGAGGTTGCGAACAATTATACGGTTTCGGTTTACGCGGTCGGAACCGACAGGTCCGCGAGCATGGTGGCAAGGGCAAAACTGTATGTCGTCAGCGACGAAGCGGCGTCCAGCAGCCTGAGCACAAAGAGAATCGTCGCGTACGGCGACAGCTTGACGGCAAGAAACACCTGGGTGAACATCCTTGCCGGAAGATTTGGTGCGGAACTGATTAATGCCGGCGTCGGCGGAAACACTTCCACGCAGGGAAGAGCCAGAATAAAGAGAGATGTGCTTGACTACAATCCCGACATCGTACTCATCAACTTCGGCATGAACGATCAGGCGGTTGTCAACGGCGAGCCCTTAACCTCTATTGAAAAATATACCGAAAACCTTGAGTATTTCGCGCAGACGCTGATCGGAGCGGGCGCCGACGTTATATTCGTGACGCCGAACAAGGTCTGCACGGCGCAGGGATATCACAATCCCGGACCCGGCAAACTGAATTACGGCACCGACAGCATGCTTGCGTTCTGCGAAGCGATGCGAAAAGTCGCTATGAAATACGGCTGTGGGCTTGTCGATATAAACCAGGAATGCAGCTATGAAGACCTTACGAAATTCTGCGCTTCGGGCGACGGCGTACACCAGTCTGAATACGGACACCAGAAGTATGCGGAGTACATCGGCAATTACCTTGCCGCGGTTTACGATAATAAGAATCTGACCTCCGTAGAGGTTAAGTTTGAGGACGCAGCCGGAAACAGCCTTGCCGAACCGGTAACCATGCAGGGCGCGGTCGGCGCGAGAGTGCTGATTCCGGGACTGGAGATCGACGGCTATCTCCTTGTTTCCTCCCCGGTCGATTACCAGTTTGCCGACACGCCGGGCAGCGTCACCCTGACGTATGCGCCGATCGGCATTGAGCTTAAGGAAAGCAGCGCATTTGTCATAGAGGACAATAACCTCTATATCAACGTCGAGCTGTTAACGGTCGAAGGCTTGTTAAGCCAGGTCAAAACCTCCGGCGTAGCCTGCACGCTCAGTTCGGGCAGTTACGTCGGAACCGGAAGCAAGCTGCAGCTCAAGTCGGGCTCGGAAGTATTAAGCGAACTGACCGTCATTCTGCTTGGCGACGTGGACGGCGACGGCGAGATCAGCTCGTTCGATTATCTCAAGGTGAAAAGATACATTCTGGGCAACGATACGCTGGAGGGCGTGTATCTGAGCGCCGCCAATACCGATCAGGACGACGTTATCGATTCTGTAGATTACCTGAATATCAAACGGCACATTGTCGGCTCGAAACCGTTGTTCTAAACATTTATGAGTCGGGTAAAAAAGGAAAACCCCCATATCTTTCACAGACAAAGGTTGAAAGAACGCTTTCTTGCAGAAAGCGGACGAAACTTTGACGACAAAACGCTCCTGGAACTGCTGCTGTCGTACGCGCTGCCGCGGATCGATACCCGTCCGATTGCGGCGGAGCTGCTCGACAGGTTCGGCTCGCTTTCGCGGGTGTTTGACGCTTCTGTCGCCGAGCTGACGCAGGTCGGCGGCGTCAAGCTGCACACGGCGATTCTGCTCAAGTCCATGCCGGAGCTGTCGCGGCGGTATCTGTCCGGTGAAAAAGCGGGTTTTGTTTCGCTGCTGGATGAGAAAGCGGCGGGGGAATACCTAAAGAACTGCTTTGCGGGATATACGGAAGAGCGCGTCATGCTGCTCTGCCTGGACCCGTATGGGGGATTGCTGGAGCGGAAGGAAATTCACAGGGGCAATATCAATTCTGCGGCGTTTTCCATGCGCCTGATTACCGAAACCGCGATCCACAACAACTGCGGAACGGTGATTCTCGCGCACAATCATCCAAACGGTTCGCCGATTCCGTCCGACGAGGACATCTACACGACGCAGCGCGTCGCCGCGGCTTTGCGCGTCAACGATATCGAGCTTGCCGAGCATTATATCATCGCCGGCGACCGCTACACCCCGATTATGAAAAATATGCCGAACCGGTACGGATATAAAGAGTAAGCCAAACAAAAAAAGCATGGCGCTCTTCATACGCCATGCTTTTCTTTTATAAGCCGAACACCTTTTTCGCGGTGCCGGCGTAGATTTTTTCCTTTTCGTCTTCGGTCAGCGGCAGGGCATCGAGCGCTTCGTAAGCGGACGCCGTCAGCCGGAGCGGGTAGTCGCTGCCGAACATGATTCTGTCGGCGCCGTGTTTTTCAATCAGTTTATATACGCGTTCCGGCGGCAGCCCGATCAGCGCGTCGGAGGTTTCCGTGTAAACCGGCGTTCCGATCAGCGTTTTTTCCGCTTCGTCCCATGACTGATAGCCGCACAGGTGCGCCGCAATCGCCACCAGGTTTGGCAATCGGTTGATGACGCGGTACAGCCTGGTCGGCGCCGAAAGGTCGCTGTGCTCGTCCCCGACGTGGAACAGAATCGGCAGTTTTAGTTCCGCGCAGACCTCGTATAACGGAATAACATCGTCTCTGTCGATCGGAAAATGCTGAAAATCGGGGTGCAGTTTTACGCCCTTCGCGCCTTCCTTTTTAACCCGCTCCAGCTCCCTGACCGCTTCGTCGAAATCCATATCCGGATGAAACGAGCAGAGCGGAATAAACCGGCTGTCCGCCTTTGCGGCTTTGAGCAGAAAATTGTTGCCGTTGACGACGTTCTCCGGCTTGATTGCTGCGGAGGATATGACAAACCGGACGTTTTCGAACGCTTCTCCGCCTTTCAGAAGGGTTTCCGCCGTCCCGTCGCCCTCTCTGGTCAGGCGGTAATAATTCACGACGTTGTCCGCGGCTCTTACGGCAAGGTTCGGCGGAAAAATATGCGTATGTACGTCAATCACTTCTTGCGCAATTCGTTTTGTCATGTTGCATTACTTCCTAAGAATTATAGGGGCGGAAGATCCGCCCCTTTCAAATTCTATTTGATTTTTTAGAAGAATTAGCCCTGCGGCTCTTCTTTGTCTTCGTCTCCCTCGTCTTCCCTGACGACATTCAGAAGCTGTTTGCAGGAGGGGCACTCAACCGTGTCCACTTCCTCGATGTCATCGCAGTCGATGCATATATTCTTGCCGCATGCCGGGCAGGTGAGCTCTACGCATTCGTCGTCGCAGCACTCGTCGTCCGTCTCATAAATGTCGCGCTCAACGTCGCCGAGGTCCGCGTCGATTTCCTCGATATAATCGCGCAAAGCCGACGTCTCGTCCTCAAGGTCGCTGACGGAAAGAGAGAGGTCCTCCAACAGGTCAATAATCGCCGCAAAGAGCTTTCCCTCTTTGGTATTGACGTCGTATTCCATGCCCTCGATAAGTCCCTTTAAGCGGGCTGCCTTTTCAGTAATCGTCATCATAATCCTACCTTTCTTCGGGTTTTTACGCCGAAACAGGAAACACAACCGGCAATTTTGGACCGATTCGCGTTTGCCTGTCGTCAGACTGAAATATCGCGTATTTCAGTCACAGCCTAAACTCTCTCAAGATATTCGCCCGTACGGGTATCAATCTTGATGACATCGCCTTCGTTTACGAACATAGGTACTTTGATTTCAGCACCGGTCTCCAGAACGGCGGTTTTGGTCGCGTTTGTTGCGGTATTTCCCTTCACACCGGGTTCGCTCTTCACCACTTTGAGTTCAACGAACATCGGAGGTTCGACAGAAAATACGTTTCCCTTATACGAAACAAGTTTTACGGTCATGCCTTCTTTTACGAATTTGAAGTTCTCGGGAAGCTTGTCGCTGTTTAACGGAATCTGATCGTAAGTCTCAAGATCCATAAAGTAGTACAAATCGCCGTCGTTGTAGCTGTATTCCATTTCCTTGCGCTCCACAACAGCGGTCGGGAACTTTTCAGTCGGGCTGAAAGTGGTTTCTGTAACCGCTCCTGTGATCACGTTTCTCAGCTTTGTTCTGACAAAAGCTGCGCCTTTACCCGGCTTAACATGCTGAAATTCTATTACCTGCATAACAGAACCGTCCATCTCAAACGTGAGACCGTTTCTGAAATCACCTGCTGATACCATATGTCCTCCTTATACAAGCATACCTCTAATGCTCAAAAAATATTCTACCCTGTATTCTATAACCGAATACAGATTTTGTCAAGCATTTTTTAAAAAAGCAAAGCGTTCTGCGCGTTAATTTGCTTAGATTTCAATCAGTTCTTTGACGCTCTTCGTCAGGTTCTCGTACCCGTTTTCGGTGACCAGCACCATATCCTCGATTCGAACGCCGCCTTTTCCGGGAATATAGATGCCGGGCTCGACAGTCATGACCGCGCCCGCCGTGATTTTATCCTTCCACGCGGAAGAAAAGCGCGGCTCCTCGTGAATCTCAAGTCCGAGCGAATGCCCGGTGGAATGTCCGAAATAGCCCTCGTATCCTTCGGAATAAATATAGCTTCTTGCCGCATTGTCCACCTCGCAGCCGGCAACGCCGCTCTTGATGCAGTCAAGCGCTTTCTGCTGCGCGGTGAGAACCGTCTGATAAATCTGCTGCATGTCCCGGTCGGCTTTGCCGAGCACGACGGTTCTGGTCATATCCGAGCAGTAGCCGTTGTACTTCGCGCCGAAATCCATGGTGATAAACGCGTTCTTTGTCAGCGGAATCGGAGCGGGAACGCCGTGCGGCAGGGAGGTTTTTGCGCCCGAAACCGTGATTGTGTCAAACGCCATGCCGTCCGCGCCGTTTTTGCGGCAGAAGTACTCAAGCTCCGCGGCGATCTCGGTTTCGGTTACGCCCTCTCTGATAAACTTCAAAATATGCGCAAAAGCCGCGTCGGTAATCGCCTGCGCCGCTTTTATATTTTCTATTTCTTTTTTGCTTTTATGCCGTCTGGCTTCGGCGCAAATGGCGCTCATCGAGCCGATTCTGATTTTCGGCAGCGCCTGGATCAGCATTTCGGACTGTGCGACCGTCATTAACGTTTTGTCAAACGCGATCGAGGCGATATTCTTTTTCTGAATATGTTCAGACAGCACGTCCAGCGCGCGCGTCGTGAACAAATACGGCGTGCAGTCGTCCTCCAGTTCGCCTTTGTTTTTCGCGATGGTCGCAGCCTCAAAATAACGGCTGTCGGTAATCAGAGCGGTCTCGTGTTCGGACACAAGCACAATTCCGTCCGTCGTATGAAAACCGGTCAGGTAGCGCTGGCTGATTTCGTCAAAAAATACCGCCGCGTCATAGCCTGCTTCTTTTACTTTTTCAAAAATTTTTATTCCGTTTGTCAAAAATACCGCCTCACTGTTATTCGCGCCGCAAAAGCATTACAGCTGACTTCGGAGCGCTTTTAATTCTTCTTTGGTATATTCGTAAACCTTGTCGCAGAACTGGCAGGTCAGCACGGTCGGCTTGTCGCTGTTTATTAAGTCGTCAAGCTCCTTTTCGCCGAGTGAAATCAGTGCCTCGTCTGTTTTCTGCCTGCTGCAGGTGCATTGATAACCGCAATCAATTTTGTCAAAAATATCGTATTCTATGCCGTCCAGATAAACGCCGAGAACTTCCTCCAGACTTTTTTCGGTCAGAAGCGACGAGATGGAGGGCGTCTTTTTTACGTTCGCTTCGATTTTGTCGATGACGCTTTCGTCCGCAAACGGAAGCAGCTGCAGCAAAAGACCGCCCGCCGATTTGCAGGTGTAATCGGTATCGATCAAAACGCCGAGAATGCAGACGGTCGGAATCTGCTCGCTCGTGGCGTAATAATAGGCGATGTCCTCGGCGATTTCGCCGCTCACAATCTCGGATACGCCGACATACGGCTCGATGCCGCCGGCGTCGCGGATGACGTACAAATAACCGTTTCCGACGCAGGCGCCTACGTCGAGCTTGCCGTTCTCCTTAAGCGGCAGGTCGCAGTTGGGGTTTTGGATAAACCCCCGGACGTTTCCCTTAAAATCGCTTGTCGCCAGAATCGTGCCGCCCGGGCCGTCGCCCTTAAAGCGCAGCGTCAGCAAATCGGTTTCCTCGCCGAGCAGACTGCCCATCAGCGAAGCCGCGGTGAGCGTCCGTCCGAGCGCGGCCGCAGCCGTCGGCAAAGGCTTATGAATCTCCATCGCGCGTTTAACGATATCTTTTGAATCAATGATTAAGACTCGCGCCGAACCGTCGTGAGTCATCGCTCGAATAATCTGTGACATATCGGATCCTTTATTAGAGAAGAAATAACAGGTAAAAGGTAAGAAGTAAAAAGTAAGAAGTAAGAAGTAAAAAGTAATAGGTAAAAAGTAATAGGTAAAAAGTAAAAAGTAAGAAGTAAAAAAGTAATAGGTAAAAAAGTAATAGGTAAGGGGTAAGAGATATACGTTTGGTAAGAGGTAAAAGAGACAGAGATTAGGTATCCTTTAGGGTTTTCAAGCTGGTAATAAGCATTTTCTTAAGTGAGCCGCATTTTTCTGGCAAATTACAATATGCTTTAGGTAGAAGTTCGGTTTTTTCAAGCAGAAGCAGCCAGTATTCTGTTTCCGATGCTTCTTTTAATGCAATCTGTAACTTAGATATAAAATCCGGTTTGCTTATTGCGTATTTTGCTTCATGAATGTTAGCACCGATGCTTGTCGCACTTTTTAACAACTGTTTGGAAAGTACATATTCATGTTTTTCAGTTCTTAGCCATTTGTAGAATTTAATAATAGAGATTGAGAATTCGATTGATTGTATAACCAATTGACTATCATTCATATCAATCTCCTAATTCTGCCTATCTTTTACCTCTTAACTCTTACTTCTTACCTACCTTTTATTTCACAACAACATTCAGTATTCTATCTTTTACGAAAATCTTCTTTAAAATGGTTTTGCCGTTTACATACTGCGCGAACTTTTCGTTTGCCATGACAATTCCGAAAGCGGTGTCCTCGTCGCAGCCGGCCGGAACCAGTACCGTGCCCTTGGTTTTGCCGCAGACCTGGAACGCGATTTCGATTTCGCTGGTCTTGGTCTTCTCCTCGTCGTACGCGGGCCACGGCGCGAGCGAGCAGAGCCCTTCGCCGCCCAGTCTTTCCCACATCTCCTCGCAGATGTGCGGCGCGAACGGGCAAAGGATCAGCGTAAAGGTCTTCAGGCTCTCTTTGTCGATGCCGCCCTTCGCGTAAACCTCGTTGATAAAGCTCATCATCGCCGCGATCGCGGTGTTGAACTTCATGTCCTCGATATCGTTGGTGACCTTTTTGATGGTGCGGTGAAGCGACCTTTCGAGCTCTTCGTCCTTTACGTCTTTAATCATTTCGTCCAGCGCCGCGAACCTTTCCAGGAAGCGCTTGCAGCCGCGGACGCTGCTGGTGGACCAGGGCGCGCTCTTTTCAAAGTCGCCGATGAACATTTCGTAAAGGCGCATGGTGTCGGCGCCGTAGTCGCGCACAACGTCGTCCGGGTTGATGACGTTGCCTCTGGATTTGCTCATCTTCTCGCCGTCTTCGCCAAGAATCATGCCGTGCGCGGTGCGCTTGAGATAGGGCTCGGGGCAGGAGAGAAGTCCCTCGTCATACAAAAATTTTGCCCAGAAGCGCGAATAGAGCAGGTGCAGCGTGGCGTGCTCCATGCCGCCGTTGTACCAGTCGACCGGCATCCAGTAGTCCAGCGCCTCTCTGGAAGCGAACGCTTTGTCGTTGTGCGGGTCGCAGTAGCGCAGGAAGTACCAGGACGAACCAGCCCACTGCGGCATGGTGTCGGTCTCTCTGCGCGCATGACCGCCGCACTTCGGGCAGGTCGTGTTGACCCAGTCCTCCATCGCGGCGAGCGGGCTTTCGCCGTTGTCGGTCGGCTCGTAGGACTGCACTTCGGGCAGCTTTAAGGGCAGCTCGCTTTCGTCAATCGGCTGCCAGCCGCATTTTTCGCAGTGCACCAGCGGGACCGGCTCGCCCCAGTATCTCTGGCGCGCGAATACCCAGTCGCGCAGTTTGTAGTTGACCTTTCTTTGTCCTATGCCTTTTTCTTCGAGGTATTCTATGATTTTTTCCTTAGCGGCGGAAACCTCCAGCCCGTTCAGGAAATCGGAGTTGACCATGGTTCCGGTTGAGACGTCGGTATACGCTTCTTTTGTAATATCGCCGCCGGCGACGACCTCGATAATCGGCAGGTTGAACTTCTTTGCGAACTCATAGTCGCGCTCGTCGTGCGCCGGAACCGCCATAATGGCGCCGGTGCCGTAGGTAATCAAGACATAATCCGAAACGAAAATCGGTATCTCTTTGCCGTTTACGGGGTTAATCGCCGTAACGCCCTCGAGCTTTACGCCGGTTTTTTCTTTTGCGATTTCGGTGCGCTCAAAGTCGCTCTTCTTGGCGGCGTTCTCGCGGTATGCGACAATCTCGTCATAGTTTTTGAGCTTGTCCTTCCATTTTTCAACAAACGGATGCTCGGGCGCGATAACCATATAGGTCGCGCCGAACAAGGTATCCGGACGGGTCGTGAAAACTCTCAGCTTGTCGCCCGCGGACGTATCGAAATCCACCTCCGCGCCGTAGGAGCGGCCGATCCAGTTGCGCTCGGCTGTTTTGACGCGCTCGATGTAGTCGACGGTGTCCAAATCGTCGAGCAGACGGTCGGCGTACGCGGTGATTTTGAGCATCCACTGGCTTTTCGCTTTGTGCACAACCTCGCCGTGGCAGCGCTCGCAGGTGCCGTTGACAACCTCTTCGTTTGCAAGAACAACCTTGCAGCGCGTGCACCAGTTGACGGTCATTTCTTTTTTATAGGCAAGTCCTTTTTTAAACAGCCGGAGGAATATCCACTGCGTCCATTTGTAATAATCGGGGTCGGTGGTGTTGATTTCCCTGGACCAGTCGAAGGAAAGTCCGAGCGCTTTCAGCTGTCCCTTGAAGCGCGCGACGTTCCGCTTCGTAACCTCGGCTGGGTGCATTTTATGTTCGATCGCGTAGTTTTCGGTCGGAAGTCCGAACGCGTCCCAGCCCATCGGGAACAGCACGTTATAGCCCTGCATCCTGCGTTTGCGCGCGATGATGTCCAGCGCGGTATAAGGACGCGGGTGTCCGACATGCAGGCCGGCTCCCGAAGGGTACGGGAACTCTACGAGCGCGTAGTATTTCTTTTTCGTAAAATCGTTTTTGGCGACGAATGCCTGTTTTTCGTCCCAAATATCCTGCCATTTTTTCTCGATCGTTTTGTAATCGTGTTTCATATTTTTATACCTTCTATGTCATTTGGTAGTATTGTTGTCCGTAATTTCAATCACTTCGGCATCGGCTTCTTTCCATAGCTTTTCCAGCTTGTAGAACTCTCTGCCGGATTTTGTGAAAATATGAACGACGACCGTGCCGTAGTCCATGAGCGTCCAGATATTGTTGGAAAAGCCCTCGATATGGTTCGGCTTTTTGCCAAACAGCTGCTCGGTTTTGAACTCAACCTCATCGGTTAGCGCTTTTACGTGGGTGTTGGACGTACCGGTGCATATTACGAAATAATCGGCAAGCACAGTCTGCTTTCCGACCTCAAGGATGGTAATATCGACGCCTTTCTTTTCTTCCAGCGCGTTCGCGATCACTTTTGCCAGCTCGTACGCTTGCTTTACCTGGTCGTTGTGTTCTGTCATATTCCTGTTCCCTTCGTATGGCTAAGATATTTTATAAAATGATTTCTTGCTTCGATGGTGGAAGCGCAGATGTATTGGCCTTCTTCGATCAGATACTTAATCGTCGTGTCCAGCGAGTAGAGAATGCCTTTTTTCAACGCGACAATAGGGTCTTTTTCGGCCGAAAGCTGCGCAAGGTAGTAATTCCGGACATCGACGCAGGCTTTGTCGGTTCTGTTTTCTTCGATGTAGTCCGCGAAATAAAGCACTTCCTCCGCGTCGGTCATTCCGGCTCTGCCTGTTGTGTGGTAGTATATAGCGGATTCGATTTCTTTGTCAAGCCCGTAGACGTATTTTGCGATCGCCGCCGCGGTTTTCGCGTGATACAGCTTGGGGCTGAGCGCTTCGTCGGGGGATATGTATATATTGTATTTTTCGCATAACGCCTTCTGCTCGTCGAGCGAATACTCTTTGGTAAAGTCGTGCAGCAGCGCGGCGATTTCCATTTTGTCCGCGGAAAGGTGCGGGTAGTGCCGCAGCGCAAGCTCCCGCGCGCATTTCGCGACGCCGAACGTGTGCTTTAATCGTTTTTCCGACAGTTTCAGATCGCGGATGATTTGCTCCTTTATGCTCATTGGTAAAGACCCTTTTGACGGATATATTCAAAAACCCCGTCCGGAAGGTATTCCGGCAGTAATTTCGAACGCAGTTCCGTTGAGGAAATTACCGTGGGGCTGTATTGCAGGATATGGATTTGCGCGCCGTAATCGCGCTCAAGGATGTGCTTTTCTTCCGCGATATCCATATTGGCGCGCATTGCGACGCAGAGAACGCAGTTTTTCAGAATGTATTCAAAATTCCGCCACTTGCGGAAAATGAGAAGATTGTCGTCGCCGATGAGCAGATAAAACCGATCGTCGGGATAAAGCGCTTTGTAATGCGCTATGGTTTTGTAAGTGTAGCTGGTTCCGCCGCTTTTCAGTTCGAAATCGTCGATAATCGCGTTTTTAACGTCTAAGAACGCGATTTTCAACATTTCGAGCCGGTCGGAAGCGGGCGCGCTTTCGCGGTCTTTGAGCGGCGGGATAAAGTTGGGCAGCACAAAAAGCCGGTCCAGCTGCATTTCGCGGATAAAAGCGATGGCGGCTTTGACGTGCCCGATATGGACCGGGTTAAAGGTTCCGCCGAAAATACCGGTTTTCATTTCCTAATCCGGCAGAACAATGGTCGGATTTTCTTTCGACCGGCGGTAAACGACGACCTTTCTGCCGATGACCTGCACCGGCTCGCAGCGCAAAAGCTCGCACAGCGCCTTCATCACCTCTTTGGGCGTGTCGGGGCAGGTTTCGAGCACGCTGATTTTGATAAGCTCCCTTGCCTCGAGCGCGTCCGAGAGGATTTTTATAAGGTTTTCATTTATTCCGTATTTTCCGATCTGGTGGTAGGGTTCTATCTGGTTTGCCAGCGAGCGCAGATATGCTCTTTGTTTTGTGGTAATCATAATCTTTTCCAATCGTGTATTGATTTTTGTTATGCGTGTTTGATCATTTCCTCCGCGGTTTTGCGCACCGTATCCGTAACTGTCACGCCGCCGATGATGCGCGCGATTTCGTCGATTCGCGCGTCTCCCTGCAGCTCGGTTACCTTTGTCGTGGTTCTGCCGCCGGACTCGCTCTTGGAAATCAGCAGGTGCGTGTCCGCGCGCGCGGCGATCTGCGCGGAGTGGGTGACGCATATCACCTGACAACCGTTATTCTTTGCGGTGTCGGAGAGTTTCATTCCGATTTTTTCGCTGGTCCTGCCGGAGATGCCCGTGTCGATTTCGTCGAAGATCATCACCGGGCTTTCGGTTCCGGTCGGAATGCTCTTTAACGCCAGCATGACGCGCGACAGCTCGCCGCCCGAAGCGATTTTCGCGAGCGGTTTCGGCTCCTCGCCGGCGTTCGCGCTGATGAGAAAGCTGACGTCGACGTTCCCGTCCGGACAAAAATCCTTTTCATAAAACGCAATGTCGAACTTTACGGACGGCATATCGAGGAACACCAGTGTTTCCTCGACCTTTGAAATCAGCGCTTCCGCCGCCTTTTTCCGGGAATTTGCGAGCGAAGCGGCTTTTTCTTCCAAAACCGCTTTTTGCTTTTCGATGTCTTTTTCGATTTTTTCGAGCAGTTCGGAAGCGTACTCGATGCTCTCTTTTTCTTCTTTTAACCGTTCGTACTCTTTGAGTATGCCCGCGACGTCGGTTTTATACTTTCGCTTGAGCGCGTTGATCTGCTCCAGCCGGCTTTCGATGTCGTCTAAACGTTTGACCGGATCGACGCCGTCCTGCTCGGTGTAATTGCGGATGGTTTCGGCGATATCCTCCAGCTCGTACCTTGCGTTTTCGATGCGCTCAATCAGGCTGTCCGCTTCGGGGACAATGCCCGAAAGCGCCTTCAGCGCGCCGGCCGCCAGCGAGAGCTTTTCCAAAACGCTGCCCTGCGCGCGGTAAATGCAATCGTACGCCTGGTTTGAATGGGTCAGAATCTTCTCGCTGTTGGAAAGCAGCGTCTTTTCTGCCGTCAGGCTTTCCTCCTCGCCCAAAACAAGGCGCGCCTTTTCAATCTCGCCGATCCTGTAGTTGAGCATATCCAGCCGAAAAGCCTTTTCTTCCTCGGCGCTTTTTAAAGATTTCTGTTTCTCTAAAAGGGCAATATACTTTTCGTATTCGGTTTTATAGTCCTTCCGCAGCGCGGCGTTGCCCGCAAAACCGTCCAAAAGCGCCAGCTGTTTCGACTCGTCCGCAAGAATCTGCGTGTCCTGCTGCCCGTGTATGGTCAGCAGATACGGAGAAATCTCCCTGAGCTTGGAAACCGGCACCTGACGGGAGCCGATCTTTGCGGCGGACTTGCCGTCGGCGGTAAGTTTCCGCTGAATAAAAAGCAATCCGTCCTCATCGGGGTAAACATCGTTTTGCGCGAGCGCTTCGAGCGTTTCGGCGCCCAGATCGGAGAATACGCCCTCGACGAGCGCGTACGTCTCTCCGGTGCGGATGATGTCCTTGTCGCCGCGCGCGCCGCACAGCAGAGAAAGAGCATCGATGATAATGCTTTTGCCCGCGCCGGTTTCACCGGTCAGAACATGAAAGCCGCTGCCGAATGAAATGTCGATATTCTTGATTAAAGCGATGTTTTCGATATGTACGGATGCCAGCATAGCTATTTTTTACTCTGTCCTATCAAAGCGGAAATATTCTCCGCTATTTTTCCGGCGGTTTCGTCGTCGCGGGTGACGATCAGCAAAGTGTCGTCGCCGGCAAGCGTGCCGACAACGCCGGGAAGGTCCATAGAGTCGATCGCCGCGCCCGCAGCGCTTCCCATGCCCGTATAGGTTTTTACGACTACCAGATTCTTTGCAAAGTCAACCGAATGGGTTGCCTGCGCGAGTATGGCGGAGAACTTTCCGGTAATACTCTCTTTTTCACGAACCGCATTCAGCGTGTATTTATATTTGCCGTTTTGGGTAGTGGTTTTGACAAGCCCCAGCTCGCGAATGTCCCTGGAGATGGTCGCCTGTGTTACGTTAAATCCAGCTTCCATTAACTTGGCCTGAAGCTCTTCCTGCGTGTCGATATCTTCCTTGGTAATCAGTTCTATGATCTTGTTTTGTCTTTTGGTTTTCACGCTTATATCACGACCTTTCTTGTCTGCTTATATAGTTTAACCCAATTTGCGGTTCAATACGTCATAGAACGCGTCTTTTTTCAGTTTGATAAAGCGGGTTTTTTTCCGGCTTTTCCGGATGACAACCCGGTCGTAGTCCTTAAGCGGCATCGAATACCTGCCGTCGGCGGTCATAACAATGTCGCCGCCTTTTTCCGAATAAGGTTCAATCTCAATTACCGAATGGGGAGCGAATATCAGCGCTCTGGAACCGGCGAGCGAGTAGGAGCAGATCGGGCAGACGCAGAACGCGTCCAGCTTGGTGTCGATGATCGGTCCGCCCGCGGACATCGAGTATGCGCTCGAGCCGGTGGGCGTCGCGATAATCAGCCCGTCCGCGCGGTAGCGGTTGACCTTCGACCCGTCGCAGATAAGCGTCAGCCCCAGCATGCTCGCGATCGCGCCGCGGGTGATAATCGCTTCGTTGAGCGCGGTAAAGGTTTCCAGTTCCGCCCCATTACGCGTGCAGGTAATGTCAATCATCATCCTGTCGGCGTATTCAAAGCCGGTTTTCAGCTTGTCCAGCAGGTCCAGTTCCTCCAGCTCAAGCTCGCTCATGTAGCCGAGCGTTCCTAAATTGATGCCCAAAAGCGGGGTGTCCGTGCTGCAGGCGATATGCGCGGCGGAAAGCATGGTTCCGTCGCCGCCGAGCACGATGCAGATGTCGCAGGCGGCGAACGCTTCCTTTTCGGGGAGGTACACATCCGCTTTGGTCGATATATGTTGACGCTTCTCCTCGGCCAGGATGGTCTTGATGCCGAGGCTGTGCAGTTTCTGCGTAACCGTCGCGACAAAATCAGAGCAGAATTCCCTGTGGATATTCGGGTATAAAAGCGCGTGTTCGATTTGTTTTTTCACTGATTCCGCTCCTTTATAAATAAGGCGAGATATTCTTGGTTTCCGTCCGCTCCGGTGATCGGAGAGGGCATAAACGATTTTCTAAAGAGCCCGCAGTCTGCGGCGCTTTTTGTCAGGTTTTCCATTATCTTTTCTATCAGCTTTCCGCTTTTGTCCTTGACGATGCCGTTTTTCCCGATATATTCTCTGCCCGCTTCAAACTGGGGTTTTATCAGCGAAATCAGCTTTCCGCCGTCTGCCAGAATATCGGAAACGGCGGGGTATATTTTGCTCTGCGAGATGAACGAAACGTCCATGACCGCAAGGGTGATTTCTTCTTGAAAATCCTTTTTCGTCAGCGTTCGGGCGTTTGTGTTTTCCATATTGACGACGCGCGGATCGTTTTTCAGGCTCGGGTGCAGCTGACCGCTTCCGACGTCGACCGCGTACACCTTTTTAGCGCCGCGCTCCAAAAGGCACTGCGTAAAACCGCCGGTCGACGCGCCGATGTCCACCGCCGTTTCGCCGGCAGGGTTCACGCCGAACCCGTCCAGCGCGGCGTTGAGCTTGCGGTAGGCTCTGGAGACGAAGGCGCCGCCTTTTAGAACCGCAATCTCCGCGTCCTCGTCGGCGGGGAAGGCGGCTTTTTGGACAATTACGCCGTTTACGCTTACGCGTCCTTCCGCAATCGCGGCGGCCGCTTTGCTGCGGCTCTCAAAATAACCTTTTTGGTACAGAAGCGTGTCAAGACGGATTTTCATTTTGCAAGAACAATTCAATCTCCGCCGCGATTTGCTCGGGCAGGAAGCCTAAATCCCGATATAAAAGCTCGCCGTTTCCGTGCGCGACGAACTGATCCTCGATCGCTCTGATTTTTACTTTTCGATTGAACAGATAGCCCTGTTCGGCGAACGCGGAAATTACGCTTTCCGAAACACCGCCGGACTTGACGCCCTCTTCCAAAAGATAAATATATCCGGTGTTTCCGGTAAGCTCGTTTAATTTTTCAAATTCTATCGGCTTTATTTTTACAAGTTTGATAACCCTTGTCTGTATGCCTTTTTGATACAGCTCCGCCGCCGCGAGCAGCGCGTTTTTGGTTATTTTTCCGTACGTGATGATCGAAACTTCGGGCCGCGCGCCGAAATCGCAGAGATACATGCCGTCCGCGGGCTTAAATATGCTTCGGTCGTATTCTTCCGGCGAATTCTTGGGGTATCGCACGATGACCGGGCGGGCTGCTTTGAATGCCTGTTCAAAGGCATAGTCCATATCCGCGAAGCACTCGGGCGCGTAAATCTCGGTCTCCGGCGTGCTGTTTACAATCGCCACGTCAAAAATGCCGTGGTGCGTCGGGCCGTCGTTCGGAACCAGCCCCGCGTGGCTCAATGCGAGAATCACGGGCAGTTTCTGCAATGCGGCGTCGTGCACCAGCTGGTCGTACGCGCGCTGAAAGAAGGTGGAGTAAACCGCGAACACCGGCTTTTTCCCCTGCGAGGCAAGCCCGGCAGCGAAGGTCAGCGCGTGCTCCTCCGCGATGCCGACGTCGAAAAAGCGGTCCGGGAAATGCTGCGCGAAACCGCTCAGGCCGGTTCCGGCGCACATGGCGGCGGTGATGGCGCAGATATCCTCGTCCCGTTTTCCGGCTTTAACCATAATTTCGCCGAAATACTCGGAAAAGGTTTTCGTATGCCCATTCTTTATCTCGCCGGTTTCGATGTCAAAGCCGCCGACCGAATGGTACAGGTCCGGCTTTTCCTCGGCAAAGGAATAGCCTTTTCCCTTTTTGGTGCAGATGTGAACCACGCTGCATTTGTTTTCCCGTTTCGCTTCGTTGAGAACCAGCTCGATTTGCCGCTCGTTGTTGCCGTCCACCGGGCCGTAATAGTTCAGCCCCATGACCTCAAAGAAGTTCTCGCTGACCAGCAGCCGTTTGATGCGGTTCTTCGCTTTTCGCGTAATTTTGATAAGGCCTTCCCCAATCAAGGGAGTGGCGGAGAAAAAGCGCTTGATAAAGTGCTTGAGCTTGAAATACCGCGGAGAAATGCGGAAACGCCTGAAGTAGCGGCTGATGCCGCCCACGTTCGGCGATATCGACATTTCGTTGTCGTTCAGAATGATAATGAGATGGTCCTTGTCGGCGCAGTTGTTCAGCGCCTCGTAAATCATGCCGCCGGTGAACGCTCCGTCGCCCACGACCGCGATGGTGTAGTCGTTCTTTCCGGCGAGCTTGTTCGCCGCCGCGATGCCGACGGCCGCGGAAATCGAGGTGGAACTGTGTCCGGAGCCGAACGGGTCGTGCTCGCTCTCGTCGCGCTTGGTAAAACCCGAAAGCCCTCCGTACTGACGGAGGGTGTCGAAACGGTCTTTTCTGCCGGTCAGGAGCTTGTGTATGTAGCTTTGATGACCGACGTCCCATATGATTTTGTCGTCAGGCGAGTTAAAAACGCGGTGCAGAGCGACTGTCAGCTCCACAACGCCCAGATTGGATGCGAGATGACCGCCCGTCCTGGCGACGGTTCGAATAACGGTATCCCTGAGCTCGCCGATTAAAATATCAACTTCAGGCTGTGTAAGATTTTTTATATCCTGTGGAGAACGAATATTTTCCAGTATCAAATACTTGTCATCCTAACTATTTTTTAAATCCGCACATTACTTTCGCGGTGTAAAGCACGATTTTCTCGCTGTGTTTCACAGCGATCAGCTTGCCGATGGCTTTGAATCCGACCATCATTGCTGAAATCAGCGAAGTCATCATCAAGGTCAGCCAGACTTCGCTTGCCATTCCGTCAAAAAGCCGTGCCGCAATCGCAGTGCCGGTCGCGCCGCTCATAACGCCGCAGATATCTCCGACAAGGTCGTTGCAGAAAGAGCCGACCTTCTCGGCGTTTGATATCAGCCAAACGGCTTTTTTACCGGTTACCATACGGCGGGCTGCCATGGAGTTGAAAGGCTTGATGTCCGCCACGGCGACCGCAAGCCCGACCGCGTCGAAAATGATGCCCGTAAATATAAAAAACAGCAATACCGGTATCGCGATTGCCATGTCCAAAGTTGAAACAACGACGTCGGAGCCGAGCGAAAGTACAGCCGTTATGCAGAAAGACAAAGCAAACGCTGTGATAATCCAGCGTTTCTGTGCCTTTTTTCTTAAATATTCTTTTCTGTTTCCGTTTTTTCCTTTGTGGTTGTTGTTCGATTCAAAGGTTTTACTTCGAGGTGGGTCTGTTTTGTCCATAGTAATCCTTTTATCTTTTTAAGTCTATAATGCTTCTTTTGAAAACGAATAAAAAACGCTGTTTTTTATTCATTTTCAAAATTCAGATGGCGACACAACACGTAAACTTTGCGGCTTACGGTCAAGTAGGTTTTCCCCAGCAGCTACTCCTTGTCGCCAATGGAGCGGTTTCCCTTTAAAGCCGCAGACGGTATGTTACCATATCCGTGACTTGATTGCCTTTCAGTCCGCACTGCAATCCGTATTGTGCCTGGGATCTCAGCCTAGGAGTTTTCCTCAATAACTCTTTTAACGTTGTCTAGTCCTCTTTTGCAGTTATGATTTCAAGAGGAGATATTCCCGGATGAGTTAGCTACGCTCAGCCGGTATGACCTCTATCCGCCATAACCACTCAAGGCAGGCTACAACTATCCACAGCACGATGTATCGTACCGCGCGATAGGTTTAATCCTTAAACCGTAGCCGATGTGAGCGGCGAAATCTGCCGCGTCAGCCACTCAACCACGAGAATAAGGCCTCAAGAGGAGAGTGGGTCCGACACCGCATGCCATTGCGGGCAGCCCACAATCCCATTCTTCCAGCACCCACCCTATACTGGGCGTATAAAGCAAGCACAAGAAGCTTCATCGATTTGCCTTTACGCGTATTTTTAGGCACGCTTTCGACAACGATGAGTTAACTAGGATACTGCGCCATCTGAAATGATTGACTTTATATTATCATAAATTTTTCAAAAAATCAAATGTATTTGCATGAATGTATAAAAATACATAATCAGGAACTTCTTGCTAACAGTATATCGCACAGTTCTTTCAGACGTTCGGCGGGTTCCGGATTGCGAAAACCGTCCAGAACGCATTTCGCTTTTTCGGTCAGTTCGGAAGTGAGCGCTTTTGCTTTTTCCATGCCGAGCAGGGAAACGTAAGTGGATTTTCCGCTCGATGCGTCTTTTCCGACGCTTTTGCCGAGCGTTTCCGCGTCGCTCTCGCAATCCAGGATGTCGTCCTTGATTTGGAACGCTACGCCCAAATACCTGCCGAAATCAACCGCTTTTTGAACGCTTTCCTCGTCCGCGCCGGCGGCGACGCAGCCTAAAACGCAGGAACAGGAGATTAAAGCGGCGGTTTTTTTCAGCACCAGGTCGTCCAGCACTTCGCGGGGAACGGCGGCCTTTTCGCTTTGGATGTCAATCTGCTGACCGCCCATCATGCCGTCCGTCCCGCCGTAAAAAGCGAGCGCTTTGACGGCTTTCAGGTTTTGCGCGTCACTGCAGTTCGGGTTGTTCGCGGCGGCCGAGAACGCCTCGCAAAGCAAAGCATCGCCGGCAAGAATCGCGGTCGCTTCGCCGAACACCACATGGTTGGTCGGTTTTCCGCGCCGCAAAACGTCGTTGTCCATCGCCGGCAGGTCGTCGTGGATTAACGACATGGTGTGCAGCATCTCAACAGCAGCCGCGTACCAAAGCGCGTATTCCGCTTTTCCGCCGTTCAAAACGCAAAATTCCGTTACAAGATACGGGCGGATTCTTTTGCCGCCGGCGAGCGCGGAATAATGCATCGCTTCGTACAGCTTGGCGTGATAAATGCCCTGTTTGGGCGTTAAGAGCCTGTCCAGCAGCGCGCCGGTTTGGTCGGCTGCCTGCTTCATGGCTTCCTTGAGCGTCATATACGAATGATAGCCTTTCTGTAAAGTTTTTAGGACGCGGCGCCTGCGAAATCAGGCGCGCATTTGAGGATTAAAATCCTCCTCGACCATTTCGCCGTTTTTCTCGGTCAGAATTTTTACCTTCTGCTCCGCGGCGTCGATTTTTTCGCTGCAGAAGCGCACCAGCTTGGTTCCCTCTTCAAAAAGCGCGAGCGAATTGTCGAGCGGAACGTTGCCTTCCTCCAGCGAACGCACGATTTTCTCAAGCCTTGCAAGCGCTTCCTCAAAGGTAAGAACTTCGGCTTTCTTTTCGTTATCCATATTCATTCTCCAAACGCTGTTATTTACGAATTTACATTTATCTCGAATTTATCTACGGTTTGCGCCCGAACGACGCCGTCGCGGAAGCGAAGGTCGAAGCGTTCTCCCGCCGCCACGTCGGACGCGTTTTTAATAACCGTTCCGTCCAGCCGGAACGCCGCCGAATAACCCCTTTCCAGCACGCTCAACGGGTTCAGGCTCAGCAGCTTCTCGCTTTGCAGTTTCAGCTTTTGCGAAGCGCGCTCGAGGATTATGTTCTCAATGCGGGATAAGCGGTCCGCAAGGTCGTTTACGTTCTTCCGCATTGCCGGAAAATCAAAGACGCCGTACAGTTTTTCCTCCAGCCTTGCGAGGTTCATCCGCTTGTCGTCAAAGGACGCGAGCGGGTTCTGCAGAACCGGCCGGTCAGCGAGCAGCTTTAACTGCCTGCGCAGGTTCTCAATCTGCCTTTTTAAAAGGGAGCTTAGCCTTGCCTGCACGTTCTCGAACTTTATTTTCAGCTCGTTCGCGTCGGGGACCGCGATTTCCGCGGCGGCAGACGGCGTCGGCGCGCGTCTGTCCGCGACGAAGTCCGCGATGGTAAAGTCAATCTCGTGCCCGACCGCCGAGATAACCGGCGTTTCGCAGGCGAAAATCGCTCTTGCAAGAGATTCGTTGTTGAAGGCCCACAGGTCCTCGATCGAACCGCCGCCCCTGCCGATGATGATGACGTCGGCAAGTTTGCGCTCGTCCATGTATTTGAGTGCTTTGATCAGCTGGGCGGGCGCTTCGGCGCCCTGCACGAGCGAAGGGTAAATGATAATCTTCGCCGCCGGGAAACGCCTGCCGGTGACGTTGATCATGTCCCGCACCGCGGCGCCGGTCGGAGCGGTGATGATGCCGATCCGAAACGGAATTTTAGGCAGCGGCTTTTTGTGCTCGGGCGCGAAAAGCCCCTCCGCTTCGAGCTTGGCTTTCAGCTGTTCGAACGCGATGTACAAAGAACCGATTCCGTCCGGCTCCATGCTGTCGATGTAGAGCTGGTAGACGCCGTCGCGGAGAAAAACCGAGATGCGTCCGCGGCAGATGACGCGCATGCCGTCCGCCGGGCGGAATTTGAGCTTGGTCGCGCCGCCGAACATCACCGCTTTCAGACAGGATTCCTCGTCCTTGAGCGTGCAGTAGATATGCCCCGAACCCGGGTAAATCTTCAGGTTCGACAGCTCGCCCCGGACATAGAGGTTCCTGAGCGTGGGGAGATTGTCAAGGTAATCCTTTATGAAGTTGTTGACCTGAGATACCGTCAAGCTTCTTTGTTCGTTCATGCGTTCGCAATCTTTCCGAGTATGCCGTTTACAAAGCCGACCGCTTTTTCCTCGTCGTACTTTTTGGTCAGCTCCAGCGCCTCGTTAATGGATATTTCCATGCCGATTTCCGGCTTATAGAGCAGTTCATACGCGCCAAGCCGCAGCACGGCAAGCGTGACCTTGCCGATGCGTTCAATCCGCCAGTTCTCCGCGGCCGCGGCTATTTTTTCATCCAGCTCCGCAAGATGGGAGCACACCCCGAGAAAAAGCTCCTTTGCAAACCCGCTCAAGTTCTCCTCGCGCTCGTTTATCGCGTTTTCAATGATCTCTTCGGGGGTTTTTTCGGCGTTGAAGCCGTACTCATATATCAGACAGAGAGCCTTTTCCCTCGCTTCTCTACGTGTCATACGAAATCCGTTTCCGCCGCTGATTGCGGCTGTTTTTTCTTGTATAAATACTCATAATATATCAATATATTATAACAAGGGAAGTTGTCTTTGTCAAACATTTTATAAAATTCACTATTGATAAAATTACGGTTATGCTGTATAATACAATAAGCAAAAATATTTAAAATTATTCTGGTTTTTAGAATACAGGAAGGACTAAAGCTGCAAAATGATGAAATCCAAAGGAATTTTTGAAGGTCAGGAAAACAGCGGCGCAAAACGCCCGATCGTAACCATCATTATGGACGGTGTCGGATTCTCCGACAATGCGGAAGGGAACGCGGTCAAAGCGGCTTCCACGCCGACGCTGGATATGCTTGTAAAAAACTATAAATGCTTTCTGCTAAAAGCGCACGGAACCGCTGTCGGACTCCCGAGCGACGAGGACATGGGCAACTCCGAGGTCGGCCACAACGCGCTCGGCGCGGGGCAGATTTACGCGCAGGGCGCAAAGCTGGTAACCAGCGCGATTGAGAGCGGAAAAATCTTTAATACGAGCGTGTGGAAAGAGCTGATTTCCAACTGCAGGGAAAACGGCGTTTTCCATTTTATCGGACTGTTTTCGGACGGAAACGTGCATTCGCATATAGATCACTTAAAAGCGCTGATCGTAAGAGCGAAACAGGAGGGCGTCAAAAAGGTAAGGATTCATATCCTTCTGGATGGCAGAGACGTCGGCGAGACCAGCGCGCTCGAGTATGTCGAACCGTTTGAGGCGTTCCTTTCCGGTCTGAACGACGCGGGCTTTGACGCGAAAATCGCTTCGGGCGGCGGCAGAATGGTGATTACCATGGACCGCTACGAGGCGAACTGGGGCATGGTCGAGAAGGGCTGGCGCACCCACGTCCTCGGCGAGGGCAGGCAGTTCGCTTCCGCGAAAGAAGCGATTGAGACCTACCGCGCGGAGACCGGCAAGATCGACCAGGACCTTCCGGCCTTTGTCATCGCCGAGAACGGCAAGCCGGTCGGAACCATTAACGACGGCGACAGCGTCGTGTTCTTCAATTTCAGAGGCGACAGAGCGATTGAGATTTCCAAGGCGTTCGAGCAGAAGGATTTCGACAAGTTCGACCGCGTCAGATGGCCGAAGGTTGTGTACGCCGGCATGCTGGAGTATGACGGAGACACGCATATCCCCGCGAAGTACCTTGTTTCTCCGCCTGAAATCACCGGCACCATGGGCGAGTTCCTCGTCAAGCACGGCTATTACCAGTGCGCGATCAGCGAAACGCAGAAGTACGGTCACGTCACCTATTTCTGGAACGGCAACCGCAGCGGCAAGTTCTCGGAAGAATTGGAGGAGTATATCGAGATTCCCTCCGACATCGTGCCGTTCGAGCAGCGTCCGTGGATGCAGTGCGCGCTGATTGCCGATAAAGTCATCGAGAAGATCGAGAGCGGAAAGTTTGATTTTATACGCCTGAATTTCCCGAACGGCGACATGGTCGGACACACCGGCAACTTCTTTGCGACCAAAATCGCGATGGAAGCGCTGGATTTGTGCATCAAGAGAATCCTTGAGGCGGTTGACAAGGCAAAGGGCATCGCGATTATTACGGCGGACCACGGCAACGCCGACGAGATGTACGAGGTGAACAAGAAAACCGGCAAACCTACGCTCGACGCGAACGGCAATCCCAAGCCCAAGACCAGCCATACGCTCAATCCCGTACCCTGCATTTTCTATGATAACTACTATTCGGATAAATATGAGTTTATCGACGGAAATTACGGACTCGCGAACTTCGCGGCGACCGCAGTGACCTTAATGGGACTCAATCCGCCTGATTTCTGGGAGAAATCCATGGTAAGACTGAAGCAATAATTTGCAAAGGAATTTATTATGATTAGAATGCTTTTTGACGCATATGGAAATTTCAGCAAGGAATCGTTAATCCTTCTTTTGCTGTTCGTTCCGGTCATGCTTATCTCTGTGAGCCTTCACGAGGTAGCGCACGCTTATGCCGCCTATAAATGCGGCGACGGCACCGCAAGAGCATTCGGAAGATTGACTTTAAACCCGTTGGCCCACCTCGATCCGCTTGGAACGATTTTGATACTCTTTGTCGGTTTCGGATGGGCCAGACCGGTCCCCATAAATCCGCGCAATTTTCGGAAGCCGCGCCGCGATTTGTTTATCGTATCCATCGCCGGCATTGTTGTGAACCTGCTTTTGGGTCTGTTAGGCGTGCTGCTTCTTTACGGAAGCGCAAAGCTCACTTTTCTTCCGGTGAACACACAGTCGCTGGTAATGAATTTCTTTTATATTTTTGCGATATTAAACATTGGTCTTGCAGTGTTTAATCTGATTCCTTTGCCGCCGCTGGACGGTTCGAAGGTGTTATCCACCATCCTGCCCCCTGCGCTTTCGGCAAGATACCTCAGACTCGAGTATTACGCGCCGTACGTCTTTTTAGGCATTGTCATCCTGTCCTGGCTGCCTTATCCGTTAAGAAAAATCAGCAATTATATTTGGCTGCCGATCACCTACGCGCGGGAGGGTATTTTTACCCTGTTCTCCAAGCTCGCGGATCTGATTTTTTAAGTATAGCGCACGATGGAAACGCTCAAGCTGAAAATCGAACAGTACGAGGGGCCGCTTGACCTGCTTCTTGCGCTGATTTCCAAGCACAAGATCAATATTTTCGATATCCCGATCGCCGAGATCGCCGAGCAGTACATGGCTTACATCGACAGCATGAAAGAGCTGAACATGGAAGTCACGAGCGACTTTATCGCGATGGCGGCGGAACTGATGCTGATAAAGTCCAAGATGCTGCTCCCGAAACAGGAGGGCGAGGAGGACCCGCGCCAGCCGCTGGTGGACGCTTTGCTGGAGCATCAGCGGGCGTTGCAGGCGGCCGCTTTCTTAAAAAGACAGAGCGAGCTGTATTACGACCGGTTCACAAAAGAACCCGATAAAATCGACGGGGTATATTTCAGACTGCACGCGGTTTCGCTTCTGCAGGAAGCGTTTTTAAACATGATTGAACGCAGCGCGGCGAAACCGCCGAAGAGCGCGGAAAAACTGTTTACGAAAATCGAGAACGAGCGGTATTATACGGTCGGCGAGAAGGTCATTTCGGTCTTAAGAAAGCTGGCCAGGAAGGAAAAATATCTTTTTGAAGATGTTTTTGAAGGCGTCAGAAGCAGAAGCGAGCTGATCGCCGTTTTCCTCGCCGTATTGGAGACGGTCAGCAAGGGCCGCGTCGGCGTTATGCGGGAAAAGGACAAGCTCTACCTGATACTGATTAAAAATAGGAAAACGGAAACGGTTCATGATCAATAAAGAAATCATAGCCGCTGCCGAGGCCATCCTGTTTGCCTGCGGCAGTCCGGTCGAACAGGATAAACTGAAGGAAATACTGAATATTACGGCAGAAGAACTAAACGAAGTGTGCGCGGCGCTGCGCGAAAGATACGACCGCGAGGACAGCGGCATCTCTTTGATTGCCATCGAGAACGCGTACCAGCTGTGCACCAAGCCCGCTTTCGCGGACCCGGTCCGCAAGGCTTTGCAGATGCGCAAGGTGCCGCCGCTTTCCAAAGCGTCGCTGGAAGTGCTCGCGATTGTCGCCTACAATCAGCCGGTCACGCGCTCATTTATCGAAATGGTGCGCGGCGTGGATTCGTCTTACATTGTCAACAGTTTGGTGGACAAGGGGCTGATCGCGGAGTGCGGCACGCTGGACGCGCCGGGCAGACCGACTTTGTACGCGACGACGGACAATTTTCTGCGCTGTTTCGGGCTGGAGAGCCTGAACGATCTGCCAGAGGCGCTTCCCGAACCAACGCCCGAATCGGGCGCCGACACGGCTTCCGAACCGGAAGACCCCCAAGTTGCTTTGAACATCGACGAACTGGAAAGCAGGGAAGCGGCCGACAGTTTATAAGCGGAAGATGCTGGCAATAATAAAAATAAACTAAAAAAGAACTGCGGTTTTCGAGAATCAAAAGCGAAGGGACGGTAGAAATGATTGCGGCTTACATAATCTGCGGCTTGCTGATACTGTTCCTGCTGTTTTTGATTGCAAAACTGACGTTTTCGGTTTCCTATGTGAACGATTTGCAGGTAAAGCTCAAAGTGCTTTTTCTGACGTTTACGCTATATCCGCTCGAGCCGGAAGAAGTAAAAAAGAAAGAGAAAAAGCAAAAAAAACCGAAAAAACCGGGGCATATCAGGCAAAAACCGCCCACAGCCAAACCGCCGCTGAAAGAGACGCTTTTATTGGTCAAAGACATCGTCGCGGAGCTGATTGAGAAAAGCGGAAGATATTTAAAGCTGGAGGAATACCGCGTCAAGGTTCTGGTAGCCACGGACGACCCCGCGAAAACCGGGATTCTTTACGGCGCGGTCAGCGGAATTCTCGGCAGCATCAGCGTCATGATCGACCGGCTCAAAAGGCGGACGCATCAAAAAAACAGGATTTATACGGAAGTAAAAGCCGATTTCCTTGCGGAAGAACCGGAGATTTATATCCGCATCGCGTTGTCCATGCGCGTCTGGCAGATGTTCTCGTTAGGAATCACCGCTTCTAAAGGTTTACTGCAGTATTTTAGTCTAAAAAAGGAGTTTGCGAAAGAGAATGAACAACGAAATGCCGCTCAAACAAATCATTGATGCCTCGCTCTCGAAAATAGGCAACGTCGCCGACGTCAATACCGTCGTGGGCGAGCCTATTCACCTTCCGGACGGTGTGATTGTGATTCCTTTTTCAAAGGTTAGCGTCGGCTTTGCCTCGGGTGGCGCGGAATACGGCGGAAAGAACAAGGACGGCAAAGAAGGTGAGACCGACAAACCGCCGCACTTTGCGGGCGGAAACGGCGCCGGCGTTGCGGTTACGCCGCTCGGCTTTTTGGTAATCGACAAGAACGGCGTCCGGATGCTCGACCTTAAACACGACGCGAGCTTTGAGAGCGCAGACCCGGTAAACAAGGTTTTGAACGCCGTTAACTCCATCGTCGACAAAGCTCCTTCCCTCGCTATGCGTTTGAAGGAATTGTTCTCTAAGAAAAAAGAAGAGAAGCCGCTCGAAGAGGCGGTTGAGGAAGCTGTCGAAAAGGCTTTTGACGAAAAAGCCGAGAAGAATAGAGAAATAGAATAAAGCCCGGCGGTTTTGCCGGAAAACCCGAATACACTCCGCGTTTATGCAATATACATATCCGTGGGGTGTTCTATTCAATGAGAAAGAAAAAACGTATTCTTATATGCGCTTCGGTCCTGCTGCTTCTTGCGGCCGCGTTTGGTTTTATCCCGCTGTTTGACGGGGACGTCCGCGCGGAAAACACGTTCGGCCGGGAAGAAACCGGCCTTCTGACGGTCAACGACGACGGCGCCAAGCCGTATGTGACCGCGGTCAGGAGCGTTTTGATAGAGGCGGACAGCGGGCAGATTCTCTTCGGCAACCGGGAAAAGGAAAGAGCCGGCATGGCAAGCACGACCAAGATTATGACCGCGCTTGTGGCGATCAACTCCATGCCGCTGGATACGGTATTCACCATTCCGAAAGAAGCGACGGGCATCGAGGGCTCCTCGATATATCTGGTGGAGGGCGAGCAGCTCACCATCGAAGAGCTTTTATACGGACTGATGTTAAGGTCGGGCAACGACTGCGCGGTGGCGCTGGCGATTGCCTGCTCGGGCAGCGTAGAGAAGTTTGTTCAGAAGATGAACCAGACCGCGGCGGAGATGGGGATTACGGATACGCATTTTGTCAATCCGCACGGTTTATACGACGAAAACCATTACACCACCGCGTATTCGCTGGCGCGCATTACCGCCGAAGCGCTCAAAAACGATACGTTCCGAAAGATTGTTTCCACCAAAAAAGCGTATATACCATACAACAACGTGCCCAGAGGAAGGGTTTTGACCAACCAGAACCGGCTGCTGCACAGCTATGAGGGCTGTATCGGCGTCAAGACCGGCTTTACGGACGAGACCGGCAGATGCTTGGTGTCCGCCGCCGAGCGGAACGGCGTCCGGCTGATTGCCGTCACGCTGAACGACCCGAACGACTGGAATTCGCACAGAGCGATGCTGGACTACGGCTTTCATCAGCTCGAGCGCGTCGTACTCGCGGAAAAAGGCGCGCTGAAAGTATCGGTGCCGGTCACCGGCGGGCATGCCGCGTTTGTAAAAGCCGAGAACGATTCGGAAGCGTCGGCGGTACTGCGGAAAGGATTCGCTTATACCAGCAGGCTGGTTATTCCGCGGTTTTTATACGCGCCGGTAAAAAAAGGCGACATTGTCGGCTACGCCGAGTTTTACGACGGCGGCGGAAAGCTGTTTTACAGGCTGCCGCTCAAAGCGACCGAAGACGTCGAATACAAAAAACTGACTTTGTTTGAAAAAATATTCGGCGCGAAGTAGATATTTTAATTTAAGGATGTAACGGAAAAAACATGGACGAAAAACTGCAGAAGTTTGTATCCGACTGCGGGTTGATGTCGCGCCGCGCCGCAGAAAGAGAAATTGAACAGGGACATTTCGAAATCAACGGCGTAACCGCGAAAATCGGAGACAGGGTAAACCCCGATGCCGACGTTGTGACCTATAAGGGGCGGATCATAAAACCGGTAAAGAGAAAGGTTTATATCTGCCTAAACAAGCCGGCGGGATATGTTACCACGATGAGCGACGAACTGGGGCGGAAGAATATCGGCGAGCTTGTCGCGGACGTGGGCGTGCGGGTTTTTCCCGTCGGCAGGCTGGATAAGGACAGCGAGGGGCTGCTTATCTGCACCAACGACGGCGAGTTTGCCAATATGCTGATGCATCCGAGCGGAAACATCAAGAAGATATACCGCGTCGTCGT
This sequence comes from Bacillota bacterium, assembly GCA_029550965.1. GTDB lineage: Bacteria > Bacillota > Clostridia > Oscillospirales > CAG-382 > UBA1049. The sequence continues at coordinate 39,205 of JAKPGJ010000014.1, forward strand.
GCGCGGCAGAGTGGAAAACAGCACGATCGACGCGCTGCGTTCCATGCGGAAACTGGACGACGAGGACATCGCGCCCGTCGGCGTGGATATTCTGGAGCGGAACGAAAACGCGAGCAAGCTGCAGTTTGTTTTGACCGAGGGGAAGAACCGCCAGATACGGCGTATGTGCGAGCAGTGCGGGCTTTCCGTCATGCAGTTGAAACGGGTTGCCGTCGGCGGGGTATTCTTGGGCAAGCTTGCAGTCGGAAAATGGAGATATTTGACCAATGAAGAAATCCTGTCATTAAAAAGCAAAAAGGGCAGATAGAGGGGGCGAGGTTTGCGTGGTTTGACAAACAGTTCTAATCGACGGCAAAAAAACGTATTTTACATCTACCTTTTTCTTACGCTGGTGTGCGTTGCTTTTATATTCGGCAACTCGTTGAGCGACGGCGAAGAATCCGGCAGACAAAGCGGAAAGATTGTTCAGGCCGTCGTCAAAGCCGCCGAATTCTTTAACATTCGCATCACCGACGTGGTATTATTATCCCATATTGTACGAAAGAGCGCGCATTTTCTGGAATTTGCGCTGTTGGGCGCGCTAACCTTTATGACGCTTCGGCGCATAAGAATTTGCAGGTACGCGCAGGTCTATTTCAGCGTCAGCTTCTGCCTGCTGATCGCGGCGTGCGACGAGTACATACAAACCTTTCGCAGCGGCAGGTCGGGTCAGGTCAGCGACGTGTTTCTCGACCTCTCCGGTTCGGCAACAGCGATTGCGTTATGCATACTGTTCTGTTTCTTGCGAGAACGCAAAATGAAAAAAGAGGCGCATAAAAAGGAAAATGCAAATACATAAAAGGGAAGCGCCCGAACCGGCTATGCTTGACGGCATGAACGGCGGAAAAGCCGTGAACGTAAAGAGATGAAATATATCAAACACAGAACATCGGATTGACCCGAAGAAAGGATCAAAAATGGCAAAAAGAATTGTTTCATACCTGTTAACGGCGGCCATGCTCTTTTCGGTTCTTTTGCTTTCTTCCTGCTGGACAGAGACAAAAACCGAAGTGAGCGGGAAAGAAGAAATCGTTCTGACGCCAAAAGAAAAGTTTTTAGAGTCATCCAAGTGTTTTAAGGCATATTTTGACGAGCTGTCGAAAGCGTTTGGGTTTGACACGGACATGGCGCCGCCTGAGGACGGCAAAATGGAGGTCAACTCGTTTTCATATAAGCTCAATAAGCTCAAACTCGGAGAGGATTCGTACATAACCGACCCGTTCTCAATTTCAGGCGAGGCTTATAACGACGCGCAGAATAAGATTTTAAGAACGCTCGGAAAGCTGATCCTGAACGGCGAGACGGTCCGCTTCGAACAGATTCTAACCCCCGCCGCGATGTATGTAAACATCAATAAAGTAACCGAAAAAACATTAAAGTACCTGCTGCCGCAGGAGGACAACAGCGCGGTCGACGAGTCCGTCAAGCTGAACGAATATTTCGATTACTTTATGGACAACCTCAGCGACGATTTGTTCACCGCAGAGTCCGGAAAGGTTACCGTAGAGGGCGTTGAGTTTGACGGCGAGACGGTTACGTTTAAAGCGACTTTAAAACAGTTTGGCGAAGCGTTCGTCAAGGTGCTCGAAAAGGCAAAGACAGACGCGCAGCTTGAACAGCTGATCAAAATCCTGGATTTTACCAACATCGTCGGTGATAACGCGGGTTCTTTGTCAGACTGGATAGACTCTGTCTCCAAGCCTTTGCTGGAGGCAATTGTCGCCTCAAAAGACAGCGACAACCTTACGGTTTCCGTCATCAGCGAAAACGGCGTGCTCAGAAGCATCACGTTTACCGGCATCGAGGGCGGCAAGAAGTACGAGTTTGCGCTGACCACGACCGTCAAAGACGGCGCGCACTTCGTAAAGTGCTACGCAAAGAGCGAAGAGAAAACCCACTTCGAAATCAGCTACCAGCAGAAGCCGAACGACAAGGGAAGCTGCGACGGCCAGCTCGTCGTAACGTTTGATTCGTCTGCGGATTCAGACGAATCAAAAGATACGGGCGATATCAGCAAATCCGCCGGCGACGATTTATTCGGCCAGATTTCTTTGAAAAACCTTACGGTCAGCGTCAATTTCAGCGGACAGAAAACCGACAACAAGGTCGCTGTTGACGCGAAGATAGAACTGACGACGGAACAGAGCGGCATGAAGGTCACCCTTCCGTTAAATGTTAATATCAAATACGAGAAGGTATCGGATACCGAGAACAAATTTTCTGTCAACGTCAGTTTCAGCTTTATGGGGTATGAAGCCGACTTTACCATCAGCGGCGGCAGATACCTGATTCCGTATGCCGCGCTGGAAGTTCCTACGGACGACGAGGTTCAGGTGATTGACGAAAGCTTCAATCTCGAACCGCTGTTGGTAAATCTCATGAAGGCGTATCCCGGCATCGGCGCGTTTCTGCAAAACCTTTTCATGCCGGACACGGACAATTTCCCCGGAGATTTGTATGATTCCGGCGTATATATTTACACCGACAACGAGGAGTTGGCGGCCTACCTCTATGACAGCGGCGTCGGCTGGATCTGTCCGATCTTGTTTAACGTTGAATACGCGGACGGGCAATATACCGCGCAGCTGTACGACGGCACGGAACTGAGCGGCACGTATAAGCAGAGCGGCACAAGCCTGACGATCGACGACGTCGGCGGTTATACCTATGAGATAGTAGACAACAATCTGAGAATTAAAAATGATGAAATCGGCAGCTATGTTACATTTTTAAACCAAGACACCTGTTTGCTGGAGACCTTCTTTGAATACCAAATTGAAAACGGAAAGATTCGGGCTTTGCTTTATACCGGCGGCGTTCTGGAATATACGCACCAGGAAAAAGGCGATAAAATCGTTATCAACGGCGTTTCGTTTAACACCTGGAGATTCTCGAACGAAGAGGATGCCAATACTTAATCTTAACGGTAATGCGTAAAAACGGGCGGTACGGGATGAACCGGCCGCCCGAATTTACAGTAAGGAACAATACATATGAGATTATACGATTTGCATATCCATACTTTTCTGTCCGACTGCGCGTCCAAAACCAACGCGAACCCCGCGGACTATATCCAAGCGGCGCAGGAAGGCGGGCTTGTTGCAATCGGATTTGCCGACCACGCGTGGGACGAGTCGATCGGCGGCGCGTCCGCATGGTATCAGAAGCAGCCCTTTTCCCGTCTGGAAAAACGAAAAGAAATTGTCGCGGATATGCTGGAAAAAAACCTTAATATAAAAGTTCTTTTCGGCGCCGAAGCCGAGTTCGCGAACGGCGTGCTTGCGGTCGGCGAAGAAGCCGCGGCGAAGCTGGACTATGTCATTGTTCCGCATTCGCATACCCACATGCGAGGGTTTGTTCTGCCCGAGGGCTGGGAAAGCTGCGAAAAACACGCGCAGTATCTGATAAAGAGTTTTTACGCGCTTTGCACCCACGCGAAACGGGATCTGTTCTTCGGCATCGCGCATCCGATGGTGCCCGTCGGGCAGAAGGAAACGGAATGCGAACGGATTTTTGACCGCATCACCGACGCGGATTTGAACGAATGTCTGTCCGCCGCCGCGGAGAACGGCATATTCCTCGAGTTGAATATGTCGTCGGCGGGAGCGCTGCAGTTTGAAACGCTTCAGAACAGCTTTCTTGCGCGATTCTTCCGCTGCGCGAAGAAGGCGGGCTGCAGCTTCTTCATGGGGTCGGACAAGCATCAGGCGATTCCCTTCGGGGAGCCCGACAGGTTTTTCAGAATCGGCGAATACATGGAAAAACTCGGTTTGGAAGAAAGCGATTTTGAGCCGGCTCTAAAAAAGGTAATAAGCCTTAAATAAGCACGACGCCGAAGACCGAGCGCGTGAACGCTTCCAGCGCCTTGTTCCGGTCGGCATACAGGCAGCTTCTTTCCTTGTAGAAACGGCTCATCAGGCTTTCCGCGGCGCCCTTTGTCTGGTGGACAAAGAAGCCTTCGAGCAGCTGCACGTAATAATCGCTCAAGCCCGACATGCCTTTTTCAATCATTTTCAGCTCGCGCTCGATCGCACGCAGGCGGAAGCGGGCATCGTCCAGCTGGGCGATGATGGAAATGAGTCGTTCCTCGTATTTATTGGTACCGCTGCCGGATACCGGAACAGCGTTCATAGCTGCGGTTTTGCAGGAGTACTTTTCTTTTTCAAGCGCTTCTATTTCTTCTTTCGTAATCTCCCGCGCAGAAATAAGCTGATTTTTTCTTTTCAGCAAATCGATTGCAAACTCTCTGTAATCCATTTTCACTTCCCCTTTTTAAAAGTCGTATGTTTCGGTTTACCACAAAGAGCCGATATATCGGCAGGACCGCATCCGGCACGGCCGAAACCGGCGCAGCCGGATGAACGGCGGAATCTTTTCGCGCAAAAAGAAACCTCTGATTACGCCCTGATTATAGCGTAGCCAGAGGTTTTGTTTCATCCGGATTTTGTCGGTTATTTTATATGCTTAATCAATGAAAAGAGAAGAACGCAATTGTATATGTTTTACAAAAATCGTCAAAATCGGGCAAAAAACAACTTTTTTGCTTGTGTTTTTTGTCGAAAAATAAAATATAATAGAAAATATTGTCGCAAAGTGATAATAATGTTTAAAATATAAAAGAATCAAAATAAATTTGACTCGTCTCCTTTAAATAGGCCTTCATTTGTTCCACGACGTTTTCCGGAGAAAGAATTTTCATTCCTTTTCCGAACGAAAACACCCAGGCGAAGAACTGCGGGCTGACCTTTACTTTCGCGGTGAAGATAAAGCGTTCGTCGCTTTCTTTCAGGATGGCGAGATCGCTGCCGTACCTGTCCACGACCGCGCCGATCAGAGAATTGTCGCAGGAGATTCGGACGTTTTCGTCCGCCCCGCCGAACATAGAGAAAACGCTGTTTGTGTAGCCGGAGATCCCGCTCGAACCGAAAGCCTCTTTTCCCCTGCGCTCCTTATGCAGAATCGAGATGTCCGCCATTTTATCCACGCGGAAGTGCTTGATCATTTCGCTGGACTCGTCGTAAGCGAGCATGTAGTAAAACTCGTTGTCCCAGGTCAGCGTCCAGGGGGAAGCGCAGTACTTTTTTCCCTCGTGCCGGCACACTTTTTTGATTTTGCCGTCCTCGACGATATAGGCGTAATACAAAAAGCTGATCATGCGGTTTTCCGCCATGGCGGTATGGATTTTGTCGATGCTGATGAAAACGTTCTCGTTGCGGGTTTTGACTTTGCCGTAGTAGGTGACCTGCCGTTTTAAAATCGCCGTCTGGTCGCCGCCCGCGAGCTTCGCGAGCTTCTCAATCAGCCGGCCGCTTTTGCTTTCAGAGATAAATTTGCTGGACTGCACCGCGTCCACCAGCAGCTTGATTTCCGGCAGCTCGAACTCGCGCGCGCCGAGATATACCCCGCCGTTTTTGCCGTTTTTGCGGATGATGTCGTAGCCGAACCGTTCCAGCGCGTCCAAATCGTCATAGACGCTCTTTCTTTCGGCTTTGATGCCGTTGGAAGCGAGGTAATCGACCAGTTCGCCTACCGATATGGGGTTATACTCGTCCGTTTTCTTTAAAGCCTCAAGAACATATAAGATTTTCAGTTTTTGATTTTGGGATTTCGGCATAGATACCTCCAAACAAAATACTTTCGGGCGGCGGGCTACAGACCGCCGTTCACCGAAAGTACGGCTCCGCTGATATAATCTGCTTTCTCGCTTGCTAAAAACAGAACCGCGTTTGCGACGTCCTCGGGCTTGCCGAGCCGCTCGAGCGGAATGGATTCCACGATATTCTCGACTTCTTCGATGGTCAGCCTTGCGTTCATGTCCGTGTCAATAATGCCGGGGCATACGCAATTCACCCGAATGTTGCAGGGGCCTACTTCCTTGGCGAGCGCCTTGGTGAATCCGATTAAAGCCGACTTGGAAGCCGAATAATCCACCTCGCAGGACGCGCCGATTTCGCCCCATATCGAGGACACGTTGATGATAACCCCGCTTTTTCTGCGGAGCATGGAGGGCAGCACCGCTCTCGAAACGTTCAGCGCGCCGAAAAGATTGACCTCATACATTCGTCTGACTTCCTCCGCGCGCGCGCCGTCAAAAACGCCGAAAACCGAAACCCCGGCGTTGTTGACCAGCACGTCGATGTCCGGATGCGCTTCGACCATGCGGGCGACCTCGTCCCTGTTCGCCACATCCGCCTGAAAAACGGCGCTATGGGGAAGGGCTTTGTGAAGCTCCTCGGCGGCTTCTCTGCTTTTATGATAATTGATAATTACAAAATAACCCGCTTCGGCGAAGGCTTTGCAGATCGCGCGTCCGATACCGCGCGCCCCGCCGGTGACCAATGCTTTTTTCATAGTAAACATCCTGTTTGATTCAATATTTTTAAAATGCAACGGGTGCGTTGCAGAACGCGCGGCAGCCGTTGCATTATTTTTTTACAGTATTGTTTTTGTGAATATCGGCAGTATCATCGGATCTCGTTTTATCTTCGAGCGGATGACCGCGGAAAGTTCGTCTTTGAGTTTGTTCTTGAGCGTATTCAAGTCGGTGACACCCTTGTTGAGGTATTTAGTAAGAATATTCGCGGCCGATTTCTCCAGCTCGTCCATCAGAGCCTCGCTCTCTTTGACGTAAACGAATCCGCGCGACACGATTTCCGGCGTGCTGACCAGCTCTTTATTCTCGGTGTCTATGGTCGCGACGACAATGATGATGCCGTCCTCGGCAAGATGTTTTCTGTCGCGCAGAACCACGCTGCCGACGTCGCCTACGCCGTAGCCGTCCACCATAATCTGACCGGCTTCCACGCTTCCGTTGACGCGCAGACCGCGCTTGCTCAGCTCAAAAACCTTGCCCGCTTCCGGCATAAATATTCTGCTCGGGTCCATCCCCAGCTCTTTCGCGAGCGAAGCGTGCTTTGCCAAATGTTTGTATTCGCCGTGAATGGGAATAAAATACTCGGCTTTCACCAGCGAGTGCATGATTTTCAGTTCCTCGCGGCAGGCGTGCCCCGAAACATGAACCTCGTTGCTGTCGTCGATGACCTCGACGCCGCGCTTGGTCAGCTCGTTGACGATCTTGGTGATGAGCTTTTCATTGCCCGGAATCGCCGAAGCGGATAGAATGACCAAGTCGCTCGACCCGAGCGAAATCGTGGGATGCTCGCCGAACGCCATTCGGTACAAAGCGCTCATCGGCTCGCCCTGACTGCCGGTGGTAATCAGCGTGAGCTGATTGGGATTGTACCGCTTCATCTCGGCGACGTCGATAATCAGACCGTCGGGAATGTCGATGTATCCGAGCTTGCTTGCCGCTTTTACGACGTTGAGCATGCTTCGGCCGGTGATGGCGACCCTGCGGTTATATTTTATCGAAGCGTTAATTATTTGCTGAATCCTGTGAACATTGGAGGAAAATGTGGCGATAACGACACGTTTTTCCAGATTGTAGAATATTCTGTCAAAGGAAGCAGCAATTGTCTTTTCGCTGGGCGTATAGCCGGGACGCTCCGCGTTCGTAGAATCGCACATTAATAATTTTATGCCTTTGTTGCCCAGCTCCGCTATTCTGCCGAGGTCAATCGGCTTGCAGCCTATGGGGGTGAAATCTATTTTAAAATCACCGGTATAAAAAACTTTTCCGACAGGCGTTGAAATACATAGCGCAACGGAATCCGGCATAGAGTGGTTGACGTGTATAAACTCAACCGAAAAAGCGCCGATATCAATTTTCTGCCCGGGTTTTACCTCAATCTGCGAGGCGGTTTTTGTCAAACCGTGTTCGGTCAGTTTGCCCTCAAGAATGCCGAGCGTTAGTTTTGTCGCGTAGATACTTGTGTTTATCTGCTTGAGAAAATACGGCACGGCGCCGATATGGTCTTCGTGTCCGTGGGTAAGTATCAGCGCGCGGACCTTATCCGAGTTTTTCTGAAGATAGGATGTGTCCGGTATAACAAGATCAACGCCGAGCATATCGTTCTCGGGGAAAGATACGCCGCAATCGACAACGATTATATCATCACCATACTCAAAGACGGTGATGTTCATGCCTATGCCGTCCACACCGCCGAGCGGAATAATTCTTAATTTTGCATTTTTTATCATATAATTTTCCTTTCTTTTCTTATTAATATTATGCAGTTTGTATGTATTTTTGTCAATAGCAATTCAGTCGGCCTTTGAATAGCCTGAAAATTGTTAAATAATTGCAAGATAAATCGTTTGCCCGAAAACGCCGCATATAGAATCCTGTCTGTGCGAATATTATTTACTTGACAATTGGCTAAAAAATGGTATTATGTAATATATATGCGTATGCTTAAAGGGCAAATCGAATACTTTGTCTTAACTTTCACAACGAACCGAAAGGTGCTATTTATAAATGGAGAGAATCTATATTAACGGCGGAAAGCCGTTATCAGGAACGATTGAAGTAGCAGGCATGAAGAACGCCGCGCTCCCGATTCTGTTCGCAACGATTATCGTAGAAGATAAGTGTGTAATAGAGAATTTACCCAAAATCAAAGACATTGAAACAGCTTTAGAGATACTCAAAGCGATGGGCGCCAAAATCAGGGAACTGAGCAACGGCAATGTGGAAATCGACACCCGAGAGGTCGTATGCGGAAGCATTCCGATTGAGCTGGCAAAGGCCATGCGCGGTTCCTATTACGTACTCGGCGCAGAGCTGGCGCGGTTCGGCAGGGCGCAGGCGGCGTTCCCCGGCGGATGCGATTTCGGCGAGCGGCCGATGGACCAGCACATAAAGGGTTTTGAAGCGTTGGGCGCCAAGGTCATTGACAACGGCGATTTCATAAAATGCACGACCGAGAGCGGGCTAAACGCCGCGTCTATTTATTTGGACGTTCCTTCTGTCGGCGCGACGATCAACATTATGCTCGCGTCTGTAAAACTGGACGGGCTGACCGTTATCGAAAACGCCGCGAGGGAACCGCATGTTGTCGATTTGGCGAACTTTTTAAACAGCTGCGGCGCGGATATTTCCGGAGCCGGCACAGAGGTCATCAAAATCAGAGGGGTCAAACAACTGCACGGCGTCACCTACGCGATTATACCCGATATGATTGAAGCCGGCACCTATATGGTCGCGGCTGCGGCTACGAACAGCACGCTTACCATTACTAATGTTATACCCAAACACATGGAATCCATAACAGCAAAATTAATCGATATGGGCATTTCGGTCACCGAACTGGACGACGCCCTGATCGTTTCGAGGAACAATACGCCGCTGAAGAAAATAAAGGTAAAGACCAATTTTTACCCCGGCTTTCCCACCGACATGCAGCCGCAGATGTGCGTTCTTCTCTGTCTTGCGGACGGGCAGAGCACGCTGATGGAGGGCGTATTCGACAACAGGTTCAAGTACACCGACGAGCTTATCCGAATGGGCGCCTGCATCACGGTTCAGGGAAGAACCGCAACGATTGAAGGCAGGCCGTCTCTGCATCCAGCAACCGTGCGCGCAGTGGACCTGCGCGGGGGCGCCGCGCTTGTGATAGCCGGTCTCGCGACCAAAGGTGTCACCTGGATTGACGACATTCACCATATCGAGCGGGGATACGTAAACATGGTCGAAAAGCTCCAAAGCGTCGGAGCGGACATAAAAAAAGTTGTGATTCCGGATGTGCCGAACGGAAACCATCTGTAATAAACAAGGATACAAAGCAGACCTGATAAGAGGATAACAGATAATTATGAAAAAATCTGCGGAACGGAACGGTTCCACAGTTTTTTTATTTTGCAAAACGAATCCGGCAGAAAAGACCTGCCGGATTCTTTATTTAACCTTTAGGGGCTATGCTTTTGCGTTTCCTTTTTTCAATACTTTTAATATGACGTATGCTGCGCCGAGAACCACAATCAATCCGCCTGCCGCGTACAGTATGAAGTTGATCGCGTTCTCGCTCGTTTCCTGAGCGGCGCCGCTGACATGGACGGTAATCGGCTGCGTATAGAGGACATAATCCGAGTTCTTTCTGGTTTTGGTCTTATAGCCGACCATAAAGGTTGCTTTGCCCTCTTTTAAGCCCTTTATCTTGCCGTCCTCGAAAGTGGCAACGTCTTCGCCTTCGAGGAAGGTTACGAACATATTGTCAGCCGCGTTGGATACGTCTCCGCCGGTGATTTCAGCGACAGCGCCGCCGTATGTCACGGTTTGAACGGTGAAATCGGCGGTTTCGTTGACGGCGACGTTCAGCGTATCCGTTGACCAGATCAGCTTTTTAATCATGTTCTTCGAGTATTGCGCGTCGTTGGTCGTAATGCTGTCGGCGCCGTACAGGAAGCTCGTGTCAAACTCGGGGATGGTATAGGTCGAGTAGGTCCAGGGGAATATGGGAATTCCTCTGTGCCTTAACGCGGCATAGTAATCCTGCGTGAACGCGCGGTAGCCGGGGTCAAAGGCTGAAAAGCTGGCGTGGTATTTTTTGAAATCGGTATAAAGCGAATTGTGCAGTTGCGCGACCGTATCCAGTTCGGCGGTAGCGGTCATCAGATAACCGGTTCCGAGCGACGGAAGCGCTTCGTGGATGCGTTTTAACTGTTCCTGCGCGAAGCTGATGATAAAGACCCGGCTCTCGAAATCGTATTTCTTGATCAGATCGACGATGGGCTGAATGATATCCGATCTGCCGTCCTTAATCTCAAGGAAAACCACCGTGTCTTTATCCTTGATCGCTTCAAACAGTTCTTCCAGCGTGGGAACCCTTTCTTCCGGATACTGATTCTTGAACTGATCTCCTTCACCCCAGGCGTAGTATTGTTTGATTTCCTCCAACGTCATCTGCGTGATAGGCGTTGCATTGTCGTCGCTGGAGGTGGTACGCGCAAGCGTTCTGTCGTGCATGATAATGACATGTTTGTCTTTGGTAAGATAAACGTCGGTTTCAACGCAGTCCGCGCCGTTCTCAATCGCTTTCAGGTAGCTCGAGAGCGTGTTTTCCGGCGCCAGCGAGGGGTTTCCTCTGTGTCCCACGATCAGCGTGGTTCTTGTGAGCGTGTTGGGAACGAACATATTCACGAACGCGTCGGCGACAGCCTTGTAATCGTTCGAGATAATGCCGTTCGCGCCGGAGGTTATCATGGTCGCGATATCGGTCTTGCCGGAAATATTGTCGTTGATTACCCAGACTGCGAGTCCGAGCCTGTGCAGATAATAAACGGCGTCATATGTTGCGAACCGCATCGGCAGAATCGCGATCAGCGAATTTGCGCCGGTCGTGGTGGCGCGTATTTTGAAGAGCGTGTCGTTGTTGAGTTCGTCGGTGATTTCGCTGAAGTCCACCGCGTTGCGGATGTCGGGGTTCACGGCAAGCGCATGTTTTGCGGCATTGGCGTCGGGGCTGATAACCAGCGCGTCCACGATGTTTTTGCTCTTTAAGTATTCCGCTATGTTCTTTGCGGTCTCGTTGTCCTTGACATAGAACGCCGGAATCACGTTCTTTCCGAATTTGGGCAGCGCCTCTTCCACGGTGGTTATCTTGGCGCCGTCCTTGTTGGTAACGTTCAGAGAAGCGTCGATATACATGACCGCGTTGGAGGGCTTGCCTTCCTGCAGTTCGTTCAGGGTGTCCATCGAATCAATAATCGCTACGTTCGTGGGCGTGTTCAGAATGTTGGACGGCGGGTTCTCGACATACTGGAGAAGCTGCGGAACCTCCGGCTCTTTGTATTCCGGGGTTTCTTTTAGAATCGAAACCTTTATGGAATCGACGTAAACCTTCGAGGAGTTCGCCTGAATTCCGACGCCGCCTTTGATTGTGTCCGCAATCTGCGGCAGGTTGTTCAGATGAATGACGACGTTTCCGTCAATCTGGTACTGCACGACGCTGTCCTTGACCAGGACCGAGAAGGTATAAAACTTATTCGGATTGACATTCTCGGTATAGCCTGTGGATTTATAATAATTCCACGAGCCTACGTAAGAACAGCACTCAATGCCGCCGGTGGTAGCGGAGCCGGGGGTTGACATGTTGTTTCGAATGGTCATGTGGTAGTAGGGAGTTCCCGTCGTGCCGGGGTTCTGCGCGCGGTAAATAAAGGAGAACCATCTGGAGGCGTCGGTCGGCTCTTTCTGCGTAGCGACCGCGTCTATTCTGTAATTGCCGAAATCGGCAAGCCAGGCAGGGAGATAAATGCGCGGGTTGCTTTTGTTAATCGCGTTTATCTCCAAAACGCCGTTGCTGATTGAGTAGATGCTTTCGTCTTTTATAATTCTGTTCCAGCCGTCGATCGCGTTTGCGTCGGAAAAATCGTTGTAGTACAGCACATATTCGCTGTCGGACGGATTCTTCGCGACGATGTACACGTTCTGAGTGCGGCCGCCGGATTGCGCGACCAGCGGATATACTTTGGCTTCCTCGGCTTTAAACTGTTTTACCTCGGAGCCGTTGTAGGTCCACTTGACGTCGCTTGTAACAGTTTTGTCTGAAAACTCTACCGAATAACCGCTTAAATCCACCGTGTCCCCCGCGTTGACGAGAATGGCGGGTTCGACGTTTTTTATGGTTACAGTTTCGGCCGAAACTGCATAAGGAAAGCAGGTGAGTGTCGAACAGATGACCATCACGGAAAAAACGACCGCGATAATCTTTCTTGCGGAAAATTTTGCTTTGGTCATGCATGCGCATCCTTTCGTTTTTAGTTTATGAACTATTATAGCGTGAAATATTAAAAAATTCAATAGACGGCCCTGATATCACAAAATTAATTTTTATTAGGTTTTTTTGCCATGGTTGCAAACGCAAAGCAGTAGTCAACCGCGGGATTGCTACTGCTTCATTTATATGTTGTAAATCGGCTGATTACACTTCTACCGGGGTTTTCTGTTCTGTGACGCACTGCAAAAAGTTCAGCGCGTCTTTTTCGGCGAGCGGCTTGCTGAGCAGGTACCCTTGTATCCGGTCGCAGTTGTACTTCTTTAGGTATTGCAGCTGTTTGTCGTATTCAATGCCTTCGGCGACGACGCATCGGTCAAGTTTGTGACACATGGAAATGATATCGTTTATAATGGTTTTGTTCGTTTCCAGCTCCAGCAGTTTTTGGCAGAAGTACTTATCCAGCTTCAAATAATCGACTTTGAGTTCTCTTAGCCGCGCGAGGGAGGAATATCCGGTTCCGAAATCGTAGATGGAAATATGCAGTCCGGCGCTTCTCAACTGCTCCAGCGTGTTGTTTATTTTTTCATAATCGTAGACAAACACGGATTCCGTAATTTCGATGCCGATGTTCTTGGGGTTTACCTTCATCTCGTCGATGATCGCAAACAGCCGGCTGGCAAAGTCAGGCTGCAGCAGCTGCACGACCGAAACGTTTACCGAAACGCTGATGTTGTCGTAGCCGAGCTCGACCAGTTTTTTTAAAAATCGGAACGCGATGACAAATACGCGCTCGCCGATTGGAATAATCAGCTTGTATTTCTCCGCGATCGGGATAAACTCGTCCGGAGAAATAAGTCCCAGCTCGTCCGTTTTTAATCTTGCCAAAGCCTCGAAGCCGCAGACGGAATTGTTTTTTATATCGAAAATCGGCTGGAAAAGCAGGTAGAAGTTGTCGTCGCCGTCGTTTGCCGCAACGGACGAGAGCGCGCGGCGGATGTTTTTCTCGCGGTTCAGCAGCGCTTCCAGTTCTTCGCCGTAGAAGCAGATGCCGAAATCTTTCTCGAATATGCCGATGGACTTTTCGGAAGCGATGAGTAATTTCCGCAGAATGGCGTCGACGTCGACGACGCCCGAGTTGTCCTGCTCCAGTTCGAGCACGCCGATACCGCCGCCGATTCGGTCGGAGACAAACAAGGTTTTCATGGCCTGCGCGATCTGCTCGCTAAATTCCGTCAGCTCGTTTTTATCCTGATATCCAATCATATAAAAAACAAACTGATTGTCGTAGGTTTGGAAGAGCAAGCGGCTGCCCGAGCAATATTGCCCCAATTCTTCGGCCGCTTTTTTTATAAGGTTCTGGGTATATTGGAAACCGTAGTTGGCGGTCAGAAGCTGAACCGTGCTCAGGTTGATGCTGATAACCGCTCTTTTCAGCTCGTCTTTTTTGCGCAGGTCTTGCTTCAGCAGGGACTCCAAATAGCTGCGGTTGTATAAGCCCGTCAGCAAATTGTGCTCGTTCATGTACCTTAGGTTGTCCTCTATCGCTTTTCTGTCCGAAATATCCAGAACAATTCCTTCCAGTTCCTCTACTTCGCCCGCTTCGTTGTACAAGCCCTGCCCCATTTCGATAACCCATTTTTTCTCGCCGGAAGCGGTGATGATTTCATACTCGTATTTAAACGGCTCTTTTTTGGCGAGCACTTTTTCCCATTCGTTTCTCAGAAGCGGGCGGTATTCCGGGGAGATGATGTCGTTATAGGAAAGCTCTTTGTTGTGCAAAAGACTTTCGGGAGCGTATCCGGTCAGCTGGTAGCAGCCGTCGGAAACGTACAGCATGGTCCAATCGTAATCGTTTAAACATCGGAAGGCAAGACCGGGCAAATGGCGCAGCAGAACGGACTCCCGATGCTCGCTCTCTCTTAACGCAAACTCGGTTTGCTTGCGCTCGGTAATATCCTCAATCAGGCATATGTGCATTGAATGGTCCTCGTAAATGTCCATAAGGGGAGAAATCTTCATATTAACATAGACGACGGAACCGTCCGGCCGGATAAACCGCTTTTCCATGGTATACCCGTTTATCTCGCCTTTTTTAAAGCGGTTGAACATTTCAAGGTCCGCCTGCAGGTCGTCCGGATGCGTGACGTCCATCCACGTCAGGCTGCGCAGTTCTTCGGGCTGTCTGCCCAGAATTTTTATGTAGGTCGGGTTCATGGTGGTTTCGCCAAACTCCAGGCTGTCGGCGTGCGCCTTGTCCTGCATTACCGCGATGCCGATGGGCGCCTGGTTGAATACGCTGCGGTAGAGCGCGTCCTCAAAAGCCAGCTTTTTGTTGAGCTTGTCGATTTTTTCCACATAGTCGGCGTTCCGTACCTGATAGGATCTGATTAACGCGATGACGACCAGAACGACTGCGTAGGATATGATGCCGGGCAGGAATCTGGCGGAAGCGTTTTTTGCGACCATTATGACGATGCATATTAGATTGATTGCGTTGATTGTCACCGATAAGACATAACCCTGCTGTTTTTCTTTTATGACCAAAAACAGCGAAAGAATCATCTGTATTTGAACGATAAGCCCTCTGACCGCCGATTCTCTGAAAACAACCGGTCCTATGGCAAAATTGCTGTTCGCAATTGAAACCTGCATCGCGGATAGGACCATATAGGCGATGACGATTGCAAACAGGAAAACATAATCGATTCTGCGGCCTGTCTTTTCGGGTACGTTTTCTTCTTTATCTTCCTTTAAAATAAAATAAACGGTAACGATTGGAATTGTAATCAGTATCGGTATAAAATGCGGCAGTTCGGGATACAAGCTTTTTAATACCGTTTCAATTGTTCCGAGAACCAGCGCGGGGAGTACGGCGGAGAAAATGAGAACGGCTTTCTTTTTCGCGCTTTGGTTTTTTCTGCCCCATCGAAGCAAGAGAAGCAAGCCGAGAAGGGTGTATCCTGCGCAGAACGCATAGAATATCAGGCTCCAGATGCCGTTTTGGGCGTTGACCCAGCCGAATTTTGTATTCACCATTTGATACAGGGGGAGCGCGCCGACGGGAATGGTAAAAACGGCGGCGAAAAACACGGCCGGCAGATAAAGGAATATTATTCGCCAGCGCTTTTTTTGCAAAGCGGCCGAATCGGTCAGCTTAAGTATAAAATGGAGGAAAATCGCAAATACCGTGCCCCAGCCGAGCGCCGCCAGCCGCAAAAAACTCTCGCCGATCGCGGCATCATCTGCGATGCCGGACAACCCTACGCCGTAAGCCCATATCGCCGCCGCTGTCGTAAGGGCGAAAAACACTTTATTGATATTTTTGTGCTTTTGCAGAACGATGATGCCGCTTGCCAGTGAAATCGTGCTCGCGATTAAAAACACCAGTGAATACAACAACAAAAGCATCACGCAGTACTCCCCTTCACTTGCAATCTCCACGATGTAGCGCAAATTTCACAACTTTTAACATTATTATAACGCAATATTCTTTTTTAATCAACAAAAAAACGAAGTTTTTGACATTTATTTGCTTTTTTTAAGCGATTATGCGATAGATACAAATGAAAAGAAAAAGCGCCGAATACCTATAAAAGGCATTCGGAGCTTTTTTTTGTGGCGGAAAGAGAGGGATTCGAACCCTCGGAACGCTTTTAACGTTCACACGATTTCCAGTCGTGCGCCTTAGACCAACTCAGCCATCTTTCCGTGCGCGGGTCTTCTGAAAGCGGATGTAATTATAGCATAATGTTTTTACGTTGTCAACATAATTTGTCATGATTTCGTCTGGACGTCGATATAATATACTATGGAATAATTATGAACAATTACACGTTTGCCGTTATTTAAAGAGAATAAGAAAATTAATGACGAAAAAATGAAAAAATATAATAAAGGATCTTGATTTTTATCGGAGGATATTATATAATATACGCACGTATAGATAAAATACAAACAAAATCTTGGTAAGGAGACGAAATTATGAAAAAGATTATTTCAATCTTGATTGTGCTGGTGATGGCGGCTACGGTTTTCATAATGCCTACATCAGCAGCGAAAACGAACGCGGCTGTAACATTTGAGTATCTTGCCAAAGCGCCCGTAATCGACGGTGTGGTAAAATCCGGCGAGTACAAAAAGATTCATTCTGTTGATTATTCAAAAGATGAGTTTATCGATGCTTACGACAAAGACAGAAGCATTAAAGCGGATTTTTATGCCGGATGCGATAAGGAATACCTCTATATGGCTTGGGTAGTACATACGGATATCAACAAGTTTATGGACCCCAACAAAGACTATGACGGCAAAAACGACGGCTTTACAGATAATGACCTTCACTGGATGTGGATGTATTCCTGTGTACAGTTTATTATCACGCCCGGCGCTCCCCAGAACGGCAAAACAAAGTATCAGACAAGCCAATACTCCGGCAACTATCTTGAAGTAGGTCTTGCAATTGTCGGCAGCGAGAGCAAAAAGACAGCATGGAGCATCCCGACGGGCGCTCCGGGACTCAAACCGGATGACTGGGATTTTGCAGGACTTCGCGACGAAAAAGCAAAGACAACTACATACGAAGTCAGAATACCGTGGAACAAATCCGGTATTTTGAAGGTCGGAAACGGGGCCCAGTTCGGTCTTACATATGCAATCGGCGATCAGGAAGACTTTAATGTTCAAAACAATATGTGCGAGTGGCAGGATGGAATCCTCGGCTCCAAGAACGCAGATGCCGGCGCTGTTATTACATTGAAAGGTTTCCCCGACAATAACGTGATTGAAATCTCCTATGCTACATCATCTGCCGCATCATCTGCCGCATCATCTGCCGCATCTTCAGCCGCATCTTCTGTAACTTCGGCTACAACATCAACCGAATCCAGCAAGGTTTCTTCCTCGGCTTCCGCCACATCCTCTAAACCCGCTTCTTCCGCTCCGTCCGCTTCAAAAACGGACTCAAGCTCACAAGCACCTGAAGAAGATAACAATTCACTACTTATTTGGATAATCGTTATTGCGGTTGTCGTAATTGGCGGCGGCGTCGCAGCTTACTTCATAATCTCAAAGAATAAGAAGCAGCAGTAATAATCTTCTTTAGTTGATAAGACCTGCCGGGTAAAATATTTACTCGGCAGGCTTTCTTTTGTAACAATATTTGTAGTATATTGTTACCGAAGAAAGCGTTTTAAAACATCGCAAAGGATGATTATTATATGAAAAAGAGGTTTATAAGTGTCATTTGCGTAATTCTTGCTTCTGTATTTCTTTTGAGCGGATGCGATAAAAAAATCAGCGTAACGCCGAACGAAAAAGGATTTTATGACGAAAAGAACAATATTCAGTATGTGCCCTGCTCGGCGCTTGCGGTTCGCCCGGTTTATGAAGCGAGCGAGAAGGATGAGTACGCGACCGACGGGAAAAACGTTTACTATAAAATCCAGTTTGAGGATCCTAAAAGGTTTATATGCGACAAGCAGGAAGGCGTGAGCTTTGTTTACCGCAACGCAGAGCTGGATGATATTACCATCGCGAGCTTCCATCCCATTTCAGCGCAGATTTATTTGGGCGACACTACCTATTTAAGCACGTTTTACTGCGAGCAGAAATATCTGCCGGACGATTTAAAGGACGAAAACGCTCCGGACGACAGCGCGCTGGTTTATGCTATCCGGGATGCGCTGATAAAGGATGAGGCGGTATATGTCGGCGAAGAAAACATGTCTGACAAAAATGTTTATTATATAAGGATGCTTTCAGCGGTCTATCCGGGATTATATTATTTGGTCGTGTTTTTTACCGATGTTAAGGGCGAAGCTTATCTCGTTGACAGAGGAACCGGCAAGACGGTCGTCTGCCCGGACATCGTAAAAGCAAGAATGGTTAACACATAAAAAATGATCGAGCATGAATGAAGTATTAATAAGCCCGCTGTCGGACGAGTATGTTGAAAGCGCATACCGGACCGAAATTGAGTGCCTTGCGGAAGCGTGGTCGAGACAATCCATTAAAAACTTTATCGGAAGAGAAGACGCTCTTTATTTGGTGGCGCAAAAAAACGGTGTGGTCTGCGGCATCGCGGGAATGTATATCGTCAGCGGAGAAGGGCAGATTATGAATATCGCGGTCAGGGAAGGATTCAGACGGCAGGGCTTTGGAACGCTGCTGCTGGACCGCTTAATTCAGGAAGGCATCAAAAAAGGCGCCCGCTTTTTTACCCTTGAGGTATCCTCCGAAAACCAGGCCGCGATACGGCTATACGAGCGTTTCGGTTTTCGGGAAACAGGTAGGCGCAAGAATTATTATAAAAATTCGGACGCGGTCCTGATGACGCTGGACCGCGCGGAATAAGAAAAGAGTCTTAAGCATGTACGTATTAGGCATTGAAACATCTTGTGACGAAACAGCCGCCGCAGTCGTCGCGGACGGACGGAAACTGTTATCAAGCGTCGTCGCTTCGCAGGTGGATATCCACGCTTTATACGGCGGCGTAGTGCCCGAAATCGCTTCCCGCGCGCATACGGAGGCGATTTACGGCGTCGTTGAGAACGCGCTGGAGAAAGCGTCGGTCAAGCTGTCGGAGATCGGCGCGATCGCGATTACCTACGCGCCGGGACTGATCGGCGCTTTGCTGACCGGGCTTTCGTTTGCGAAGGGGTTGTCTTATACCACCGGAATTCCGCTCGTGCCGGTGCACCATATCCGGGGGCATGTGGCGGCGAACTATCTGGTTCACCCCGACCTTGCGCCGCCGTTTATCGCGCTGGTTGTTTCCGGCGGTCATACCTCGCTTTTAAAAGTGAACGACTATACGGAGTATGTATCCATCGGGCAGACGCGCGACGACGCGGCCGGAGAAGCGTTTGACAAAGCGGCAAGGGTGCTGGGGCTTCCGTATCCGGGCGGCGTGGCGATGGACAAGCTCGCCGCGAAAGGCAATAAAAAAGCGGTGAAGTTCACCGTCAGCAGCGTTGACGACGCGGAATATGATTTCTCGTTCTCGGGCCTGAAAACCGCGGTCATCAATTATGTGCACAACGAGCTTTCCAGGGGCAGGGAAATGGACGAAGCGTTCAAAGCGGACGTCGCCGCGTCCTATACCGACGTTCTGATACGCACCATCACGTCGAGGATGCGCCTTTTGATGGAACGGGACGCCTCTGTTCCCATTGTGCTGGCGGGCGGCGTGGCCGCGAACTCGCACCTTCGGAACGCCGTCAGCGAACTGGCGGACAGTTACGGCGTAAAACTGTATCTGCCGCCGCTGTCGCTGTGCGGAGACAACGCCGCGATGATCGCCGCGCAGGGCTACTACGAATACAAAGCGGGCTTAAAGGCGCCGCTTTCCCTGAACGCTTACGCGACAAGAGCCGTATAAAACTACGGCTCTTTTCTATAATTTTTATATTTTTTATCGACTGAAAACCATATAAAAGCCGTTTTTTCCCTGCGCGCAGCCGTCAATGCGTGTAATCAGAAATACATAATGCTTGTCCGAAAAATGTGGATAACTCGGTGGAAAGAGTGGTGAAATCCACAAAAATTGCCCAGACAAGCCTGATTTTCGCGGAATCGGCGGTGGAAAACTATGTGGAAAATGTGGACTCCATAATTTTTATTATGGGTTTTAACACAGATTATGTTAATTCAATTCTGTGAACATTTCCAAACATTGGCATGCTCATTTCAGCTCGAAGTCGGTCGGCCCGCTCAGGAAGCGAATGGCGCGCTCGACCGAATCTTTGGAATTGCCCCACGGTTCGCTGTCGTAGCGGTAGTCGAACTTTTTGCAGAACCAGGACACGTCGTCCTTGAGTTCCGCAAGGTAGCCGGAAACGATTCTGTCTGCGTCTTTGACAAGGTTCGCGTACTGCTTTTTGTCCGAAGAACGAAAAGCCGTTTCTAACAGCCGTTTGTAATGCGGCAGGCAGAACATTTTCTGCGCGTTGAATTTTTCCACAAACTCGAGCTCGGTGTTATACAGATAAACCGCGGTGGAAAACATCTTGCTGATTTTTTCCTCAATCCGGTCGCAGACGTAGCAGCTGCGCTCCAGCTTTTCAATTCTTTCAATCGGTTTCGCCGCGATGTTTTTCGCGAACAAACCGCCAGGCTTCAAGTCGTCCTGCAGCTCGGAAAGGTGGCTTTCGAGCATAAGCCCGAGTCCCAGGCGGTTCTTGAGATGGAACATCTTGACAAAATGCGTTTTGCAGAAGCCTTTTTTGTTCGTCACAATGCGGACGTCCGGCTCCATCATGGACGCGCCTAAAATTAAATCCAGCTCGTTGTCCTCTAACTTTTTGAACAGATAGCAAAACGGGCAGCCGTCTGCGCTGTTTTCAAAAGCCTGGTTGACGGGGATTGTGTATATTCTTTCCTGCAAGAAATCAACTCCTTTTTAAAAGAGTATAACGATAAATTCCTTAATTTCAAGTGTGGTTTTATAAATATGGAAGTATTTTCTGAAAACAACAACATAATCCTCCGGTCCTGCGAGAACTTTGATTTGGACCAGACGTTCAACTGCGGGCAGTGCTTCCGCTTTGAGAAAGCAGACGGCGTATATACCGGCGTCGCGCTCGGCAGGCAGATTTCTCTTATGCAGGAGGGCGATACCGTAATTATCTATAACACCGCGCCGGAAGAGTTTGAAGCCAAATGGAGAGCGTATTTTGACCTTGACCGGGATTACGCGGCAATTATTCGGGAACTGTCCTTCGACGAACGGATCAGAACCGCCGTTCAAAAAACAAGCGGCATCCGCATTCTCCGGCAGGACGGGTGGGAAACCCTGTGCGCGTTTATTATATCCCAAAACAACAATATTCCGCGCATCAAAAAAATCATCGCTTCGCTTTGCAGACTGCTCGGCGAAGCGATTGGGGAGAATGTCTACGCGTTCCCGACCGCGGAAAGGATTTGCTCCGCGGGCGAAGCGGGGTTGACCGCGCTGAACTGCGGCTATCGGGCAAAATACCTGTACGACGCGGCAAAAAAGGTTGCACAGGGCGAAATAGACCTGACAAGGCTGCCGAAACTTCCGTATATGGAAGCCAAACAGGAGCTGATGAAAATAAAAGGAGTCGGCGATAAGGTCGCCGACTGCGCGCTGCTTTTCGGTCTTGGTTTTTACGAAGCGTTTCCGATGGACGTATGGGTAAAGCGCGCGGTTCGGAATTACTACGGCGCCGATTTTAAGCCCGAATATTTCGGGAGATACGCCGGCATCGCGCAGCAGTACCTGTTTTACTACGAGCGCAGCTTCGCTAAAAAAGCGAATTCGCGAACAGCGAATACAGAAAAAGTACAATGCTGAGGATCAGCGCGGGCGTTACGACATAAATCAGTTTTTTTATGATGCTGATGGCGATCCGTCCTTTCCGTCGTTTCTATGGATATTATTTCCAGATACGCCCGCGCGTAAACATCCGAATGCCCAAAAATCGATTAAAAACAGAGAAAAACCGCTTATACGCACTGGTATGAGCGGTTTTTTTAAGCTTTTCCCAAGGAAGGCGCACCACGGTTGCTTCTGCAGTGAGACCATGATGCAGCAGCTTTGCCCATTGCCTGCCATTGAACGACACGGCGTTTTGGGAAAATCCCTTTCAGTTCTCATGCTTTTCAAACGAGACATCAGCTGTTACTCAATTATGTTTCTTGCCGTTTAGCAGCAGCAGCAAATAATGATAATAGCAATGAGAATGATAATCCAACAAGCGTTGTTGCCGTTGAATACTGAATCAAAGCAACCCATTACATATCCTCCCTTCAATAGTTATGATATGAAGGAGCGATATAATGGGTTACGAAAAATTCTGAAAATAAATTTTGGGAAAAAACGATAAAAATTTAATCTTCTACGAACGGTATCATCGAAATCAGCTCGACTTCGATCTCTTTGAACCGTTCCTGCAAATCGTCGACGATGTTGTTTTCGACGCTCGACGTAAAGAAGATAATGTCGTACCGGTCGCCGATTTTGTCCTTTTGCAGAATCTTTTCGATGTTGATGGATTTTTCCGAGAGAATGTTGGTGATTTTGTTGAGCTTTCCGATGGTATCGTGCGCTCTGACGCGGATATACTGGTTGTTCTTCCGCTCGCAGACTTCCTTCCATTCGGAAACGGCGGGCTGTTTGTAAATCCGCTTCCCGGTAATGATGTTCACCACGTCGTCGAACATCGCCGAAGCGGTGGGACGGTCGCCGGCGCCCTGCCCGTAAAAGCTCATTTTCCCGCTGTGAGAGGACGTAATCGATATGATATTAAAGTTCGAAAACGTGTTGGCGATAATGTCGTCGTTTTTAATCAGGCAGGGACCGATGTTGTATAAGAGCTTGTCGCCGTGGTCCTCGATGTTGATGACCGGCTTGATGGTATACCCCAGCTCGTTCGCGAACTTCATGTCGGACAAGTCGATTTTGGAATAGGGCGTGGTTCTTACCCGGCTGTGGTCGAAATGCTTTCCGAACCCGAACATGGAAAGAATGACGGCTTTGTACAAAGCGTCGAAGCTCCTGATGTCCTCGCTCGGGTCGTTTTCGGCGTAGCCGTTCTGCTGGGCTTTTTTGAGCGCTTCATCGAAGGTGTTGTTGTCTTTGAACATCTTGGTGTAGATAAAGTTGGACGTGGCGTTCACAATGCCGGAGATCCGGACAACCTGCTCGCCGTTGTGGCAGTTCTCAAGAATCTTCGCGATCGGGATGCCGCCGCCGACAGTGGCGTCGTATTTTAAAACCACGCCGTTTTGGTTCGCCGCGCAAAGGATTTCCGGGCCGTAGAACGCAAGCGCTTTTTTGCTGGACATGACCACGCTTTTTTTGTTCCGAATCGCCTTCATGACGTATTCGTAAGTAAGCTCGGTGCCGGCGCCGCCGACGCACTCGCAGATGATGTCCGTGTCGGGATCGTTGACCACCTCGTCGGGGTCGGTGGTCAATGCTGCCGCATCGATGTTGACGCCGCGTTTTTTGCTCGGGTCCCGGACGAAAATTTTGCCGATTTCCAATTCGATGCCGTAATTCTTCTTTAAGGAATCTTTGCTGTTGAGCGCGATGTTGACCAGCTCGGAGCCGACAACGCCAAGCCCTAACAGACCGATTTTTACTTTCTCCATATATGATGCCTTCCCAGGTTTTATAAAATTTCAATAATGTCGCTGCAGCCGCCGGTTATGCAGCGTCCGCCTTCGGGGGTTACGATATACGTTTCCTCGACGCCCACCATGCCGATGCCGGCGATGCCTTTTTTCGGCTCGAGCGCGATGGTCATGTTGGCTTCCAGCGGCCGGCTGAATCCTTCGGCGATAACCGGGTAGCCGTCCACATGCAAACCGATTCCGTGACCGAGGAATTTGACCCTTCGGCTGCCGAACCCGCCGAAGTTTTGGCGTTCTTCTTCGGTAAGTCCGGCCAGCGTGTTTTTATAGATTTCGGCGGGGATGCTGCCGGGTTTGAGTTCCGCCGCCGCTTTTTTGAGGATCCTTTTGCATAGATTTTGCGCCCGAACCGCTTCTTCGGGCGGTTTGGTTTTGAAAGCGTAGACCTGCGTTTTGTCGCTGTGGTAGCCCTCTACGCCGAAGCCGATGTCGATAAAGAACAAATCTCCCTTTTTCAGCTTTCGCTGATAGCTTCCGATCACCGGAACCGCCGCGCTCATGCCGTACGCGCCGCAGGGACCGTCAAATGCGGTCGGGTACAGTCCGCTCTCGCCGAACCCGATCTGCCCGATGCCCATTTCGTTCTGGAACATAAAGAAGCGCGTTATTCCGTGATGCCCGAGCTTCATCATCTCGTGGTAAACCGCTCCCGCCAGCTCGGCTTCGCTGATGCCTTCGTACACCAGCGCGGGCACGACGTTGACAAGGAGATGATTCATCAGACTGCCTGCTTTCTCCATCAGTGCAAGCTCGTACGGGGATTTGACGGCGCGTATCGAGAAAATGATTCTTTCCAGCGCGCCCTTCCGCTCGAATGTAAAGTACTTGGCAAGCCGGTCCAGGATGGCGGCGGTCATAACCTCGGACTCGATATACACATTTCCCAGCTGCGGTCCGATGTCCGCGGCGGCGTCCCGGTAGCTTTCCATCGGTTTAATAACGCCTTCGTCCGCGAGCGGGGACTCGAGGATGGCGCGCTCATAGCTTCTGCGCGCGAAGTAGCGGACCGCGCCGTCTTTTTTGATAAACAGCGCGGCGTCCTGCATCGTTCCAATAAAATAATACTGATTTACCCGGCTGACAATCACGGCGGTGTCCCAGTCCGGGCAGGATTGATTCATTGCTGCTATAAACTTTTCGATTCTGCTTTTTAACTCTTTTTTTGTCAGTTTCAGTTCCATGCTTGATCCTTTTTATCGAATCTGACCGCTTCCGATGATTTTATATTTGATGGTGGTCAGCTCGTCCAGCCCCATCGGGCCTCTTGCGTGCATTTTCTGGGTGGAGATGCCGATTTCCGCGCCGAAGCCGAACTCCTCGCCGTCGGTAAACCGGGTAGACGCGTTGACATAGACCGCGGCGGAATCCACGTTCGCGGTGAAGTAGTCCGCGGCGGCGGTGCTGTTCGTGATGACGGCGTCCGAATGCCTGGTGCTGTGCTCGTTGATGTGCTCGACCGCTTCTTTTACATCCGACACGATTTTGACGGACAGGATATAATCGTTGTACTCGGTATAGAAGTCCTCTTCCGTCGCGGGCGTGATGTCCGGCAGTATTTTCAAAGTTTCCGGGCAGCCCCGCAGTTCTACATTGGGAATGCGTTTCTTTAGCAGCGGAAGCAGGTCTTTCGCAATCGAGCGGTGAACCAGCAGGCTCTCTACCGCGTTGCAAACCGACGGGCGGGAGGTTTTCGCGTTGTCTATGATATTGAGTGCCATTTCAAAGTCGGCGCTCTCGTCCACATAAATATGGCAGTT
>JAKPGJ010000034.1 GCA_029550965.1 Bacillota bacterium
ATAGCTCTTATGAAAATACTGACCGTTTCTGAGCCTGCGCAAAATTACATTGTAATGTTTTTCTTCCGTGTCGCCTTCTTCACTGTTGACGCCTGTCAGTTCAAAATGCGCTTCGATGACATACTTTACGTTTTTCAGAACCTTTGCCGACCGCTGCTGTATCGCTTTCGTGGTGTCCAAATATCCCTTTGCCGGCTTCTGCTCCATCAGTTTTCTTACTTCGGCGTCCGAAATTTTGCTGCCCACCTCGTTGCGCAGAATGGTGGTGAATTCAGGCTTTTTCAAGACATGAATTCTGTCGATGTGCCACTGTATCTGCGGTTTCCAATAGATGGATTCAACGATGCCTCGCGCCGCCGAAGGCGTGATGAAATCATAAGAGTACCTCTCCACCTTAAGTTCCGGGCGCGCAAACAGCGCATACTCCCCTTCGACAAGTATTTTGATTCCGTATCCCATCATATCCCCCTTCTTATGTGTATATTTTTTATCTCATTTATAATATTAATATTTTTGATAGAATTTGTCAAATATTATTTTTTTATTGTTCATTTTGGCAACATTTTCTTATCAATAAATTAAAAAATCTCACTATCAACAATAGTGAGATTTCATGTCTTATATAAACTCGCCAATGCCCAATGCTTCCGGGAAAGTAAGTCCCGTATCTTTCGAGTAGTCCTCATCGGATAACAAAATGCCTATGTTTTCTCCGATTTCTTTCACGGCGCGAATTTCTCTTAATTTGCTATACTCATATCTGTTCAAGCGAACCGTATATTTCTGCGCGGAACGGAGCAAATCCCGCGTGACGCCGGCATGTTCAAGCTCTGTTATTATCCGCTTCGCGTCGTCGTTATACGGGACGATAACCGAACAGCCGTTGTCCTCAATCATCTCAAAATCACGCGCGATATCCGCAAAATCAAACCAGAAATCAGGCGGTCCGCCGGCATCGTTAAGTATCCCAACGATATTTTTCTTGTCCAGCTCGGAAGTTGAAGTCGCGCTGAAAAGCATATCGAAATACGCTTTTACCGCTTCCGGACTTGTAACGTCGTTATAATCCCGCGCGACAAGTTCGGTTATGCTCTGCCGCTGGGACAGATAATTCCCGAACGGGGTGGACCGGCTCACTTTATAATCCGCGTCGGCAAAATCAAAAACGTAGGTATATGCCGAATCCATTCTCCGTTCGCGGTTGCACCTGCCCGCGGCCTGAATAATGGAATCCAGCCCGCACACGGCGCGAAAAACAACCGGAAAATCAACGTCCACGCCCGCTTCTATAAGCGAGGTTGACACGACGATGCATTTTTCTTTTAGCGGCGGAGAGATTCTCCTTTTAATTTCATCCAGCTTTTCAAACCTGTTTGCGGGGCACATATAGGTAGAAAGATGGAATACTCCGTCGCTTCCGACCGTTTCTCTCAGTTTTTCATACAGTTTTCTTGCCTGCTTTTTGGTGTTGACAATCAATAGGCTTTGCTCTGTTTCCTGTAATTTCTTCGCAACCTCCTCGACCGTCAGCCTGCCGATAAACTGGATTTTGGTTTTGTTGAAAACCTCTTTCAGCCCCGCGATATCGCCGCAGAGTTCCTCCGCTTTGACCTTTTTGGACATAAACCGTTCGACTTCCGGCTGCGTAGCGCTGCACAAAACAACCGAACAGCGATAATTGTTCACAAGCTCTTCCAACGCTTTCGCGCAGGGAATCATATACGATGCCGGCAGCATCTGCACTTCGTCTAAAATAATAACACTGTTCGCAATATTATGCAGTTTTCTGAGCTTTGAAGATTTATTGCCGTATATCGATTCGAAAAACTGCACGTTTGTGGTTACGACGATCGGTATGTCCCAGTTCTCCGAAGCGAGTTTTTTGAAATTATATTCCTGTTCATCATCCGCGGCAAAATCATAATTGGAATGGTGTTCCAGCACATACTCTTTCCCAAGAATGTCGCAAAAAACCTTCGCGTTCTGCTCAATGATGCTGGTGAAGGGAATCACATAAATAATTCTGCGCAGTTCCGGATGACTGCGGATATGCCGCAGCGCAAACGCCATGGAAGAGATGGTTTTACCGCTTCCGGTCGGAACTGAAAGTTTAAACACGCCCGGCGCTTCTTTCGCTTTTTCAAGACAGCGTTCATAAATCTCTCTGCGCTTTTGATTGATTGCCGAGTCCGCTTTAAAATTGGTTTCGACATGCTGAGTTAGTTTATTTTCCAATTCGGAAAAACTGCAATTTACACCTCGGACGAACGTTCCGTCTTTCATGAATTCTTCCGTATCCAGAAAATCCGCGTCCACCAGACAGGAAAATATCATGCGCGCCAGAAATGAAAAACAATATCCTTTGTCGCCCGCGTCCAGCGGTTTCGTTCCCGCCAGCTGCCGCGCGGTTTTTTCAAGAAGAGAATTTAAATCGAGCGAAAACTCGCGGCGGTATGCGCTAAAGTCCGGAACCTCTTTTTTCAGTCTTCCCTGATAGCTTCCGTCTTCGGGCAACGCTCCCCAGCCGCCATGATTGAGCAGCCCGGAATGATGTCCGGTGATGACATACCCCAGCAGGTTGGCGATTACAGGATTTATCGACTTTAAAAGCTGCGCGCCCGCGGTGGAATGGTCGCACAGTTTTCCGTCGTTTTGTATTCTGTTTTGAAACTCTTTCGAATACTTTCCGATATCGTGCAGAACGCCGCAGAGATAAGCGACATCGCTCTTTTCGAAAGGCCGCGCAAAAGAGGCCGCTTTTTCCGCGGTGTTCAGCAGATGCTCTTTTAACGGATGCGTCGCGCCGTCTTCCCGCTTATGCGCGATATACATCTTTTCACCTTCTCAATAAAAAGGTTATATCATATTTCGACGAATTTAGTATAAAACAAATTGTTCGAATATTCAAGAACTAAACACGACGTTTTTAAAAAAGCGCAACGCCGGCTTTTATAAAAAAACAAGGCACGTCTGCGAAAACCGCAGCGTGCCTTTTATATTTTGGTTCAGGTATTGAGCGTTGTCAGTCTTAATTCAGGCCCACGGTTTTGTCAACCGGCAAAGCGAAACAGATGCCATGAGCCTCAGACTTGAAGGCGGGATTTTGCTTGATGGATTCCATTATTTTATCCGCTTTTTCGCTGTCGATGAGCGTCAATACGATTTCTTTTTCCAAATCGACGCTGATGCCCAGAATGTCTTTCGGAATTCCGTTGATGCCGCGCGCGTTAATAACCGTCGCGCCGGTAGCGCCCTGCGAACGGATATACTCAACTACCTGTTCGGAAAATCCGACGTTGACGATAATATATAGAGCTTTCATTTTCGTGTCCATATTGTCACCTCCATCAGACTGACAACTTATCCACAGGTATCGTATACGCAATGCCTGTATTGGGTTTATCGAAATGGAATTTTGAAATCAACTGCTCTAAAACCTTGCCGGCAACGTCGCCGGTGGCGATGCAGGTGATCATAACCTTCTTCTCTTCCGGCACAAGTCCGAGCATATCTTTAAAATAACCGCTTTTCACAGATCCTTTTGCGTAAATTACATTGACAAGATGGCATTTCATCTCAAAAAGCAGTTTCAAGAGATCATCCTTGTAGCTCCTGGCCGCTATGATGGCTAAATATTCTATGCTGTTTGTCAAGGCAGTTGCACCTCTCTCAATTCTATTTTACTCATGAACGTTCTCTGCGTTATTCTCTGC
This sequence comes from Bacillota bacterium, assembly GCA_029550965.1. Classification (GTDB taxonomy): domain Bacteria; phylum Bacillota; class Clostridia; order Oscillospirales; family CAG-382; genus UBA1049. The sequence continues at coordinate 3,714 of JAKPGJ010000034.1, forward strand.
CTGCGCTTCTTGCGGTTCCGCTTCCGATGTCCGCGACGCTTCCGCCTGTTCAGCACGGGACTCCTCTACGCTTTCGGCAAGCAAAGCAAGCTCTTCCATTTCGTGCAGTTCGGCTTCGCTCAATTCCTTGTTTGCCTTTCTCGTCCTGATGTCGTATACGATTCCCAAAAACTGTACGGAAATCAACGGCGTTACGGAAATAAACGCGATCAAGCCAAAACCGTTCACCAAAATGGATCCCTGCGTGCCGTTTGCGGCCGCCACCGCCTGCGACACGCCCAGCGTAAGCGGTGTCAGGAAGGCAGAGGTCAACGCGCCGCCGGAAACGCCGCCCGAGTCGAAGGCAAGCCCGACAAACAGTTTCGGCGTATAGATCATCATAACCAGCGCGATGATATACAGCGGCACCAAGAACCACAGGATATCGATCTCTGTCAAAATCTTGATCATCGCCAGCAGCGCGGCAAAGCCGATGCCGATTGCGAGCGTCATGCGGATTGTGTTTTTCTTAATGTGACCGTTCGTAATTTCTTCGAGCTGTTCGCCGAGCACCGTTACTGCCGGTTCCGACAACGTAATCGCCGCGCCCAGAATAAATCCGATAATCAACAGTATCCACTTAAACCATTCCGGACGGGACGCATCCAAAAACACTTCGCCGATATACTTGCCGGCAAATGCGAATCCGTAATCGATTCCGACTAAGAATATCAGCAGTCCGAAAAAGACGATGGCGGTTCCCGCCAGTATTTTCGCAAACTCTTTCTTCGGCTGTCTGATTAAGAAGAGCTGGAACGGCAAATAGACGATGATGACCGGCAAAATCGCCAATGCGACGCCGCCCAGGTTGCTCAACACTATTTCGCCCAACGCGTCCAGCGCGCCGGGGTCGTAAACCTGTTCGGGGGGCAGTACGCCTTTATACTTAATATTAAGGAAAATTCCGTAAATTGCAAGCGTCAAAATCGGGCCTACCGAAGCGAGGCCGATGAGGCCGAAACTATCGTCGTTGCTTTTATGTTTGGACATGGTTGTCGAAACGCCCCAACCGAGCGCCAATATGAAGGGAACGGAAATATCTCCGGTCGTAGCGCCGCTGCCGTCGAAAGCCAAGCCGACAAACTGTTTCGGAACGAATATCATCGTAGCAAACGTTATTACATAAAGTACGGCAAAGACGATTTTTATGTTTTGGTCTTTCATGATTCGAAACAGCGAATAACCGACCAAAAGACCGATGCCCAAGCCCATGATCCAGATAAATACGGTTTCGTCGATAACGGGCATAATCATATTCGTCTGTTTCGCCAGAACCGTCAGCGCCGGCTCGGCAACCGTGGCGAGCACGCCGAAAACGATGCCGAAAAGAATAATGTAAACCGCTTTTTTCAGGCGGATGAGCGAACTGCCGACCAGCTTTCCAATTGGAAGTATGCTGATGTTTAAACCGGCCAGAAACACCGCCTGACCGAACACAACGCCGAAATAGCCGACGATTAACTTAATATAATCCGATTTATCTTCAAGCGGAGCGACAAACCCGCAAACAATAACAATGATGACGGCAAGCGATACCGAAGATATGAACACTTCTTTGAGTGTATTGAAAAAAATAGCCAGTTTGCTTTTTATCCCGATCTTGTGCATGTGCTCTCCCATCTCCGAAAATACTTAGGCGCGGCAAAAAACTTTGCTTTTTCAAATCTTTTTACGCCATGCCTGAATATTTTCGGTTAAAACCTGTATTTTCAATAGTCGTCGATATGCAAAAAACTCATCAATTCTCTCATAAGCAAAATCCATATAAAAAAATAAAAAAAGATACAGAAAAACGTCTTTTTTATTTTATCGTATAATTATTAATAATTCAACAACAAAACCCGAAAAATATAAAAAAGGAACTGGTTGTTAAACCGTTCCTTTTTTCATGGTCTATCCGCGCGCTTACGCTTTCGGGTATGCAAGAAAGAAAAACCTTGGAAATTTAAAAATAACCCCGTTTTTCCGCTTCGGATATCGCTGAATCAAAAGATTCAGCAAATCGTTTTCAAATGCTGCTTTTTCGCTTTCGGGCAAAGCGCTCAGGTACGGCAGCAGACCGGTGCCGCGGTACCATTCAAGAATGTCGCTTTGAGATGACAAAACATGATAGTAAACCGTCTCCCAAATGCAAACATCTTTGGCCATCTCAGACAAAAGGTCATAGTATTCGCCAGGGCGAAGCGTATGAAACGGCCGCGTTTGGGCGAAATATCTCTTCCATTTTTCAGAAGACGCGAGTTCCTCGATGGATTGATGGATCGGTTCGCTGAAATTCATGGGGATCTGAACCGCCAGAACGCCGTTTTCGTTTAAAAGCCCCAGCATCTCCCGCAGCAGTTGAGGATGATTGGGCACCCACTGGATGCAGGCGTTTGAAAATACGATGTCAAAATCATGGTCTAATTTCGAGAGTTCTGCGCCGGCGTCGCAAATTTGAAAGTCTAAGTTCGGGTATTTTTCCTTTGCGGTTTTGATCATTTCCTCCGATTTGTCGACGCCGAGGATGTAAGCGTCCGGATATTTCCGGCGCAAAACTTCGGTGCTGTTTCCCGGCCCGCAGCCGATGTCTAAAATTTTTTGGGATTTTGCACAGAAATGCGGTTCGCCAAATCGATCGCCGGCTGCGTGCGTTCGTTTTTGAATTTCAAATACTGCTCGGAATTCCAGTTCAAAGCATGCAACCTCCTGTTTATCCAACCAGTTCTTAATATGCTTATTCAATGCTGAAACAGACAGAAAGGATGCCCTGCCGGGTCAAAGCAGACCCTTGCGTTCTCTAAGTATTGAACATCCGCAAGTTTGGCGCCGCAGGAAATCGCGTACGCGACTGCCTTATCAAGGTCGCTGACGGCAAAATCGAGGTGCGCCATTATCTGCTGACAGTCCGGACTTGTCGGCCATACAGGCGGCACATAATCCGGCTCGAACTGAAAATAAATGCGGAACGAGCCGTCCGGAGCGGACACCGCATCCCAACCTTCTCCGATGAAAGAACGCTTCCACCCCAGCAATTTCTCATAAAAGTCAGCAAGTTTTTTTGGGTCCGGGCAATCAAGCACGACCGAATCCAGCTTAATCACAGGTCTTTCAAATTCCATGTCTCTCTCTTCCTTCACTCTTTAATCTAACACTCTGCTTTAACCGCCGTCGAATTGCGCAGGGTTCGTTTTTTAACGGGCTAATATGCATATGCGCATGCTCGACTTCCCGTCCCGCGCCATGCCCGCATATTTGCGCTCGCCTACTTTAAAGACGCCTCATGGCGGATATGGCCGTAGGAGTTGGCGCACAGGTTGTAGTCTACCGAGAAGCGGACAACGCTGTGAGCCGGAACGGTAATCGAATAGGTGAACAGCTGCGAAATGGCGTCGCCGTATTCGGATTTGGCGATGTTGACGCAGTAAGCCGGGGTATAGGCGCTGCTGACAAAGCCGTTTTCGTCCCGAACGAACGCGAGGATAACGCCGGTGTGCGTCATTTTGTAGGTAAAGACGCGGTCTTTGTCGCCCTGGTTGACCAGCGTGAAGGTCTCGATATAGTCCACCATCCAGTTGCCGATATTGGCGGCGCTGCCTCTGCCGTCCAGATGTTTGTAGTCGATGGTGATATTGTTGCCGGTGACGCTGTCGATCGTATTGTAGAAGGTCATGTCCGTGCCGACCGCGGTCTCCGTGTGGTTCGGGTTGATGTGGGTCGTCCAATAGGCGGCGTTGGTAAACTTTCTGGTCGTAAAGCGGCGGGTGATGTCCTCATAAGGGTTGCCGCTGATTTTGCCTGTATAAAAGGGGTTGCTGTACGCGACCGGAAGCACGCCGGATTTGGTGGCGTCGTTGAATATCCAGACAAAGGACGCGTCCACCACGCCGTGGCAGTCGTCCGACCCGACATACTGCGCGCCGTATTTGGAATCCCCGACATAGCCGTTCTGGGGGCGTTTTTTAATGTTTTCGTTCAGCTTGGAAACGTCATTGTAAACGACGAACTCGCCTTTGGCGGAACTGCCGTTGGTCGAGAAGATCACCGCGCCGTTGGAGCAGCCGCCTTTGACGGTCCTGTCCGCGCTTCCGAACACGCTGATGTTCGCGTACGCGTCGCGCGTGGTGCCGCCCATGACATAGAAGGACTGTCCCGCCGGAATCACATACGTGATGGGCTGGCGGTTTTCGCTTGCATAAGTATTGCCGAATCCGACGTAAGCGTCAAAGTTCTTTTTCTGGGATGCGGTATATTTGCTGGTATCGACGCGGAACGCGATGTTGTAGAACTTGATCCACTCGTCCTCGCCGAGCCAGGTGCCGGGTCCGTCCAGCTGGAAGCCGAAGTTTTTGACCGTAACGTAAAGGTCTTCCGTGCCGGTGTTGGTGACGCGGTATCCGTAATAGAAGGGAACGCTAAGATTGTTGTGCTCGAACGTGAAAAACACGTCTTTGTTCGTAATATCGTTCACGCACAGACAGGTGTTCAGGTTGACTTCCGTCAGTTTTTCCGGGTTGTTGCAGTTGATATATAAACCGCGTCCGTCCGAGCGCTTGGTATAAGACACCGCGCTGGGGCGAAGCGGGTCGACCGCGTTGTTGCCGGTCGTGGCGTAATCGGACAGTTTGGTTGTTTCCAGCACTTCGTACGGCAGTTCTACGTGGTTGTATTCCTTATCGACGGAAACCGTAAAGAAAGCGTTTGCCGGCGAAACAACCCGCAGATAGACCGTGTCGTTCTTATTTAAAGATACCACGCAGCTTTTTGCGCCTTCGGCAAGGATGCCTCCCTTTTTATCCAAAACTTCCAGTTTGGCAGCGCTGGCGCACTGCAGGGTATAAATGTCCGTATAGGGAACGACCATACGGTAAACGGTTTCTCCGGTGTTGTTTGCTTTGTCGTATATGGACGCGAACCGAATGGACGCGCTGTTTTTCGCTTTTTTCGCCATGATTTCTTCCAATTTAGATTCCTCCTGATTGTTTGGCTCTTCCGGATCCTCCTGCTTCGGGTCTTCCGTCGGATTTTCTTCCTTCGGTTCCTCTTCTGGTTTTTCTTCTCCGGATTCCTCTTTTTCCTCTGTTGTTTGCTCTTCTGATTCCGTTTGCGATGTTTCGGACGTTCCGCCCGGCTTTTCCGGTTCGGAAAGCGCGGAAGTCTCCGCCGAATTCTCCGCTCGGGAAACCGACGACCGGCCTGCTGAAGAATCTGAAGAATCCGGCCCGCTCGGTCCGCAGGCAATCAGAACCGTCAACAAGGACACGCAAAGTATGAGCAGCAAAACTTTCCGCATGCAAATAACCCTTTCCGCTTCGACAGCATCCATATGATCTTTTGTTTATTCTACACGTTTTTCAGAGCGCAGTAAAGAGTTATTTTTGATCCGCAAAACTTTTTATCTGAAAAATCCTTGATACGGAAGAAAACTTTGCGATTTTTTTGCGTAAACAAAGGTTTTCACGATGCCGGGAAGAAAAACTTACGCGCAAAAAAACGCCCGAAGGAACGGCGCCTGCGGGCAGTTTTTTAAATATGTAAGCCTTTTGCGCCCTTTATACGAACGCCCCGTTTAATCCGCCGCAGCTTTTGCCACCGCGTCTTCGCCGTTTTCTTCCGCCGGTTTTCTCTGCATGGAGGGGAGATGCTTGATAATCGCGACGACAGAGACCAGCAGACAGCCCAGTCCGATGAAAAAGCGTCCGGTGTAAAGCTCAAAGCTGAAAGAAAGAACCGCGAACAAGGAAAAGACCAGTATGCTTCTTCTGCTGTTCGGGGTAATGCGCACGGCTGTCGAAAACAGGATATACAGCCCGCACAGAATAAGCCCGACCGGGCTAATCCGAAGCAGCGCGATCATCTCGCCGAAGATGGTGGCGATGCACTTTCCGCCCTGAAAGTGAGAGAAAACCGACCACGCGTGTCCGCATACCGGTGCCAGCATGACAAGCGTGAACAGGTAGTAATTGATATCCGCTTTATTTATTCCGATGAAAACCGGCAGAAAACCTTTAGCCAAATCCAACGCAAGGCATAAAAAGCCAAGACGCCACCCGCACAGCTTGAACACGTTCGCGGTGCCGGGGTTGCCGTCGTCGCTCTCCTGCACGATATCCTTTTTATGTATCAGCCAGGGAATCCACGCGCAGAACAAACAGCTGCCCAGCAGATACCCGAAACCGATCATCAGAATCCACTGCGTGAATTTTTCACCGAACATATCGCAACACCTGCTCCACAATATAGTCTGCCGCATCGGGACGCGAATGAAGCCGCTGGTTTTGGCGCATTTTCTCGGCGCTCTCCGGGTCGCCGATCAACCATTTCGCCAAATCGACCGCCTCGTTCGGCGATTCGGCGCGGAGCGACATCCCTCTCTCGGCGAAGAAATCTGCGTTTTTGGGTTCGCAGCCCGGTATGTGCAGAAGATGAATCAGCGGAACCCCCGCCACAATCGCCTCGGTCGAAGAAAGACCGCCCGGTTTGGTTATCACAACGTCGGCAGCTTTCATAAACAAATGCACCCGATCGATAAAAGCGTGAACCTGAATCTGTTCTTTATTCTGATAACGCGCCGCCAGCTTTTCGTACAGCGCCTTGTTGCGCCCCGTCAGGACGTAAACCGCATAGTCGCCGGATTCTTTTTGAAGAAACTGGTCGCAGATGTTCTTCAAGTCACCGCTTCCCATTCCGCCGGACATGACAAGGTAAACCCGGCGGCCGGCCGGAATCGCAAGCAGACTGCGCGCCTCTTCCCGGCTGACCGGCGAAGAAAAGGCGGAGGAAACCGGGATGCCGGTCGGCAGCAGTTTCCCGGCCGGTATGCCGTTCCCGACCAGTTCGGGCGCTAAATCCTTATGCGGGAAAAAGTACAGATCCATCTCTGTTTCCGCCGTAAACGGAATACAGGTATAATCGGTCAGCACGCCGAAGCAGGGAACCGCGCTCCCCTGTTTTTTTCGGACGGCCGTCATCGCTTCCATGCCGTACAGGTGCGTGCAAACCACGGCGTCTATATTTTCCTGCCGCAAATACGCCTGCAAATTCTTTGCGTACAGGGAATTGGCGTAATAAACCGGCGAAGTGACTTTTATTTTTTCAAACAGCTCGCCGGCACGATATACCGCGCCGAAAACACGCGGCGCTTTTTGAATCATTTTATTATATACGGCGGATACCGCGTTTTTTGCCCAATTTGCGCCGAAGGAAACAGGGTCTTTCAACTCGCAGGTAATGTTTTTCTTCTCAGCCGCTTCGATAATCGCCCGCGCGGCGCTGTTATGCCCCTCGCCGGTGTTGCAGCTCAGAAATAACCATTTCATGAAAATATCCTTTCTTTTCATGGTTCAGCGAAGTATCAATTTTTCGATTCCTTTTTGTTATTATAATAATTATTGTCCAATATTTCAATGGTCATAAACGCTTTGAGATAATCGCAGGCCAAAAAATGTGAACATGCACCATAAATAAACTTGGCGCATGTTCGTTTTAATCGGTATTCGTTTTTAACGCTTCCAGTTGGCGAATATCGCTTTCGCTTTGGCAAGAAACTCTTTCGGAATCGTAATGTCCGTATCGGTTACGATTTTATCCGCCGCTGTGATCGGAACAGGATTGCAGCCGCCCCTTGTCACCTCGACGTCGTCCGTGCCGAAACGGTTGCCGCAGTTCTGGCAGACCAGAAAACTACCTTCCTGTTTATAATATCCTCTGCCCGAACTATAACATACCTGACAGGTGTTGAAGGCGGTCCGAATGGTGCCGTCCGACGCCCTGACGGCGATGACTTCCAATTTTGTGCCGTCCACTTTTACCGGATAAAATTTCGCCTTCTCGGTGATTTCGCCGGTCGGGATTACCAAATCGCCGTTCCCGGCCGAATCGGATTTGCCGTCCGCGCTGCCGCCGGATTGGCTGGTTATAAGTAAGACGGCGATAACGGCGATCGCAACCACAAGCAGCGACAAAGCGGTTATCTTCCAAAGATTCGATTTCGGCTCCGCCTTTTTCGCATATAGTTGCGCGGTGTTTTTTCTTTTTTTCGATTGCGACATGCTTTGGTTCCTCTCTTTCGTAATGGAAAATGCTCAAACCCGATTGTCCGTCCGGTCGGCCGCGCCGGCTTCGGCGTTTCCGACGTTTTCAATATCGTCGACTACGGTTATCCTGCTTCGAATCATGCCCATCCAGCAGCTATAGGGAAATGTGCCGCTCTCGGTCGGCGTAAACTCGATAATGTTGTCGCGGGCCATTAGTTTTTTATCAATATTGAATTCGGGAATGATAATTTCGTTGTTGCAGCCGTTGATGTCCTTTTTCTCGGCTTTTATAATCCATCTGACCGGAATCCCTTTTTGCACGGTGATCGGTTCGTAGCTTCCGGACGACAGCTTTGTGGTGACCACCTGAACGTTGTCCGTCACTTTGGCTATGTTTTCGTTCCGCGCGCCGGAACCCGCCCCGCCGATGATGTTCGACAGCGAAATCCCGGAAAGGCTCATGCCGCTGCTGAACATGGATATGCCCAAAACCACCACCAAAACCGCGCTAACCGTCATCATTTTGGCCGTAAATTTCCGGCTTAAGAACGTGCTGAGCGCGCCCAATCCGAACATCAGCGGCACGGTGCCCAAACTGAACAGCAGCATGGAAAGCGCGCCTTTGACGGGGGAACCGGTGGAAAGGGCGTACAGCTGCATCGCCTGAAGCGGTCCGCAGGGCATCAGTCCGTTCAGCAGTCCGACAATGAAGGGGCTTTTGCCGCTTTTTTGCTGGTTTATTTTTTTGGCGAAAACTTTCGGCATTCTGGGCGTCAGCCTGCGCAGACCCGGGAAAAGGTTCAGCATATTCAAGCCCACGATGATCATAAACACGCCCGCCGCAAGCTGAACGACGCCCTTCATGGTTCCCGAAAAACTCACGACAGACCCGACCGCGCCGACGATGCCACCGATGACGGTATAGGAGATTACGCGCCCTGAGTTGTATAAAACGCTCGGGAGAAGGACGGCGGTCCCGCTTTTGCTCATTTGCGCATTCCGCGACACGGTCTGTGACAAATTGATTCCGCCGCACATGGCGACGCAATGCAGCGACGTCAGCAGACCGATGAGAAACAGCATTCCATACCCCATACCTTCTCTTGCCTCAGGGAAGGCGTTGAAAACGTCCAGCGCGCCGAACCGCCTTAGAATCATATACAAAGCGAACAGAACGACGAAAACGCCCAAAGCCTTCGACGCGTCTGCGCGCTTGGTCTTTTCCGTTTCTTCCGCCGCTTTATAGCCGAGCCGTTCGATAACGGCGATGATTTTTTCGATACTGGTTATATTTTCGTCATACGTAATTTCCGCCGTGCCGGATGCATAGCGGACCTTTGCTTTGCGTACGCCATTTGTGCGCTGCAGCTTCCGCTCTATCCGGTTTTCGCAGTTGACGCAGGTCATGCCGTCTATTTTTAGTTTGATCGATCGCACAGCAAACCTCCCTCCTGCCGGTACGCGTTATTCTGCCGTATGTTGCGAGTGTTTCATGTTTATTATTTATATATGTTTAGTATGACATAGAGGATACCACAGTTTTTGCAAAATGAACCAGCCCGTCGTACGCGTGGCAGCTCGGCGAAAAGGCGCTAAAAAGTGGCATTGACCCCAAAAAGGATTTAAGCATCCGCAAGATTATCGTCGCCGGCGAGCCGGGCGGCTCGATCGAAGCGACCAGAAAGGCGATCGAGGACGTATGGGGCGCTGAGGTGTATGATTTCTACGGACTTTCGGATATTTTCGGCGCCTGCGCCGCCATGTGCGAAGTAAAGAACGGATTACATATCGCCGAGGATCATATTTTCGTAGAAACCATAGACCTACACACCGGCGAGGTTCTGGAGCCCGGTCAGGTCGGCGAGCTGGTCTTTACGTCGCTTCGCAAGCGCGCTCGGCCGCTCATCCGGTTCCGCACGGGCGACATCGGCCGGATCGACTATACGCCCTGCCCCTGCGGCAGAACGCACGGCAGAATCCATATCATCGGCCGCAAAGACGATATGTTCATCGTGTCCGGCGTTAACGTCTTCCCGAGCGACATAGAAGCCGTCATCCGCGACCTGCCCGGAATCACCGGAGAATACCGCATCCGTGTGTTTGAGAAGAATTTCACCTGCAGCTATTCTGTTGAAATCGAGAAAAAAGCCGATAATCCCGCAAGCGACGCAGCCGTCGCCGCCGAGGTTTCGACCGCGCTGAAAGCGCGCATCGGCGTCAAGCCGTACGAAGTCATCGTTTATGCCGACGGCGGTCTCAACACGCGTTCGGAGCACAAGGCGAAGAGAATCATTGACGAGCGCAAGCTGGATTACAACATTTAACAGGTGGTGCAAGACATGCCGGAGCTTTCCAGGCGAACAAAAACCTTTACGGATTCGGTGATACGCCGGATGACCAGAGTTTCTTTAAAATACGGCGCGGTGAATCTCTCGCAGGGGTTTCCCGATTTCGAGCCGCCCAAGGAAATTCTTGACCGTTTGGCGGCGGCGGCAAAGGAGGATTTCCACCAGTATTCCATTACCTGGGGCGCGCAGAATTTCAGAGAAGCTCTGGCGGAAAAGCAGTCTAAATTTATGGGACGGAAAATAGACCCCGACCGTGAAATCGTCGTAACCTGCGGCAGTACGGAGGCAATGATGGTCGCGATGATGACCGTGACAAACCCGGGGGACAAGGTGATTGTGTTCTCCCCGTTTTACGAAAATTACGGCGCGGACGCCATCCTTTCGGGAGCGGAACCCGTCTATGTGCCGCTTTATCCGCCGGCGTTTCACTTCGACGCGGACGAACTGGAAGCGGCGTTCCGGCAGCGGCCGAAAGCGCTCATCCTCTGCAACCCCTCCAACCCCTGCGGAAAGGTGTTTACGTACGACGAACTAAAGCTGATCGCCGAGCTGGCGGAAAAATACGACGCTTTCGTCATCACCGACGAGGTGTACGAGCATATCGTGTATAAACCATACCGGCACGTCTATTTTTCTTCGCTGCAGGGGATGTATGACCGGACAATTTCGTGCTCTTCGCTTTCTAAGACCTACTCGATTACCGGCTGGCGGCTCGGCTACGTCATCGCGCCCCCGCATATCGTCGATGTCGCCAAAAAAGTGCACGACTTTTTGACCGTCGGCGCCGCGGCGCCCCTGCAGGAAGCGGCTGTCTTGCCCCGACCCTTTTCCTCCAGCACCAGTTCTATAAACCGGTTCTGCATCAGCGGATCCAGACCGCTCGTCGGTTCGTCCAGTATTAATATCTCGGGATCATGCATAAAGGCCGCCACTATGCCTACCTTCTGCTTCATTCCCTTGCTCATTTTCTTTAGCTTGCTCCCCGGGTTCAGCTCAAAGCGGTCGAGCAGCTCTTTGACGCGCGCATTGGACTTCATTTTACGGTATTTTGCCAAAAAGGATAAAAACTCCGTCCCGGTCATATCATCGAAGAACACCATTTCGCCCGGGATATAACCCAGCGTTTTTTGGATTTCGGCGCGTACTTTCCAGCAATCCTTACCGCCAATGGCGCAGTATCCTTTTTCAGGCTTTAAAAACCCCATCAGATGGCGGATCGTCGTGGTTTTTCCCGCGCCGTTCGGCCCAAGAAACCCAAACACCTCGCCTCTCTCAATCGAAAACGACAAATCAAACACGCCGCGCCCGCTGCCGTAATCTCTGGTTAAACCTTTAATCTCGCAGATACCCATACAACACCTCGAACCGTTCGTATACGTTCAAACACAGCGTTTTCGGCGGGGGCGGTACTGCCTTATAAAGTTTCTCCAGTCGCCGTCCGGTATAAAAACGCCGTTCTGCATAGCGTATTTTTCATCCGAAAAGACATATACCCAGCAGTCCAGTCTTTCTCCCGCCGCGGTAAACACTGTCTTTATCTTTCTCTCGTACAGATTATTTTTTCCGCCTTCCGCATAATCTTCCAGTCTGTCCAGCGTTCTTAGGAGCTTTTCATCGACTTCTTCCATGATTTCGCCTTTGACGATGCCGTCCCCTTCCAGCAGCGCCGGATAGCCTTCGGGCAAGTGATAGAGCAGGCCTTCGGTATAACCGGGCGTTATGCGGCTGATTCTGTCTTTAAGGTATCTTTTGTAATTGCCGCAGTCCTTCATAAGCGTTCCGTAAACAAAAACCCTGCGCAACTTCTGTAACGCTCCTTTCCCGCCTCGAAGAGCCCGCAGCGTCAGGCTTTCCATGCGGTCAATCCGACTTGAAATTTTTTTGTATCGCTTTGTTTTTTTAATTATACTATATTTATTCGTAAAAATCCAGTTTTTATTTTTCTATATAAAAAAAAGAGTGTCCGGCCGGGCACTCTTTTAATGGTTTGATATGAAAAGACGGCATTGTTTTATACAACCGCTAATTTTGCCGATTAAAACCTACCGGCACAATACCTTTTGCGTGACGATATCAGAATAAATCTCCATGCCGCTGGTTTTCGCAATATGGATTACCGCGTTAAACCGTTCGCTGCCGGGCAGAAAGGCGGACAGCAGGTTTTCTTTCTGCCAGATGCGTTCCGGGTTGAAAAATACATTCTGATACCCGTCGAAAATAGCCACGTAAAAGATTTCGGATTCCACAATGTCCTGGAAGAAATGACTGCCGTAGGACAGTTCCGGCATAAATCCTTCTTTTTTAGAAGCGTACTCGCACAAAACCTTCATGTTGCACAATTCCGTGAAGTGCGCCGGCACCCCGAGAGAGGGCGTCGTGCTGCCCCACCGGCCCGGACCCACCAGCATGGCGTTTTTGCCCGCCATCTCCCGGTTGATAAGCCCTATTTTTCTGGCCACCTCATATTTGTCCTGTTCGCTCAGCTGCAAATACGCGCTTGCCCGAATCAAGACGACATAGTCGATAGGCAGGCGTACGCTTCCGCCCATGAAGTTGCCCACGCTTGAGAAGAAGCAGTCTTTTTCATCCGCTATTTCCGGTATCTTCACCGTTCTGCCCAGACCTTTGGTCTGCAGCGGACGGCACTGCAGAAGGTTTACTTTATAGCCGTTTTCCTGATTAAAGTTGGCGGTAAACTCGATATCCACCGGGTAGTCGTAAGCTCTTGACAAAAGCGCCAGCATTTCCCGCATGACGCCGGCAAAACCGGTTTCTGACAGCAATTTTTTAAAGTCCAAAACAGATGCGTTCTTCCAGTTCGCATATCCCAGTTCCCGCATGCGGGCCTGCGTAACATAATCGGGACTGACGAACAAATTTATATCCGTATTCAGGGGAAGCGATAAAACCTCGTCCACGTCTTTGCTTTCCGGAATGTTTTTTGTTAAGGAAAGAAGGTCCATCCGGCGCTGCGAGAACTTTTTCTGCTCGCCGTAATCCATCGGTGGTATTCTGAGGGGGTTGTCGAGGGTCACAATCTTCACATAATCTCCGCCGGTGCGGTCCACCGCTCTGGTGCCCAGCCCGAACACAAGCCGGAGCATCCCCGCGCTCATATCGATGCTTTCGTCCCAGACATACAGGTTGGAAGAGTTGCCCACGCCCGCGACATGTGGGAAGAAGTAGTCGCCGTGCCGGTCGCCCGAAACGCGCTGCACCAGAATCGCCATTTGCTCGTCCTGCTCCGCGAGCCCGCGGTTTTTACGGTAGTTCAGCGCTTCTTCGTTCATGGTGCTGGCGTAAACGATGCGCACAGCCTGTTCAAACGCTTCGTAACGCTCCTGCGGCGTGCCCTGATTGACGCAGAAAACGCTCTCGTACTTGCCGGCAAAAGCGTTTCCGAAGTTGTCCTCCAGCAAGGAGCTGGAGCGGACGATAATCGGCGACTGGCCGAAGTATTCCAGCATCTGCATAAACTGTTCCTGAATGTCCTTGGGAAAAGCGCCCTGTAATAGTTTTTCCCGAAGCTCCGACGCGTACTGATAATATCCGTCGGGCGTCTTTTGCTTGGTGCGGAGCCGCCACCAGCCGTTCTGAACGATATAGGTGTAAAACACGTCGGAACCGATATAAAAAGAATCATGCGGCTCTAAAATAGCCGTAAACCGATCGCCGGCCTCCGCTTCGAGTATTTTTCGCGCTAAAAGCATGCCGACGCTTTTGCCGCCGATAAAGCCGGTGCCGATTTCTCTGCCCGCGATGTCCAAAATATCCTTAAGGGTAAAATACCGATCGCACAGCTCGAACATGCGGGAATCGCTGCCGATGAGCATATACATCAGCCGCTTCTTTACTTCTTCCTGCTGCGCAAGGGGCGCGCTTAACATTTTTTTCGCGTCGTTGAAAATGGTGTTCCAATAGTCCAGCCGGATTTCGCCGCGGTGTATGCTGTGGAACAGTTCGGAAGCGTCGGCGCTGGACGTAATGCAGATCGCTTCCTGCCCCTGAATGTAATGCGGGAAAAACATGGTCGGCGAATAGCGCTGCCATACTTTGAGCGGGTGAATATAGGTTTTGCCGTTGATTTTGTATAAATCCAAAAGCAGCTGCGTGGTCTCGCGGATGTTCGCGACGGTGCTGTACGTATGAAAGTTCCGCTTCAGCGCAAAGTAGGCGACGGTATCCAGCTCATACAAATAGGGGCAGGTGGCTTTAAAAAAGTTGCCGATCATTAAGTCCGAATGCCAGTATTCCAGCAAATCCGTAAGGCAGTCAAAGACATAGAACGTCCTTTTGCCCTCCATTTTAATAATCTGGTGGATTTCCATCGCAAAGCTCTCAAAACCCTTGCTGGCATCCACATGATATACTTTAATGCCCCGATCGTTTTCGAGTATCGGCTCGTGATTGGCAAAACGAATATAAATCATCCGTATATTTTCCGCCGCGGCGCCTTTTACGAAATAATCCGCCATCTCCCGATAGTCGGAAAGCGCGTCCACCTGCCAGACCACGTTATCCCCGAACCGCAAGTGGTCGATTACCTGGTCGAACCCCCGCAGCCCGGTGCTGACTTTATCGTATAAACTCATAATTCCCCTCTTTTCGTTTCCATATTTAGACCCCGCCGGCTTTGCCGTTCACTCTGTCAGCCGCTCCGCAATCGTTTTCTTAAAATCTTCCGGCTGTCCTGCCGAATAAAAAGGCCTGCTCCTTCCCTCTCTTTAAAGTTTCCCGGAAGCATTTACTTTATACTTCGGAAAGCCCCAGCGCCTCGCCCAGTTTTAGAGACAATTCGACCAGCCTTTCGGCGTGTTTTTCGGTTTCATTGCTTTTTTCAAACATTGTCATTTTGATGTAGGTCAAATAGTCGTTATGCAGGCTTCTTTCTTCCAGCAGCTTTCTGCGGTACATGTAATCCTCCGCCAGCAAAATCGCCTTGTCCAGCGATTCCGACGGCTCATTTTTCGTCGCGTATCCCAGCGCGATATCCATATAAAAATCAAGGGTTTCTTCCAGACGCTTTTTTTTGCCGTCGCCCGAATACGGTCCGCGATCTCTTTCACCGCCTGACCGTCGGTATGCGGCATCAGAATCATAAACTCGTCGCCCCCGGTTCTGGCGACGACATGGTTCTTCTGAACGCACTGTTTGAGGATATTCGCGACTTCCTTAAGCAGCGTATCGCCCTTTTTATGCCCAAAGGTGTCGTTAATCATCTTCATTCCGTTGATGTCGCCGACGATTACGGAAAGCGGAAGCTGGTCGGGGCGGTCCAGCGCGATTTTCGCTTCGTCAAAATATGTGCGGTTGTACAATCCGGTCAACGTATCGTGGTGACTGATATATTGGATTCTCTCTTCCCTGATTTTGCGCTCCGTAATATCGCGGCTGATGCCGATCAGTCCGATGATTTTGCCGTCGTTGTCATAGTAAGGCGTTTTCAGCGTTTCAAAAACCACTTCTTTGCCGTCCGGGTTTGAAAAGCGTTCTTCAAACCTGACGATGGTATTGTCTTCGAGTATTTTTTTATCTATATTCATGAACCTGTCGGCCTGCTCCTGCGAAAAGAGGTCTTTGTCCGTATGACCGACAATATCCCGCTACAGCCTTCCGACAAACTGCTCGAAGGCCGCGTTGCAGCCCATATAAACGCTGTTCACATCCTTATAAAATATCAAATCGGGAATCGAATCTATCAATGATTTCAGCAGCGCCTGCTTTTTTCGGTAATCATTATACAGTTCCAAATACAGCTCGTTTGTTTTTTCGAGTTCCGAGTTGACTTTTTTGATCGATTCCTTGCTGTCGAGCACCTCTTTCAGCGCCGGATACGTCAGACAGAAAATCAGCGCCGCGGTAACAAATACATACGATACGCCCTTCAGAATCGAATAAAAAAGCACCTGCGACAGCTCGGAAAAATAAAACTGTACGATTATATCCGAAACGTAAATCCATGCGCAACCGATAAAGAAATACATCGCCGTAATTTTCAGAGTTTTTCTCCGCGCAATATTCTTTTTCATGTAAGTCACCATAATCCTTTTTATTTATATAAAATATCTGGCACGCATTGTTTTTGTTTTATGTTTTCTTTCGGCTATGAAATTCTTTTTATAATCGTACAGTGAAGCTTCGTCAGGTGAAAAGTATTGAATTTTTAAAACAGCCCGATTTGGCCGCAATAACTATGTATTTTACATTATATGACAAAATCGTCTATTATTCAACCTTTTTTCTTGTTTCTTTATAGTAAAATAGAATTAAAAGCAGAAAAATGGTCTTTAAAAAATAAAACCGCAGCGCAAAAACCCTCAATTATTTTTTAATTGCCTGTTGACAAAAAAGAATGATTATGTTATAATAATAGTAATAGCAAAGGCGCTGTTGTCAATTGACAATAGCGCCTTTCTCTGTTTTAAAATGATAAGGAATATTTATTCGCAAAAAGAGATTTGCTTCGCGCGGTCCTGCCTGCCGCCGGTTTTTACAATTTCATAAACACAATGGCGTGTGTGATATTGTTCGCTCAATACGACACACGCCTTTATTTTATATATTTTTTGGAGGGTTTTATGGATAGCAAAATGATTGTTGACACCTTATGGGTTGTGTTCGCGGCGATCCTTGTGTTCTTTATGAACCTCGGTTTCGCAGCGGTTGAATCGGGCTTTAACCGGTCAAAAAATACGGTCAATATACTGTCAAAGAACTTTATCGTTTTTGCAGTATCTTCGCTCGGCTTTATGCTGCTCGGTTGGGGACTGATGTTCGGCGGAGACAACCCGTTCGTCGGCACGCAGAATTTGCTTATTTTAGGCGGGTCCGGGATTGATTTTTACAACGACACCCTGACGCCGAACGTGCCGTTCTGGGGAAAATTCTTCTTCCAGCTGGTATTCTGCGGCACGGCGGCAACCATCGTTTCGGGCGCGGTTGCGGAACGGATTAAATATCTGTCCTTTATCGTATTCTCCTTTGTTTTGACGCTTCTTATTTATCCCATCGTCGGTCACTGGATATGGGGCGGCGGTTGGCTTGCCGATTTAGGTTTCTTAGATTTTGCGGGCGACACGGTGGTTCACTCGGTGGGCGGCTGGGCGGCCCTGTCCGGCGCGATCATTCTTGGGCCGCGTCTTGGAAAATACGACAAAAACGGAAAAGCGAAAGCGATTCCCGGACACAACCTGTCGCTGGCAGTAATCGGCCTCTTTGTGCTTTGGCTGGGATGGTTCGGTTTCAACCCCGGCTCCACAATGAGCTTCCAGAATCCGTCTGACGTCGTTCATATTGTCATGACCACCAACACCGCCGCGATTGCGGCCGTACTCACCTCGACCGTAACCTCATGGCTTTTCATCGGCAAACCGGACCTCGGCATGACCATCAACGGCTGTCTGGCCGGCCTTGTCGGCATCACCGGGGGCTGCGCGTACGTAAGCGTAGCAAGTTCGCTGATTATCGGCGCCGTCGCAGGCGTTATCGTAGTGTTTTCTGTCATTTTGTTCGACAAAGCGAAGATTGACGACCCGGTCGGCGCGACCTCCGTACATTTGGTCTGCGGCGTTTTCGGAACAATCAGCGTAGGGCTCTTCGCCGAGGAAGGCGTAACCAGCCTTTCGACCGTCAACGGTTTCTTCTTTGGCGGCGGCGCGTCCCTGCTCGGCATCGAAATCCTCGGCGTCCTCGCCGTCGGCGCGTTCGTGTTCGTCTCGTCCGCGCTTGTCTGGCTGGGCCTGAAAAAGACGATAGGCATCCGCGTCAGCGCGGAAGAGGAAATTCAGGGCCTTGATATCGGCGAACACGGAAACTCCGCTTATCCGGATTTCGCCATCCTCGCTCCGATCATGGATTCGAACAACGGCAACGGCGCGGCAGCGGCCGCAGTCATTGCGGAAGCGCCGAGACCGGCTTCGGAAAAAGTATCCGCCGAAGAGGCGATCCCGGTCGTGAACAGGTCGCGTCCCGGCGCAAAGATGACGAAAGTCACGGTGATTACCAATCCGGAAAAACTGGCAAAGCTACAGGTCGAGTTGGATAAAATCGGCATTACCGGTTTGACGGTGACGAACGTGCTCGGCTACGGCATGCAGAAAGGACATATCGAATATTACCGCGGCCTGCCGGTAAAAACCAGACTGCTTCCGAAGGTTCAGGTTGACATCGTCGTGTGCAAGATACCGGTGGAAACCGTTATCGGCGCGATTAAGAAAGCGCTGTACACCGCCAGCGTGGGCGACGGCAAAATCTTTGTCTATGACGTTGAAAACGTCATCAAAATCCGAACCGGCGAAGAAGGTTACGACGCCCTCCAGGACGAAGTATAAAAAAGCGTTCTTCTTCCAAAACCCAAATAAAGGCAGGGCGCTCTTTGCAACCGTTGCAGAGCGCCCTGCGTTTTTATAGTTTTTACTTTTTCTTTGCCTGCTGTTCTACCCTGAACCGGACAATTTCGCGGATTAAGTCTGTCGGAAGCGGTTTGCTGTGGGGGAACTGCACCGCTCCTTTCGAGGTTTTGTAGCCGGCCAGCTTTTCTTTGAACGCTTCGATGCCCTCCGGCTGCGGATAAAAGCCGATGTGATTCTTAAATCCGGCAAAATGGACCAGCCATTTCCCGTTTAAGTCATAGGTGGGCATCCGCATGCAGATTCGTTCGGTCGCCTGCGGAGCCGACTCAAGAATAATCTCTCGAATTGCCGTTAACCGTTCCCGTACTTCCGGCGGAAAGTTTTGAATGTATTGCTCTACCTCGTTCATATAAAATCCCTCCCGTTCTCCGACTTGATATGGCAGGTTTTTCGTCTTCTCTTGCTTATCTTTTTGCAGCCATCAATTCCTGCAGCCTTTTTTGGGAGGGCGCAAAGCCCAAATCCGCCGCGGCCTTGTAATAAGCCTTCGCGCTTGCGAGATCGCCGGTCACCTCATAAAAGGCTGCCAGATTATGCATCGGCATAAACGTACCCATTCCGACCACGCCTTGATACTTCGGGTTTTCGCCGATTGCGATGCACTTTTCGTAGGATTCTTTGATTTTCGGGAAATACCCGATGTGTTGTTTTGGATTGCTCAACACAAGTTCCGTATAAAATTTGCCGCAGATGAAGTAAAACTCCGGGAAATCCGAATAGTTTTTCTCTTCGTTTTTTACCAGTTCGAGCACTTTGGCGTACAGTTTCAGATCCACCAGATTGTGCAGGTACTCCGCAACCAGATTGGGAAAGTAAGCGCTCGATCTGTCGCCCGTTCTATATGCGCTGGAAAAGTGCCTGTCCGCCTTGTCCGGTTGGTTCAGCCCTTTATACTCCTGCGCCAGTTTGTACATCAGATAGGGGTCTTTGTTGGTTTTTAAAACGTTTTCTAAGATTTCGATATTTCGTTTGAATTTTTCTTCTGCTCTGTTTTCATACCCGTCGTGAAAAATGGATATGGGCAGTCTGACTCTCGGATAGGAAGAATCGATCTGTTCATGAATGGCGCCGACATAGCGGGCCTCTCTGGGAAAAACGGCGCCGGTAAAGGATCGGTGCGCCATTTTCTGGCCGTTTTGCGTATAATGGTTTATGATTTCCGCCAGCCCCAGAACCTTTTTGCCTTCCATAATTTTGAGAACGCTTTGCATGTCGAACTGCAGAAGCACCTGATCGGCGTCCAGCACCAGCACATAATCTCCGGTTGTCTTTTCGATGCTGAAGTTTCTGGCTTTCGAGAAGTCCTTGCACCACGCAAAATCATAAATTTTCGCGCCGAAAGACCGGGCGATCTCTTTGGTTTTGTCGGTGGAACCGGTATCCGCAACCACGATTTCGTCCACATGGTCTTTGACGCTGTTCAGACAGCGCGCCAGTTTTTCCTCCTCGTTTTTGACAATCATCGCAAGGCTTAGCTTCATTTATTGACAACCTTTCTTGTTACGGCAGTACAGCAGATATCTTCGTTCACACAGCATAAAAAACGGTTTCATTAAAATTATAGGGCGTATGATGCCTTAGGTAATAACGGTAATCCAGCCCTAAACTCATAATAAACGCTGGAATCTCAATCAAATCCTGATTTTTATGATAGACGCATATCGCAAGTTTCGGTCTGTATTTCAATATGGTCTGTCTTGCGCCTTTGAGCGCTTTTAGTTCGGCTCCCTCAATGTCCAATTTTATAAAAGTAACTCTTTCATGAATTGTCTGATCTATTGCGACCACATCGACAAAGTCGCTTGACGAAGCGCATAGTGCATTGCTCGGGGATAATGACTGGTCAGTAAATCCCAAGCGGGTATTTTCGGAATAAAGCCCGGCTTTATATAATACGATTCGAGGGTCCTGTTGGCAATTTTTCTTAAATGAAGATAGACGCTCAAAGTTGTTCGTGCTCGGTTCGAAGCAGAAAATTTTATCAAATTGATTTTTTGTCTTTTTAATAAAAACCTCCGCCGTGTCCCCCACATATGCTCCGCCGTCAACAAAGCTTTCGTCCGTCCCGAGAGAAACAACATCCTCAGCAAAATACTGGTCGGCCGCATAGGACTTTAAAACCCATTGATTATCGCCTGTAACTCTTCCTTTGAGCACATTTATCAAAGTCTTTCGTGATTTTTCGTCCGCCAGCTGCTGGTAGAGCGTATTCAGCGCATCCATATTGTTACGGACAAATTCCCTATATTCACCGATTTCTTCAACCGTCATCTGAGATGAAAACGAGTACAGCGCGTCTTCTGAAAAATATAAAAGCAGCTGCTTTTTGATTTCCTCATAGAAACGAGAAGAGGTTATGATAATCTTGGGGTTTTGATATTTCTCCAAAACATCCTCTATGCTGCAAACGGTATATCCCAAAAGGCTTTGTCCCGCCTTATAGGTATCGCATATCGCGGCAGGCTTTATATTAAACCGCTGCAGATATTTTATATAATATTCACCGCCCACACCGGCGCCGTATAAAATTACCGGATGATGATATAAACTCTCGTCTTTCTTTATACACAGCAGCAGTGATAGGATTTCCTCAAAATTAATACGCATGCTATACTCCATTTTTCACATACAGATTTAATAACTCTCTCTCGCGTTCTGTTATAAACAGCGAGTTCTCAAACTCGTCTAAGTTCTCTTTTAAAATTTGAATCATTTGCTCGTACTGCTTTTCGCAGTCGTCGCAATGGTATGTTTTGATCTTGTTGCACATCGAAATCATATACGACCAGGCGGCATATCGAACGCGGGGAGTAATTTCGGGAACTTTCTTTGACAAATATTCAATTCTCTGCTTCTGCATGAGAATATACTCATCCAAAATTTCGGGTTTGAGTTTATTCGTCTGAATAAAACTGGTCAGGTTCTGGCCATGCTTCACCCAGCGGTACAGCGGTTTTCCATGCGCAACAACTCTTTCCGCTTCCGCGAAAACCTTATACATGACATGGATATCGTCAACTTTGACATTACTTAAAAAAGATACTTTTTCAAACAGCGTTCGTTTAAAAAGCTTCGTAGCCGGCGCGGTGTTGAACTTTTCACGTTTTAAATACTCGTCAAGCCCTTCCACTTTATTCAAGACATACAGCTGATCATAAACAAAGACAGGCTCTATTCTATCCCCGTAGTCGTTGACGCCGCCGCAGATGCTGATGTCCGCCTGATTCTCAACCGCAAGGTTGTATAAAAACTCAATCATGTTGCTTTCGCAGATGTCGTCGTCATCAATAAAAGTCAAATACTCTCCCTGCGCCGACCGGACACCCAGTTCCCGGGCACGAGATAAGCCGCCGTTTTTTTCAAGATTGATAAAGCGGATGCGCGGATCCTCCTGCGCGAAGCGCTGGCAAATCTGCGCCGTCTGGTCAGTCGAGCCGTCGTTAATGATAATGAACTCAAAATCGCCAAAGGTTTGATTCAGAATATTATGAATCGCAGTCTCCAGATACTCCTGCCTGTTATAGGTTGAAAGAATGATGGATACAGGAATACGCATAACCTTACTCCTTAACAATTATTTGGGTGTCCTGAATGCCGTAGCCCTTCAGCTGATTAATGAGAATCTTTACAAGCGATTTGTCCATTGCAGAAACTATAAAGGTTGCGCTGCTCTTCCGCGTTTCGTCCCATGCCGCTATTTCCTGTGGGGAACAGCAAAGCACCTCTTCATAAAGAAGCCCTTGTTTTCGCGGATCATTGTCAAAAATAGCGCGCAAACGATACCCGTTTTGACGGAGCAAATTGAGCGTGGAGATTGCTTTTCTGCCGTTCGGTATTAAATACAAGTTTTCACGATCTCTCTGTTCTACCTGCTTGAAAAAGCTTTTATGCATTTGATTAGAAAAAGCAATCGCTCCGTTCAGACACCCGTATTGCTTGATAAGGTTGTAAAAGTCCTGCAGTTCCGCAATGCCGCAGTCTTTCAGTCCTTCCAGCAGTTCTATGTTTTCTTCTAAGATTTGCGCAATCTCGGGATACTGTTGTTCGCTTATATAGGCAAGCCCGGATTTGTAAAACTCAAAGATGTAGTTTATTTTATTGATTAAGTAAACGCGTTTGCCGCCTTTCGGTTTCAGGCTGATTAAAATATATAGCCCATGTAAAACAGAAATAATCGAATTCTTTGAAAGATTTACCAAATCAAGACGTCCTTTTCCGCTGCCGTCCACTCTTCTGGTGTATATGTAGATCACTTTGTCCAGAAAAGTAATGGAGTTCGCGTTTAAGAATAATTTAATCAGCATAATTCCATCGGAATATATATTGGAAGAAAACGCGAAATGGAAAAGACCTCCGACGTTTTTATAACTTTTCGCAAATAAGGATTTTCTGAAAACATACCGCCAAAGAACGCCGTGAAAGTTGGGCAGGGTGCTTAAATAAATCAATGCCTGGTCATAGGAAACGTTATTGATTTTATCCGCTTCAAAGGCCGCGTCGACGATGTTGTTCCTATTCTCGCCGCTGTCTTCCAGATAACATTCATAGCGGCCCATGATAATATCCGACTTTTTCGTAATGATAAGATCCGCAATCTCACGCAAACAGTTTTCCTTTAATCGGTCATCCCCGTCAATATACTGCACATACTCGCCATGTGCAAAATTAAATCCAAAGTAATGGGCGGTTCCGGCAGCGGCCATTTCTTTTGGAACCTGATAGAATCTGACTTTATCCGGATATTTCTCAGCATAAGTTTGACAAATTCTCGCGCTGTTGTCGGTGGATGCGTTATCCACAACCACGATTTCGTAATCGTCGAAGTTTTGATTGAGGATGCTGTCCAAACATTTTGCAATATACTTTTCCAGATTATAGACGGTCACAATAAAACTGATTAGCGGTTTGTCGCTCATAAAACGTAATCCTCTCTGTTGATTTCACGAATTAAATTTTGCGCGATTGCGAAGATATCCTCGTCATCCTTCCAGAAAAACAAAGCGATATTGCAGGCGTCCATCGCGATTGCCAGTTCGCCGAACTGATAGGACAAATATATTCGTAAGTATAAACATTCTTTGGAAAGCGGATGGTTCGCGGATACCTCATTCATCAGGTTCAAAGCGTCTTCCCACCGATTTTCCAGGATATAATCCTGAATCAACTCGATGTCGGCGTGGTATTTTTCCGGATTGTCGCTTTGCGAGAAAACCTCCCGGATCGCTTTGATGTCCTGAAAAGCCGCCGTCCGCTCTTTCTCGCTTTTTTTCAGGAAACTGCGGATGCTTTCCGAATTCACCTGCCACTTTAAAGCAAGCAATTCGGTTCCGATCATATGCTGATTCCTGCGGTCGCTGACGACCGACAGCAGTCTGGGCAGCGTCAACACGTTTATCTGACCGCTGCGGATTTCTTTGTCGCATAAATAATACCGCGCCAGATACGCCTGTCTGCCGACGACGTACGCGTCCAGTTCATCCGCAAAAATGTTTTCCAAATCAGTCATAAACGGTTTTAGCGTTTGCCTTCTTACCGGATAAGGCAGCGCGTAATACGCATACAGCGGGTCGTTCAAAATCGCCTCGTAATACCGGACTTTTTCGATCGGCATCATGGTTTGGGATCTGAACACCAGGTCGCGCAGCCCTTCGATATGGCTTTTATGAATCATGTAAAGCGAGTCCTGATTCTTTTGCGTCCAGATATTCAAGGCATGCAGGGTTTCCAGCCCTCTGTTGAACAGGTACTCGGCCTCTTTGATTTTTGTAAGTTCGACTGCCTGAGGCCGCGAATTGGAGTTATCGCGTACGCAATAATAGTATAAAGCTTGTCCTACCGAGGCAAAGGACCGACATTTCTGCAAATAGCCCAATACGGAATAGGTATCGATCGAACCGCCATGAATGGGGCAGTTCATCGCGAAGGCATAGTGCTCAAGATAAAAATCGATTTTGTACAGCTTGCCCCAAACCGTTCTTAACGTACGGTACAGGTCTACGAATATGTCTTTTAAGTCCTTTAGGTTTTTCGTCGCAATTTCCGGCGGAATGCGGGCTGCTCTCGTATCCGGGTTTTCTTCTAAAAACGCAATGTGACCGCATACGGTCAGGTCCGCGTCCCATTTCTTGGCGGCCGCGTACATAATTTCAACAAAGCGGGGATCCAAATAGTCGTCGGCGTCTATAATCGCAACGTATTCCCCACGAAACGCCGGCCACCAGCCGCTTTCTCCCGGGTCCAGTCTCCAGTTTACCTTGTTCTCCAAATAAACAATCCGGCTGTCTTTATAGCTTTTCATGATTTCTCCGGTTCTGTCGGTCGAACCGTTGTTTCGGATGAAAAACTCAAAATCGCCGTCTGTCTGGTTTAGGACGCTTTCGATGGCTTTCGCGATATATTTCTCAGCATTATACGCCCTTAACAGGAACGTAACCTTTGGTTTCATAAAAACTCCTTACAGCATATAGCGGCAATCCACGATCGGTTTTTGCCCCAGCTGCGACACCTTTTTAAACTCCGGCCATGCGGTCGTGATTACGATAATGTCCGCCGTTTCGTATAATTCCTCAAGGCTGTTTTGATAGGTGACGTTGTAAGCGTAACACTCCTGGAACGTCTTCATCGCGAAAGGGTCATAAGCGTATATATTGCGGTAATCCGCTTTGATCAGTTCGTCTATCACTTTCGCGGCAGGGGTGCCACGCACGTCATCGGTAAACGGCTTAAAGGAGAGCCCCAAAATGCCGATTTTTTCATGCTTGGCCGCCCTTCTGATTATCTTTTGCGCGATATAATAGGGCATGCGCTCGTTTAAAGCGATGACGTTTTTTAATATTTGCGGCTCAAAGCCTTTTTCTTTCGTCTGCGCGTAAAAGGCATTTGTGTCTTTGGGCATGCAGGACCCGCCGTAACCGCAGCCGGGATAGACATAAGACGCCATTTGCGAATGGTTCCACCGCTTGTCCATATGCAGAATCCGAAAGGCCCCGCTTATATCGATCTGACCGATTTGGTCGGCCGCCAAAGACATTTCGTTTGAAAAACTGATCATGGTCGCAAGCAGCGTGTTGGAAAGGTACTTGATAAACTCCGCCGTATTCCGGCTGACAACAAATACGGGCGATTGAAAATCGCTGTATAGTTCTCGTAGAACCTGCGCGGACGCCTCGTCCTCGCAGCCCAGGACAATCCGGTCCGCGTGGATAAAGTCCTCCCAGCAATGCCCCTCTCTTAAAAACTCGGGATTATTCGCGACGCCGATTTGGGAAATCAAACCGGCGTATTTTTCTTTTATGTACGGAACAACCTTTTCGCTTGTCGTGGAGGGCGGAACGGTTGACTTTACGACCAGCACGCGGAATTTTTTATCGCAAATCGCCCGCAAAGTCGAATCAATCGCCGCGAACAAATAGCGCAAATCCGCCTGACCATGCTCGCCGTACGGCGTGCCGACGCAGTAAAAGATGCAGTCGCTTTCGCCGACGGCTTTTTCGATGTCGTCCGTGAGAAAGAAGGTTTTGTTCAATGTCTTTCCGAGAACCTCTTTCAGATACGGCTCGTAAAACGGAATCACGCCGTTTTGAATCATAGCGGTTCTCTCTTTATTAACATCAATGCCGAACACTTTTTTGCCGTAATGCGCAAAACCGAGCGCCGTAGTCAGCCCGACGAATCCCAGACCGATAACACTGATTGTCATGATGCTTGTTCCTCACCATATTTTCCAGGGAGCCTGGTTGTTCGCCCATAGATGCTCAAGCAGATTTTTATCCCGCTGGGTATCCATGCACTGCCAGAAACCCGTATGCTTATACGCTATTAGCTGACCGTCCTGCGCCAGATTTTCCAGCGGCTCCTTTTCAAAAGCAAGACCATAATCCGGAATATAATCCAGTACTTGCGGTTCCAGCACCATGAATCCGCCGTTAATCCAGCCGCCGTCTTCCTTTGCCTTTTCGCGGAACGCCCTGATTTTCTTATCGGCTTCGATTTCCAGAACGCCGTACCTTCCGCCGGGCTGCACGGCCGTCATGGTGGCGTGTTTTCCGTGCTGTTTATGAAACGCCAGCAGCCTGTTCAGGTCAACGTCGGCAACGCCGTTGCCGTATGTAAGCATAAAGGTTTCGCCGTTCAAATAAGGCGCGACAGCCTTGATTCTTCCGGCGGTCGGCGTATAAAGGCCCGTGTCGATCAGCGTAACTTTCCAGGGTTCGGAAACATTGTTGTGGATGGTGATATTGTTGTCACGTCCGAAATCAAAGGTAATATCCGAAGCATGGAGGTAATAATTCGCAAAATACTCCTTAATCAGGTAGCCTTTATAGCCCAGGCATATCACAAACTCGTTGAATCCGTAGTGCGAGTATATCTTCATAATGTGCCACAAAATGGGCCTTTCCCCGATCTCGATCATCGGTTTGGGTTTCAGGTGAGATTCTTCGCTGATTCTCGTGTCGAATCCGCCCGCCAAAATAACGACCTTCATACGCTGCCTCCCCGTTCATGATCGGGTTTCTGGCGGCCTTTATGAGGCTGGGGGCCGA
This sequence comes from Bacillota bacterium, assembly GCA_029550965.1. Classification (GTDB taxonomy): domain Bacteria; phylum Bacillota; class Clostridia; order Oscillospirales; family CAG-382; genus UBA1049. The sequence goes on from JAKPGJ010000034.1 coordinate 31,070, forward strand.
TGTGGCGAAAAATTCTTCGCGCATCCGCGCTGTCGGCACTTTATTCATCGGCTTTGTGCTGCTCTGGTGCGCGGGAATATCCCTGTTGGACCAATTGTCGAACGGACAAGTCATCGTATATACAATCGCGGTCATATCGATTGCCATCATGCCGGTTATTAAGCCGCACGTTTTATTTTTCGTTTATTTTGTCGTTCACGTTTTATTCCTGATCGCCATGCCGTATTTTCAGGAATCCAAACAGCTCATATACGGAAACTCGGTGAATTCGACCGCATTCGTCGTCATGGCGTGCGCCATCGCGTACATGCGGTATCAAAAGCAGGTGGAGGATTTTATCAACAAAAAGACCATCCTGCAGAAAAACGAAGAATTAAAACGGATCAACAAGCAATTGCAGGAAGCCAATCAAAAGCTGGAGATGATTTCCAAAACCGATGGCTTAACCGGGATAACCAACCGCTTGAGTTTTGAGTCCGTACTGCGGGATGAATGGGACAACTGCATGCAGCATTCAACGCCCCTGTCGCTTATTATGATCGACATCGACTACTTCAAGGAATATAACGACCATTACGGACATCCGGCCGGCGACCGCTGCATTAAGTTAATCGCGAACCTTCTAACCATGTACGCCAAAGATCCGACCTATAAAGTGGCAAGGTACGGCGGCGACGAATTGATCATCGTGCTTCCATATACGGACAAAGAAAAGGCGTGGAATCTCGCCGAACAAATCCGAAAAGGCGTGGAGGAAAAGGCCTTGCCGCACATGTATTCCGAAGCCGCAAAACATGTGACGATCAGTTTGGGCGTCAACACCGTCGTTCCGTCGGACAACGTATCCATCGAAGAATTTATACGAAACACCGATCAAGCGCTGTATAAAGCGAAAGAAAGGCGCAACTGCTCGGTTTGCGCCGCATACCGCCCCTGACAAAAAACGGAGGAACTTATGGATTTTCAAAATAAAACCGTTGTCGTAACCGGCGGCGCTTCGGGAATCGGAAAAACCATCTGCGATGAATTCCGGAAAAACGGCGCCAACGTTTGCATCATCGATCTGCTTGAGAACGATTACTTTGTCGGAGACATCGCCGACGAGAATACGCTTCGTTCGTTTGCGGAAAAAGTAATCCGCGACTATAAAGGCGTTGATTATCTGATTAACAACGCCATGCTTTCAAAAGGCGGGCTTATGGACTGCTCCTACGACGACTTTAACTACGTCCTGCGGGTCGGCGTGACCGCTCCCTTTATGCTGACGAAACTTTTTCTGAATCACTTGAACGAAGGAGCGAGCATCGTCAATATTTCGTCAACCAGAGCCAGAATGAGCCAGCCCAACACCGAAAGCTATACCGCGGCGAAAGGTGCGATATCCGCGCTGACGCACGCCCTGGCGATTACGCTTGCCGGCAAGGCGCGCGTCAACTCGATTTCCCCCGGCTGGATAGATACCGGCTTTCAAGTCTATGAAGGACCGGATGCCGAGCAGCATCCCGTGAAAAGAGTGGGGAACCCGCTGGACATCGCCCACATGGTGCTTTACCTTTGCAGCGACAAAGCGGGATTTATCACCGGACAGGACTTCTGCATTGACGGCGGCATGACCAGGCAAATGATTTATCACAACGACTTCGGCTGGACGTTTGGCGCGTAAAAAACAACACCCTGTCTGGAGAAAGACCAAACAGGGTGTTTTTATATATCGAAACCGAACCGTAAACTTCTTTATTCAATCACGTTCCCGCAGGATAGATAATGCAGGTTCGGCAGTTTCGAGGCCAAATAGTCATACGCCTTTTTGCCGGTGCAATGACAGGTAAAGAACCGTACCTGCGGGTATTTCTTCAGATTTTCGGCGATTTCGTCCAAGAACCGTTTGTCCGCCGTTTTTCTGGTCGGCGGATTGAAAAGATGAAATCCGCCCACGCAAATCTGCGGCGCAAAGCTTTGCGCTTTTTCCATAATATTGACAACGCCGATATGACCGCATCCGATTAAAACAGCCGTCTGTTCTTCCCGTATCATAAGATTCTGCTCGTGCAGAAAAACGTCCTTTTGACCGCCTTCATAAAACGAATCGTTGGCGCTTGAACAGCATTTTTCGATCCGATTCACGACAAACAGGCTCAATTCCTGATCGATTTCAGCGTCGCCGTCCAAAAGAATTACCTGCGGATGATTTTTCAACTGCCTGTCCAGTCCGATGTCGGCTTTTAAAAACAGAAACCTGCTGTAATGCCGTTCAAAGGCTCTCCGCTGTATATAGATTTTCGCTTTTGCGTTTTCTTTAAGAAAACGCGCCAAAGCGCCGCCGTGGTCGCTGTGTCCGTGCGATATAACGACCGTATCGATATCGGAAAGATCGATGTTTCTCATTTTGGCGTTATCAAACAGGGTATCGTCAGGACCCAAATCAAACAGCAGTTTATGGTTCTTTGTTTCAACGTATAGCGAAAGCCCGTGTCTCGGCTTTAGTTCGCAATCGGAACGGTTCTCCACCAACGCTATGATTTTCATGATGCCCCCTCCGCTGTATCGCTATTGCCCGCACCGTCCGGCGCCGTCACCGAACCGAAACCAGCTCCGATAATTTTCTTGCCGTATTGGCGTTGCGGATGGTCACGTGCCGGTACGCATTTGTGCCCACGATTCTTGACCATCTGGTTCGCGAAAAATGCTTTATGCTCGCCGACCAGAAGATCACGCTTTCATAAACGTCCAGTTTTTCGTATTCGGGCTTTATATCCCCGACTTCGGCGACAATCTCTGCGGCAGAAACCGGCGGAATCACGAATATGGCGTTGTGCTTTTCGTCGGGCGCATCTCCCCACCATGAAGGAGCATGGGCGATCGCTTCTCTTAATTTTTCCGCGGCAAAAACCGCCACGCGGACCGGAATGCCAAACTTCTTCTCAATAACTTCCTCACAGCGCGCCGCCAGCAAAACTTCGTCCGTTTGCGCGCAATCAAACAAAACATTGCCGCTGTTAATGTACGTAGCGACATTGGCAAATCCGTTTTCTTCGAACGCGGCTTTCAATTCCTTCATCGAAATGCTGTTTTTTCCGCCTACGTTAATCCCGCGGAGCAAAGCGATATATTTGACCAACGCAAAAACACCTCAATTCATAACATAAAATTTTCTATTTCACCCATACTCTGTTTCTCGTCGGTCGTCCGTGACCGAAATAGACGGTTCGTTCTCCAAGCGCGGTTATTTTTCGCGCGCTGTCCAGCATGGCTTTTTCGTCGTGATACACATGGAAACGGTCGGATAAAAAATGTTCATCAGCGCGTCGCCCACGATTAAATCTTTCCCGCCGACGTCAATGCCGATCGAGCCTTTCGTATGTCCCGGCAGCCCGATTACTTTTGCCGAAACACCGTACTCGGTCAAATCGTCTCCGTCTTCGAAAAAAACCGACGGCGCAAGCGTGCTCCTTTTTCTTTCCGCAGGTTCTTTAAGGGCGGCGGATAATATCATCTTCCCAAAAAAGCCGCCGGCCGACAAGGGTTGATTGCGGACAGACGCAAGCAGGTTTTCATCCGCTTTATGCATGCCGACGGGAACCCCCAGTTTTACCGACAACGCGGCGGCGTTTTCGGCGTGGTCGTCATGCCCGTGGGTCAGCAGGATCAGTTTAATTTTATACGGCTCGCAGGCGTCCATGACGGTTTTTAGGTATTTCTTCTTCCCGGTATCGACCAGAACGGCAAAATCCCCTTCCGATACGATGTAGCAGTTGACGCTGACGCATTTTATCCTTTTCACACTACTCATGTCGAAACCCTCTTTTAAAGCGCAGATAGCATTACAGTTGCCGCTCGATAAAAAGCGGAGCATGCTCGGCTTTATAACGAATTATAAAACAAAAAGCCTTGAAATACAAGGCTTTTTCATAATTTTACGATATTTTTATGTCGGAATTATATTGGCAAATACATTTCGTACTGCGCAATCGACTCTTTCAAAAAGCCCAGGCGTCTTACAAAACCCGCAAGCGAAGCGTTATTGGGAAAGCTGATTGCCAATCTTTTTAGATTCAACTCCCGAACCGCCTGATGGAGAATCCCGCGCCCAACGCCCATATTCCGGAATTCCGGGGCAACATACAGATAACTGATTCTCCCCGCGGGATGGATGCTAAGTCCGCCCACCATAACCGCGTCTTTAAATACGCCGTAGTATCTCTGCTCGTCAAAGTAACCGGTATAATCAAAATCATTTTGCCAGTTTATATGAATGTCCCGGGTTTTATCGCGAAAGAGCCGCAAAACGTCGATGTCTGTTCTTTTCACTGTAAATCCGACCGGCAAAGCGGCGTCGATATCGGCCGGACTGCTGTGGGTGTAATAAACCAAATCGTACACTTTTTCGTAGCCTTTTTTCCTGTAAAAGTTTACCGCCCGCTCATTGCCCGCGATAACCTCCAAAAACATCTGCCTGCATTGGTTTTCCAGCGCGATTTCTTTGTGAAGCTCAAACAGTTTGTGCCCGACTTCGGTTCCCCTGTAATTCGGAAGGACGCAAAGCGCTCCGCAGCGAAGCGTTTTTATCCCTTCATAGACCTTTATGCCGCCCAAGATAAGCCCGACCGGTTTGTCATCGTCAAACGCGATCACGGAATATTCGCGGCTGTTGCCCTCCGGTCCAAAAAAGTTTCTTTGGAAATTCTCTTTTGATATTTCGAACTTAATAATATAATCCGCGAACCCGCCGATGAAGGCTTCATATATGGCGTCTATGGCTACTTCTGCGCAACTTTTGTATATAAACATAAGTTTTCCTTTCTTCAAATCTGTCTTATTGCGTATACGGTTCTGCGAGGATGGACCGATTATCGCCGGATAATTCAGCTTACCGTGTTTTCCGATCAATGTAAAGGAATTTCGCAAAATGCAATCATTCATGCCGGCTCAAATTTTCATTGTGTTTCTTACTTTATGATATTCTTTTAAATGAGAAAAAGCCATACGCGCAGTGGAAATTGCTATTCCATATGGCAAGCGACTTTCCGCCCCATTGGAATAAATTGATTGCGGCGTTTCATAAATACGGATTGCCTGTCATGAAGTAGCGGTGTAAGAACGCGGCCTTTTGCTTTTATAACCATACAGCATATTTCGCGCTCATAAAAGCATTTCACATTTATCGGTCCGAGTTCAATTATAATATTGAAACCCACAATACAATCATTGCATCGTATAACCCATGGGCAATAATTAAGGAGAGCAACGTGCAACCTTTTATTTTTTCTCTGAATATACAGAATAGAAATCCAAGTAATGCTGTTACGATAACCTGCAGGACATCCCCATTAAATATATGGAATAATCCAAACAGCGCAGATGATATTATGATTGCAAACCACTTAGAGTTCTTGATTTTTAAAAGTTTATTAAATATGTAACCTCTAAAAATTAGTTCTTCTGCAAGGGCAACTCCCAGTATTGCATAAACAAATTGATAAACAAATTTCCATGTCTCGGTATATGCCGTGTTTCCAACCAAATCTTTAAACCCCAGCAAAATTGGCGCGAGCGTTAAAACGAACGACATGGCTAACGCAAGCAACACGCCAATGCCGATTTGCTGCAGTACCTTTTCCTTTCTGAAGCCGATGTCTGCAAGCGTTTCCTTATTCACAATCATGAATATCCCCGGAACGATGAAAAGTACCCATTGTAAGACGATCATGAGAATCATTCGTATTGGTAAAGAAAACGACATGAGCAAATGCTGATTAAACATTGACACGCCAAACACGGCAGCAAATACACCAATAACCGCTATAATCAGCTGTAATTCTTTTACTTTTGATTTAGTAATCTCTGAATTTTTATCCATATCCGTACTCCTTTTTATTAAATATTAAATTTAAAAAATCAGCATTTCCTCTTTTCCTCATTTTCGTCCTACGCAACATCAGCAATAAAAAATAATTAATCCGTTGTTTTCAAAGTTTTACAGATTAGCCTTCCATTACTTTTTTAACTTTACATATATACCAACAAAGCAAGTATAAGGTTTGATAATTGTTTCAAAGTATTGCCTGTCGCCGTGTGCGTACTCATTATCAACTGCAAGCCACTCATTCCATGCATCTTCAAAGCAATCCATTTCCCATGTTGCCACTGATTCGATTCTGTCATGGCTGCCAATAAGCTCTTTCCAGAGTTTTGGACTTTTAAACATATAGGCTTCCTTGCCAAGCCAATCGGATAGAAGTTCTTCGGAGCGGCCTGCGTATTCATCCTTTAAGCCGGGAATACCAATTAAAACTACTCCGCCACCTTTCATAAACGGAAGAATTTTTTCTTGGAAAAATCCCTGCTCGCCTGCAAAATAATGATATGAATCAATGCTGACCAAAGCATTGAACTGTCTTTCATTAAAATGCAATTTATTCGCATCTTCGCATATCGGTGTTACCCGGCCTAAAATCCCCCATTCGGCAAATCGTTTCCCGTTTTCTTCTGCGCTGATCCATAGGTCAACTGCATAAACCTCTGCTCCGGTCTCTTTTGCGATCACAAGACTTGTCAGCCCCGTTCCGCATCCCAAATCAAGAACCAAATCATCCGATGTAAGCCGCAAAGGATATTTGTCGAACAACTCTCCAAGAATCCTTACGCAGTTTGGTCCCAACATTGTTTCTGCCGAAATATACTTTTTATAATTACTGATATTCATATGTCATCCTTACTATAGACAAGGGAATGGTTTTTAAATTCTCCAATATTTGCGCCGTTCCATTATCAGAACCAAAATAATAATCGCCACTTATTACTTCTATGGGTGTCTATTGAATCTGCTTTGAAAATACTCATTCATGTTTTACACCGCCGAATAATTATATTATCATATTTATATCTGTTCGCGGGAACATGCCAATGGTTTTTTCGGTCTTTATTGAAAAATCGCTTTTCGAGGCACCTAAATTACAATTGTGTAGCTATTTTTAAGCATACGTCTACAAGATTAATCCTTATCATTTCTCTGCTGTTCCATAAGCGTCTATCCCATTCGATTCCGCTCAAGTCGTCTCCACCGTATAAAATTTGTCCCAATAAAACATTTCTGAATTTTGATACGGCAAAGAATGCTGCTGCTTCCATTTCAACAGTAACACAGCCTTCTGCAACTCTTTTTTCAATTTTAGCTTCAGTTTCCCTGAAAATAGCATCAGTTGTCCATGTTTTTGCCTTAATAAATGGAATTTTTTCTTGATTTAATACTCTCTCAATAGCCCTTACAGCATCGGGGTTGCATTCTATTTCGCGTGAAGGCTCAATATAATGATATGATACCCCTTCGTCTCTCACAGCAGAATAGGGTACTACTAAATGACCTACTTGAATTCCCCTTTTCAAAACACCGGCGCCACCACAAACTATAAATTTTTCAAATCCCGATGCTATCAATTCTTCCAGCAACGCTGCCGAACCAGCTGCTCCTACAAAACCGCCAACCAAACCTACAGGACAACCATTGTATGTTGTTTTATAAACCGGAATATCTATTGTTTCCGTAGGGCTTATTCCAATTTGCTTCAATTCACCGGATTCTAATTTTTTATGGATTACTTCCTTAAAAAAAGTAATAACGCATGCTTTAGGTACTGGTGGCTTATTGATAATACTCGAAGGTTGAATCTTGGCTTGCTTGTTTGAATCAAATTCCAGGATCGGAAATAAACTTTCTTTTAACATGAAAATACACCACGCTGTATAATTATGTTTGTAATAAGACCGTATAGATTCTCTTCTTGAATGCTTATAATTACTCCATTCATTAATTTTTGCGCATCATTATCATAATCCTCATTGTTATTTATGTAATTGACAAAAGCAGACAGCGCTATGATTCCGTTGCCTTGATCGCACCTAAGCAGTGAAACTTTACGACTCGGTTATCGTCGGTTTCCGATATCTGCTGAAGCAATTCAACATACGGCCTGACGAACTCCGGTCTGCGTTTGCCGAGGACGCGGAAGATCTCCGGTGCTTCCATCCGAACCCTGTCATCCGCATCGTGCAGGAGACAGTGTCAACCCTTCCGCTAAATTTGCATGATAAGGGTAGGGAGCTGGAACGCAATCATACATATTTTTCCCTTCTTGATCTTGCTATCAAGTATCGCTAATTTTATTTTTTTGATTGTAATCTAACCTTAAAAATCTTTATACGGTATATTCTAAATCTTAAATATATGGCTTCCTCTGTTTTTCAAACATTTCAGCATATAAACCATTTTTTGCAATAAGCTCCTTATGAGTACCATATTCAACTATTTTACCGTTTGAAAATACAGCTATATGGTCCGCTATTTGAGACGCAGCTAAACGATGAGATATAAATATCGCAGTTTTGTCAAATGCTGTCTTCATGAAATTTTCATACAATTCACTTTCAGCTTTTACATCAAGGCTTGCTGTCGGCTCGTCAAGTATCAAAACCGGCGCATTCTTATATAACGCCCGGGCAAGTGCTATTTTTTGTCCTTGCCCTCCTGAAAGTTCTATACCTTTTGAAGAGTATTTTTTTGATATATAAGTTTTTTCTCCATCATTTAAATTTGCTATAAACTCAGAAAGCCCGGATTTTTCAAGAACATCAGAAATATTCTCATCATTTTCACTCATCGTTATATTTTCAGATATTGTAAATGCAAGTAAAGCGAAATCTTGAAATACTGCACCTAAAATTCTATAGTATTGTTCATTTGGTATTTCCCAGATATCTTTTCCATTCAGCGTAATCTTCCCACTGGATGGCCGGTAGAACTTGCATAAGAGCTTTATAAACGTACTTTTTCCTGAACCGTTATATCCAACAATAACTAATTTTTCACGATCGGATATTTTAATATTTATATTGCGAAGAACATAACAATCACATCCCGGATATTTAAACCATACATCTGAAAAATTAATCTCAATATCAGTTGGTACAATAAAAGGACTGACCCCCGACAATAACTTATCATCATTCTGTTCTGACAAAAATTTCAGCTTTTTAAAATCAGCTGAATTTTTCAGTTGTTTATTATATTCTGCTACCAGGTCAGTAATAATACCTAAAGTGCTGCTCATTGCAGTTATAGTAGAAAAATAAAGAGTAAAATCAGCTATTGAAATTACTTTATTAATATAATAAACGGATAAGCTCCAAAGAATATAAAACGACGAAATAGCATACATTGTCAAAAATCAAATTCCGGCGGAATCCCCTGAGCTGTAATTCTACCAGTTTGTTTCTATAACCTTTTACTTTATTTAAAAACCATGATTGAATGCAGTTTGAACGTATTTCTTTAGATGCGCCTTCATTGAAATAACAGAGATTAGTAAGATAGTTTCCCGTTCGTTCATTTTGTGCAGTCTGTGTACGAAGGATAATATTTGCCTTGTAACTGATGGAAGTAAATATGATTTTTACTATAAATAAAATAGCAACCAATATAAAAAATTTTATATTCAAAATAGAGATAATACCTATGAACCCGATAAGAGTTATAATATTTTGAATTAATTTTCCTGTAATATCGCACAATTTAATAGTTTCTGAAGCATTTCCGGCAAGGCAGATATTATCACGTTCTGAAGTGTTTTCAATTTCAGACAGACTTAAATTCATTACAAGTCTTCCTGTTTCAAAGGACAATTTCAGGCTAAAATACTCTGTATAATAACTAATTTTCTTATTAAGATATCCTATAGACAGATTTAGAATTAAACCGGCTCCACAGAAAAATATTATAATTAAAAATATTTCATTATAATTTCTTCCTCCGGTTAATGCTTCGATAATTAATTTGGGTATATAAACATATAACCAGGGTAAAACAGCTGAGCAAATTACCTGCGGGATGAAAAAAATAAAATATCCTGGAGAATTTTTATAAATAAGATGAAAAATTTCAAATGGTGCTTTTAATTTATTTTTTATATAATTCATAATTTACCCCAGTATCCCGGTAAAATTTAAGTTGTGATTCAAACATCTCAGCATACAGGCCGCCTTCAGCCATCAATTCTCTATGAGTTCCTTCTTCAGCAATAACACCGTTATTTATTACAAAAATATGGTCACAGAATTTAGTTGATGATAGCCTGTGTGAAATAAAAATTGAAGTTTTACCTTTTGATATATCGCTAAAATTTGAAAACAATTCATATTCAGCAATAGGATCAAGATTGGAGGTGGGTTCATCAAGTATTAATATTCCTGTATTTTTAAAAAGTGCGCGCGCAAGAGCCAGTTTCTGCCCCTCTCCCCCCCGAAAGTTCTATCCCGTTTTCACTGAGTTCCTTATACAGAATTGTATCTATACCATCTTTAAGGCGTTCTACTTTGCCGGCCAATCCGATTATTTCAATAACTTTTTTTATGATATCATCGTTCGCGTCGTTATCAAAAACTATATTTTCCTTAATTGAATATGCAAATATGGTAAAATCCTGTAATACAGCGCCAACCCGTTTTAAATATTGATTAAGAGGAATTGAATTTATATCAATGCCATTTAAGAGTATTTTTCCTTCTGTTGGTTTATAGAGGCGAAGAAGCAGTTTAACAAGTGTAGTTTTACC
>JAKPGJ010000035.1 GCA_029550965.1 Bacillota bacterium
GAGGATATGCAGGAAATCGACAAGTATATCGACGCGTACTGCGAGAAGTTCGGGGTGGAAAAATCGGTCGTTTTGTCCTCTCCTTTTTACGTTTTGACGCCAAACACAAAAAATCCTTACAAAAAGCTTTACTGTTACAACTAAAAGGTGTATAATATAGTATTATTTTATTTGTAGTTCGTTTCGAGCGTCTTATGCGCAATAAAGACAAGCCGGAGGAGCGGATACCATGATTTACAGCGAAAACGATGCGATGCAGTTTATAGCGGAAAACGATGTGAAGTTCATCCGCTTGGCCTTCTGCGATATTTACGGCAACCAGAAAAACATCTCGATTATGCCGTCGGAACTGAAACGGGCGTTTAAAGAGGGAATTTCCTTTGACGCTTCGGCGGTCGCGGGTTTCGGCGACGAGGTTCGGTCGGATTTGTTTTTGTTCCCCGACCCCTCCACGCTGGCGCTTTTACCCTGGCGGCCTTCGCACGGCAGAGTAGTGCGGTTTTTTTGTGACATCAAGCGTCCGGACGGCACGTTGTTTGAGCTGAGCAGCCGGCTTATCCTGAAAAAAGCGGTTCGTTATGCCGCCGAACACGGTTTTAAGATTATTTTCGGCGCGGAATGCGAGTTTTACCTGTTCAAATGCGACGAGGAGGGCAACCCCACCAACATCCCGCTGGACAACGCGGGCTATATGGACGTTTCCCCGCTGGACAAGGGCGAGAACGTACGCCGCGAAATCTGCCTTACGCTGGAAGAGATGGGCATAACCCCCGAGGCTTCGCACCACGAGGAAGGCCCCGGGCAGAACGAAATTGATTTTAAGTACGGCGACCCCCTTGTTTCTGCGGACAACGTCACTACCTTCAAGTGGGTGGTCCGCACCATCGCGGCAAGAAACGGGCTTTACGCAACCTTTGACCCGAAGCCTTTGAAAGACCAGAGCGGAAACGGCTTTCATATCAATATGACGCCGAAAAGAATCAACGGCAACACCACGGACGGCGAATTCTTCAGCTTTATGGCAGGCGTTCTTGACCGAATAGCGGAAATCACCGCTTTCTTAAATCCTACGGAAAGCTCATACCTGCGGCTGGGCGAGAAAAAAGCGCCGAAATACATCACCTGGTCGGAGCAGAACCGTTCGCAGCTGATTCGGATTCCTGCATCCAGCAGCGAACACAGACGGATTGAGCTGCGCTCGCCCGACTGCATGGCAAACCATTATCTTGCATATGCGCTGCTGATTTATGCGGGCATGGAAGGCATTCTCAACAAAAAAGTTCCGCCTGCGCCGGTGGACATCAACCTTTACAAAGCGGACAAATCGATCACCGACAAACTGCCGAAACTGCCTTCCAGCTTGAGCGAAGCCGTAGAACTGGCCTGCTGCAGCGAATTTATCAACAAAGTGCTTCCCGCAAGAGTGGCTCAAGCATACAAGCAGTTATTCCACAAGGAATAGGGGGAAACGAAATGCTGCCCGGCACCCCATACAGCGTGCTGGTCGTTTCCAGCGGACAAAAAATAAACGATTTCTTATGTGAGGCGCTTGAGCCCGCTACCTATTCTCCGGTTGTATTCGCGAAAAGCGGGGGAGAAGCAAGGAACATATTGATTACCCAGAGCTTCGACCTGATTATCATCAACGCGCCGCTGAGCGACGAGTTCGGCAGCGACCTTGCGCTCAAAATCACCGAAAATTCGGTTTCCGCGGTCATCCTGATCGTGAAAAGCGAACTGTACGACGAAGTGAGCGACCAGGTAGAGCAGTTCGGCGTGCTCGCCGTCAGCAAACCAACCACCCGGGCGGTTTTTATGCAGGTGCTTCGGATGTCGATCGCGACTTTGGAGCGCTTAAGGCGGCTGGAGAAGGAAAACAAAAAACTCTCGCTCAAACTGGACGAGATAAAGCTGGTCAACAGAGCGAAGTGGGTGCTGATCGAATACTTAAAAATGAGCGAACCGCAGGCGCACCGCTATATCGAAAAGCAGGCAATGGATATGCGCATAACCAAACGCGAGGTTGCAGAAAGTATTATTCGAAACTACGAAAGTTAATACGATATTATACAAGTTGTTTAAGAGAGAGGTTTTTGAATGGAAAATCAGACGGTTTTGGTGCTCGACTTCGGCGGTCAGTACAAAGAACTCATCGCAAGGCGAGTACGCGAGGCGAACGTTTTTTCTTACATTTTAAGCGGCGATACGCCGATCGAAAAAATCAAAGCGTATAACCCGATCGGCATCATCCTTACAGGCGGTCCTTCGAGCGTGTACGAACCCGACTCGCCCGCCTGCGGCAAAGAACTTTTCGAGCTGGGCGTTCCCGTGCTGGGCATCTGCTACGGCATGCAGCTGATGTGTCATAAACTGGGCGGCGTCGTAAAGCAGGGCGAAGTCAGCGAATACGGGCAGACCGTTTGCGAGGTGGATACGAGCAGCGTGCTTTTTCAGGGTCTTGACCGGGTTCAGACCGTGCTTATGAGCCATACCGACAGGGTTTTTGCGCTGCCGGAGGGCTTTGTTCCTTTGGCGAAATCGTCTGATTGCCCGATTGCGGCTTTCGGAAACGATCAGAAAAAGTTGTACGGGCTGCAGTTCCACCCCGAGGTTATCCACACGATCCACGGAAAAGAGATTATTAAAAACTTCCTATATTATATCTGCGGCGCGACCGGCGACTACAATATGACCGACTATATCGAAAAAGAGGTCGCCGCCATTCGGGAAAAGGTGGGCTCGAAGCGCGTTCTGCTTGCGTTGTCCGGCGGCGTGGATTCCTCCGTCTGCGCGGCGCTGTTGGACAAAGCCATCGGCAGCAGAGCGGTCTGCATTTTTGTGGACCACGGCTTTATGCGCAAAGACGAGGGCGACCAGATCGAGGCGATCTTCGCCAAACGGAGCCTGAAGTTTATCCGCGTGGACGCGTCGGAACGGTTTTTGGAGAAGTTAAAAGGCGTCACCGACCCGGAAAAAAAGCGCAAGATTATCGGAAACGAATTTATTCAGGTTTTCGAGGAGCAGGCGCGAAAGCTCGGCAACATTGAGTTTTTGGCGCAGGGCACCATTTATCCCGACGTTATAGAATCCGGAAACGGTAAAGCCGCAACCATTAAGAGCCATCACAATGTCGGCGGTCTGCCCGAGCGGCTGAATTTTGAAGGCATCGTCGAACCGCTGAGAGGACTTTTCAAGGACGAGGTGCGCGAGGTGGGCAAAAAGCTGGGACTTCCCTCTTATCTGGTAAACCGCCAGCCCTTCCCGGGTCCCGGACTCGCGATACGCATTATCGGCGAAGTTACAAGAGAAAAATTAAACATCCTGCGCGAAGCGGATGCAATCGTGCGTGAAGAAATCGGCAAGCTGAGAAATAAACCCAACCAGTATTTTGCGGTTCTGACCAACGTGCGTTCGGTCGGAGTTATGGGCGACGGTCGAACCTATGATTACACGGTCGCCGTAAGAACCGTAAAGACCGACGATTTTATGACAGCCGAGTTTATGAAGCTGCCGTACAGAACGCTCGAAAGAATTTCCCGCCGCATTACCAACGAGGTAGACGGCATCAACCGAGTCGTTTACGACATTACGGATAAACCGCCGGCAACGGTTGAGTGGGAGTAACATATATTAAGGTATATATGGACCAACGTTTAAAGCGTTGAAGAACTTGACGGCGCGGGAAAGCCGAAGGCATATCCGTCCAAACGAAAGTCTCGGATACTGTCGCTTTTTTGCTATGTCTCGCAGTTTGAGAAGAGGAAAGTATATACCAAAAAAAGTGAAACTCTGATAAACCGGCACACGTTTTACGACTGGGCCATGCCGCGACGTGAACTGTACGATCGAAAATCAGACAGTTCCGCGGATCGGCTGGAGGAAAACCAGCCGACGTCTGAATCGTTTGGGTTGTAATAATCGGGACGAAGAAATTCTTTTTTGCAGGGAGAAAGCATTTATGACCAAATATATTTTTGTAACCGGCGGCGTTGTTTCCGGGCTCGGAAAAGGCATAACCGCCGCTTCTTTAGGCAGGCTTCTCAAAGCGAGGGGCCTGAAGGTCGCCGCACAGAAGCTTGATCCTTATATCAACGTTGATCCCGGCACAATGAGCCCGTATCAGCACGGCGAGGTTTTCGTGACCGAGGACGGCGCGGAA
>JAKPGJ010000048.1 GCA_029550965.1 Bacillota bacterium
TGCATTATCCGATAATTTTAGAATGTATTAAAATATTCTTATACTACATAATTGACAAAATGTCAATACTCGGTTACAATATTTATAAAGTATTACATAAAAGCGAATGGAAACAAAATAAATTAACAAATTTATAAAAAAAGAAGGTGAAAGAATGCTGTTGATATTCATTTTATTAGCGCCGTTTTTTATCGTATTAATCGCTGCAAATATGAAATCGCCGAAGCGGAAGTAGCATCGCGCCGGCATTTAGCGTTTTTATGAAAAAATTACATTCAATCCTTACAAATTGTTCAAATTAATGCAACCTGCCGTTGATGAAAAAGCGGGCGCCGTATGGTACAGTGGGCAAAAAAACAGTGAGGTATTATTTTGAAGGCGAGAAAATTCCTACTACTCTTTTTATGTTTTGTTTTTCTATTGCTTTCGGTGCCGTTTACGGCGCTTGCGCAGGATGCGGACGACGTAAAAGTCCACTTCATCGACGGCGAGAACATAACGCGCTGGTCGGACACATCGGTCGTTTACCGGAATAAGGCTACCACCGAGCAGAACGAATGGGGCTACAATATTGTCGTGAACGCCGAGGGAAAGGTCACCAAGTTGATTGACGTCGGCGACAATATGGGCAAAAACCTGGTTATTCCCGCCGGCGGCATGGTGGTCAGCTGCAACGGAAAAGACATTGACTGGTACAAAGAGAACGTATCGGTCGGAGATTACGCTTACTACGACAAGATATCTTCCCGCGTTCTTTTCTCAAAAACCGGCAATTTTTCCCCGTATTTTACGGTAGAACACCCGATAACCGGATTTAATCAGCCGCGTTATTCAAACACCTTTATTATCTACGACAAACAGAGCGCCACCACCGAAACCAACGGCTACGGGTACGAAATCAGCGTCAACGCCGAGGGAAAGGTCATCTCGGCCGGCGGGAACAACTCCAAAATCCCCGAGGGCGGCTTTGTGGTTTCCGCGATTGAAGCGGAGGACAGGCAGTTCTTAAAAATGTACGGCTTTGTCGGCGCGAGCGTTCAAATCAGCGCGGGCAAAAAGTCGATTACCATTTCGTACGGCAAAGAGAACCTGCGCGATTCCATCGCCATCAAGGTAAACAACCTCAAAGCCGAGCTGGAAGCCGCGAAAGAGAAGTTCATGCTGATTGACTACGAAGGAATCCTTGGCCAGCTGGACGCGCTTTCCAACATCGACAACACCGACAATCTGACGCTCCAGCAGCGCAACGAGCTGCTTGAAAAGATAGACAATATGTCTTATCTGCTCTGCGAAGCGCCGGCGGTCGAGGTCAGAGCCGTATGGCACGAAGTCATCGAGAAAACCGAAGCCGACGTTAAAAAAGTGGTCGCCAACTTAAAAGAAACGGGCATCAACCAGTTTATCATCGGAATCGCGGGCGGTTACGACACGATTATACCGCTTCCGCAGGACTTCCCGTTCAAGCAAAGAGCGAACTTAAGAGGCTTTGACATTCTGGAGTGCTACATCCGAGAATGCAGGGAAGCGGGCATCGAGGTGGTCGTATGCGTTTCCATTTTCGGAAACAAGGCGGCCGAAAAAACCACGAAACCGGAGTGGCTGACCAAATCGAACGGCAGGCTTCCAGCGGACGTTCCGACCGCGACGGATGAATCCGACCTCTTTTTCAGCCCCGCGAATCCGGAATTCCGGGAGTACATCAAGAAATATCTGGCCTATATTCTTGAGCATTACGACATCGACGGCCTGCAGCTTGACTACATCCGGTACGCAGGGAATGTCGGCACCTTGGATTACGGGTACGACGACCTGACCAAAAAGATATTTGCCGAAAAATACAACGTTGACCCGAGCGTGGTCGACGAAATCGGACAGCAGCTCTCAACCCACAGCATGTGGAAACAGTGGTGCGAGTTCAAAGTCGAAAACGTCACCAGCCTGGTCCGCGAGATACGCGCGATTGTCAACGAGAAAAGGCCGGACATCTTCCTTTCCGCAGCGGTCGCGAGCGACACAAGGCTGGAAAGCTACTTCCAGGACACCGCGACCTGGCTAAAAGAAGGGCTTTTGGACGCGGTTTACCCCATGACATACGGAGAGGGCATCGTTCAGGACAGAGTGAAAACCTTCACGTCCTTCGCAGGCGACAATGCGTATGTCATCATGGGCGTCGGCACTTACTTAGGGCTTGGGGACGCCGAAACCTTCAAGCAGACCATTACCGGACGCGACGAAGCGGACGGCGCGGCTTATTTTGAGTATCTAAGCTACCTTTCGCACGGCAGCGGCAGGTTCTTAAAAGAAACCGCCTACAAAGCCGGGGCGTTGTCTCCGATGCTGAACGCGGCGGAAGCGGCAAAAGCGCAGATTGATTTTATCGTCAGGCGCATCAACGAAGCCGTTCTCCCGAACGGCGGAATAGACAACGCGAAAGCGCAGACGGCCGTCGAAAAGCTCGCCGCCTTAAAGGATAATCTTACCGCAGAGAACACCGCCGCAGCGGTTTCGGATATAGAAGCGCTGATTGCCGGCGAGAAGTGCGAAGCCGTTTTGAAAAGCGATCTCGCGAAGCTGAAGAAGATTGTTACGCTCTCGAAAGACAAGCAGAAAGCGGCGTACACGCCGGCGGACAAATCGAAGGACACATCGGAAACAAGCGCGGTTTCGGAGATTTCGTCGGAGAGCGCCGAAAACACGAAGAACGGCGGCGACACGATCTGGCTCTGGATTGCGCTGGGCGCCGTTGTCATCGCGGCTGCCGTCGCCATTTTCCTCATAATTAGAAAGAAGAAATAACCAAAATAAAAGGTTAACCCCTTCGCGCGTCGCAGTTCTGCGCAAAGGGGTTTTTTTGCGTGAGGTTATCTTAACACGAACGCTCCGATCACTTTGCCGATTTGGATGATGTCGCAGCTGCCGGAGAACTCGAATTTCACTTTGCCGATGCCGCTGAAATACAGTTCCAGCTCGCTGTCCAAATCGAAAAGGCCCGCGGTTTCGATGGAAAACACCTGTATTTTCGAATACGGCAGCGAGGTGTAGTCTTTCTTTTTGCCGGTTAATCCCTGAACATTGACGGCAATAATGCGCTTGTTCGTGAAAACTACATGATCGCGAACACATTTATAGCAGCCGATAACCTCTTCGTCTGCTACAAACAGCGGCATAAGGTCGTCTGCAATCGAGTTGTCGCATTTTTTTAGTTTAAAAAGCGAACCGTTTTGAAAATCAATCATGGCACACCCTCCTTAACAAAATTTTAAACACCCGAAGATATTTCCATTATAAATGATGATTTTGATAAAAATGTCGAAAAAAGGACATGACTTTGCAGGTCCTTTGAATTCTTATGAGCTTTTTTTACTCCAGTTCGAACGCGCCGGTGTAGAGCTGATAATACCTGCCTTTTTCCGCAAGCAGTTTTTCATGGCTGCCGCGTTCGATAATTCTGCCCTTTTCCAGCACCATAATGACGTCCGCGTTCTGTACGGTGGACAAGCGGTGCGCGATGACGAACACGGTTCTGCCCTGCATCAGCGAATCCATGCCTTTCTGGACAATGGCTTCGGTGCGGGTGTCGATGGAGGAGGTCGCCTCGTCCAGTATCATAACCGGCGGGTCCGCGACCGCGGCGCGGGCGATGGAGATTAACTGCCGCTGTCCCTGCGACAAGCCGCTGCCGTCGCCCGAAAGCAAGGTGTTATATCCGTTCGGCAGCATGCGGATGAAACCGTCCGCGTTCGCGAGCTTGGCGGCCGCGATGCATTCCTCGTCGGTCGCGTCCAGCCTGCCGTAGCGGATGTTCTCCATAACCGTGCCGGTAAAGAGGTTGACGTCCTGCAAAACAATGCCCAGCGAACGGCGCAGGTCGGCTTTCCTGATTTTGTTGATGTTGATGCCGTCGTAACGGATTTTTCCGTCCGCAATATCATAGAAACGGTTGATCAGGTTGGTGATGGTGGTCTTTCCGGCTCCGGTCGCGCCGACGAACGCCACCTTCTGACCGGGTTCCGCATACAAAGTTATGTTATGCAGCACCGGTTTTTCCGGATCGTAAGCGAAATCCACATCGTAGAAGCGGATGTCGCCTTTCAGCTCGGTGTAGGTGACGGTTCCGTCGCCGTGCGGATACTTCCAGGCGAAAATGCCCGTCTTTTTATCGGTCTCACGCAGTTCGCCGTTCACGTATTCCGCGTTGACAAGCGTTACGAAGCCGTCGTCGGTTTCCGGTTCCTCGTCAAGAAGCGCAAAGATTCTTTCCGCGCCGGCCATCGCCATCGCGATAAAGTTTATCTGCTGCGACATCTGGTTGATCGGCATGATAAAGTTTCGCGACATAATCAGGAAAGAGGCGATGATGCCGACCGACAACTCATCGACGCCGATTAAATATACGTTCGTAACGCCGGCGATGGAAAGCAGGCCGCCTGTGATCGCGACCAGAATATACAGCATATATCCGAGCGCGACCATAACCGGCATGAGGATGTTCGCGTACTGGTTCGCCAGGGTCGCGTTGCGGCACAACTCTTCGTTTTTCTTATCAAAGGTTTCTTTCGCCTTTTCCTCATGGCAGAACACCTTGATAACCTTCTGCCCGTTGATCATTTCCTCGATATAGCCGTTCAAATCGCCCAAAGACTGCTGCTGCTTGATGAAGTACTTGCCGCTCTTTCTTGCGATGGAACGCGTGACTTTCGTCAACAGGAACACAAACAATACTACGAATAAAGTCATCCATACGCTCAGAGAAAGCATCGCAATGAATATCGCCGCGATCGTAAACACCGAAGAAAACATCTGCGGTATGCTCTGCGAAATCATTTGCCGAAGCGAGTCGGTATCGTTCGTGTAATGGCTCATGATGTCGCCGAAACTGTGCGTGTCAAAATACTTAATCGGAAGCGACTGCATGTGTGCGAACATGTCGTCTCTGATTCTCTTGAGCACGCCGTGCGAAACGGTAGCCATCATTCTGTTGAAGAACAGCGTCGAGAGCACGCCGACCAAATAAAACGCGCCGAGCAGCAGAATCGCGTACAGCAGTTCGGAAAAGTCCGGGTTGTCGACAAAAAGCAAAGGCGTGATATAGTCGTCGATCAGATGCTTGATAAACAAAGAGGAGATCGCGCCGGCCGCCGCGCTGATCAGAATGAAGATCAGAACGAAAACCAGGTGGACTTTATACGGCTTTAAGTAGCCGAGCAGCCGCTTTATGGTTTTAAAATTGAATTTTGGTTTGTAGCCGTCGCCGTGCGGATGTCCATGCGGTCCGCGGGGCGCCGCCTTGGTGGATTGCTCTTTACTCATGCACAACACCTGCTCTCGTCTGGGATTCGTATACTTCTCTGTAAATATCGCTGGTCTGCAGCAGTTCGTCGTGCGTTCCGCAGGCGGCGATTTTGCCGTCGTCCAGCACGATGATCTTGTCCGCGTCTTTTACCGAAGCGATGCGCTGCGCGATAATGATTTTCGTAATATGCGGCAGTTTTTCCCGAAACGCTTTCCGAATCGAAGCGTCGGTTGCGGTATCGACCGCGCTGGTCGAGTCGTCCAGAATGAGTATTTTCGGGTCTTTCAGAAGCGCTCTGGCAATGCAAAGCCTTTGCTTCTGACCGCCGGACAGGTTCGCGCCGCCATGTTCGACGAAGGTGTCGTATTGATCCGGCATTTTGCTGATAAACTCGTCGGCCTGCGCGAGCCTGCAGGCGTTGATCATTTCCTCGTCGGTGGCGTCCTCTTTGCCCCAGCGCAGGTTTTCCTTGATGGTGCCGGAGAACAAAACATTTTTCTGCAGAACCATCGCCACTTTGCTGCGCAGGGTTTTCAGGTCGTATTCCCGTACGTCGACGCCGCCGACCAGAACGCAGCCTTCCTGCACGTCATAAAGTCTCGGAATCAGCTGCACCAGCGTCGATTTCGACGATCCGGTTCCGCCGATAATGCCCACCATCTCGCCGGATTTAATCTCAAGGTTGATATTGTCAAGACACAGCTTGTCGGCGGTTTTCGAATAAGCGAATTTGACGTTTCGGAAGCTGACGGAGCCGTCCTTGACTTCGTACACGGGGTTTTCCTTGTTTACGATGTCGCTTTTTTCATTGAGAATTTCATAGATTCTTTCCGCGCTCGGTCTGGAGATGAGAATCATGACAAACACCATCGAGAGCATCATCAGGCTGATTAACACCTGCGAAGCATAGGTGAACAGACTGGTCAGCTCGCCGGTGGAGAGACCCGCAAGACTGTCGTTGCCCGAAGCGACGATCGCTTTCGCGCCCAGCCAGGAAATTAAAATCATGCAGGCGTACATGCAGAACTGCATGAGCGGCGCGTTGAACGCGATGATTTTTTCCGCGGTCGAGAAGTATTTGTAGATTTCGTCGGATATTTTGTCGAACTTTTTGATTTCGTAGTCTTCGCGGTTGAAGGATTTTACCACCCGGATGCCGTGCAGGTTCTCCTGCACGACGCCATTCAGTTTGTCGTAGGTTTTGAAAACCTTTTCAAAAAGCGGATGCGCGAACCGGATGATCAGGTAAAAGCCGATACCCAGCACGGGGACGCAGGCAAGATAAATCAGCGCCAGATTCGCGTCAATCCTGAATGCCATGAACAACGCGAACATAAGCATTCCCGGGCTTCTGAAAGCGACGCGCGTCAGCATCATAAACGCGTTCTGAACGTTCGCGACATCGGTGGTCAGACGGGTCACGATGCTCGATGTTGTGAATTTATCAATATTCGAGAACGAATAATCCTGTATGCAGTAATACATATCCTTGCGCAGATTTTTTGCAAAACCCGCGCTCGCGACCGCCGAAAATTTTCCGGCAAGCGCGCCGAACAGTATGGTCAGCAATGCCAATGCGACCAGCAGCGAACCGAATTTCAGGATATAATCCATATCGTTTGCATAAATGCCGTTGTCAATCAGCTTCGACATCAGATATGGAATCAAAACGTCCAGCACCAGCTCAAGGATAACGAAAATCGGCGTCAGTATCGCCGCCGTTTTGTATTCGCGTATAGAAGCCGCCAGTTTTTTTATCATAATGGGGAAGTTCCTCCGAATCGTTTATGATTTTAATCTTCCAAATTTTTATTGATTCTATAAAGCATGTCAAAAAGCGTCCGCTTTTCCTCTTCGGTAAATCCGCGGGTGATTTTTTCTTCTAAAAGCTCGTGGCTCTGCGACATGCGGTTATAAATTTCAATCGATTTTTCGGTAAGCACCAGCTTTTTCAGCCGCGCGTCGTTATCCACCGATTCTCTGCGGATAAGCCCTTTTTCTTCCATGAGTTTGAGTACCTTTGAAACGGTGGACCGGGTGAGCGAAAACGCCTCTTCGATATTTTTCTGAAAAATATCCTCCCCGGGGCGTTTGGCGATATAGCAGATGATATATCCGTTTGAACCCGTGATGTTGCGCAGTCTTTTGATATCCTCGGAATTGTCGATGGTGCGCCGCAGTTGATTCGCGGTTTTGATAATCTCGCGGCCTATGTATTTGCGTTCCAAAGTTTTACTCCTTTTTTGCCCGAATTGTTGCATGTCAAACATTATACACCTTCCAAGCGATATGTCAACGCCGGATATGTAAACTGAATATGAACAGACTAAAAAACAGAAAAATACACCTCGAAACGAGGTGTATTTTGAAAGGATGGTTTAGGTTTAATTCTTCAACAGTTATCAAAGAAAGAATAAGAAGACGCGACTCTTCTCTCAATTGGAATGCGAAGAATTATGTTGGTTTTATTATATCATTTACAAAACCGTAATTCAATGTTATACTTTTATCTGTGATTCAATGAAATTTATCTGTTATTCAACTGGGGGACGTCTTAATTGGAACTGGAATTGTTTACGAGAGCGAACATCAATAAGAACCGAATCGTGTACGCGAAGTGCGTCGAGAAAGACAGCCTTCAGAACATAGACATCAAGGGCAAGAGCTTTCTTTTGCTGATTGTTTACGACGGCACGGCGGTTTTCTTAGTAGGAGAAAGAAAAATCACGGCGGTCGCCCCCTGTTTTGTATGCTTTAGCGAAACCGAAAACCCGGTGCTTGTGGAGAGCAGAAACTTTAAAAGCTATTCGATCTATTTTCATCCGCAGTTTCTAAACATAAATATGACCTTCGCGTTTATCCGTTCGGAATTCTACGGCGAGGTGGCGCAGGTGCACGATTTGTTCCTGCTCAAGCCGTTTGTTTACAATATCTTTGTCATACCGATTCAGTATGAGTATCTTGAGCAGGTCGTCGCCTCTTTCTTCCAGATGAAAGCGGCGCTCGAGCTGCAGACGGACTGGTATTGGTCGTGCAGGGCGCGCTCCTACTTTATGGAAATCATTATCTGCCTGGAGCGGCTGTGCAGCTTCTCTCCGAGCGGGGATGCGATCCTCAACGACGGCGTAAACGGCAAAATCAAAAACGATCTGCTTCGGAACGCGATTTTGTTCA
Source organism: Bacillota bacterium (assembly GCA_029550965.1). GTDB lineage: Bacteria > Bacillota > Clostridia > Oscillospirales > CAG-382 > UBA1049. The sequence continues at coordinate 8,468 of JAKPGJ010000048.1, forward strand.
TCGAAAGCCATTACGGGTCGCATATTTCGTTCAGCGATATCTGTCGCGCCGCGCAAACCAACCACACGACTTTGGTCAAAATATTCCGGGACGAACTGTTTGTCACGCCGATGGAATATTTGTGGCAGTACCGGGTTTCGGTCGCGAAAAAGCACCTTGCGTTTACCGAGATACCTTTAAAAGACATCACCGCGCGGTGCGGGTTTAAAACGGTGCAGCATTTCAGCAGAATTTTTAAGGAACATACCGGCAAAACCCCGCTTCAGTTCAGAAAGCAGGCCGTGGAGGATAGAATCGCGAACCTGCAGGGCGACAAGCGGATGCAGACGGAATCAAAATAAATACCCGCTGCTTTATGCAGCGGGTATTTTTTATCAATACAGCCCTTTTATATATCTAAAGATCAGGCGCTTCAGGAAGCCGAGGTTTTTGTCCAGCTCTTCTGCTTTTTCCTTCGCGAAATCCACCACCGTTTTTCTTTCCGCTTCGGTCAGGGTGTGCCTGCTGAACACTGCCTTCTGCGCGATGGAATAAATCGATTTGTCCGGATTGACGCCGAACGCTTTCAGCTTTTCGATATAGTTCCAGGCGCAGACCACCGCTTTGTTCGTGTTCTTCTGCGCAAAGAGCTTACGGCGCTGCTCTGCCAGATACTTGCGCCTGAAGAGGACTGCCAGCAGCGCCAGCAGGACGATCACGACGATATAAACCCATCCGGGCAGTTCGAAGCTGTCTTCCACAGGCACGGCCGGCTGCGACGTTTCTTCCGAAAAAGCCGCGCTGCTTTCCGGGTCTGGGGCGCTGCTGGTTACCGAGGATTCGCTGCTCGAATCCGAGCTGGAGCTGATCGGCGGAACGCTCGTTTGCCGCGAAGCGCCGTCGCCGGAAGTATCCGAATGGTTCTGATAGGCGGTCGGCGTGACGTCTACAGGGATCCAGCCGAGGCTGTCGATATAGATTTCGGTCCACGCATGGGCGTTTCTATCGGTGACATGAACCCATTCCCCGACCTGGTCGCTCGCGACGTTGACCGAAAAACCGGTTACATAGCGCGCCGGAATGCCGAGCATTCGGAATATGAGCGTCGCTTCGGTCGCAAAGTGCATACAGTATCCCTGCCGGCTTTTTGTGAGGAAATACCGCAGGTAATCCTCGCCCGCCGGCGTCTGCGGCGTGTTGATGTTGTATTCGGCGGAGTTCTTCACAAACCGGCTGACCGCGTGGACGAGTTCTTTAAGGTCGGTAATCTGCTCGAAGTGTTCGTCATACGTATATTCTTTCAGAAAGGCGAGCGTATCGCCGTCGATCCGGGTATAGGTCTGATATACGGCCGCTCTGTATTTTGCCTCGCTTCCCTGAATTAAGCGGGAATAATCCGGCGGGAGTATGGAAAGGACGCGGGAGATTTCGGATTCGTTTCCGATTATATCCATGATATCGCCGAAGGCGTACGCATCGAGCGTGTAAGTCGCTTTTTCGTTTTTATTACCCGTCGGCACGATATTGTTTTTATAAAGAACATAGGCTTCGCTGTCGAATGACAGATCCCTGAAATTGCTGAACACCGGGTAATAGGGGGGTATATACAATCTCTCCGCCCTCCGCCGTTTCGGCGACTTGCACGGAGTACCGCTCCGTGTCGCCTTTTAACATCGCGTAAAAGGCGGGCAGGGACAGCGGCGTTACATATATTTCGTCGCCGCCCGTTATGCTGCGGTCGATGACCTGGTACAAGTACAACTTCTGCCGCGTGGCTTCGTCGAACTGTTCCCAGGACGTGCCGGTGTAATTCCCAAGCGAGAAGCCTCTGAGCAAAATCGTTCCTTTTCTGCCGGATTTGACCTGTAAAATGGTTTCTCCGGTTTTGCTCGGCACGGCGCTGTTTAAATTGATTTTTTGATAGGATTTGTTGATATTGCCGTTTCCTTCCGACGTGTCGCCGCTGATCGTAGAAACTTCGTCGCCGGAGACACTCGGATCGGGCGTTTTGGAAGTGCCGCCGCGTTTTATGGTGATCGGCAGCCGCTCGGTAAAAAAGCGATACATCGTGTCCGCAATCGAGGTGCGGTTGTAAGTGCTTTCCGGAAAAATGGCGTTGACCGTAATCACGAACACGAGCGTCAGGGGCAGGAACAGAGATAGCATATAGGAAGCCCGCTTGCTGCTGCTTTTCCGGATATAGGTGGTCAGAACCGCGGAGAGCAAAAAGACCAGAAACGCGCATACCGGCAGCATATCCGGAACGTTTTTAATAAATAAAATGCTGAGCGAAAAACAGCAGACGGAAATGATCGACGCGAGCCATACCGAGCGCGCCTTTATAATCGCGAGCGTCAGCAGCAATATCAGCACGACCGAAAAGAGCGCGAAAAAGGCGGTGTTCGCTTCGATCTGGCCAACCACGCTGATGTTTACGTCTTTCGTTACGGGAACGGAAGGGGTAAACAGATGCAGTTTGGAAGTGATGATATGTAAGAACTTTAAAAAACCGTTTGCGATATCCTCTATGTTTTTTAAAAACAAAAGCGCGCAAACCGCCGATACGGCAGTATAAGCGGTTTTTTTATACTTCTCGATCGAAAAGAGCAGCGAAAAACACAAAGACGAAAATATCAGCATCCATTGCAAAGCAGACGCGTTCAGCTTTATGTCGTAAGCGGTGACAATGCTGAAAATGATACCGTACGCGCCGAGAAAAACGGCGGCCGCGTCAAGAAGGGAGGCTGTCAATATTTTGGTTGTTTTGCTCATGCCTGTCGCCGTCCTTCTGTGTTTTCTTCCTGCGGTTCCAAAGTCTTGGCTGCGTCTGCGTTTCGTCTGCCCGTCGGGCGGATGATATAGTACCAGTCCGCTTTGCGGCAGGCGCTTGCGTCAATCGATTTGCCCTCTTTTGGAATCGGTTCGGCGAACGCCGCGACGACGAATTTTAAAAAGTCGTCCCGTTCGGCGATTTCTACCATTTTGAGCTGGCCGTCCGGACCGTACCAGCAGATGTTGAACTCAATCATTCTTTTGATAAGGATATAAGCGATATAAAAAAGCTGCCCGAACGTGCTGTCCATGTCTTCGGGTGCGCCGAACAGGTCGATGCAGATGAACAGCCTGCCTTTTTCGGAAATCAGCGGCTCTCGGACGATCAGTTCGTCCAGTTTGGAGGAGAGCTTCCAGTGGATGGAGTTCAGCGGATCGCCGATCCGGTATTCCCGCAAATCATAATCTTCTGCGAAACCGCCGCCCGGTTTTGGCCGTAATCCTTTTCCGCCCACTTTGTCCATCGGCAGCACGGGCATCGGGTCGGGCGGAGTCAGTTCCGGCAGGATAAAGGTCGCGCGCGCCTCCGGCGGTTTGACCGGAATGCAGAAAAGCCCGGTGTAGTCGTACACTCTGATTTTCTGCACCGCAAAGTAGATGCATCCGATATGGCTGGTGTCCAAATGGACGGTAACGTCCGACGCCATGCAGTCGCATAAAATCAGGCTCGACTTTTCCTTATCCGTGCTAAACGTCTTGTTGTATTCAAAGTATTTTATTGTAATCATCGGCACGGGCAGACGGCTGTTGGTATCGATGCGTAGCACGGCGTTGACCGGCTCTCCCTTTTTAACGGTCGTCGGCATAAACTGCATGCTGACGCTGACTTTCAGCATGCTGTACAGGCTGATAAAAAAGGAGAAAAAAGGGAAAAAGATGGTCAAAAGCAGCAAATAGAAGGACAAATACCCGTCATAAATGCCGTAGAACGCGGTTGCCCCCGCCAGAATTATGAGATATTTATTCCACCGTTTTAACATAAAGAATCCTATTTTTTATAAATAATTACCGGATCGCGGGCGGCGTGACCGCGTTGAGCACGCCCTCAAGCACTTTGACGACGCCTCTGCCGGCCTCCTCGCCCTCGGGCTTTAAATGAATCCTGTGCGACATACAGTCGTAGAAGAAGGTCTGCACGTCCTCGGGCACGACGTAATCCCTGCCCTGAATCCACGCGCCCGCTTTCGCCATCGAAAGCAAAGCGAGCGAAGCGCGCGGGCTTCCGCCGCAGGCGATAAATTCGTTCTTTCTGGTCGCGCCGACCAGTTTTACAATATAGTCCAGAATCTGCGGCGCGGCATAGACCTTGTCCGCTTCCTGCTTCATTTGCTCCAGCTCTTCTTTGGTGACGACCTGCTTGACGTCTTTGATAGAGCTGCCCGCCTGCTTTCTGTTTAAAATCTCGATTTCGCTCTGCGCGGACGGATAGCCGATGGACAGCTTGATCATAAAGCGGTCTATCTGCGAATCGGGAAGCAGCTGCGTGCCCGCCGCGCCCGCGGGGTTTTGGGTCGCTATGACCATAAAAGGTTTGGGCAGCGGATGGGACACGCCGTCCACGGTGACCTGGTTTTCCTCCATTGCCTCCAGCAGGGCCGCCTGCGTGCGGCTGGTCGCGCGGTTAAGCTCGTCTGCGAGGAACAGATTGCAGATAATCGCGCCTTTTTTATACTCCATTTGGTTTGTATTTTTATTGAATACCGTAAAACCTACAATATCGGAAGGGAGAACGTCGGGCGTAAACTGCATTCGGTTGTAATCCAGCGCGAGCGCTTTTGAGAAAGCCAGCGCCATAGTCGTTTTCCCGACTCCCGGAATATCTTCAAGTAAAATGTGACCGCCGGCCAGGATTGCGGTAAGAACGCGGGCTAAAATTTGGTCTTTTCCAACAAAAACCTTCTTTACTTCGCTGATAATTTCCTTCGATTTGTTCATAAAGAGCTCCTTGATGCTGTAATTAATCATATATTTCAACACTTTTAGAGTATATCAAATGAAAAGATAATTTTCAATAGAAAAAGTATAAAGGAGAAAAAGTATAAAGGCATTTTTAAAAAATAAACGATAATACGGCTGCGTTCAAATAAATTCAAAAAACTATCTGTTTTTTTTAAAAAAAGTATTGACATATTTTACCTAACATGATAATATAATTAGCGAGCGAAAAAGCTCCCACGTAAAGGCAAAACTGTCGAAAGACAGTGACGCGAAGCTACAGGACCTAAAGAGTCGAACTCTAAAAAAGAGTTTGCTCTATGGTTGCCAGTTGCCGTAAATAGTTTGAAAATGTCGATGGGGCATTTTTGACTTTTTTTGGCGACTGATTTATAAATCAGCCGTTTTTTTATTATTCGCTGACATACCAAAACTAAAAAAAGGAGAGTAAGAGATTATGAAGTTTAAAAAGCTACTTGCGGTTATACTGGTTGTTGTTACAGTATTTTCCGTATCCTCTTTCGCAGTTTCCGCGCAGACTACGGTCAGTAGCGGCGTTGCGGTAACAGCCACAAGCAACTATCTCGACGAAATCACATATAGAATTCGTCTTGCAATTGTAGAGCAGCTGGTCGAAGCGACCAACAGACAGATTGAGGCGCTTGTAAATCAGGCCATCAATCATCCGAATCCTGACATCAACAAGCTCGTGGCAACCACAAATGCTCTTGCTCAGGCAACGATTCAGGTTGCTTCCTTACTTGGAATCACGGTTGTTTGCGAGTATGTGCCCTACGTCATTCATGGTCAGACGGTTTATATCGATCCATTAATCGTCATTAAGAGATAAATGGATAATGGATTCTATTTCATTGCCGGATGACATAAAGGAAGTAATTCATTCGGTAATCGACTCCGCTGTAAGGGCTGTTAATGTGTCAAAAGTCTATTTGTTCGGTTCGTATTACAACGGAACATACACGGAGGACAGCGATATTGATTTAGCGTTTTTCATACATAATGACGAATGTCTTATAGACGCTCACAGAAAAATCATTCGAATAACCAGTAAATATCCCATTGACATACAGCCACAAATATTCTACGAAAACGAATTGGAGGAAAAAATCGGTATCGTCGGCGAAATAATAGAAAACGGCGGAGAGATTTACAGGAAACACGGAGTAAATTAATATGGATGGGATATTTATCAAGCGGGAAAAGGTCGACTTTTATACCTCGGGCAGCAAAAGCGACCTTTTCCTGCTCTTGGAGCGTAAAGACTTGGAGGTTATGCTCCAAATCATCTATAAGGACTCTCTGATCTGGATAACTCCCGCTGCGGATAAGTCCGTGGTCGAGTTCTTTTACATTGTAAAAGGCAGTCTAACACTGGAGTTTGAGGATAAATCAGTAACTCTCGGCGAAAATGATTGCTTCTATACCAACGATTTAAAGGGCAAAGTCCTTTTAAAGAGCAACACTGACTTAAAGGTTCTGTACGTTACGAACGGGCCGGTTTATCAGTTTCTCGAGAATTTTTACGAGGAGTTGAACATGCTTCTCGATAAAATTACGGAAAAGGACGAGTACACGAAGCATCATTGCAAGAGGGTGGCTGATTATTGTCTTTTTATATCGAAAAAACTCAAATGCGCAGAGGAAATCTCGGACGATATCGTAGTGGCGAGTTTGTTCCATGATGTAGGAAAATGCTTTATACCGGATGAAATACTTAAAAAAGACACTATCCTGACCAGAGAAGAATTCAAGGAAATTTACAAGCATCCCACATATACCAAAAAGATACTGTCGGGCAAGTTTTCGGACGCTGTCACGCAAATCGCTTATGAGCATCACGAGAGACTGGACGGGTCCGGTTACCCCTGCGGCCTGAAAGGGAACCAGATCTCGCTTGGTTCGAGAATCATTGCGGTCGCGGACAGCTTTGACGCGATGACCACCGCGCGCCCGTATAATGAGAAGAAAACCTTTAAGGAAGCGGCGGAGGAGCTTGTAAATCAGCCGAATAAGTATGATATACGAGTTACCAGCGCTCTTAAAGAAATGGTAGACAGTGGAGAACTTGAACGTTTGATTAAAGAGGTTAATTCATGACAGGGTTTGAGAAGTACGAGTATTGGCTCACCTTATCAAGATACGATATTGAAACCGCAAAGGTATTGCTGGACGCAGAAAGGTATTCCTATGTTCCCGTAGTTTGCCAGCAGGCCGTGGAACGGCTGCTGAAAGGGATGTTTGTTTGCCATACCGGCAAGGAAGCGTCCAAATCGCACAATATTCCTTTTTTGGCGAACAAGCTGGCGGAGAACCCCACGTTCGCGCAGACCCCTGCGGGTATTCGCTTTAAGAAGGAAAAAGACGATTACGAGGAATTCATGGTAGACCTGATGTTCTATTACATGAGCGACTATCCTTTTTCCTACAAGAAATTTCACGAGCGGTTTATTGAAAAGAGCGTAGCTGAAAACCTGTACAACAACACCGTGAAGCTGTTGACGTGGCTGGAAAGTTTTCAGCCGACGCCCGTAAAAAAAGTAACCCGTATCATTATTTAGCGCGCTTTGTCGTTGTTGTTGATATGGAGAATAAGACTTCCCGATAATGGCAAACTCATTGAAAAATGAGGACGCACAGCTATTGGGCCTAAAGGCGTAAAAACGCCCATGGCTGCCTGGCTGCCGAAAGAAGCAGGAGTAGATGGCAATTTCAACAATTGCGCGGACAGAATATGGTTTGCTTTTATTGTTGAATGCGTTAAAATTTCGGTCTTGTTTCATTATCGGCGAAACAGGACTTTTTTCATTATATTTGACAGTGGCATACGGCTTGGCTTCTTGATATTTGTGCGCGAAAAAAGGTTGGTATTCTGCAAATATTAAGCGGCAGTGACTTCTCAGGCTTTGACACCGAGCGTGCTGTCTCGTTCTTCAGGAAAGGTCGGTAAGAGCAAATTCTTATCGACTTTTTCCTTTTTATGTACTATAATAAAGCAAACGCGTCTGCAAAGGAACATCTGAAATGAACGATAAGGGATCAAATCAACCGATATGCTACATCGTCGGCTCGGCCGCAATCGAAAACGCAGCTTTCGCGCCGAAAGCCGGAGATTTCATGATCGCCGCGGACGGCGGATACGCCAATCTACAAAAAGCGGGCCTACAGCCCGACCTTCTCGTCGGGGATTTTGATTCGCTGTCCGACATACCGGCGGGTGTCCGAATTATCCGACTTCCCATTGAGAAGAACGACACGGATACGCTGTATGCCGTCCGGCTCGGACTGGAGAAGGGGTATAAAAAGTTTTATATATACGGCGGCATCGGCGGAAGGCTTGACCATACGATCGCGAACATTCAGACGCTCGCCTTTATTGCCGAGCAGGGCGGAACCGGCTATCTGGTCGGCGGCGGCATGACGATTACGGTTATAAAAGATGGCAGGCTCGCGTTCGACGCGCGGCAAAAAGGGGTTATCTCCATCTTCTGTCTGGGCGATAAAGCGGAGGGCGTGACCCTGACCGGGCTGAAATATCCGCTGACGGACTACACCATGACAAAGTCGAACCCCATCGGCGTCAGCAACGAATTTATCGGAACCGAAAGCACAGTCGAGGTCAGAAACGGCATGCTCGCGATTCTGTGGAACGGCGAACCGTAAAGCGTCGCCCGTTCAAAGTGTTTCCGAATTATATAAAAAATAATAAAAAATCGTTACAAAATGTGCGCGTAAGCGCGTAATTTTACAAGGGGAAAAGCATACAATATTATGAGGTGATATTGCATGCTTTCCTTTCTTGTCACATTTCTCTCGCGTTTTATATACATGTTTCTCAAAACATCAAACGCTTACGCGTTTCCGCCGCCGTTACCGAAGGAAGAGGAACAGCGGCTTTTTCGTCTGTGCAGGCAGGGAGACATGGAGGCGCGCAGCAAGCTGATCGAGCACAATCTAAGGCTGGTGGCGCATATCGTAAAAAAATACTACACGACGCATAAGGAGCAGGACGACCTGATTTCAATCGGCACAATCGGACTTATCAAGGCGATCGATTCTTTTGACGTATCCAACGGCGCGCGGTTCGCGACCTACGCCGGAAAATGTCTGCAGAACGAGATACTGATGTATTTCCGTTCCCAGAAAAAGCATGCAAACGAAACTTCCATCAACGAAGCGGTGGACATCGACAAAGACGGCAACCCGCTTACATATATGGACATCATCGCTTGCGACGACGATATTGTCGAGATGATCGACGTCAAAATCAAGAGTACGCTGATTTATAAAGCGATTCAGAACTCGTTAAACGAGCGGGAAAAGTCAATTATCCTTTTGCGGTACGGGCTGTGCAGCAGCGGAAGAACGTTCGCGCAGCGGGAGGTCGCGGCGCTGCTCGGGATTTCGCGCTCGTATGTGTCAAGGCTCGAAAAAGGCGCGCTGGAGAAGATAAAAAAGTACATGAAGGAGAACGGCGGATAAGATAAATCGAGCCTAAAAACGGATGAAAATGTTAAAAAGTTATTGATTATTCAGCCTTTTTGTATTATAATGCAAAGCAGAATAATAAAGATAACAGGAAGGATTAGCTATGGAAAAAAGATTTAAAATAGGCGTAATGACGGATTCGTTCCGGCTTCCCTTTGAGCAGGCGCTCGACAAAGCGGTTGAAGTAGGGGCGCAGGGCATTCAGCTGTATGTCGTAAACGGCGAGAACGTTTACACCTCCTTCGACGACGAGAAAGTAAAAAAATTCAACAAGCTGTTAAAGGACAGAAACCTGGTTGTTTCCGCCGTATGCGGCGATTTTGGCGGACACGGCTTCCAGCGGGAGGATGAGAACGAGTGGAAGGTTCCGGCAAGCAAGGCTGTCGCCGAACTGGCGGTCAAACTGGGTTCCAGCGTCGTCACCACGCATATCGGCGTCGTTCCGCACGATAAGAACAGCGAGACCTACCAGATTATGAAGAAAGCCTGCAAGGAGATTGGCGACTTTGCGGCGTCCATCGGCGTGACCTTCGCGATTGAGACCGGACCGGAGAAGGCGACCACGCTGCGCGACTTTATACTTGACGTCGGCAGCAAGGGAATCGGCGTCAACCTTGACCCGGCGAACCTGGTTATGGTAACCGGCGACGACCCGGTTCAGGCTGTATATACGCTTAAAGATTTCATCGTTCACACGCACGCAAAAGACGGCATTATGAAGAAGCAGACAGACCCCGCCGTCATTTACAACTTCTTCGCCGAGGGCGGCATTGAGGACATGAGAATGTCCGACTACTTCCTCGAGGTTCCGCTCGGCGAGGGCAGCGTTCCGTTCGACGCGTATCTCAAGGCGCTGGAGGATATCGGATATAAGGGCTTCCTTACCGTCGAGAGAGAATGCGGCGAAAATCCGTACGCAGATATCAAGAAAGCCGTTGACTTCCTGAAATCAAAGATATAAAGATACAAGCGACCTAAAATCTGTTTTTCAGATATGGGAAAGGATATGAAAAAATGAAAAAAATCGGATTTATTGATTATTATCTGGACGAATGGCACGCCAACAACTATCCCAAGTTTATCAAAGATGCGGCGGGCGATGAGTTCGAGGTTGCGTACGCGTACGCGATGATCGACAGCCCCAAGGGCGGTCTGACCACCGACCAGTGGTGCGAGAAGTACGGAATTCAAAGGCTGAACACCATCGACGAGGTTGTCGAAAAGAGCGACTGCATAATCGTTCTCTCTCCGGATAACCCCGAAATGCACTGGGAGCTTTGCCAGAAGCCGCTTAGAAGCGGAAAGCGCGTTTATGTTGACAAAACCTTCGCGCTCTCGAAGGAAGTCGCTGCGAACCTGGTCAAAATCGCGGAGGAAAGCGGCACGCCCTTCTTCTCCACTTCGGCGCTGCGTTTCGCGGATGAGCTCAAGGACGTGAAGAGAGAGAACATCGCGTTCATCAACTCGAGAGGACCGGACAACTTCGAGATATACGGCATCCACCAGCTCGAGCCGATTGTTATTCTGATGGGCAGCGCGGTCAAACGCATCATGGCGATCGGCAGCGGCAAATACGCTTCGATGGTCATTGAGTTTGATGGCGGACGCAGAGCGGTTATGAGCCACTTCGGCTGGACCGGAATCGACTTTAACATGATCGTCTGCTACGAGGACGGCAGCGTCAAGAGCATTCCGCAGATGTCCAACTACTTCCCGAACTTCATCAAGGAGCTCTGCGACTTCTTCAGAACCGGCGAGATAAAAGCGAAGCACGACGAGACCGTCGCCATCATGGGCATTATCGAAGCCGGCCACAAAGCGCTCAAGACCCCGGGCGTTTGGGTAGAAGTATAAAGACGTAGGTTAAAATAAAAATACAGGAGGCGGAATATGAGAACCCTCAAACGAATCGCGGCGTTTATATGCTCCACGGTCATGGTTTTGGGCGCGTTGTCTGTTCTGCCTTCTTCCGCAATAGAGGAATCCTTCCGCCCGACCGTGGTAAAGGAGAAATATTTATACGGCATACCGGAGCGGACAACCCCCGAAAAACTCAAGAGCGTGTTGCCCGGCGCGGTTTTACCCGAGCTGGAGCAAAATCAGGACATCAGGTACATCAGAACAGGCGATACGATGGTTATCGGGGACAAATCTTATACGGTTGTCATATTAGGCGACGTGGACAGCGACGGATACATTACCTCCCTCGATTACCAAAAAGTGAAAATGCACTATTTGGGAACCTATACCATCACCGGCGAAGCCAATCTCCTTGCCGCGTGCGACGACGATTTGGACGGGAAAATCAAGGCGGTCACATACCTGATGATCAAGCGGCATGTGCTGGGCAACTACAATATGAACATGGATTATACCGGCGACGAGAGCGGCTGGACCAGCGGATGGCACTAACCGAATAAAAAGCGGCGGTTTTCCCGCCGCTTTTATTTTTTTTTGGAAAACGCCAACCTTTTTTCAGAAAACAGAACTATATAACCCAAATAATAAGTATGGTCTGCCAAAAAAGTACAGTTTTTACTGGATTTTTTATGACATGGTTGTTTTGTTTATATAAAATTAACAATATTTCTTGTAAAAAACATCAAACTTTTCTCTTTTAAATGTGACTATATATATGAAAACAGGAACGCTAAAAAAATATAGAACAAAAAACCATAAAGAATTAGGTTTGTTCTGTAAAAATATCGAAACCATCCGACTTCCTGCTGATCAGTGAGCAAACCGTTGTGAGCACATGGTGAATGATTATATTTTTTCCGGCTTCCTGAATAAGAGTCTCCTTATAAGAAACAGAAAGACTTGCACCGTGCAAGTCTTTCTGTTTTTATGGAGTTCATTATAATTGCATTATTGCGCGGAATCGAGCTTGAAGGTAAGCTCGTGATAATCTCCCTTGTCGCCGCTGCGGTTGACCCTGAACACTTTGATGGTGACGGTCTCGCCCGCTCTTCTGCCTTTCAGCGCGGCGGTTAGGTCTTCTTTCGACTTGATGGCCTTGCCGTCGAACTCGGTGATGATATCATACAGCTCGAGACCGGCTTTGTAAATCGAGGAGTTTCTTGTAACCGCCGTAACGATTGCGCCGTCGGGCAGGTCGATGCTGATGTTCGGCTGATAAATGCTGATAAAATCGTCAACATTCATAACCGTAATGTTCAGTCTCGGGGTCGCAATAACGAAATCGTTGTCCGGGCGGTCCTCAACCTTGCCGTACGCAATCAGCGTGTTGGCGATGGTGACCGCGTTGTTGATCGGGATCGAGAAGCCCAAGCCTTCGTACACGTCCATCAGTTTTAATGTGTTGATGCCGATAACCTGACCTTCCATATTAATCAGCGGTCCGCCGCTGTTGCCGGGGTTAATCGAAGTATCCGTCTGGAGAAGCGTCATAGTTTTCACGACGACGCCGGCGTCGTTGGTAACCTCAACGTTTCTGGCGATGCCGCTGATAATGCCGCGGCTCATGGTTCCGGCAAGGGACAAGTCGTACGGCGTGCCGATGGCGACGACCTCCTGCCCGACCTTGACGGTGTCCGAATTTCCGAGCTCTACGGGTTTAAATGTGCCTTCAATTTTTAGAACCGCAAGGTCGCTGATGGAATCGCTGCCGATGATTTTCGCTTCATACTCGTCGCCGTTGTAGAACTGCACTTTTACGGACTTCGCATTGTCAATGACGTGATGGTTGGTGATGATGTACCCGTCTTCTTTTACAACGAAGCCGCTTCCGAGCGCTCTGTCGGTGATGATGCTTACGCAGCTGTCCTTGACTTTTTCATACAGTTCGGTAAGCACGGTATCGTATTCGATGGCCCGGTCGCTGATTTTAATAATCTGCGGCACGCTGGACGTGTTTTTGGATTCGTCGCCGTTGTTTCGGTCCGCCGACGAAGCGTCCGAAGCCGCGTCGGAAGTCGTTCCTGCCGGCACATATCCCATATATACCGCCCAGCCGATCATAGACAAAACGAGGAGAAGGCATACGGTTACGGTTGCCGCGAATGCTTTCAGCCCTTTGTTGCCGCGCGGTTTTTTCGAGCCGGTTCCGCTGTACATAGAACCGTCCCACGTATAGCTGAACGGCGGCTGGTTCTGGAACTGCGTATTGTCATCGGAATGACTGCCTGAACCGTTTGCGTTGTTTGACGGTTCAAAACCATTGTATCCGAATTGATTGTCTGTCATTGAAAGCACATCCTTTCTTTGGTACTGGGCTAATTGTAAGCCGGAAAGCTTAAAAAACGCTGAAAAGAATAAATCTCTTTATTTTTTATCGGTATTTTTTTCCACAAGCGGAAGCGTGAACGTAAACTCGGTGTATTTTCCGGGCTCAGAGAACGCTTTGATGTCCTCGCCGTGATTGCGGAGCGTGGTTTTGACTATATACAGACCAAGACCCGTGCCGGTCTTATCCAGGCCTCTTGAACGGTCGCTCTTGTAAAAACGCTCGAACAGGAAGGGAATCTCCTCGGCGGGGATGCCCGGTCCGGTGTTCCGGATGGAAAAGACCGCTTTTTTGTTTCGTTTGTCGATGATATGCGGTTTGAGCGTGATGGTGATCGTGCCGCCCTCGGGCGTGAACTTAATCGCGTTGTCCATCAGGTTGTAGATCACCTGATGAATCGCGTCGGTGTCGGCGTTTACATAAAGATCGTCGTCGTTGTTGAACTCAATTTCCAGCTTCTTGTCCTCGATTTTGCTTTCGAAGGAAATCAGGATCTGCCTTGCCTTCTCGCTGAGGTTGAAATCGACTATCTTCAGCTTGGTCTCGCCGGCTTCCATGCGGCTGAGCTGCAAGAGCGAGTTGACAAGCCTTGAGAGCCTGCGCACTTCGGAAGAAATAATCATCAGATAGTACGTATGTTTTTCCTCCGGAATGGTGCCGTCAAGGATGCCGTCGACGAAACCGGAAATGGTGGTCATCGGGGTTCTTAAATCGTGCGAAACGTTTGCAAGGAAGGTCGAACGCATCTCCTCCAGCCGCGCGAGCGCGTCCGCCATGTTGTTGAAGGTTTCCGCCAGCTCGGCGACCTCGTCGTGCCCGGTTACGGTTACACGCGCGTCGAACTTTCCTTTTGCGAAATTCTTCGCCGCCGTGCTGATCTGCTTGAGCGGCTCGACAATGCGCTCGGAGATAAAGTAAACCGAGATCAGCGCCGCGAGGAAAATCCAGAGCGAGACCGATATAATGGTTTTGATCATCTTCGACGTCAGGTCGTTGTCGGTAACCGTGATGTCGGGCGAGCTGACCATTATGATGGCTTTTACATCAGCGCCGTACTCGCTGTCGCCCCGGATGATATAGAAGTAGTTCAGCATCAGCTGGTCGAAGGTGCCGTCCATCTTGCTGATTTTGTAGTAATCGCTTTTGCCTTCTTTGATATTTTTCAGTATATCTTCGCTAAAAAAACGATCCTTTCGAATCAGATTTTCGTTGGAAGAGGTTATCAGGTAGCCCTCGGCGTCTATAATAAATACGGTGGAATCGGCGAGTTTTGCGATATTGTCAAGGTTGTTGCTGATTTTCATATGGAACCGCGAGATGACCATATGTATATCATCCTCGCCGGACAGACTTAAATAAGCCTGCAGGCTGGATGCGGCCATCTCAGCGCTTTTGTCCATCATTTTCCACTTGGACTCTCTGGAGTAGTTCGTGATCAATGAGGACACGACGATGATGAGTATGATAAAGCTGAACAGTATGATCAGCGTAAAGGTTGTCAGGTATTTTGTGAAGACGCTTTTAAACATCAGCTTTTCCTTCTTAAAATTATGCGTGTATTCAAGCAAAGTATATTCTACTTTATTATAAACAGTTTTGACCGAAAAATCAAATAATATTTTAAAAGAAGGAACTGAAATTATAAAATGTGAAACGTACCAGCCTGACAACCGGAAAACAAAGCCTTTGCGTTTAACCGCAAAGGCTTTTTAAAAAAGGAGAATGAATGAGACGATGAAAAAACTATTCGCTTAAAACTTCGAACTTGTAGCCGACGCCCCAAACGGTCTTTAATACCCACTTATCGGACGCGCCGTCAAGTTTCTCGCGCAGACGCTTGATATGAACGTCAACGGTTCTGGAGTCGCCGAGGTAGTCGAAGCCCCAAACCTTATCCAAAAGCTGGTCGCGCGTGAATACGCGGTTGTAGTTGGACGCGAGGAAGTAGATAAGCTCAAGCTCCTTGGGCGGCAGGTCAACCGGCTTGCCCTTGATCTTCAGCTCGTACTTCTGCAGAGAGATTTCGAGATTATCGAACTTGATAAGCTCTCCGTCGGCGGTGTCGTGCTTAGCGTAGCGGCGAAGCACTGCCTTGATGCGCGCGAACACTTCTTTCATATCCAGCGGTTTTACGATGAAGTCGTCCGCGCCGAGCTCGAGACCGAGCACTTTGTCAATGGTCTCGCCCTTTGCGGTTATCATAATGATCGGCTTGGAGGAGTGCTCTCTGATTTCGCGGCAAACCTGCCAGCCGTCCTTCTTGGGCATCATGATATCCAGCAAAACCAAATCGGGTTCGTACATTCTAAAAGCAGTGATGCCTTCCTGTCCGTCGTTCGCGGTTTTTACCTCGTAGCCCTCTTTTTCAAGATACATACGAAGCAGCTCGCAAATATTAAGGTCGTCATCGACAACGAGAATCTTGGTCATGATATGTTACCTCCTATTTGATATTCTTGTTTACAATTCAATTTTTAACACGAATTAAATATCTTGACTACATACTATCACACAATAATGAATATGTCAATAGTTTTATCAAATTTATTTTCGACAAAATTTAATAGTCGTACACAAATAATAATTCTAAATTGTGTACCAAAATTATATATTGCATATCGTTATGAAAACGTATATAATTGCCGTAGAAAAAACGAAACGGAGATAGCTTTTTTTTATGAAACTTGGTATCGTCGGTTTGCCGAATGTGGGGAAAAGCACTTTGTTCAACGCGCTGACGAACGCAGGCGCGCAGAGCGCGAATTACCCGTTCTGCACCATAGAACCGAACGTCGGCGTTGTCGCGGTTCCCGATGAACGGCTGACCAAACTTGCACAGATTTATAAGCCGGAGAAAATAACGCCGGCTGTCATAGAATTTGTAGATATCGCGGGGCTTGTCCGCGGCGCATCCAAAGGCGAGGGGCTTGGCAACAAGTTTCTTTCGCATATTCGGGAAGTGGACGCGATTGTGCATGTGGTTCGCTGTTTTGATAGCAGCGACATTATTCATGTAGAGAACAGCGTCAACCCCAAACGGGATGTCGAGACCATCAACCTTGAGCTGATTTTGTCCGATATTGAGCAGGTCGAGCGCCGTATGGACCGCCTTAAAAAGCAGATGAAGGGCGACAGCAGCGCAGCAAACGAGCTGGCGTTTTGGGAGCGGGTGCATCAGTCGCTGTCGGAAGGAGTTCCCGCCCGCATCATTCCGATGACGGACGAGGAAAAGGAGTATTTGACCGCCGTGCCGCTGCTGTCCGGAAAACCGGTTATCTACTGCGCGAACGTAAGCGAAAAGGATTTATCGAAACCGGAAACCGAGAACAAGTATTACAATATGCTTGTGGACGCGGTAAAGGACGAAAAAGCGGAAATCATTACGGTTTGCGCCGAAATCGAAGCGCAGATCGCCGAACTGGACAAGGAAGAACAGGAACTGTTCCTGCAGGAGCTCGGCGTACAGGAGTCGGGTCTGAACAAGCTGATAAAGTCATCCTACAGCCTGCTCGGATTGATCAGCTTCCTGACGGCAGGACCGAAAGAAGTGCGCGCATGGACCATTCAGAAAGGCACCAAGGCGCCCGCTGCAGCAGGCAAGATTCACAGCGATTTCGAGCGCGGCTTTATCCGCGCGGAGGTCGTGTCCTACGACGATTTGATCGAGAAAGGCTCTTTCGCGCTCGCGAAGGAAGCGGGGCTGGTCCGCAGCGAGGGCAAGGATTACGTAATGAAGGACGGCGACGTAGTCCTGTTCAGATTCAACGTATAGTATGGGTTTGGAATAATGTAATGAAGAAAATATAGAAAAGGAGACATTATTATGAAGAAAGCGATTCGGATTTTTTGTTTGCTTATTGCCGTATTCATGTTGATCGGCTTGACGCCCGCTTCTTTCTCGGTTTCGGCAGAACAAAAAATTTTGCAGGCGACCGGAATCAATACGGGAAGAGGCGAAGGCGCCCTGATTTATTATGATTCCGCATACGGCAAGACTACGAATACCAACCAGTACGGTTATGAAGTTGTCGTCGACAAGGACAATAAAGTAATAAAGGTCGGCGGCTTCAACAACACAATCCCCAAGGGCGGCTTTGTGCTTTCCGGCCACAATACGGACGGCGAAGTCAAGAAAGGCAAGGAGCTTCAGGACAATATCAAGGTCGGCGATTACGTATATTTCGATAAAAGCACGATGACCATTATCATTTCCGACAAGCCGATCAAGCTCAGCACGTTTAAAGAATATAAACACGACATCAGCGGCACGAACACCACCCGTTATACCGATTACATGGTCATTTACAACACAAGAGGCGCAAGAACCGGTACCAACGAGTGGGGATACGAAGTTATTGTCGAGAACAACAGAGTTGTCGCGATGGGCGGAAACAATAACTTAATACCGAATTCGGAAAACAGTTTTGTTGTTTCGGGCCACGGAACATCGGCGAAGTGGCTTAAGAATGTGGTTAAGCTCGGCATGATGGTTGTGTATAACAGCGCGGATAAGACGGTTACTTTTAAATACGACGCGGACGCTGCCCTCTACAACCTTCAGGCAAAAATCAATAAGATTGAGACCGAGCTGAACGATGCAACAGAGAAGTTCAGATACATAGATTACGCCGCAATCAACGAGAAAATGGACGCGGTGAAAAGCAAGTTCGAAAACGCGAAGAGCGATTATCAGAAGACGAAAAACGAGGAAGCGCTTGATCCGATCAGCGTAGAGATCGAAGAAGAACTGAATGAAGTGAGCAGGCTGCTCACGGAATGCCGTCCGGTCGAGTACA
This sequence comes from Bacillota bacterium, assembly GCA_029550965.1. GTDB lineage: Bacteria > Bacillota > Clostridia > Oscillospirales > CAG-382 > UBA1049. Next base: position 26,762 of record JAKPGJ010000048.1, read on the forward strand.
GAGGCGTATGGCTGCGTCCGACGCAGACGAACAAAGTCGCGGTCGACGATTATGTGCAGAAGCTCTACGACGCCGGCATTAATATGATTTGCATCGAGACGCTGTACGCCTGCACCATGATTATGCCCATGCCGGCGGACAGCCTCTTCTCGCAGAATCCCAAGTGGAAGGGCTTTGACATGCTGGACGCCTTCATCGAGTCCTGCCACAAGAGAGGCATGGAGCTGCACGTCTGGATGCCCATTTACTACGTCGGACACAGGGACAGCTCCAATTCAAGGCTGAGCGTCGCTACGAAAAAGCCGGAATGGATGGCGGTCAACAACCAGGGCGGCAACTATGCGCCGGAAGACAAAATGTACTATCAGATGCTCAATCCGGCAAACAAGGAAGTTAAGGAATTCCTCTTAGAAACATACAGATACATTCTTGAGAACTACAACATTGACGGTTTCCAGCTCGACTATATCCGCTACTGGAAAAGCAGCAGTTCATGCGACTTCGGCTACGACGAGATTACGCTGAGCGAATTTGAAGCGAAATACGGCGTAAGACCAACATACGACAAAAACGCTTCCTACTGGAAGGACTGGGTTGCGTTCAGAGCCGCGTATGTCACCGATATGGTCAAGTCAGTCCGCGAGCTGATCGACGAGGTAAGACCTTCGGTTCTGCTCAGCGCGGACGTTGTTCCGAATATTGAAAGAGCGTACAACATTGTTTATCAGGACTACACGACCTGGCTGAAGGAAGGATGGCTGGATATTCTGTTCCCGATGTCTTACGGTACGGGTTTTGAAGAGCAGATAGCGAAACAGGTTGAGCTTTGCGGAGATAAAACCTTTATCGCGGTCGGACTCGGCAGCTTTATGGCTGAGCTTAACAGCGAGGACCTCTACGGCCAGACCAAGACCAATCTGGAACTGAACGCAGACGGCTCCTGCTTCTTCGAAGCCACTTCGTACATCGCGAAAGAGATGGGAACCATTCTGCAGACCGGTATATACCGAAACAAAGCGATTACCCCGACGCTGGATAAATACGGCGCGCTTGCGAAGTCGCTCGAGTACACGAAAGGAAGAATCAACGACATCATCCTTCCTTTTGAGGGAATGACCGGCGACGAAGCGAACAGCGTCCTCGGCGCGCTGGACGGCGCAATTAAAGCGGCGAACGACAAAAAGGGAGCCGTCGACGCCATCACCGCGCTTGAAAACGCGGTCAACGCGCTTTCCAATGAGAACGCAAAACAGACGTTGCTGATCGACCTGAAGTATTCGAAGAAGATCGCCTACGCGGCCGAAAACATCCCGGATCGCGTTGACGTTGAAAAACGCAAGCCGGACAACACGAGCAGCGCAGCGGATTCCAGCGCGCAGACGTCCGACTTGACCGAGAATAAGAGCAGCTCGGATACAAACACCATTGTCATTATTCTCTCCGGCATCGTCATCGTCGCGGCGATTGCCTTCGCGGTAATATTCCTCCGCAAAGGCGGCTCGAAGAAAAATTCGGAAGAAAAAACCGAAAAGAATACCGAAGAATAATACCAAAAAATAAGGACTGCATAGGCGCGCTATGCAGTCCTTTCCTGCGCTGTCACAAATTGCATAAAACGGACATATATTGTCGTTAATGAATAAATTTACATCGCGATGCCAGAAAATGACAAATTCTTCATCGCTCGATTTGTAGTATATGAATAATTGCTTTTGCTTTTGTATATATATCCGCAATAATTTGAATGAAAAATTTTTACTTTATGGCTTGACCGGGAGTTAGATGCTATGCTATAATAAGCAGGAAAGTATGTTTTTATGTATAAACATTATTGCGGAAAAAAGACAGGTTTGCACCTTGAAGAAAAGGCAAGGAATTTTGGATGATTAGGGGTGTTTAGATTCGGGAATGGATTCAACTATACACACAATTAAGACATTGTCTGTGACAAGGGCAGAAACCGAGGAAGTAGAAGCGGTAAAAGTAAAAATTCCGGAGATTACGCAGATTTTTG
>JAKPGJ010000051.1 GCA_029550965.1 Bacillota bacterium
GGTCAAGCTCTTCCTCAATCGCAAGCAGCCGGTTGTATTTCGCGACGCGCTCGCTGCGCGACGGCGCGCCCGTCTTGATCTGCCCTGCGTTGACGGCGACCGCCAAATCCGCGATGGTGGTATCCTCGGTTTCGCCGGACCGGTGCGAAATAACCGAACGGTATCCGTTTCGGCGCGCGGTCTGGATGGTCTCCAGCGTTTCGGTCAGGGTGCCGATTTGATTGAGCTTAATCAGAATCGCGTTCGCAACCCCCATCTCAATTCCTTTGTTCAGACGCGCCGAGTTGGTGACGAACAGGTCGTCTCCGACCAGCTGAACCTTTTCGCCCACCGCTTTGGTAAGCGCCCTCCAGGCTTCCCAGTCGTCCTCCGCGACGCCGTCCTCGATCGAAATAATCGGATACTTGCCGATCAGATTCTCCCAGTATTCGATCAGTTCGTTCTTTGTGAACCGAATCTGTTTTTTGGGCATAAAGTAGGTGCCGTCGTCTTTGTACCACTCGCTGGACGCCGCGTCGATCGCGATCATAATGTCCTTGCCGGGCGCGTATCCTGCCGCTTCAACCGATTCAAGCAGCAGTTTGATCGCTTCCTCGTCGTCTTTGAGGTTGGGCGCGAAACCGCCTTCGTCGCCGACGGAGGTCGCCAATCCCTGCTTTGCCAGTATCTTCTTGAGCGTATGGAAAATCTCGGCGCACATCCGCAAAGCGTCGGCGAAAGTCTTTGCGCCCACCGGCATAATCATAAATTCCTGTATGTCGAGGTTGTTGGTGGCGTGCGCGCCGCCGTTGATAATGTTCATCATGGGAATCGGAAGCGTGCGCGCGTCCCCGCCGCCGAGGTATTTGTAAAGCGGAAGCTGATTGTTTAAAGCGGCCGCTTTTGCGGTCGCGAGCGAAACCGCCAGAATCGCGTTGGCGCCGAGTTTGCTTTTGTTCGGAGTGCCGTCGGCTTCCAGCATGCAGCGGTCGATTTCGTCCTGCTTCTCGGCGTTTTTGCCCTTTAAGAGCTTGCTGATGACGTCGTTGACGTTCCCGACCGCCTTCAAAACGCCTTTGCCCAGATACCTTGACTTGTCGCCGTCCCGAAGCTCAAGCGCCTCATGCACGCCGGTGGATGCGCCCGAAGGCACGCTGGCAACTCCTGTGACGCCGCTCTCCAGCGTCACTTCCGCCTGAACGGTCGGAGTTCCGCGGGAATCCAGAATCTCACGCGCGTGGATATGGGAAATCGTGCTTTTCATTTTATCACTCCGTTCTGTTTTTTTTCCCGAATACGTCTATGATGGGCAGAAAAATGGAAAATATACCCAGTCTTTTTCTTTTATTCCATATTAAACGCTTCGGGGAGCGTTGTCAACAAATTTTATCATTTACTTTGCTGTTTTTCTTGCTTTTTCGCCGTAAAAATGCTAAACTTTTCAAAAATACACACGAGATATAAGTATTCAGAACAAAGCTAAATTGAAGGAGGAAGGAATATGCCCTGGACGCCTAATTTATCAGTCGGAGTACAACTGATCGACGACCAGCATAAAACGCTGTTTGAAAAAGTCGATAGGCTTTTTGACGCCGTCAAGAGCGGCAAAGCGAAAGAGTATGTCGGCGAACTGCTCGCTTTTCTGAAAGAGTACACCCAAACCCATTTTGCCGACGAGGAAAAGTTTATGCTCAGCATCCAATACCCGCACTACAAAGAGCAGAAAGAAGCGCATGATTATTTCGTCGCCCAGCTGACCAAACTGCAGAACGATTACCAAACCTCCGGCGGCAATCTGCTGGTAATTCTCAACGCCAACCATCTTGTTTCGGAATGGCTGATGAAACATATATCCGTTATGGACAGAAAAATCGGCGAATTCGCAAAAGCCAGCAATAAAACAACCGTATAACCTGTAAGACAAGAAAAAAGGACAGGTGAAAAAGCCTGTCCTTTGCTTTTATTCATCCAGTTTGCTTAAGAATTCCTTAACGCGCGGGTTTGTCGGATTATGAATCACTTCGTCGGGCGTGCCGTTGGCGATGATAACGCCCTCGTCCAGCATAATCACCCGGTCCGCGACCGCCGCCGCAAAACCGATTTCATGCGTGACAATGACCAGCGTGCGCTTTTCCGCGGCAAGCTGGCGGATGACCTTCAAAATCTCCGCCGTCAGCTGCGGATCCAGCGCGCTCGTCGGCTCGTCAAAGAAAAGTATTTTCGGCTCCAATGCCATGGCCCTTGCGATGGCGACGCGCTGCTGCTGTCCGCCCGACAGCTCGCAGGGGTACGCTTCCGCTTTGTCGGCAAGCCCCATTTTTTTCAGCAGTTCGTGGGCGCGCGCGTTTGCGGCGTCTTTGGGCATTTTCAAAACACGCACAAGCGCTTCGGTGATGTTTCTTCTGACCGTAAAGTGCGGGAACAAATTATAATTCTGAAAAACCAGTCCGATGGAAAGCGTGATTTTTCGGAGCGTCTCCTTGTCCGCGTAAACCGCTTTTCCGTCCTCAACGGCGGCGATCATATCCATGCCGTTGACAGAGATGTTGCCGCCGTCGATCCGCTCAAGCTGGTTGATGCAGCGCAGAAGCGTCGTCTTTCCGCCGCCGGACGGGCCGATGACGGCGACCACTTCGCCCTCCTCGACCGAAAAGGAGATTCCTTTTAAAACTTCTTTTCCCGCAAAACTTTTACGCAAATCTTTTACCTCAAAAACCGCCATGTGTCGTCAACCTTTATAATAATCTAACTTCTTCTCAATATAGCCGAACAAAAGCGTCAGTCCGCCGCAGAACACAAGGAAGAACACGCCGGTATAAAACAGCGGCCAGATGGCGCCGTTTTTGGAGAAATCTTCCGCCTGCTTTAAAATTTCCGGCACGGCGATCACTCTTGCCAACGAGGTATCCTTTACAAGGGTGATGACCTCGTTGCCGATCGGCGGAATAATCCGCTTGACGACCTGCTTGAGTATAATCCTGAAAAAGACCTGAGACTTGGTCATGCCCAGCACTTTGCCCGCTTCGTACTGTCCCTTCGGGATGCTCTCGATGCCGCCGCGGTAAATCTCGGAAAAATACGCCGCGTAGTTTATGATAAACGCAATCAGCGCAGCGGTCATTCTTGAATGAAACGGCGTATTGAACACCAGTCCGGGTACATATAAAACCACAAAAAGCTGGAGCATCAGGGGAGTTCCCCTGATGACCCAGACAAACGCTTTTGTTATGTATTTTAATGGCGCGAATTTCGACATGGAGCCTGCGGTAATCAACAGCCCCAGCGGCAAAGCCGCCAGCAGCGTGAAGAGAAACAGGTAGCAGTTCTGCCAAAATCCGTCCAGTAGTTTTAAGGTTACGGTGGAAAAAGACATTCAGTTGCTCCGCTTAGTTTTTAATCAGTACGTCCTGAAGATTGTATTTTTCGGCAAGTTTCAACAGCGTGCCGTCCCTGCGCAGTTTTTCGATCGCTTCGTTCACGGCTTTGAGCGTTTCCGGGCTGTTCTTGCGGAAAGCGATGCCGTACTGCTCGTCTGCGAAGGATTTTCCTTCTACGATAACCAGATCGCTGTAATCCGTATTTTCACCGATAGAGCCGATGGTCATAACGTAGTCGATAATGCCGATATCCGCAACGCCGGATTTTACTTCCAAAAGCACCTTCGCTTGCGAATCGACATCGGTATAGGAAGCGAGTTTGAAGAACTCGTCGGTCTTTGCGACATCCGCGCCCGCTGATTTTGCCTCGGCGACTACTTTGGCGTCTTTTAAGCTCTCGGGCGTGGTGTATTTGCTCTCGTTTCCTTTTTTAACAATCATTACCTGCTTGTTGTTCATGTAGGGAATGGAGATGTCCATCGCTTCTTTTCTTTCGTCGGTAATGGTCATGCCGTTCCAGATGCAGTCGATATTCTTTGCGTTCAGTTCGGTTTCCTTCGCATTCCAGTCTATCTCCTGGAATTTCGGCGTAACGCCCAGTTCCGCGCATACCGCTTTGGCAAACTCGGTTTCAAAGCCGACCAGCTCGTCGTTTTCAAAATAGTTCATCGGCTTAAAATAGGTAATGCCGATAATCATCTCGCCCTTGTCTTTAATGTACTCAAGGTCCGTCTTTTCCGATGAGCAGGACGAGAGCGACAGGGTAAGTAACAACAGGGTCAGCGTCAGGAAAGCTGAAAGTACTTTTTTCATTTGCAATCATCCTTTTTTTATATAGAATAATTTTTCATAATGATATCACATTAGCGGACTAAAGTAAATAGCTTTTTTGAAAGAAAAACCAAGCTTTTTCGGACAAAGTAAAGGTTTTGTCACAAAAATACAATATATACTCAAGGAAACTATTGACAACCACAATATATTGTGGTATGATTAGTGCTACCACACATCAAGGAGAGGACCGGAACAGTCCGGAGGGAGTAAGAGCTATGATTACATCAATTCGGAAAAGAGACGGACGCGAAGTCCCATTTAATCTTGAGAAAATCAGCAACGCGATTAATAAAGCGCTCATCGCGACCGGTGAGGGCAACGACCAGCTTGCGCTGCAGCTTGCGACCAGAGTGCTTCAACTCGCGGAAAAAGAGCTTGCTGCAGATTCCATCCCCACCGTCGAGGAAATACAGGATATTGTCGAAAAGGTTCTGATTGAAGCAGACCTGCCCAAAGTCGCCAAAGCGTACATATTATACCGCGCCGAGCGCACGCGCGCGCGGGAGATGAATACGCGCCTGATGCAGACCTACGAGGAGATTACCAACGTCGAATCGAAAGAAAGCAACCTGAAGCGCGACAACGCCAACATCAACGGCGATACCGCGATGGGCGTTATGCTCAAGTACGGTTCGGAGGGCGCGAAAATCTACAACGAAATGTATATTTTAAAGCCCGAACACGCGCAGGCGCATCACAACGGCGATATCCATATCCACGACTTCGACTTCTATACGCTCACAACCACCTGCTGTCAGATTGACATTCAAAAGCTGTTCAAGGGCGGCTTTTCGACCGGACACGGCCACTTAAGAGAACCGAACGACATCGCAAGCTACGCCGCGCTGGCATGCATCGCGATTCAGTCCAACCAGAACGACCAGCACGGCGGACAAAGCATTCCCAATTTCGATTACGGACTTGCCGAGGGCGTGCGCAAGACCTACGCAAGAAAGTACAAGGAGAACCTGACAAAAGCGCTGGTTCTGGACGGCGCGGACAGCGCGGATGCCGCTGAAAAAGTAAAAGCCGCGGCAAAAGAGATTACCGAACGCGGCATAGAACTGCGGATGGGCAGCATCGACAAGTATCAGGAAGAAGAACTAAAAATACTCTCTGCTTACTTTGACCCGTTATCCATTAAAAAGGCGCAGAAATTCTCGGCGGATCAGGCATATACCGAAACCGACCGCGCTACCTACCAGGCAATGGAGGCGCTAATCCACAACCTCAACACCATGCACAGCCGCGCCGGCGCGCAGGTGCCGTTCAGCTCGATCAACTACGGCACCGACACCTCTCTTGAGGGCCGCATGGTCATGAAGAACGTTCTGCTCGCCACCGAAGCGGGTCTGGGCTTCGGCGAGACGCCGATTTTCCCGATTCAGATTTTCAAGGTCAAAGAGGGCGTCAACTACAACCCCGGCGACCCGAACTATGATTTGTTCAAGCTCGCCTGCCGCGTCAGCGCGAAGCGGCTGTTCCCGAACTTCGCCTTTATCGACGCGCCTTTCAACCTGCAGTATTACAAGCCCGGACGCCCCGAAACCGAAATCGCGTACATGGGCTGCCGCACCCGCGTCATCGGCAACATATACGACCCGACCAGAGAAATCGTTTACTCGCGCGGCAACCTCAGCTTCACCTCTATTAATCTGCCCCGGCTCGGCATAACCAGCCGTTCTGTCGACGAGTTTTATCAGAAGCTGGACGCGATGATCGATTTGTGCGTTGACCAGCTGCTCGACCGGTTCGAGATTCAATGCCGCAAGAAAGTGCGCAACTTCCCGTTCCTGATGGGCGTCGGCGTATGGCTGGATTCGGATAAACTTTCTATCGACGACGAGGTGCGCGAGGTTCTCAAGCACGGAACGCTGACCATCGGCTTCATCGGGCTTGCGGAATGCTTGAAAGCCTTGATCGGCAAGCACCACGGCGAATCCGAAGAGGCGCAGAAGCTCGGACTTGAAATTGTCGGGCACATGCGCAAGCGCGTGGACGAAACCGCGCGGAAATACAAGCTGAACTTCTCGCTTCTGGCGACCCCGGCGGAAGGGCTTTCCGGCAGGTTTATCGAGAAGGACAAAAAACTGTTCGGCAAAATCCCGGGCGTAACCGACCGCGAATACTATACCAACTCGTTCCACGTCCCGGTTTATTATCCGATCAGCACGTGCGAGAAGATTAAAATAGAAGCGCCCTATCACGCGCTGACGAACGGCGGACACATTTCCTACATCGAGATGGACGGCGACCCGACCAAAAATCTGGAAGCGTTCGAGGACATCATCCGCTGCATGAAGGAAAACGGAATCGGCTACGGCGCGATCAACCATCCCGTCGACCACGACCCGGTTTGCGGCTTTAACGGAATCATCGGCGACGCCTGCCCGAAATGCGGACGCAGCGATAAGGACGGCGTGCCTTTTGAGCGCATCCGCCGCATTACCGGCTATCTCGTCGGAACGCTCGACCGCTTCAACAACGCTAAGCGCGCCGAGGAACGCGACCGATACAAGCACCTAAAAGTAACCGAAAACAGCAGAATGGAAACCATATGAGCGCAATAAAAATCGCCGGCGTCATCCGCGAATCCATCGTGGATGGCCCCGGCATCCGGTTTGTCGTGTTCACGCAGGGCTGCCCGCATC
>JAKPGJ010000010.1 GCA_029550965.1 Bacillota bacterium
TCGCCGTATTCGGAAAGCCTGATATCCCCCTCATAGGACGCGACCCTGTAGCCGCCGCTCCTGTCCGCCGTGACGTACAGCTTATCTTCGTACGAATATCCCTTGGGAAATATGGATATGTAAATATGGCAAAACAGCGCCATGACCGCCAGGCATGAGCACATTGCAGCCGCGGTTTTCGGCGCGAACTTTTTTTGCGCGGCCGCGACCGCGGCGGAGGCTATAAACAGCGCAGACGGCAGAACGAGCGCGCACTTCACCGCGAACAGCAGATCGACGCGGGGTCCGGCGTAATCGATGTCCACCCCGAAAATCAGCGGCTTCTGAAGTGACAGCAGGTTGGAGACAACAGTCATCCTGTCCGCATTCAAGAACATGGAAAGGAAGCTGCCGTTCAGGTGGCTGAATATGATCGCGAACGGCGCAGCCAGCAAATATACGAAGGTCTTTTTCAACAGAGATCCCGCCAGAAAGCCCAGAGATTGAGATACCAAAAGCAGGGAGAGCCATCGCAAAATAAAATACGCGGCGGCCAGGCAGCTGAAATACAGCTCCGTTCCTTCCGACACCGACGCGGCGACAATATATATGAGCGGAACGACGCAGACGAAGCTCGACGCGATCAGCAGCGCCGAAAGCCTTCCCAACAGGCATCCGGTTTTTGAAACGAAACACACCTCTTCCAGAGCGTATCCTTGATGCGCAAAATATACCGCCAGGCAAAAGGCCAGAATAAAAACGGCGATCTCCAGATAGGCCAGCGAGTCGAGAAATACGGCATAGTTGATGAATCGCGTTTGATTCATCATGACAAGGAAGAACAGAAAAAACAAAGCGATAAACGCATAAAACAGATAAAGGATGACCGACGAAAATATTATTTTTAAGTTTAAGCGGATTAAACGCATTTTGCTATCCCTGCCGATCCAAGTCTTTTACTTATTAGGATTTTCATGTCAAAAAGACGCGATGGTTTTAACTGAACCAATTGCAGCCGTAGTTCCTCGGCTGCATTTATCTTACCAACTCAAAGTTTGTGAATCTCCATCGGCCGTCCGAAAACTCCAGGAAGAAGTCGTATTGCTTGTATCCGGTCACGTTTTTCTGCATGGGATCCTCATAGATTTCCACTGTGACCGCAAGCTTTATTTTCTTCTCTGATACCCTGACCACCTCATAGGATTCTGCACCCTTAAAAATGACAGTCCCCCTGTCCGCCGGTAGGACATACAGCTTGCCTTCGCGCTCCGCATACCTGTCGGATGATATGTCCATTAACCCTTGCGTTATGTCGTCTGAGAAAAACCCGTTGAGATAGTCTGCAAGCGCTTTTTTTGAAGTGATGCCCGGCTGGACTACTTCGAAGTATTTTTCGCCGTCGGCCTCTATGTATTTTTCTTTGTCATACGGTATCGTTGTCAGGTCAAACCAGCCGTACGCTTCCTTTGCTTTATTGTACAGCTCGACAACTTCGTCTTCAGTCAGCTCCGTATCGGCTGTTTTGGCGCAGGAGGCTGAAATAACAGCTAAAAACACGATAATGATGGCAATTATTTGCATTTTGTTTTTCATCTTGACATCCCCCAAGTTGACAATAAATTGGCTTTGCGCTGAGCTAAACCTACATTATGAACCGCTTCCAGCTTCGACGCTTCCGGCGACCCTGAACACAGTATCCCTGTCCAGCGTGGAGGATACCATATACAGGTATTCGCCGTCGTACCAGAGCAGGTTCTGGACGCCGCGGTTGGAATAGTATTTTGCGGGAAGACCCTTGATTTCAACCCTTTGCTTACATCTCAATTTTCTAATCAGAAACGGCAGAATATTTCTCTGCGCCTTTATTCTGCCGCCCATTTCCAGTTTTCAAACAACCGCCATTCTCTATCCCCACGCAGATACCGCAGGTTTCCAACCGTTCCAACCGGTGATTCGATGTTGCAACTCATCTCGCCCTTTGTACCATCGTCAAATTGAATATACTCATAACCGTTAAACGCTCCATATTCAAAGTAATCCTCCAACTCCTTATACTTACCGACAGAATATGTGCCGTCGGCGGTGTCGATATAATATGTAACGTCCGGATCGTCCGAATTATACAACTGGACTGTCGAGCCATCGGCGCTGACCCTTATTACGGCCCCGCCCGTTTCACTACCCTGAATGTTCGTCGTGCCGATCGCTTTTTCAAGATCCGCCGAGAAGGTGATTTTTTCCGCCTTCAGGTCATAGACAAAGAGTCCGAACTCGCCGTGAAAAACAAGCACATCATCATCCGCGTAGTCGATAAATCCACCTATCCCAACGCCGGTGTCCTTCGACAGGTTTTTGACGGCAATCTCGGAATCGGCTTGAGAGTTCCGACCACAAGCGGCTAAAAAACATATGGATACAAAAAGGATTGCCGTGAAATATTTTTTCATAATATAATCCCTCGCCTACATCATAATAAATTTTGCCAAAAATGGAACCAAGACCCGCATAGGGATCATTCCGCGTCTTTGGGCGTGGCGCTTGTTGAGGTTGTGTACGTATAAGCATAGGCCGCCGCATTTGCCTGATTATAGGATAGGGATGTTCCCACACGGGAAACCGATGCGGCCTCATAATCCAGGCCTCCTTCGGAAGACGAGGCTTTTTCCGCTTCATAATCCCTGATGATTCTGTCAACATCAAACGAATCGTCGTTTTTATATGTGGCGTCAAACCAGTCATTGGCCTCGGTAACATCCGCTATAAGCCATCTGTTATCCAGCTTGACCAGAGTTGCTGAATATATCGCCTCCATATAGC
>JAKPGJ010000025.1 GCA_029550965.1 Bacillota bacterium
CGTCAATGCTGAATATTTCCACCTGCTCGCGGCTGTCTTTTTCCCGTCTTAACATTTTTGTCACCTCATTTTTGGGATGACTCTATTATACCATAAAAACGAGAAAAAGCCCAGTAGATGTGGGCTTTTTTGACGGGCTGACGCCCGCTCTTACCGAGCGGGCTTTCCATTTCTATCTCTTACTTCTTACTTCTTACCTCTAACTTCTTACCTCTTACCTCTTACTTCTTACCTTTTACTTCTTACTGGTTACCGCGGAAACATCGGACGCGGCATCCTCGGAAGTTTCCTCAGGCGGTCGGACGGTTGTATAAGGGTAGTTGTTCTCATCCTGCTTGCAGTACAACGCGCAGGGAGAATATTCAGAGGTGACGACGACGGTCAGCTGCGGGCAGTTTTTGAAAATCGTTTGTCCAAACTCCGTCGTGCTGTCGGGCACAATCACATACTCCAGCGACGAGCAGTTCATAAACGCGTTCTCGCCAATGCTCCTGACCGAATCGGGAATTTCCACCCGTGTCAGCGATGTGCACCACGAAAACGCCCGCACGCCGATGGAAGTGACCTTCGGGGGGATTATGATCTTCGTCAGCGAGGAACACTCGTTAAACGCATAATTCGGAATCTCTGTCAAACCCGACGGCAGCGTGACGCTCGTCATCGCGGTGCACCAGGCGAAAGCGCGATCGCCGATATACGTGACGCTGTCCGGAATCACGATCTCTTTGAGCTTATTGCTGTAATAAAAACCGCTCGCCTCTATTCGCTGAAGCGTTCTCGGAAGGGTTACATACTCGATAATATTGTTGTTGTAAAACGCCAGCGACCAAATCGAAATAACCGGTCTGCCGTCGATGTACTCCGGTATGATGACCGTCGTATCCTCGCCTTTGTATTCGGTTATCACGATGCCGTCTCTGCAGACGTCGTACTTGAACAGATCGTTCTCCTTGCTTTCGATATAGCCTTCGGGTTTTACATCCTCCGTCAGCCCCAGTATGTTTTCTTTAAAATATTCCTTTACCCAGTCGCAGGAGGACAGATTGGCTGCTAACAAAACAAGGATGCAAACAAACAGTAAAGATTTTATTTTTCTCATACAGATAACCTTTTATTGTTTTATGATACTATATTACTGAATCTTATTATATACTGCTTATATGACTTTTTTCCGAATATGGGTAATCATACAATCGTCGTATTATTATAACATTTGGCATTTTATTTGTCAAATCGGTATTTTATATTGACAAGCATAATGAAAAAAAGTAAAATAAACAAAGTCATTATTCTATTATATTTTATTAAGGAAGTGTATTTTTTATGGATAAGCAGACTTTTGCTTCATACAGGCAGTTTTACCGCGATCAGCTGTTAAACGACTGCGTCCCATTCTGGCTTAACAGCGATCTTCTGGATAAAAAGTACGGCGGTTACATTACCTGCGTTGACCGCGAAGGCAAAAGCTACAACAACGACAAATCGGTTTGGTTCCAGGGCAGATGTCTTTGGACCTTCTCCGCGCTCAGCAACCATTACGGCAAAAAGCAGGAATGGCTGGACGCCATGGAGCTTGGCAAAAAGTTTTTGGAAAACTACTGCACGGACAAAGACAGCAGAATGTATTTCACCGTTACGCAGGACGGCAGACCGCTCCGCAAGCGCCGCTATATGTATTCCGAGTCCTTCTTTGTTTTCGCGATGGCGGAATACGCCCTTGCGACCGGCGACAAGGAAGCGCTGAAAAAAGCGGAAGACTGCTATGAAATGATGCTCAGAATGTTCCGCGACCCTTCGACGGATCCGTATAAAATAACGCCGAAAACCTACGCGGAAACCCGCAGCGAGCGCGCCGCCGCCGTTCCGATGGTGCTCATCAGCTCCGCGCAGCTGCTCCGCCGCTGCGACCCGGAAAAAGCGGATTACTACACGAAAGTCGCCGACGAAATCATCGACATCATGTTAAAATACCACTATAAGCCCGACCTGCACGCGGTGCTCGAAACCGTCGGCGCAAACGGCGAGTTTATCGACACGCCCGCCGGACGCACCATCAACCCCGGCCATTCGATCGAGAACAGCTGGTTCATTATGAATCAGGCGATATACACCAAAAACAAAGACCTGCTGCAAAAAGCGCTCAACATTCTTGACTGGTCGCTGGAATGGGGCTGGGACAAGCAGTACGGCGGTTTTATCTACTTCACCGACGTCAACGGCAGACCCTGCGAGCAGCTTGAATGGGATATGAAGCTCTGGTGGGTGCACAACGAAGTGCTCATCGCTACCCTGCTCGCGTACGGACTTACCAGAGACAAGAAATATTGGGATTGGTTCGAGAGAACGCACCTGTATTCCTTCGGACGCTTCGCGGACAAGGAATACGGCGAATGGTACGGCTATCTGCACAAGGACGGCACCGTTTCGCATACGCAGAAAGGCTCGATGTGGAAAGGCCCGTTCCATCTGCCCCGCTGCCTGATGAACTGCGAGCAGATTCTTGCCTGGCTTGAGAACGGCGAAGAGATGGGAACACTTTTATAATTTTGTTGGGGACATGACCGCATGTCCCCTTTTTTTAATACGATAAAAAATATAAAATATTTTTTAGAAGATGCAACCGGGCGGCCTTTTCAGCGGTATTATTTTATGAAAGAAAACGTTTTCTTGATGCAGACGCCGATAGAGGGCGGCGTTTGCCAAAAGGTGCTCCTAATGTTGGCGTCAACTGATTTTTTGGGGGATCGGAATATCGTGACAGACTGTCGATCGTCGCACGCAGAAGAAGTTTTTGAATCGCTGCTGGACAAATACGCCGATATGGTGTTTAAAATCGCGTTTGCGCGTACGAACAATTCGCACGACGCGGAGGACATCATGCAGGAAGTGTTTGTTCGGTACATCAAAAGCAGCCCTCAGTTTGAAAACCCAGAACATGAGAAGGCGTGGTTTATCCGGGTCACGATAAATCTGACAAAAAGTCTTCTTACCTCGTCATGGTTCCGTAGAACAACAGAGCTGAAAGATAATCTCTATGTCACCATGAAAGAGAAAAGCGAGGTTTACTACGCGGTCGCGGCACTGCCGAAGAATATGCGGACCGTAATTCACCTGTATTATTACGAGAATTACAAAGTCGACGAAATAGCCGAAATGCTCGGCAGAAGCAGTTCTTATGTCAAATCCATTTTGATGCGCGCGCGAAAAAAGCTCAAAGCCGCTTTAGGCGATACTTTTGAAACAGTTGAAAACGCTGACAAGTAGCAGTTTTAGAAAGGATGGTTGGTTTATGTTTCAGGATAAATACAGACGCGATATGGAAAAGGTCACCCCTGCCTCCGAAAGCCTGGTCAAAACAAAAGAAAAAATGCTAAAGGTCTGTCGGGAAAAGACGACGCGTAGGATATACTTAAAGCCCCTGCTCGCCACCGCGATGTGTCTTGCTTTGATGACGTGCGCGGTCATGTTCGCAGTCCCGCAAATGAATTTCAACGCTCCGTCGGACGACCAAACGATTTCCACGCCAAATACCAAACTCGGTTCGCCTCTCGTCAGCAGCGGAGCGAAGAGCGAGAGCGGTGCGAACCGGGACGATTCAAAACCAACGAACGAAAACTGCGAAGACCCCCGAACGGAAGATATCGAAACAGAAGACGGCGGCGGAAGTGATAAAGAAGTCGGCAATTACAGTTATACGGATATTTGCAAAAAAATTCAGCAGCTCGAAGATCAACACTTTACGATTCCGGGAAGCGATGGAATCATAGAAGAAGACGGACCGAAAGATGGGCCGGGCGACCCCGAGCAACCCGAATTCTCGGATACAAACAACCAGGTACTGGGCGTGCAGGAAGCGGACATCATCAAAACGGACGGTAAATATATCTATGCCTGCGGAAATGTGCTTTTAGATTATTATCGCTTTTATACAAAGAATTTAGCCAATCACAAAAAAGGCTGCGTGTATATTCTCTCCGCGGACAACGGAAAGCTCAGCCTTGTCTCGACCATTCGGATCCGCGGCAGGCAGGACGATTACGACTATGTGTTAAAAGAAATCCTTTTGTATCAGGACACCCTGATCCTGATTAAATCAGGCTATGCGCCCGCCCATTCAAGCGTCGGAAACTTTGATTATTATAAAAGAATCACCGCGGTTGAGATTTACGATATCGCCGACAGGGCAAATCCTGTTTTCAAAAACGAGCTTTATCAGAGCGGCGCGTACAGTTCCTCCCGCATGATCGGAAAATACCTTTATATCATTTCATCTTATTGTGTTTACGAACCCGACAAGGACGCGGCCGAAACGTATATCCCTATCGCTTCGCCGTACGACAGGAAGAATCTGATATCGCCGTCTCGAATTTTCGTGCCTGAAGATATATCAAAGAGTGTGTATAACGTCATCACCGGAACGGACGTCACCCAGCCGGAAAACTATAAATCGAGCCTGGCAACTTTGGGCGTTCAGGGTACGATTTATGCAAGCGAGAAAAATATATATATCGCGTCGTATTCGATGAAAAACTTCAACAGGCTCGAAATGAAAGCCAATGCCATCGTCATGGCGAAGGACAGTACGGATCTTTACCGCTTCTCGATATCCGGAGGCAGAATCAATCTTGACGCGACCGGAGAAATCGCCGGAAAGCTTATCAACCAGTTCGCGATGGACGAGTACGGCGACACGCTGCGGGTTGCAGCAACCGTCTTAGAGTACGCATTTGAGTTTCGTCAGGACGAGAAGGGCTATATCGCTGCGCATAAGAACAGAAGCGTTTATAATGCCTTATATACGCTGGATATGGACCTCAAGCCGGTTGGAACCATTCACAACCTTGCGCCGGACGAAACCATCCACTCCGTACGGTTCTACGGCAATATCGGCTATGTGGTAACCTTCCGGAACACCGACCCGCTGTTCGCGATCGACCTTTCCGACCCGAAAAATCCAAAAGTGCTGTCAGCGCTCAAAATTCCCGGATTTTCCGCTTACTTGCACGCTTACGGAGACGGTCTGCTCTTCGGTCTCGGCTGGGATACGGACAGCGACTGCATCAAGCTGTCCATGTTCGACGTTAGCGATAAAACGAACGTCTCGGAGATTACTGTCCTTTTATTAAGCGATGATTTACTCTACAGCGAGGCGTTCCTGAACCACAAGGCGGTTTTAATTGATCCTATAAAGAACATCATCGGTTTCCCGGCACTCGATTATAAAGACGAGCCTTGCGTCAAATTTCTATTATTCAAATTTGAAAACAATGCGTTTGTAAATATAGGAAGCATACCGATGCTGAAAGACGGATCGGCCTACACAAGGGGCCTCTATATCGGCAATTACATTTATGTGTTTTCACAGGGTTCGTATGATAGCGTTCTCTCCTCTTATGATATAAACACGCTTACCCGGATCGACACCTGTCAACTCAGATAGCCATCCCCAAACTCTGCGCGTTCCCCCTCTGAAACGCGCAAAAGAGCGCCCGCTGCATAACGCGGGGCTCTTTTTTTATTTCAAAAAAGCGTACCACGTTAAAACAAACGTATATTTACAAAAATTCGCGGCAAACTTTTTATCAGTATAACCAAATTTTTACCAGTAAATTATAGAAAAAACCTTCCAAATTTTTAGAAAAGGTATTGCAAACAAAGGGTTTTCGTGATATAATATCCAAAGCCTTTTGAGACACAGGCAAGTACACACACCGTTATGCGTCGGTTCGGGTGCGGATAGCACATATCCGTAAGGCCGGCGTAAATCCCAAAGCGGTGGCGGGGCTAACCCGAGAAAAAAGGAGTAGAAGAAATGTCAGTTATTTCAATGAAGCAGCTGCTTGAAGCAGGCGTTCATTTCGGTCACCAGACCAGAAGATGGAACCCCAAAATGGCGGAGTACATCTTCACCGAGAGAAACGGTATCTACATCATCGACCTTCAGAAAACCGTTAAGAAAATCGAAGAGGCTTACCTGTTCGTTCGCAATACGGTCGCTGAAGGTGGCAACATTCTTTTCGTCGGCACCAAGAAGCAGGCGCAGGACGCGATTAAGGAAGAAGCGCTCAGATGCGAAATGTTTTATGTAAACATTCGCTGGCTTGGCGGTATGCTTACGAACTTCAAGACCATCAAGAAGTCCATCCAGAAACTTCACAACCTCAACAAGATGTCTGAGGACGGCACCTTTGATCTTCTTCCCAAGAAGGAAGTCGCCAAGCTCCAGAAGGAAATGCAGGACCTTGAGCGCAACCTTGGCGGTATCAAGGATATGAAGTCGCTTCCCTCCGCGATCTTCGTCGTTGACCCCAAGAAAGAGAAGAACGCAGTGGACGAAGCGAAGAAGCTTGGTATCCCTGTTATCGCTATCGTTGATACGAACTGCGACCCGGACGAAGTTGACTACGTTATTCCCGGCAACGACGACGCTATCCGCGCGATCAAGCTGATCGCATCGGTTATGGCGGACGCTGTGATTGAAGGCAAGCAGGGCGAGCAGTTTATTGATTCTTCCGAAGCCGGCGCAACCGCCGAAGCTGCGGCTGAAGAAGCTGCTGCCGCAGAAGCTGCGGTCGCAGAAGCTGCGGAAACCGAAGCAAAAACCGACGCCGAGTAATCGGACGAAACTATCGTAATAACAGGAGGCTAAAATAAATGGCTGAAATATCCGCAAAGGCAGTAATGGATTTAAGAGCAAAAACCGGCTGCGGCATGATGGAATGCAAGAAGGCGCTGGTCGAAGCGAACGGCGATTTTGAAGAGGCAATCAAGATTCTGCGCGAAAAGGGTCTTGCTGTCGCAGCGAAAAAGGCTGACAGAATCGCGGCGGACGGCATCGTTGACATTCTTACCGTCGGCAATACTTCCGCGATCCTGGAAGTAAACAGCGAAACAGACTTCGTTGCGAAGAACGCGACGTTCAAGGATTTCGTAAAAGGCGTTCTTGAGACAATCGTTGAAAAGAAGCCGAAGAGCATCGAAGAACTGCTCGCGCTTCCCTACAAGGACAGCGACGCAACGGTTGACGCCGCGCTCAAGAACATGATTTTCACGATCGGCGAGAACATGAACATCCGCCGTTTCGAGATTGTGGAGGGCGTTGTCGGCACATATATTCACGGCGGCGGCGCAGCTGGCGTTATCACCAAGTTTGAGACCACCAACGGCATCGAGAAGACCGCAGGCTTTGCGGAATTCGCAAAGAATATCTGCATGCAGATCGCCGCTATGAATCCTCTTTATGTTTCCAAGGACCACGTCCCTGCAAGCGTTCTTGAAAGCGAGAAGGAAATCCTTCGCACGCAAATCGAGAACGACGAGAAGCTCAAGAGCAAGCCGGATGCGGTCAAGCAGAAGATGGTCGAAGGCAGAATCAGCAAGTTCTACGACACAAACTGCCTTTTGGACCAGCAGTATGTTAAGGACGAGGAAATCAAGGTTTCCAAGTACGTCGAGAACACCGCGAAAGAGCTGGGCGGCGAGATTAAGGTCGTTTCTTTCGTAAAATACGAAAAAGGCGAAGGAATCGAGAAGAAAGAAGATAATTTCGCCGAGGAAATCGACAAGCTTGTAAAAGGCAACTAATTAAAATACAAACAGCGGGATTGAAATTTTACATGCTTCAATCCCGCTATTTCAATAGCGGCAAGGGTGAGCGTATGGAGTACAGAGTTTTTGGCAAATCAAAAGAGAAAGTATCCCTGCTCGGGTTCGGGGCGATGCGTCTGCCGGTTATTAACGGCAGCATGGAGCAGATCGATGAAAAAACCGCCTGCGCGATGATCGATTACGCGGTCGCGAACGGCGTCAATTATTTCGATACCGCTTATATCTATCACGAAGGAAAAAGCGAGGGTTTTCTCGCGAAAGCGCTGGCGAAATATCCGCGCGGCAGCTATTTTCTCGCCGACAAACTGCCTCTTTGGAACACGAAAACCAGAAAAGACGCCGAAAGGATTTTCGCAGAGCAGTTAAGCCGCTGCAACACCGAGTATTTCGACTTTTATCTTTTGCACGCCATGTCCAAAGACAAGCTGGAGCTGGTGATAAACCTCGGGCTTTACGACCTCTTAAAAGACTATCAAAGGCAGGGCAAAATTCGGCATTTAGGCTTTTCCTTCCACGATACGACCGAGGTTTTCGAGCGGATTCTGAATACATACGAATGGGATTTTACGCAGATTCAGGTAAATTACCTGGACTGGGAGGTTATGGACGCAAAAAGGCTGTACGAACTGACCGTCGAAAAGGGCGTGCAGTGCATAATCATGGAGCCGGTCAAGGGCGGCGCGCTCGCTACTTTATGTCCGGAAGCCTGCGAGATTCTGAAAAAAGCCCAGCCGGACAGAAGCGTCGCTTCCTGGGCGATTCGGTACGCCGCTTCCCTGCCCAATGTGCTGACCGTTCTGAGCGGAATGAGCACGTTTGAACAGGTTCAGGATAATATCGGCACCATGACGCCGTTTGTTCCGCTCTCCGAATCCGAGCGCAAAACGCTCGACGAAGCGGTTGACGCCTACAGAAAGGCGACCACGGTTCCCTGCACCGCCTGCCGCTACTGCATGGATTGTCCGTTCGGCGTGGACATTCCGGGCGTTTTCAAGATTCTCAACGATTACGCGCTGATCCGAGACTGGGACGCCGCGCGCAAAGCTATCAAAAACATGGCGCCGGAGACGCGTCCCGAGAACTGCACGGAATGCGGCGTCTGCATGGAGCACTGTCCGCAGTCGATTCAGATTCCGGAGGAAATGAAAAAAGCGGATAGACTGTTTAAGGAGCTATACCATGAAAAGGATTCGTAAGCCGGTTTATGCGGCGGTGCTAATCGCAGCCGGCGCGCTGGTTCCGCAGATCTTTCATTATCTCGGCGGCGCGAAGGCGGGCATGATGTTCCTGCCGATGCATATTCCGGTTCTGATTTGCGGATTGCTGTTGGGGAGCCTGTACGGTTTTGCCGCGGGACTGCTGATTCCCTTCCTGTCTTTTCTGATAACCGGCGGCGCCATGCCGTCCGCCGAACGGCTGCCCTTTGTCATCGCCGAACTGGCGCTGTACGGATTCGCGAGCGGCCTGTTCGCCGCCCTGTTTAAAAACGTTTACCTTGCGTTGATTTCCGCCATGATTTCCGGCAGGCTTCTATATGCCGGACTGCTGTGCGTAGCGTTTTACGTGTTTCATATGAAAAACGCGGCGCCGATCGCGGTATGGAATTCGTTTGTGCAAGGGATTGCAGGCGTTATTATTCAGCTTGTAATAATACCGCCCGTCGTGTATGTGTTAAAGAGGTATTTCAATGATCGAACAAATCAACAAAACAATACTGATGCTTAAAAGACACGGGTTTTCCTTTGTCGTAATCAATGCCGGCGAAGAAATCTTTACGTCCAGTAAAAAAGGCGTCGCTCCGATTATGGAACTGATCGAGCGCAACGCCAATCTCAAGGGCGCGGCTGCGGCGGATAAAATCATCGGCGGCGCGGCGGCTTTTCTGCTGGTGAAATGCGGGGTTGCCTACGTTTACGGCGACGTGATGAGCGAAAAAGCCGTATCCATCCTGAACCGGTATCATATTCCCTATTCGTACAGCAGA
>JAKPGJ010000026.1 GCA_029550965.1 Bacillota bacterium
CGTCAATGCTGAATATTTCCACCTGCTCGCGGCTGTCTTTTTCCCGTCTTAACATTTTTGTCACCTCATTTTTGGGATGACTCTATTATACCATAAAAACGAGAAAAAGCCCAGTAGATGTGGGCTTTTTTGACGGGCTGAATCTCACCCGTAAAGGGTGAGATTTTTTATATGCTATTCGTTTGTTTCGGTTGCTTCGTTGTTTGTTTGAACGGGTGCTTCATTATTTACAGCGGGTTTGCGCTTCTTCTCGCCAATGCTGAGAAGGAGGTTGAGGATTATGCCGAATATGGCAGCACCTGCGATGCTGGGAACTTCGATACCAAGGAAGGGGATGTTTCCGCCGAACTGATATGCTCCGCCGAGACCGATTACCATAATCGTAGCGATGACGGCGATATTCTTTGCGCTGAACATATCCACTTTTTTGTCAATCATAATCGCTATGCCCTGCGCGGCGATCGCGCCGAAGAGGTAAATCTCAAGACCGCCGATAACTGCCTTCGGAATCGCGTAAATCGCGTTGACAAGCGGCGTGAAGAACGAGATAACCATTGCGATGATGGCGGCGACGATCAGTACGGAAACCGAGAACACCTTGGTGATCGCCATCGTGCTGATGTTTTCGCCGTAGTTCGTACCGGCGGGACCGCCGATGAAGCCGGCAACCATATCGCCGATACCGTCGCCGATCAAGTTCCTGTCAAGCATGTCGGCAAGGGCGTACTTCTTCTTGGAATTCTTCTTCTTTGCGACATCATTGACATAGATATCAAGCTGATACATATGCGCCGTGGATTCCGGTATGGTTGCTATCGCGATGGGCATGATTGCGGCGACCGCGAGCCAGGAAATCTTCGGGAATGTAATCGCCGGGAGTGCGAAGACAGAGGACGAAGTTTCGTTTAGTTTCTGGAACATATCTCCGGCACCAAAGGCGTACAGAAGTCCCGCGAACGCGCATCCTACGCCGGCGCCGAGCAGAAGCGGGATCTGCCCAAGGAAGCCTTTTAAGTATCTTGAGAAGATAACGGTTGACAACAGTGTAACCAATGAAACTGCCCAAACCCAGTTGGAGTTGAGAATGGCTTCGACCGCATTCTCCGCGAGCGGCTGGGGAGCCGCGTCGCCCAAAGCGGTTCCGGCAAGGGTAAGACCGATAATCATTGCGACAGGACCGGTAATAGAGGCAGGCAGAATCTTTTCAACTGCTCTGGGACCAACAAACCTGACAATAAGACCAGCGGCTATCGAAACAAGACCGGACATGATTATTCCGAATTGCGCGTACTGCAAAGCCTCTACGGGAAGCAGTCCTTTGTTGACCTGCCAATGGCTTAATTGCTCTACTGTTTCAGGCTTTAGGGTTGCGATAAACTTTTCGTTTGCCATCAAACCTGTTATCGCAGACAGATAAGAGAAACTCGAACCGTAATAAAGCGGAATTTTTCTTCCGGTTACCAGGATAAAGCATAATGTTGCCAGACCGCTGGCGAAAATGGTGGTTGAAACGTGGAAACCTGTAATCAACGCAACGGTTACC
>JAKPGJ010000019.1 GCA_029550965.1 Bacillota bacterium
CCAGAAAGTTTCTATCAAAGCAGCCGCAACAACGAACTTAAATGCGCTGACAACTTTAACAGCCGCTGCTGATACAGCACCTGATGCTGTTGCTGTTACTACAGTTGAAGCTGCCATCACCGAAGTCAACACCACAAGAGCTACATACGGCGCGCTGCAGAACCAGCTTGAGCATGCGTCCAATAATATGGCTACCACGAAAGAGAACCTTCAGGCAGCCGAGAGCCGTATCAGAGACGTTGATATGGCTGAAGAGATGATGGAGTACACAAAGAACAACATCCTGCTCCAGGCAGCTCAGTCCATGCTCGCTCAGGCTAACGCTCAGCCGCAGGGCGTTCTCCAACTTCTTAAATAAGTAAGGCAAAACCCGAGAACGGAATCTCATAAATAAATCAAGGAGGAAAAAAGAAATGAGAATCAGTCACAACATTTCGGCGATGAACACCTATCGCCAGTACAACACAAACGCAACTAAAACAAGCAAGTCTATGGAGAAGCTCTCCAGCGGCTCGAGAATCAACCGCGCTGCTGACGACGCCGCAGGTCTTTCGATTTCCGAGAAGATGAGGAGCCAGATCCGCGGACTTACCCAGGCGACCAGAAACGCTCAGGACGGTATTTCTCTGCTTCAGACCGCAGAGGGCGCTCTTACCGAAGTATCCGACATGCTCACAAGACTGAAGGAGCTTGCGGTTCAGGTTCAGAACGGCACCTACAGCGCAGATGACAAGAAGAACATCGGTGCTGAAATGAAAGCGCTCGGTACAGCAATTACCGGTATTTATAAGAATACAAAGTTCAACGGAATCGCAGTATTCGGCGATGTTACAACCGATGCAACCGATACCAGTATAACTGGCATTGGCACCGCAAGCACAATCGATATTAAATATGGCGAGGATGGAAATCAGACGGTATCCATTGCTAACGCTACAGTAACAAACCTTGCAGCTCTTACCGCAAAGACAGTAGCAGCAGATGGAAGCGACACCGATGCTGAAGCGGTTACTGTTGATCTGGTTGAAGATGCTATCACCGAAGTCAACACCACCAGAGCTACCTACGGCGCACTGCAGAATCAGCTCGAGCATGCATCCAACAACATGGCTACCACAAAAGAGAACCTCCAGGCAGCCGAGAGCCGTATCAGAGACGTTGATATGGCTGAAGAGATGATGGAGTACACAAAGAACAACATCCTGCTCCAGGCAGCTCAGTCCATGTTAGCGCAGGCGAATGCGCAGCCGCAGGGCGTTCTCCAGTTATTAAGATAATTTAATATTTACCCCTTGAATCAAAGGATGCGTCCGATTCGGCGCATACTTTGATCCGCTGATAATTTTCTCTGCGGGAGTATCTATACTCCCGCAGAGCTTTCAAAATATATTAAATTAAAATGTTTTATTATCAGAAGGAGAACAGTCATAAAAGTCATATATAATATCTTTTTAAAGGTTTTGATATGAAGTTTATACCATCATCAAATCTAGAAGCTGGTATGGTTTTGGCGAAGAACCTTTACGGTTCGCGAAGCGAACTGCTTTTGGCAGCCGGGACTGAACTTACGGAATCACTGATCAATAAGTTGATTCTTGCGGGATGCGAGGGCGTATATATCGGAGACGAAGACAAGCCGGAATACGAAATCAAGGGTATTATCAGCACAAGACTGAAGGAAAACACGGTCAACGCCGTCAGGAGCTTTTTCAAAGGCATCGAGCGCGGCAATGCGATTGTCACATCGTATTCATTCTCGACGATGTCGCATCTTCTGGATGATATTATTGATGAGATATCCACCGATAAAAACGCAATGATCAACATGGTGGATCTGAAGGTATTTGATGATTATACCTATTATCACTGCGTCAGCGTGGCGGCGCTTTCCATTATGGTCGGCGTTGCCGCGGGAATGAACAGAAGCGGGTTATATAAATTAGGGATGGGCGCTTTGCTCCATGACCTTGGAAAAATATTCGTACCCAAAGAAATTCTGAACAAAGAAGGTCCGCTCAGTCTGGAAGAGTATGAGCAGATGAAGAAACACAGCCAATATGGAAGCGAATACCTAAAAAAGCAGAATACGCTTCCGCTTGAATCGATTATCGCTGTGCTAACGCATCATGAGCGGTATGACGGAACGGGATACCCGCTCGGTCTGCCCCATACCAAGCAGACCCTGGAAGGCAAGATTATTGCGATTTGCGACAACTATGACGCGATGACGTCGGACAGGCCTTACCGAAAAGCGTTTTCCCCGTCGGAAGCGATGGAACATATTATGGGAAACGCCGGCGCGATGTTTGACCCAAAAATTTTGGAGATATTCCTCAAAAAGATCGTGCTGTATCCGGTCGGCTCGATCGTCAGACTGTCCAACGGCAAGCGGGGAATGGTCATAGAGAATTACCCATACAGCTTTATGAGGCCGAAAGTAAGAATTATATCGGATAATCCAAACGATCCGGAAGAAATTTATGATTTATACAATGATCCGAGTTTGTTGAACGTAACAATTCTCGGAATATATAAACCAAACGATACCATGTAATTGGAGTGTGATACTTTTGATCACTGTTTTAGTTGTTGACGATGCTGCTTTTATGAGACTCGCTATTAAAAACGTACTTGAGAAAAACGGTTTTAAAGTAGTAGCAGACGCGAAAAACGGTCAGGAGGGAATCGAGAAGTATATCGAGTACCATCCGGATATTGTCACCATGGACATCACGATGCCGGATATGACCGGAATCGAGGCTTTGAAGAAGATTCGCGAATATGACAAAAACGCGAAAGTCGTTATGATTTCGGCTATGGGACAGGAGAGAATGGTCAAAGAAGCCATCCTCAACGGCGCGAAATCGTTTATCGTAAAACCGTACAAAGAAGAACATATTACGCAAACGCTGCTGAAGATTGCCGCAGACAAATAAAAACATGAGGTGATGATTATGGCGGAACACTACGGTGATTCGTTGCTCGAAATGTTCCTGTTTGAAACATCGCAAAACACTGAGCAGCTCGAAAGAATCATTCTTGATACTGAAAAGGCCGGCAAGTTCTCGGAAGAGGCAATCAACGAGATTTTCAGAATCATGCATACCATCAAGGGTTCTGCGGCAATGATGTCTTTTTCGAACATATCCACAGTGGCGCACAAAGCCGAGGACTTGTTTTACTTTATTCGCGAGAATCCTTCTGTTGAATACGACTGCTCAAACATTACGGATATAATCCTCTCCTGCATGGATTATATCAACAGTGAGATGGAGAAGATTAAAAACAACGAAGAAGCCGATATTGAGGGCGGAGAAGCCCTAATACAGAGAGTCGAACGCTGTTTGCATGAAATCAGCGGCGGCAAGGGTGTTTCGCGCAATAAAAATACCGGTACGGAAAGCAAATCGGCAGAAAAAGCGGCTGACGGCGAAAAGGTTTCAAAAGACGAAAAGTCAGAGAAACATAGCTATCAGTTGACCGTCTTTTTCGAAGAAGGCTGCGGAATGGAGAATATCCGCGCTTTCTCAATCGTCCGGGACATGGAAGATTTTGCCGATCATATCCGGTTTCAGCCGGAGGACATCGTTGAAAATAACGATACGGTTTTTGAAATCAGAAAGAACGGTTTTAAGATCTTCTTCGATTCCGCAAAAACCTATCAGGATATAATTGAAATATTCGAAAAAACGCCTTTTGTCGGGAGCATCAATCTGATCGAAACGGCCAAAGCGGAGCGCAATCAAACGCAAAAAGGCGCAAAACCGGAAGTAAAAAACGGGCAAAAGAACGGCAATAAAGCGGATAAGAATGACGAGCATCAGTCCGTGCAAAGCCTGATCAGCGTAAACGTATCCAAGCTGGACAAGCTGATGGATATGGTCGGCGAGCTTGTCATCGCCGAATCCATGGTGGTTGAGAACCCCGATTTGAGCGGGCTTGAGCTGCCCAACTTCCAAAGAGAAGCGCAGCAGCTGCATAAGATTATCAACGAAATGCAGGACCTGGTCATGTCTCTCAGACTGGTTCCGCTCGCCTCGACTTTCCAGAAAACGCACCGCATTGTGCGCGATATGACGAAAAAGCTTGGCAAAGAAGCGGAAATCAGGATTATTGGCGAAGAGACGGAGGTCGATAAAAATATTATCGAGCATCTTTCCGACCCGCTTTTGCACCTCGTAAGAAACTGCATCGACCATGGCATCGAAAGCGAGGAAGAGAGAATCGCGGCCGGGAAGCCGCCTGTCGGAACCATTACGATCGAAGCCTATAACGCCGGAAGCAACGTATATGTTGTCGTTCGGGACGACGGCCGCGGCATCGACAAGAACAAGGTTCTTGAAAAAGCGAAAAGACAGAACCTTTTAAAGAAACCCGAGAGCGAAATGACGGACAAGGAAATCTACAACCTCATATTCCTGCCCGGATTTTCGACGAACGAAACGGTTTCGGAGTACAGCGGACGCGGCGTCGGCATGGACGTCGTTTTGAAGAATATCCTTGCCATCGGCGGTTCTTTGACCGTGGAGAGCGAGGAAGGCAAAGGCATGGCGGTGATTATGAAGATACCGCTTACCGTCGCCATTATCGAGGGAATGGGCATTTTAGTCGGAAACAGGCGCTTTACGATCCCCATTTCCGCTATGAAGGAGTCTTTCAAGCCGGATCCGAAAGACATTTTCACGGATATATACGGCAACGAAATGATTATGCTCCGCGGCGAATGCTACGCGATTATGCGTCTGCATAAACAATGGGGCATTGAAACCGAGGTTACGAATCTTTCCGACGGAATCTTAATCCTGGTCGAACAGGATGACAAGCGGCGCT
This sequence comes from Bacillota bacterium, assembly GCA_029550965.1. GTDB lineage: Bacteria > Bacillota > Clostridia > Oscillospirales > CAG-382 > UBA1049. Next base: position 4,831 of record JAKPGJ010000019.1, read on the forward strand.
GCATTTTCGCAGACAAACTTATCGGAGAACATCAGGTAGTTGTAAAAACCCTGCCTGAATTAATCAAGAGAATCAAAACGGTGGAAGGCTTATCAGGCTGCACATTATTAGGCGACGGAAGCATCAGTCTAATAATCGATGCCGGTTGGCTGGTAAATACCGATATTAAATAAGGGGGCAAAACGAATGAGCGATGTATCAAAGACATTTTCCGGAGCCGAAGCATCGGAGGATTCCCTGTCCAGCAAGTTTCTGACGTTCAAAATCGATAACGAATGCTATGCCATCGAAATCAGTTTTGTCATAGAAATCATTAACATGCTGCCGATTACGCCTGTTCCGGGTTTGCCGGCCTATGTTAAGGGTATCGTCAACCTGAGGGGCCGCATCATTCCTGTCATGGATTTGAGAATCAGGTTCAACAAATCGGAAATCGCTTATAACGAAAGAACCTGCATCGTCGTCGCTTCGATTGACGGCATGGATATCGGTTTTATCGTCGACAGCGTTGCCGAAGTATTAACCATTCCGGAAAGCGATATCGTCAATCCGCCTGCCATCAAGAAGGACAGCAACCGATTTGTCAAAGGGATCGCGAAAGTGAAGGACGAAATAAAGCTGATACTGGATAATCAGAGCCTGATTGATTTCCGCGACATCGACGACATCGCCTCGGCGATTCAAAACGAAAACTGACCGCTGTTTTAAAGCGGATCAGAAACGCTGAAATTGCGGGTTTTTTCATGAAAGGACTTTTATAGTTTCATTGTAAAAGACCGTGTTTTTATAAGACTTACCGGATTTTTTCATACGAATGTTAAAAAGAATAATGAAACGATTTTTATAGTTGTGCAAGTGAAAGCTACGAAAAGATATTCTTAGCTGTACAGATTTCGGAAACATAAAAAGGGCGGACAGTCAATGCCGATACGGGGTTGACTGTCCGGAGGATTCGTTAAGGTCGAATACAACTGTTTAGTATCTTGAATACCACATGGTGATAAAGCTTAAAGCTGAGTATTTTTTGAAGTGGATTGCCTTTATCCCGGCAAAATATTCTTACACAAGACAAAACAGAAGGGACTTGTTAATATGAAAAAGATATCAGGCATAAGCAGTTTATCCACAAAATTATTACTTGGAATCGGCAGTTTTGTTTTGGCCGTTTGTTTGGCGTTATCGTCGATCGCGATTTTCCTGACGAAAAACACGATGGATAAAAACGTGAACGACACGATGACCGGCCTTGCCAAACAGGCGGCGGATACGGTTGCCGAGAAAGTGAACGGTAGTTTTGGAAGCCTTATCGCGCTTTCTCAAGATACTAACTTCGAAGATATACTGGCGAATAAAAGCAACATTCAGTCTTTAATCAGAAAAGTCGCGGATAAAGAAAAGGATTTCGACATCATCGTTTCTGACGCGGACGGATACGGATATTCTGCGAAACACGACAGCGTCTATATCGCGCAACAGGAGTTTTTTAAAGAGGCTGTCCGGGGAAACCCGAACGTTTCCAACCCGTACATCGATGAAAACGACAACGCTTGGGTGATCGCGTTCAGCCTTCCGATCAAAAACGAAAGCAACAAAGTGGTCTTCGTTATCACGGCGGTCAGACCGGCGTCTGAATTGTCCGAGTTGGTTGGTACGATTTCTTACACCGGCAAAAACAGCTCGGCTTTTGTGATCAATAAAGACCTGAAGGTCATCGCGCACAAAGATTATGAGAAAGTTACCAGTTCGGAAAACGCCGAAGACATTGCTTCGCTGGATAAAATTAAGGATAAACTGTTTTCCGGCCAAACAGGTATCGATACATACTCGTATAAAGAAAACAAAAAGTCCGTCACCAACTACATAGCGTACGCGCCGATCGAGGGCACAAGATGGTTTTTGGCCATCACCGCGCCGGAAGCTGAAATTAATCAGGGATTTCGCTCGTTAAACACCTCCATCGCTATTGCTGCCGCCGTAATCCTGGTGGTCAGCGCAATTCTGATATATGTTATTACTTCTCAAATTAAAAAACCGGTGAACTTGGCGAAAGTGTTCGCAGAGAACCTGGCGCAGGGCGATTTGTCGCAGGAACTGCCGGAGAAGCTGCTGAACAGAAAAGACGAGCTCGGCAACCTGGGCAAAGCGTTTGAACAGGTTATCAGCAACCTGAACGGACTTTTGGAGAATATTCGTTCTTCCGCAGACCAGGTGGCGTCCGGCGCAAAGCAGATTTCCGATTCGAGCATGGCGTTGTCGCAGGGCGCGACGGAGCAGGCAAGCACGATGGAGCAGCTTTCTGCGACCATCGAGGAGATTTCCGCGCAGACCAGACTGAACGCCGAAAACGCAGTTCAGGCAAACAACATCGCGATCGAAGCGCAGCAGAGCGCGCATCTTGGCAACGAACAGATGAAGCAGATGCTTGCCGCGATGAATGAAATCAGCACTTCTTCTAAAAACATCTCCCAGATTGTAAGGGTTATCGACGACATAGCCTTCCAGACCAATATCCTTGCGTTGAACGCGGCTGTTGAGGCCGCGAGAGCCGGACAGGCCGGCAAAGGTTTTGCGGTCGTAGCGCAGGAGGTTCGCAACCTCGCTTCCAGAAGCGCGAGCGCCGCAAAGGAGACGACCGCGCTAATTGAAGGCTCCATTAGAAAGATAAACGACGGCGTGAAAACGGCGAACGAAACCGCGGAGCATTTAAGCAAAATCGTTTCGAACATTTCCAGGGTGGCCGAGATTGTCAACAGCATCAGCGTCGCTTCCAACGAGCAGGCTTCCGGCATCGCGCAGATTAATCAGGGAATCATGCAGGTTTCGCAGGTCGTTCAGGAGAACTCTGCGACCGCGGAGGAGAGCGCGGCTGCAAGCGAGGAGCTTTCCGGACAGGCTGCCTTGCTCAAAGAACAGATCGCCGTCTTTAAACTGAAAAAAGACATAGAGGAAATAAAAGAAGAAAAAGTAAAGAGCAAGAAGAGCAAGAGCAAGAAGAAGAAAAAGAAGAAATTATTTAATTATATTAAAAAGAAAAAGGCAAATAAAGAGAGCAAAGAAAAAACAGAGAATAAAGAAAAAACAGAGAACAATGAAAAAACGGAAAAAACAGAAAGCATAGAGAACATAGAGATTACCGTAAATAACGACCAGCCCGCAGCAAATACTGTGAACGAAAGCAGTGCGCAGCAGGAAATTCTCTTGAGCGACACTGATTTCGGAAAGTATTAAACCACAGTGTAATCAAAGTTTCATGCGAGCATATTCTTCGTACTTCATAAGAGTACCGTATGAAAAAACGATGAAATGAAAGGCAGTTATTATGAAAAGGAAAATTAATTTGAGTATATCGTTGAAATTAGTTGTTTATATCAGCGCGGTAATACTATTAATATGCTCATTTATTACATTGTTTGCTGCAATCGTTTGCGAGGATCTTCTGGTCGATGAAGCAAAAGAAACGTTGACCGAAATCGCAAAAGGGGCGTCGAACACCGTTTCGGCAAAGGTTGACGCCAACTTCAACAGCCTAAAGATTCTGCTTAAAAACGACATATTCCTGGACCCGAAAGAGAACAGAGAAAAAATCATCGAGCTTCTGCGGGGTCAGATCAATAAAGACGGCTGCATTGATATGACCATCATTGATAAGGAAGGCAAATCCTTCTCGGTAAAGGATAAGGACAGAAACCTTTCCGACGAAGAGTATTTCCAAAAAAGCCATCAAAGGGCAGAAGTTCGCCACCGATCCGTTCTTCAAACCGGGAGAACAGGAAAAAATCATCATTTACGCCTATCCGTTTATCAATAACGACGGCGAGATTATCGGCGTTTTAACCGCCACGAAAAAAGCGTCCGAATTGTCGGATATGATCAAGAACGTAAAATACAAATCCGGCAATACGTTCATTATTTCGAGTACATACACGACCATCGCGCATACCAATCCCGATAAGATTTCGGAAAACATCGTAGAGAAAGCGAAAGAAGATTCATCGCTCGAAGACCTTGCGAAAATCGAACAGGCAATGGTGGTCCAGGCGAGCGGCGTCGATACCTATAAAGAGAACGGCGAGACCAAATACATCGCGTACGCGAAGATTGACGGTACGACATGGGCGCTGGCGATCGACGTGCCTGAGAAGGACGTGACGGAAGCGGTTGAAAGCCTTGTAACCGTTTTGATTATCATCGGTATTTTCGGCCTTGCGCTCGGCATGTTTATCTCCGTATTTATCGCGCAGGGGTTCAAGAAGCCGATTAAAAGGTTAGTAAAGGTTTCCGAGCAGTACGCAAGAGGCAGATTCGATGTTGACGTAGACCTGAAACGAAGGGATGAGTTCGGAAAACTCGCCAGCAAGATGCAGCAAATCTGCGACAATATGAACGTGCTGATTCACAACATTCGCAGCGCTTCCAAAGAAGTCGCGTCGAGCGCGAAGCAGATTTCCGATTCGAGCATGATTCTTTCGCAGGGCGCGGCCGAGCAGGCAAGTTCGCTGGAAGAACTTTCGGCGACGATGGAAGAAATATCTTCCCAGACAAGGCTGAACGCCGAGTTCGCTGAGAACGCGAACCAGATTTCGAGCGAGGTGCAGAAGAAAGCCGAGCTCGGCACCGACCAGATGAACCTTATGCTGGGCGCGATGGAGGATATCAATCACTCTTCCGCCAATATCTCTCAGATTATCAAGGTGATCGAAGATATCGCGTTCCAGACCAATATCCTGGCGCTGAACGCCGCGATTGAGGCCGCAAGAGCCGGCGAATCCGGAAAAGGTTTTGCCGTCGTCGCCGAAGAAGTAAGAAATCTGGCGGTTCGGTGCGCGGAAGCGGCGCAGGAGACGAGCGAACTGATCGAAGCTTCGATGATAAAAGTGCAGGACGGCGTCAAGATTGCGCAGGATACCGCCGATTACCTGAACATGATTGTCAACGACGTCTCGAAGGTTGCCGAGCTTGTAAGCAACATTTCCATCGCTTCCAACGAGCAGGCATCCGGCATCGCGCAGGTAAATCAGGGCATCATCGAGGTTTCCCGCGTCGTTCAGGAGAACTCGTCCACCTCTGAGGAAAGCGCGGCAGCAAGCCAGCAGCTTTCCGGACAGGCTGCGCTGCTGGACGAACAGATTGCGAAATTCAAACTCAAGGACGTCATCCCCGATATTCAGCAGTACGATTTGGATGAGTACGAGGACGACGAGATCGAGGAAGAAGACGAAGAAGACGAAGACGAGACCGACGTTGAGGCTTCCGAGGAAAGCGTTGCCGCCGAAGAAGCAGACGAAACCGGCAGTGACGCCGCGGTCGAAGCCGGCGCAGTCGAGGATTTCGGCGCAGAACCCGAGATTACTCTGAATGCCATCATCGCCGATTCAGATAGCGAGAGCGGTATCGCGGACGAAGAAATTGAGCAGAGCAGCGACGCTGTCGATGCCGGCACGGACAACGCTGCGGTTTCGGAAGACGAGACGGTCGAAACCGAACCGGCCTTTGAAGAAAACCCTGAAGACAACACGACTACGGACAACGAGGATATTAAAATTTAAAGGGAAAAAAGCAGAGAATTCTCATTCATAATCTGAAAATTCTCTGCTTTACTTTAAAAACTGGCATGATTGAAATCACGGATAAAGAGTTTGAACAGCTTGTAAGTTTCATTAAGAAAAACTACGGTATTCATATTAAGAAAGAAAAGCGTGCAATGCTGACCGGAAGGCTTTCCAGCACGCTAATCCAGCATGGATATAAGAGCTTTTCTGAGTTTTACGAAAAACTGATATCCGATGATTCCAAAGAAGCGATCACGACGCTTGTCAATCGGATAACAACCAATCATACCTATTTCATGCGAGAAAAAGACCATTTTGAGTATTTTCAAAAAACGGTGCTTCCGTATCTGGAACAAACGATCAAAAACAAGGATTTAAGAATCTGGTGCGCGGCTTGCTCGACCGGCGAGGAGTCCTACACGCTCGCGATGATTATCGACGAGTATTTCGGGGAAAGAAAAAGCGCCTGGGACACCAGGCTGCTCGCCACGGACATATCTGAAAGAGTGCTCAACATTGCGAAACAGGGCGTTTATGACAAGGAAAACGTTTCGGTTCTTCCGGCAAACTGGAGAATGGCCTATTTTAAGCCGTACGACAAAGACCGCTTTGTCGTCGCGGACAGAATCAAAAACGACGTGATTTACCGGAAGTTCAATCTGATGGAGAAGGTTTTTCCGTTCAAGAAGAAGTTCCATGTTATATTCTGCCGAAACGTTATGATATATTTTGATAACGAAACAAAAGAAGAACTGATACGGAAGTTTTACGACATATTGGAGGATGGCGGGTATCTTTTTATCGGTCATTCGGAGTCTATATTACGAAGCGAGACGAATTTTAAATATGTTAAGCCGGCAATATACAGAAAAATGTAATTCCCCGTACGAGGTTCAATTCTATGATTCAGCCTAAGAAAAAAATAAAAGTCCTAATCGTTGACGATTCGCTGCTTTTCCGAGAAATGCTGGCAAGAGGGCTTTCGGAAGATCCCCATATCGAGGTAGTCGGAAAAGCGGGTGACCCTTTTCAGGCAAAAGATATGATCGTCAATTTGCAGCCGGACGTTATGACCTGTGATATCGAAATGCCGAAGATGAACGGAATCGAGTTCATCCGGCAGCTTTTACCGCAGTATCCTATGCCTGTCATTATCGTCAGCGGAATCACGAACAAGGTTTTTGACGCCATGAACGCCGGCGCGGTCGATTACGTCGTTAAACCGGACGAACATTCGACGGGCACCATGAAAAGCCTGCTCAATGAGCTGATAATAAAAATTAAAACCGCGCCGCTCGCGAAAATACAACAGCGCAGGCTGAAAAGCATCGTCTCGGTTCCCAAAAGCGCGAAGTTTGACACAAAGAAGGTTATCTTTATCGGGGCGTCCACCGGCGGTACGGAAGCGATTTTTACAGTTCTCAAGAATTTGCCGCCGAATATACCGGGAATCGTAATTGTTCAGCATATTCCGCCCGTTTTCTCAAGAATGTTTGCCGAACGGATGAACACACAGACGTCACTGACCGTGGTTGAGTCCGCAGGCGACGAAATCATTGAGCCCGGCAAAGTGTTTATCGCGCCCGGCAGCAGGCATTTGAAGGTAAAAAAATCCGGAGACAAGTATAAAACCGAAGTATTTGAGGGCGAAAAAGTAAACGGTCACTGTCCTTCGGTCGACGTGCTGTTCTACTCGGCCGCGGAAGTGTGCGGGAAAAACGCGGTCGGCGTTATTCTGACCGGCATGGGGCAGGACGGCGCCAAGGGGCTGCTGGAGATGAAGCGGCAGGGCGCGCACACAATCGGGCAGGACGAAAAGACCTCTATTGTTTACGGCATGCCGAAGGCGGCGTTCGAAATAGGTGCGGTTGATAAACAGTTGGATTTGGATTCCATAGCCGGAGAAATAATCAAGGCAGTTTCAATATAAAAAGCGGAGGTTATCCATGAAAGGAAAAGTTAGATTAGGCAATAGGATTCTATTGTTTGTTTCCCTTATATTTATTATCGCGATGGGTTTAATTCTAAACATGACCGTTAAGATGATTTCGAATTACAATAACAGCGTAATTTCGGAAGAAGTGAAAAACGGCGTCACCGTATTGGCAAAAAAGGTGGAAAGTCTTCAGGAATCATCGGCGGGATTCGCGCAGCTGGCCGCCGACGACCAGGAGATTTCGGCGGCTATCCAAAACTCCGATGCCGGCAAACTTGACAGCTACGCAAAAAATATCCATAACAGCACGAAAACCGATTTTGTCATCTTTACCGATAAAGACGGACGGTTCGTCGCCGGCGTGGGTCAGAAAAGCAACTCCAGCAATTTAAGGATTAACCCGGTTGTCGAAAAAGCGCTGAAGGGAGATATCATCACTACGGTTGAGTCCGCCATAACAGCGCATTTTTCCGCTCTGACCGCGGCGCCTGTTAAGGATTCAAACGGTACGGTTGCGGGCGTCGTAATAATAGGCTATCTGCTTGATAATCAAAGCATTATCGACGATATAAGCCATCAGGTTGAAACAGACGTCACGATTTTTCAGGGAAATACCAGAATCAACACCACGATTGAAAAAGACGGCGTCCGTCAGGTCGGAACTCAGCTTTCGGAAGCGGTAACGAAAGTCGTTATCGAAGAAGGCAAAGACTATGACGGCAAAGCGGACATACTTGGCAGCGAGTACTTATGTTCCTACCGCCCGCTGAAAAATCATAACGGCGATATTGTGGGCGTATTGTTCGCCGGCAAGTCCATGGAAACAGTAAAACAGCTGGCAAGAAACATCTATATGGCTTCCTGGACGGTCGCAGCAATTACAATAATCGTCATTTTAGTCGGCTTAATCCTGTATCTAAGAAACGTGGTAACCAAGCCGCTGAAGAAGGTTGTCAGCGCCGCCGAGACGATTTCAGAAGGCGTGCTTGACGTTCAAATCGACGTAAAGAGCAAAAACGAGATCGGAATACTGGCAGACGCGTTTACAAAAATGGCGGACAAGCTGAACGATCTGATCCGTCAGGTTTCGGAATCCTCCGACAGAGTCGCGGCGGCTTCCAAAGACATTGCATCCTCCAGCGTTACGTTGTCGGAAGGATCGGCCGAACAGGCGGCTACCATGCAGGAGTTAAGCGCGTCCTCCATGGAAGTTTTGTCCATGACGCAAAACAACGACGAGAACGCGAAGAACGCTTCGAAATTGTCTGAGGCGGTTAAAGACAGGTGCACCGAAGGCAATGAGAAGATGAAAGAACTGCTGAAAGCCATGGAAGGCATCAACGCTTCCTCAAAGAAGATATCCAAAATTATAAAGGTAATAGACGAAATTGCCTACCAGACAAACCTTTTAGCCCTCAACGCGGCGGTGGAAGCGGTGCAGGCCGGTCAGTACGGAAAAGGTTTTGCGGTTGTCGCGGATAACGTAAAACGGCTTGCCGACAAATCGGCGAAAGCCGCAAAAGAGATTTCCCAGATTATCGAAGAGTCCGTCGTCAACGCGGAAAGCGGAACCGAATTGGCAAACGAGACCGCAAGCATCCTTGCAGAGATTTTCGAGAACATCAATGAAGTAAACGTCATGGTCAACGACATTTCAAGAGCCACCACAGAACAGTCGGTCGGCATTTCCCAGATGAATACCGCAATCGAGCGAATCGCAAATATTCTGCAGTCTTATTCCTCTATGGTGGAAGAAAGCTCGGCTGCCAGCGCGAAGCTCTCCGAACAGGCGGATCTGATGAAACAGCAGGTATCGTTATTTAAGCTACGGGAGCAGGAATAGCTTGATATCGCATGCTGCCGATAGGATTGTTTGCGCTTTTTTGAAGACTTGTAACAAATTTGCCTTTCAACGTGTATTATGTTATTAAATTGAGAAATTTATAGCATTTTACACGTTGAAAGGAGGCAACTTATGAGCAACTGCAACAGACGGCAACAGATAGAAAACCCGAATTCAGTAACGCTGAACGGAAGAAATATTGAACGAGAACGGCAGCGGAAAAGGAATGCCGCCTGCGAGCGTTTTCTGATATGCAGGGATTTCGGTTTCATTGGAGATACAAGGATTTTGGACTGTGTAGTAGTTAGAAGATGCAACCGAAGGTGTAGGTTCTAAACGGTCATAAGCATAGAGGTTAAAAAATGTTCAGGAGTTTAAAGGGTATCTTTGCATTGGACGAACCAGTTGACAGGGACGAGTTCACTGTTTACGAAATCAAGATCAACTTAAATCGATCAAAATACTTTTCGGTCGCTTTTTTTCTATTAGATATTTTGGTGGTCATAATTTCCTTTATCAGCAGAGGAAATAGTTTCTTTCAAATGCCGGCGGTTTTATATCTTGGCATGTATGTCACGCTGCTGGCAACCATGCCGGTTTTTTACGCCGTATTTGTGAAATATGAGAAAAACATAGCGAAAAATATAAAAAAATTATCGGCGGCAGGCACGCTTTTCGCCGTATTTATGCTGGTATGGTGCGCGGCGATTTCGCTGCTCGACCAGCTTTCCTCCGGTCAGATCATCATCTATGTCGGCTCCGCTACCATTTTCGCAGTAACCTCTTATATACGCCCGACGAAGATGCTGATTATCTATTCCACGGTGCACGCCTTGTTTTTAATTGCGCTTCCGTATCTCCAGCACGACCCGAAATCGATATTCGGCAACGCGATCAACAGCACGTTGTACATAGCGCTCGCTTGGCTCATCAGCTTTATGCGGTATAAAGGCTTGATCGAGGATTTCAACAACCGCAAAAAGATTGAGATGCAGGCCGAAGAATTGAACCGCATCAACCAGGAACTCAAAAGATTGTCGCTTATGGATAGTTTAACCGGCGTTTTCAATAGGTTTATGTTCGAAGCAAAGCTTAACGAAGACTGGGAGGAGTGCAGGAATCGCTCTGTTCCGCTCGCGCTGATTATTATAGACGTCGATTTCTTTAAGAAAATAAACGACAATTACGGTCATCAGGAAGGGGATAAGTGCCTTAAAAAAATCTCCGAAATTCTCAAAGACAGCGTAAAAGACTGGACGAATCTGATTGCGCGGTATGGCGGCGATGAGTTCGTGATATTGATTCCCGGAATGGATCAAATAACGGTTTCTGAAATCGCGGAAGAAATACGCAAAAGAGTGGAGGAGAGCCGCATTCCGCATCAGTATTCGCCCGTTTCGGAATATGTTACAATCAGCGTTGGCGCCTGCAGCGTCATACCTTCCGATTCCATAACCATCACCAATTTTATCAAATACGCGGACGACGCGCTGTATGAGGCAAAGAGAGCGCGCAACAGCCACCGCATCGCCGTATTTGAGAGGATATATACATAATACGGAAAAATCAGAGCGGTCCATGGTCCTTTCTGGATTGCTCTTTTTATTTTACGCCGGTTCGGCGCGCGCAGGAAAATGATATTGAAAACAGTTGACGAAGCGGCGGAAAAGCTGTATGATAAACATAACGCCAAAAGCGGCGAATTCCTTGATGCGGCGTGAGTTTGCGCGATATGAAGTATTTTTACTGCTATCTGATATTTATATCTTTCTTATCCGTTCTCATAACCTGTTACGACAAATTCGCTTCTAAGAAAATCAAAAAGCACCGCGCGCCGGAAGCAGTGCTGTTTTTACTTGCCGCGTTCGGCGGCTCGGCGGCAATGCTTTTTACAATGCTGGCGATTCGGCACAAAACAAAGCACAAACGGTTTATGCTCGGCATACCGCTGATTATGCTGGCGCAGGCGGCGCTGATTTTCATAGCATATCGGAATCATTACTGGGAGTTTTAGAGGGAAAATTATGGCAGCGATAACCGAAGTCAGGCAGTTTAAGAATTTGCAGTATATCATCCGGTATCCGGATCATTTCGATAAGGCGAAGAAATACCCGGCCATCCTGCTGCTGCACGGAGCGGGGAGCCGGGGGAAGGATATCGGCATCCTGAAAAACTTCGTTCTGCTCAGAAAAATGCCGGAAGATTCGCCTTTTGTCGCGATACTGCCGCAGTGCTTCGCGGTGACCTGGTTTGAGATTTTCGAGCAGTTAATCGAGTTTGCCGGCGCGATGCGCGGTCTTGACTTTGTGGACGAAGACCGGTTTTATTTAACCGGATACAGCATGGGCGGATACGCGACCTGGGAGCTGGCGATGGTCAGGCCGGAATGGTTCGCGGCGATTGTTCCGATTTGCGGCGGCGGAATGCGCTGGAACGCCGAAAGGCTCAAAAATGTTCCGGTTTGGGCTTTTCACGGCGCGCAGGACGAGATTGTCCATATCGGCGAGAGCATCGATATGGTCAACGCGGTGAACCGCTGCGGCGGAAATGCGAAGCTGACCGTTTATGCGCGCGCCGCCCACGACTGCTGGACCGAAACCTACTCCAATCCGGACGTATATCAGTGGTTGTTAAGCTGCGCCAAACCGAAGGACGAACTAAAAAAACCGCCGGCGACAGAAATCTAAAAAAACAATAGAAAAAACCTCCTATGGATGACATAGGAGGGATTTTTATTGCGGCGGAAATCAAAAAGAACGCCAAGCGGTCCGCTTTCCTTTCCGGGTTATGGCTTTTTCGAGCCGCTATTCTTTTCGGATTATTTCAGAAATCGCAAGCGCAAGCGCGTAGTGACCGTTCTCGTCGAGGTGCTCTTCGTCAATTTTGCTTGCAGATGCGACCTGCGCGGCGTCCAGAAACAGGCTTCCGGTTTTTTCGGCGACTTTTTTGTACTCCGCCGCCAGCGCTTTGCTTTTTTGGACCGATTCCGCGTCGAACTCAATGTCATATCCCGGTTTCCAGACGTTTTCGCCGAGATGTATGGGCGATATAATCAGCACTTTTGCTTCCGGCGCGATGACGCGCGCTGACGCAGCCAGCGCGGCTAATCCAGAAGCTATTCCTTCTGGCGAAGCATTATATACCGTTTTACAGTCGTTGGTGCCAAGCATGATAACGATATAATCCAGCGGAACATGCGAGCGCAGGCAGGGAATAAAGTAGTCGATTCCCTTTTTATACGGATTGTTTATATCGTCAAACACGGTTGTCCGTCCGGGACACCCTTCTTCAATTACATAGTAGTTACCGCCGAGCAGTTCCTGAAGCCTGCCGGGATATCGTACAGAACGGTCAAACCTGCCGGTGCCGTCCGGTTTTAGCCCGTAGGTGTTTGAATCTCCGAAACATAAAATGGTTTTCATATGACCTTCACCCTAAATAATACTAAATATATATGTATTATATGTATTATTTCGGGTTTGTCAATATAAAAACAAAAAAATCCGACGTTCGGAAGAATAAAAATACGCCAACAGTTTTCGGCGGCGAATCGTAACATTATATTCAAATTATACAAACAATACACAAGGCCTACTTGGCGACGGAACGAGAGAGGACAGATATTATCCGAAAAAAATAATGGATGAAGTAGCGTTCGTTTCCGCCGGCGAATGCTATGCCGCGGCCATTCAAAAAGTCGGTACGCTCTGGGCGTGGGGAAAAACGAGTACGGTCTGATCGGAAACGGAAAAAGCGCGCATATCCATTCTCCCATAAAAATCGTTTACAAAACTGCTCCGTAACACTTTACAGAAAAAAGCAAAGCCGGAAACGCGGATGTTTCCGGCTTTTTTCTGCGGGGTATTTTGCAGAACGGTGTTGAGTTTATATCCATTTTGCGGTATATTGTTATTATGGGAGAAGAACACGCCGAATTTTTATAAAAAGGATGTGGGCGGTTGAATAACAAACCGATTGTCGCGATCATGTATGATTTTGATAAAACGCTCTCGCCGAAGAACATGCAGGAGTATGCCTTTGTGCCCGGCATCGGCATGGACTCCGCGGCCTTCTGGCGCAAGTGTGACGAGCTCGCAAATTCGAACAACATGGACCCGATTCTTGCGTATATGTTCCTGATGAAACAGGAGTCGGAGGGAAAAATGCTGATCACTCGAGACGTGTTCAAGAAGCTGGGCAGGAGCGTACAGCTGTTTAAAGGGGTCAGAACCTGGTTTGACCGGGTAAACGCTTACGCGGAGAAGCTGGGGCTGACCGTAGAGCATTACATCCTTTCTTCCGGGCTGAAGGAAATCATCGAAGGCACTTCCATCGCGCGTTACTTTACGAGAATATATGCCGCGGAGTTTTTATACAACGAACGGCAGGTGCCGATCTGGCCGGCGATGGCGCTGAATTATACGAGCAAAACGCAGTTCCTGTTCCGCATTAACAAAGGCGTTCTGGACGTGACCGAGCATGACGAGCTGAACGAATACACGCCCGAAAGCAAGCGCAGAATCCCGTTTCAAAACATGATTTACGTCGGCGACGGACTGACGGACGTTCCCTGCATGAAGCTGTGCAAGGTAAACGGCGGTCATTCCATCGCGGTTTATCAGAACGACCGAAACGTAGCGGAAAATCTGCTCAGACAGGGACGGGTTGATTTTATCGCGCCTGCGGATTATTCAAGACACAGCAAAATGGAAAAAACGATTTTCGCTTTGCTCGATTTGATAAAGGCATACAACGCGCAGTTAAAAATGCATCTGGACGACATGGACGCGGCTCATCAAACCGATACAAAAGCAAACCCTTGAAAGTCATAGCATTCAAGGATTTGTTTTAAAAAATACGTTGAATTGTTTGCCGTTCTATAGAATGATATCCTTAACATATCCCGCTAAAAAAAGCCGGCGATTTGAGAATATATATGACGCATGAAAAGGAGGACTTTTTTGAAAGTCACCTTTATTCACCACAGCGGTTTCTTTGTCAATCAGGAGCGCGCTTGCTTTTTGTTTGATTACTGGAAAGGACCGCTGCCGAATCCCCTCAAGATTCCGTTGTTTATCTTTGTCAGTCACGGGCACGGGGATCATTTCAATCCCGCCGTGCTGGACTATGGAAAGCGGTGGAATAAGGTTCGCTGGATTTTTTCCGACGATATCGACCCAAAATATATACCGAGCGAACTGACGCCTTATGTCACAATCGCCGCGGCCGGCAACACCTACGCGCTCTCTGTCGGCGGCGCGGATATTTCCTTTACGGCCCTTCGCTCGACGGATATCGGCAACGCCTATCTCATCCGCTCCGGCGGCAAAACGCTGTATCACGCGGGAGACCTTCATCTATGGCTCTGGCGCGAGGATCCGCAGGAAGACAGCGAGATGCAGGCCGCTTTTGAAAAAGAAATGGAAAAGCTGCGCGGACTTGCCATCGACGCCGCTTTTCTTCCGCTTGACCCCAGGCAGGGGCGCGACGCTTTTCTCGGCCTGGATTACACGGCGCGCATAGCGGATATAGAACGGATTTATCCGATGCATTGCTGGCAGAATCTTGATATTATTAACGAATTGCTGGCAGACCCCTGTTCGGAGCCCTACCGCGACAGGATATGCCCGATTAGAAAGGACGGATACGAAGATGAAATTTAAAATGGTACATGAGAATTACAATGTCAGGGATTTGGACGTTTCTCTAAAATTCTACGAGGAAGCGCTCGGCCTTAAGGAAGTGCGCCGCATAAACGCGAAAGACGGCTCCTTCGTCATTGTCTATCTTGGCAACGAGGAGAGCGATTTTCAGCTCGAGCTCACCTGGCTGCGCGATATGGACCGCCCCTACGACCTTGGCGACTGCGAGTTTCATCTCGCCTTTCAGGTGGACGATTTTGACGCCGCCTATGCCAAGCATAAGGAAATGGGCTGCATTTGCTACGAGAACCCCGCAATGGGAATTTACTTCATTACGGACCCTGACGGATACTGGCTGGAAATCATCCCCGCCAAAAAGTAACGCTTGCAAACCTCTAATGAAATCGCCGCCGGTCTTAAAAGCCGACGGCGAATCTTTATTTTTCACGCGTTATAAAAAGCGGCCGAAGCAATATTTATTTTGAAGTTGACAAGCGCTTTGGCGTTTAGTATCATACGGTTAACTATAAAATCTGAAAGGTGCATTTTTTAATGTTTTACTACCCGCATAAAGACCTTATCCGCTTTCCGCTCGGCGGTCTCGGCGCAGGCATGATCGGTTTTACCGGAACCGGCAGCTGGAACAGCGTGTCGCTGCGCCATCACCCGGATTTGTTTCACAATCCCAACGTATTCAGCGCCATCGCGGTTTTGGGCGACAACCCTGCGGCAAGGGTTGTGGAAGCGCAGATTCCCGACGTGGAAATTTTTGCGAATCTTCGCGCCGGCGGTTTTGGCACCACCGGCAAAAGCGACGGTTTGCCGCGGTTCCGAAACGGGAAATTTTATGTCGCTTTTCCTTTCGCGAAGCTAAATTTGCAGGATGACGACATCCCGGTTCAGGCGAGCGTTACCGCGTGGAGCCCGTTCATCCCGGGCGACATCGACACGTCGTCCTACCCGTTTGCCGCGCTGGAATATACGTTTACGAACGCGAGCAGTCAAACAATTAAGGCGGTGTACAGCTTTAACGCTTTTAATTTCATGAAGCTGACGAACGCGGCATATGTATCGGCGGGCGAAAACTACTTTCTGCTGGGAGAGCCAAAATCCGATGAAAAACCGGAGCAGGAAGGCGTTTTTTGCGCGGCTGTCGACGAACCCGCGTATGTAAACGCCGCGTGGTTTCGGGGCGACTGGTTTGACGCGGCGACCCTGTTATGGAAGGACATTTGCGAAGGCAGAGTAAAATCGGCGGTGCATACCGATATCGAAAAAGGACAAAGCCCGGGCGCGTCTTTACAGGTGCCGTTTACGTTAGCCCCCGGCGAGCGCAAGACCATTACGGTGCGCCTGTCCTGGTATGTTCCTTACTCGAATTTATGTATCGGCAGAACGCCGATTTCCGAAGGGGAGCCTTTTTACAGACCGTGGTACGTCAGCGTTTTTGACAGCATCGAGCAGGCAAACGCTGCATGGAAAGCGCTGTATGCGTCGCTGCGCAGCCGTACGGCCGCGTTTACGGACGCCTTCCTGAAAAGCACGCTGCCCAAAGAAATTCTCGAAGCGGTCGCCGCGAACCTGTCTATCCTGAAATCCCCGACCATTTTGCGCCAGAAGGACGGGCGCATGTGGGCCTGGGAGGGAAGCGGAGACAAAGAGGGCTCCTGCTACGGGAGCTGCACGCATGTCTGGAACTACGCGCAGGCGATTTGCAATCTCTTTCCACCGCTGGAGCGCACGCTTCGGGAAACCGAGTTTAATGAAATGCTGCACGAAACCGGTCATCAGCAGTTCCGCGTATATTTGCCGATTCGCAGACCGGAGCATGATTTTTACGCGGCCGCGGACGGTCAGCTGGGCGGCATCATCAAGGTTTACCGCGATTGGCGCATCTCCGGAAACACAGAGTGGCTTCGTTCGCTGTGGCAAAAAGTAACCCTGAGCCTGCAGTACTGCATCCGGCAGTGGGACCCCGAACGCAGGGGAACCATCCGGCATCCGCACCATAACACGTACGATATCGAGTTCTGGGGTTCCAACGGCATGACCACCGGCTTTTACCTGGGCGCGCTAAAAGCCTATATCGCGATGGGAAAAGCGCTGAACGAAGATACGGCCGAATACGAAGAATTGTATGCAAAAGGGCGCCGATTCATGGAGGAAGAGCTTTTCAACGGCGAATATTTTTACCAGAAAACCGAATGGAAAGACCTAAATGTGCCTTTTCGATACGAACACGAGAATATAGAGATGCAAGCCCTGCTTCGGGAAGAAGGACCTAAATATCAGTATGGAACGGGCTGTCTTTCCGACGGCGTGCTGGGCGTCTGGCTGGCGGAACTGAGCGGACTTATCGATATTATATCGGAAGAAAAGCTGACTAAAAATCTGCGCAGTATTTATACGTATAACTTTAAAAGAGATTTGTCACATCACGCGAATCCGCAGCGTCCCGGCTATGCGCTGAATCAGGAGGGCGGACTGCTGCTTTGCACCTGGCCGCGCGGCGGAAAACCGTCGCTGCCCTTCGTTTACTGCGACGAAGTATGGACAGGCATCGAGTATCAGGTCGCTTCTCATCTAATATCGAAAGGTTTCGTCCGGGAAGGGCTGGAAATCGTGAAAACCTGCAGAGCGCGTTACGACGGCAGAAAACGCAATCCTTTTAACGAATACGAATGCGGCAACTGGTACGCCAGAGCGTTGGCGTCGTACAGCCTGCTCTGGGCATATACCGGCGTTCGATACGACGCGGTTGACAAAACCCTGTATTACAGCTTAAAAAACGCGAACGATTATAGCGTTTTCCTTTCGACCGAAACGGGATACGGCGTCGTGCATGTGCGGGGCGGACAGGTAAAAGTGGAAGTTGTAGAGGGAAAAATTGATATTCAGAATTATGTAGAAGTGTAAAAAAAAAGAGAAGTCCGAAAACGCTTGAACGGTTTTCGGACTTTTTTAGCAAGAAGCTATGTAGATTAAAAGAACACGCTTTTGGCCTTTTCCTTAATCTCTTTGGAAGCGACGAAAGGAATTCTCGTGGTGTATCCGTTTTTGGCGGCCACTATTTTCTTGGTCGGCCATGCGAAGATATCCCGGTTCCACTGATCGATCGTATCGTTGTAGAGTTCTCTTGCCGCCGTGATTTCTCTTTGCAGATACATATTCTGCTGCATGGCGTCGGCGATTTCGCGATGCGCGGCAAGGTCGGGATAATTCTCGAACGCGACATTAAAGTTTCTGGATACAGTGTCCAGTTGTCCGCTGAGTTCGTTGCGCGCCGCGTCGGCGTCGCCGGTGTTTCCGGACCTGTATTTCGCGATGTTTTCAAAAGTGCTCTTATCCAGGTCGATCGCTTTTTCCAAAAGACGCGCGCAGTTTTGAAGCACCATCACTCTCTGTTCCAGAAAATTGTCGATCTGAGAGGCATTTCTTTGAATTTTCTGCTGCAACTGGTCGAAATGATTTTGCGCTTTTATTTTCATAAACAGGAAAATAAGCCCCGGAATTATCCCGCAAACCCATAATAAAATTTCGAAAATCTTTGACCCGATGCCGACTGTGACCGGAATTTTCTTAACAATGACGTTCGTGTCAAGGCCTTCCTCTCTGATCTCCGGATTAAGCTCGTCTAATTGATTTGCCATGATAAATCCTCCTTTTTATCGTTAAACATTAAAAAATACATAAACCGTCGCGCCTTGCGATAACGTTTCCGCTTTTTGCCGCTTCTTCTGACGCAACGCGGAAATTTTCGCTGTTCTCAACCGGCAGGTATTCGTCCCATTCGACCGGCACATTGTGCATGCGGCCGTCGCCGCCGCGCACAGGCACGACGACAACCCGCTTCATAATGTCGTAGGAATATGCGGTAACGCAGATTTCGTCCGTATTGTCATTGGAGCCGACATAAGATGATTTCAAAATAGCCGGCGTTTTGGTTTTCGGATGCACAACATATGTATAATCCATCGCGTTCGCCAACGCTTCATATTCTTTATGCGCGTATAACTGCGAATAATCGGGTATGGGTTTCAGCGAATGCACCGGCCTTTCCTGATACAAAGGAATGGCCCAGAGCGGCGCGAAATCAAAATATACTGCTTTAAAGAATTCTGCGTTCTTTTCCAAAAAGTTTTTGCGAATAATATCGTAAGAATAATAGATATAGTCTTCTGGCAGCAGATTGATCGCTCGGCCCTGACTGTGATGGGATATGATTCTGTTTGTCCGCTTTAATTTTATGAAATTAAAGTCGTCGCCATAACCGATTTTCGAGCGGATTAAAGCGACCATGTTGGTTTGCGCCAGCGGCGTGAAAAGCGTTCTGAACTGAACTTCGTTGTTTCGGTCCAGCGCGTCGAACAGGACTTCGAAATCGGTATTCGACATGCTCATGAAATCGCCGTCCGAACGAATCGCTTTATCGGTCATTCGCTTTAACTTCTTTTCGCCGCGCTTTACAAGTTTTTCAATTTCCTTGTCGCTTTTCTGTTCCAGATGTGAAGCGTCCCGGCTGAAGGATAAATCGGGGCCGCCCTGCGAACAGTAATTCAGCACGACCTGCGTATGGTAGAAAGGCTTCGGCTTCGTTACGGTGGCGTGGAGCGTCTCCGTTTTTACTCGCGTTCTCGTTTTGCCGCTGCTGTCGCGATAGGTTTCTGTCCAGGTAATCGTTTTATAACCGTGATATGTTTCCGTACCCATTCTGTGAATCAGCTTTCTTTCGAACAAAAACGGGTTTTGGTTATAGTTTCCGGCCAACAAATCCACGGTCGACTGCTCGTTTTCAAGATAATCGCCGAAATCATAATTAATTCTCATATCGGCTTCCTGTTTTGCGGAAAAGTGGTCGTCAAAGGAAAGCAGGGGAATCGTCGACTCTATAATATGTAACGCGTCTTTGTCCGTAAAGAGCTGGTTGAGCGGGAGCATTTGCTTGTGGGCTTCTGACAGCAGCTCGTCCGCTTTCTGATCCGCTTCCGCGATCTCTGCGCGCAGCGCTCTGATTTTCGGCGTTGTTTTCAGGACGACGAGCGGTATCAGCAGAACCGTGACGCACATCAGCACGCGAAAAAACCTTGCTATGTTCAGTTTTTTCTTCAGCACGACTAAATTTTCTTTATATAATTCGTACTGCTTTACGGTTTCGCGGTTCTTTTCGATGTCTATGCCGGACTGCGATACGAGTTTTTCAAAAAACTTTTCGGCGTTCTCGGCGTGGAGATGTTTATATTTCTTTTCGTACTCTTCCAGCGGGTTCAAAATTAAAGCGCTCATTTTCGCCCTCCCTTATTCGACATTATACAATATTTTTTGATATAGTCAATATGTTTTACGAAAAATTGGCAAAACGAAAGCTGCTTTTCCATTTGATGAAGGCTTCTCATAGTATGACGGTTGGTTTGGATATGTATAGCAAAATTCTTTTATAATACTAAAAAAAGCGGACAGGAGTATTTTGATATAAAATAAAAAAAGGTTTGATACTTTCATATCAAACCGAAGACAGAATTTGGCGGAGAGGGCGGGATTCGAACCCGCGTGAGGTTTCCCTCAAACTGATTTCGAGTCAGCCCCGTTATGACCACTTCGATACCTCTCCGTATTCGATTGCTTAACACGCTCCAAAATTATATCACGCGCAAATCATTTTTTCAACCCCCTTTTTTCGATTTGGCATAATTTATTTTTTGCGTGTCCATAATAAACGGAGAAAGGAAACAGGGGGATAGTATGAGCAACGAAGAAGGAAGAGAAAACGAAGGCGCGCCGGAGAATAAAAGCGAGGAAATACAGAACAGCGGCAGCATTACCACCCATTCCGCCGACGGAAGCATTCACGCGTTAATCATCGCCGGACAAATCGAGGGACATTTTACCGCTTCGCCGCAGGCGAAATCCACCAAGTACGAACAGTGCATTCCGACGCTGTTCGCGGTCGAGGAAAGCGAGGAAATCGACGGACTGCTCGTGCTCCTCAACACAATCGGCGGCGACGTGGAGGCCGGGCTTGCCATTGCGGAACTGATTGCCGGCATGAAAAAGCCGACGGTTTCGCTGGTGCTCGGCGGAGGACATTCGATCGGCGTTCCGCTCGCGGTATCGGCGAAAAAATCCTTTATTGTGCCGAGCGCGACCATGACGCTGCATCCGGTGCGGATGAACGGTCTTGTCATCGGCGTGCCCCAGACGTTTATCAATCTGGACAAAATGCAGGAGCGGATCATAGATTTTATCGTACGCAATTCAAAAGCGTCCGCCGATAAAATCCGCGAGCTGATGATGAAAACCGACCAGATGACAACCGACATCGGCACCATGATTGACGGCAAGGAAGCGGTGGAACTCGGCTTGATTGACAGCATCGGCGGGCTTGGGGACGCTGTCGCCGCGCTGAAGGACATGATAGCGCAGAACAAATCGAACAATACCGAAAACAACAGCCGGTAAAAGAGAATAAACAGCAAATTCATAAAAACCTGACGCCAAAATGTCAGGTTTTTTATCTGATTTCATATATTGTCAACTTTGGATTCATATGATATAATCAAAATATTGAAGACAACTGGGGTGAACTGTTGATTCCGCTGACTACGGGAAAAGAAACTGTAAAAGATATTCTGGTTTGCATGCATGATAGGTTAACAATATGGACTATACGGTAAATACGCTTTTTGCCGATGCGGGCGAGATACAGGCGGACGAACGGGAAGCTTTGCGGTATCTCGGCTACGGCAAGAATCTTCCCGATGAAAAAACAAAAGAACTGATCGCAGAGTGCAAAGCGGAGTTGGAAAAGGTAATCGCCGCGAAGTGCTGCTATGTCCGGAAGCCGGTTGTTTTAAAAGAAAACGCGCTGGATATCGGTTTCGGCGAGATTCAGAGCCGGGCGCTGCAAAAAAATCTTGCCGGTTGTCCGGAGGTTTTTATTTTCGCGGCCACCATCGGAATCGGCGCGGACAGGCTGATTCTGAAATATGAGAAAACGGCGCCCGCGAAGGCGGTGGTCGTCGACGCGCTCGCGTCGTCCACAATCGAAGTATGGTGCGACCAGGTCAACCGCCTGCTGTGCGAAAACAAAAACAGCAAGCCCCGCTTCAGCCCGGGATATGGGGATTTTGACATCCGGCATCAAAAAGATATCATGGCGCTGCTGGACACATCCAGAAAAATCGGGCTGAGCCTGACGGATTCGATGCTGATGACCCCAACGAAATCGGTAACCGCGGTCATCGGCATCTATTAAAGGGATGCATATGAAAATACAGGAACGAATCAAAAGCAAAATAACATATTTCGACGGCGGCATGGGCACCATGCTGCAGGGAATGGGGTTAAAGCCGGGCGAACTTCCGGACTTCTGGAACCTGACGCACCCCGACCGGGTTTTGGCGGTTCACCGCGCGTATTTGGAAGCCGGCTGCAATATCGTCAAAACCAATACCTTCGGCGCGTGCAGACTGGATAACAAAGCTGTAATCATCAAAGCAGGCGTATCGCTGGCGAAGCAGGCGGTGTCGGCGTTCAAGGACGCCGGAATCGAGCGGTACGTCGCTTTTGACGTCGGGCCGCTCGGCAGGCTGTTAAAGCCTTACGGAGACCTTGATTTTGAAGAAGCGGTAGCTATTTTCGCCGAAAGCGTCAGAATCGCCGCCGCGTGCGGCGTCGACCTGATTTTGATAGAGACCATGAACGATTCCTACGAGACCAAAGCGGCGGTGATCGCGGCAAAAGAAAACGCCGATTTGCCGGTCTTTGTCACGAACGTTTACGACGAAACCGGAAAACTGATGACCGGCGCGACGCCGGGCGCGATGGTCGCGCTGCTCGAAGGGCTTGGCGTTGACGCGGTCGGCATCAACTGCTCGCTCGGGCCGGAGCAGATGCTTGGGATTGTTCCCGAACTGCTAAAACACGCGTCGGTCCCGGTCATCGTCAATCCGAACGCCGGACTGCCCAAAAGCGCCGACGGCGGAACCGTTTACGACGTGGACGCCGATGCTTTCTCGGACATCATGGCGGCGTTTGTCCGCATGGGCGCCGCGATTGTCGGCGGCTGCTGCGGCACGACGCCCGAATACATCAAGAAGACGATCGAAAAAACAAAGGATTTGCCTTTATTGCCGGCGGAATCGAAGGACGAAACCGTGGTTTCGTCCTATTCGCGCGCGGTTTATATCGGAAACGAACCGGTTTTAATCGGCGAGCGCATCAATCCGACCGGAAAGCCGAAAATCAAGCAGGCACTGCGGGAGGGCAATCTGGCGTATATTTTAAGCGAAGGGCTGTCCCAGCAGGAAAAAGGCGCGCACATTTTGGACGTCAATGTCGGACTGCCCGAAATAGACGAAGTAAAGACCATGGCGGAGGTTGTGACCGAGCTTCAGGCTGTGACCGACCTGCCGCTGCAAATCGACACGGTCAACCCCGCCGCGATGGAAAAGGCGATGCGTCTTTACAACGGAAAGCCGCTCGTGAACTCCGTAAACGGCACGGATGAAAGCATGGAGGCAATCTTTCCGCTTGTCAAAAAGTACGGCGGCGTTTTGATTGCGCTGACGATTGACGAAAGCGGCATCCCGGACAGCGCGGAGGGCAGGCTGGCGATCGCGAAGAGAATCGTCAACCGCGCGGCGGCATACGGAATTCAAAAAAAGGACATCATCGTTGACCCGCTGGCGCTGACCGTCTCCTCGGACAAAAACAGCGCAAATATCACGCTTAAAGCCTTAAAGCTGATCAAGGAGAAGCTCGGCGTAAAGACCAGTCTCGGCGTTTCGAACATCTCGTTCGGTTTGCCCGGAAGGGAATACATCAACTCCACGTTCTTCGCGATGGCGCTGCAGAACGGGCTGGACTGCGCGATTATGAATCCCTTCTCCGCCGAGATGATGAAGGTTTATTACAGCTACCGCGCGCTGAAGGGTCTCGACGACAACTGCGCGGCGTTTATTGATTTTGCCTCGACTGTGACCGTCGAGCAGTTTTTGCCGCAAAGCGCCGCCGGAAGCGCGGGCGCCGGCTCGGACGAACCGTTGCAGCACGCGATTATCAAAGGGTTAAAAGAGCAGGCGTTTGCAAAGGCGTCGGAGATGCTCAAAACCACGCCGCCGCTGGACGTGATTAATCAGCAGATTATTCCGGCTCTGGACATCGTGGGGAAAGGGTTTGAGCAAAAGACGGTGTTTTTGCCGCAGCTTTTGATGAGCGCGGAAGCGGCAACCGCCGCGTTCGAAGCGGTAAAGTCTGTCATGAATGCCGCCGCCGGCGATTGCGGCAATAAAATCATTCTTGCTACCGTAAAGGGCGATATTCACGACATCGGGAAAAATATCGTAAAAGTGCTGTTGCAGAACTACGGATTTTCAGTGATAGACCTCGGCAAAGACGTTCCGCCCGAAACGGTCCGCGACTGCGCGCGGGAGAACGGCATAAAGCTTATAGGTTTGAGCGCTTTGATGACGACGACGGTTCCGTCGATGGAAAAAACCATCAAGCTGCTGCGTCAAACCGACCCGGACATCAAAATCATGGTCGGCGGCGCGGTGCTGACGCAGGAGTACGCCGACCTGATCGGCGCGGATTATTACGCGAAAGACGCGATGGAAGCGGTAAGAATCGCCGAGCGCTTTTTTGGCGGAGGAAAGTAGCGGTTTTCTCTGAATTTTGCAAAAACAGCCGCGATATATATAAAGGTTAGCAACGCGGCGCAAAAAGCCCGCAGGGCGGGTGGAAAACAGGCATAATCCCGCGGAATTGCGATAAGTATTTACTATAATACAGAATTTGAGGAGAAACCCGAATGATATACTTAGAAATACTCAAAGCCATTTTCTTCGGCATCGTGGAGGGCATTACCGAATGGCTGCCCATCAGCAGCACGGGACATCTGATCCTCTTTGAGGAGTTTATACAGCTGAACGCCAGCGACGAGTTCATCGAAATGTTCAGAGTGGTGATTCAGCTTGGCGCAATTCTTGCGGTTGTTGTGCTTTACTGGAATAAGCTGATTCCGTTTGCCTACCGTAAAGAAAGCGGCATGGCGATCAAAAAAGACACCATCTCGATGTGGCTGAAAATCGCCGTCTCCTGCATACCGGCGGTTATCGCCGCGAAATGGGACGACGAGTTCGAAGCGCTGTTTTACAACAAGGTTTCGATTTCCATCGCCCTGATTGTATTCGGAATTCTGTTTATCGTAATTGAAATCTACAACAAAAAAAGAGAACCGAAAATAACGCAGATCTCCCAGCTTACATACACGACCGCGTTGGTCATCGGACTGTTCCAGCTCATCGCAGCCGTTTTTCCGGGAACCTCGCGCTCCGGCGCGACCATCGTGGGCGCGCTGCTCATCGGCGTGTCCAGAACCGTCGCCGCGGAATATACCTTCTTCCTCGCCGTGCCGGTTATGTTTGGAGCAAGTCTTTTAAAGATCGTAAAGTTCGGGTTTTCGTTCTCGGGGACCGAGATAATACTTCTGCTGACCGGCGTGCTGGTTTCCTTCTTTATTTCGCTCATCGCGATTAAGTTTTTAATCGGGTATATCAAAAAGCACGACTTTAAGGTGTTCGGCTGGTACAGAATCGTTTTGGGCGCGATCGTGCTTATCTATTGTTTCATCGCTCGTTAACAATTCGTTTTCCCTGAAAAAAGGTGAAAAAGCAAAGAAAATACTTGACAGTTGACTTTTTTTGTGTTAAACTCTCATTTGCCGCATGTATGGGGTTATAAAAATATGCTTGTTTTTGGCATATTACCTTAGGACAGCGAGTCTATATAGGAAAGAGAGGTGCTTTTCGTGTTTGCGATTATAGAAACAGGCGGAAAGCAGTACAAAGTCAGCGAAGGCGACATCATTTACGTTGAGAAGCTCGATGTAAAGGAAGGCGAAACCTACACTTTTGACAAGGTTTTAGCGGTTTCGACACCCGAAGGATTCAAGGTCGGCAACCCGACCGTAAAGGCAACCGTTACCGCCAACGTGGTAAAAAACGGAAAGGGACCGAAGCTTCACATTATCCGTTATAAACCGAAGAAGAACGAGAAGAGACATATAGGACACAGACAGCCCTATACGAAGCTTCAGATTACCAGCATAGCGATATAACCCGAATCATGATAAAAGCTGTTTTTTTCGTGAAGAACGACGCTTTTTCAGGGTTCGAGATTTCGGGTCATTCCGGAGCGGCTCCCGCGGGCAAAGACATTGTCTGCGCCGCGGTCAGCGCAATGACGATGCTGGTCGTTAACACAATCTGCGGAGAATACGGCAAAAAAGCCGAGACGACCGAGGACGCGGACACGGCGACGGTTTCGTTTCGGCTGCTGGAAAAGGACAGCGCGAGCGAAGGGCTTATCCGGAGCTTTTACAACGAACTTGCCGCGATTGAGAAGGATTACCCGAAGAATCTCAAGGTCGATATCCAGCGCCTTGAGCAGTGAATTTTAGGTAAAGGAGTAGGTAAAATGTTAAGATTGACTCTTCAGTTTTTTGCACATAAAAAAGGTGTCGGTTCAACAAAGAACGGCCGCGACTCCGAGTCCAAAAGACTTGGCGTAAAGCGTTCTGACGGTCAGGCTGTCATCGCAGGCAACATCATCGTTCGCCAGCGCGGAACCAGCATTCATCCCGGCAAGAACGTCGGCAGAGGGTCTGACGATACGCTTTTTGCTCTCATTGACGGCGTCGTAAAGTTCGAGCGCATGAGAGGCGGCAGAAAAAAGGTCAGCGTTTACGCAGTCAACGCAGACTAACTATTTTGTACGATGATAAAGAGTATGTCGGGGTACTTCATCCTGACTGCTCTTTATATTTTTTTGCCAAGCATTGATTGTTCGTCGCAGAAAAGGAAAGAATATAGGTATCGTTTCAGGAACGCTGTATCCTGGAAGAAGATTGAGAGGTAGATGCGGGATGTTTCTTGATAAAGTGGATATTTACGTTAAAGCCGGCGACGGCGGGAACGGATGCGTTTCCTTCCATCGGGAAAAGTATATCTCGCACGGAGGACCTGACGGCGGCGACGGCGGCAAAGGCGGCGACGTTATTTTTATGGTGGATGAGGGCGTAAACACGCTGCTCGCTTTCAAATACCGCAGAAAATTCGTAGCGCAGAACGGCGCCGACGGAAAGAATAAAAAGTTCGCGGGCAAAAGCGGCGAAGACATCATTATCCGCGTGCCGCCGGGAACCATTATTCGGGATAAAGCGACCGGGAAAATACTAAAGGATATGTCGGACAACGAGCCGTTTGTCGCCGCAAGGGGCGGCAAAGGCGGCTGGGGTAACGTGCATTTCGCGACGCCGACCAGGCAGGCGCCGCGTTTTGCGAAGAGCGGACTTCCGGGCGAGGAGAAATATTTGACGCTGGAGCTCAAAATGCTCGCGGATGTCGGAATCGTCGGTTTTCCGAACGTGGGCAAGTCTACGCTGCTCTCGCTGATTTCGTCCGCGCGTCCGAAGATTGCGAATTATCATTTCACGACCCTTTCGCCCAATCTTGGGGTTGTCAGCGTTTACGACCAGAACTTTGTCGTCGCGGATATTCCCGGACTGATCGAGGGCGCCGCCGAAGGCGCGGGGCTGGGGCATGATTTTCTGCGCCACATTGAAAGATGCAGGCTGATTCTTCACCTGTTTGACATTTCCGCGAGCGAGCGCGAAGACCCGCTCGACGATATACAAAAGATAAACTCGGAACTGCAGAAGTACAGTCCCGAGCTTGCGTCCCGTCCGCAAATACTGGCCGGCAATAAAATCGATATCGGTTACGACAAGGAAACGCTGGAGCGGATTCAAGCATTTGCGGCGGAAAAGAATTATGCGCTGCATTTAATATCCGGCGCGACCGGCGAGGGAGTTGACGAGCTGATAAAAGCCGTCGCTCTTAAGCTCAAAGAGCTGCCGCCGCTCAAGAAATTCGAGAGCGAAATCGTCGAAGAAGATTACAGCGAGCCGAAGCCCAGAGAGATTAAAATCAGCGTGGTCAACAATGTCTATAAAGTCGAGGGCGAGTGGCTTAAAAAGGTCGTGGGCAGCGTCAACTTTTATGATTACGAATCGCTGCAGTATTTCCAGCGGGTTCTAAAAAACAGCGGCGTCATCGAACAGCTTGAAAAAGCCGGTATTCAGGAGGGCGACACCGTAGAGATTTACGGTATGGAGTTTGATTTTATCTTTTAGCGGCGCACCCGCCTGAAGCGCTATTCGTTCAGAAATACGGTTTCAATCACCTTATCGCTCTCAAGGGGCGAATACCGCCAGTAGTCGATGTGCGTCACGCCCTGCGGGTAGTTGTAAACGTTCGGCTGTTTTTCGCCGTCGTAGGTATCAATAATCACCAGTTTGATTTTCATTTTCTCAGGGATAATGTTCTTTATGTAAACGGCGGCGTGCTGCCCGACTTTGATATCGTTGCGCAGTTCCGCGAGCCCGGCAAGGTTGGGCGTAAGTTCGACAAAAACGCCGTAGCTTTCGATACTTCGGATAATGCCGGCGGCCGTCTGCCCGATGGTAAACTTCGAGGCGTTCTCCTCCCATGTGCCGAGCAGTTCGCGGTGGGTGAGCGTGATTCTGCCGTACGTATCCACCGGCGTTTTGATAACCACTTTGATATACTGACCGGGGTCGAATCGCTCCCGCGGGTGCGAAATGCGGGATACGGACATACAGTCGATGGACAGCAGCGAGATGATGCCGCACCCGATGTCCACGAAAGCGCCGAACGGCTCAAGATGCGTCACCCTTGCGTCGATGACGTCGCCGGCGGTCAGCTTTTCCAAATAAAACTGCATGCAGTCCCGCTGGGCGGCTTTGCGGGAAAGGATCGGTTTCGGTCTGCCCTCGCTGTCCTTGAGAATATCGATGATTTTAAAACAGACGGGTTTTCCGACGCGCGAGATGATGGCGATGTCCTTCGCTTTCTCGCCGTCCGGTGTATATACGCATTCATCTTTCGGTATGATTCCGGTGAACATACCGACAGTAACATGTAAATTTTGATCGTTGTCGCACAAAAAGCTGCGGCCTTCGAGGATGACACCCTCCTGCATGGCGCGCTCTAAGCCTTCCGGCGAGCTGATGTATTCTTTGATGGCGGCTGTAGCAGATAATTTTCCTTCGGGAAGGTATTCATTTTGCTTCATAAACATTTTCCTTTCACATAGTGTTTGTAAATGTATATGAATTTAAGGGGTTATAATATGATTGAGAAGCTCGCGTTACTTGAAAAAAGATATGTCGAAATCGAAGAAAAGCTTTCAGACGCCAATATAATCAGCGATATCGAAGCGTATAAAAAATATTCCAAAGAATATAAGCAACTCACGCCGATTGTTGAAAAATACAGAGAATACACCAAAGCGGAAGCCGAAATCGAGGATTCGGACAAGATTTTGGCAACCGAAAAGGACCCGGAGATCCGCGAACTCGCCGTAGAGCAGAAGGAAGCGGCGAAGGAAGCGAAAGAAAGAATCATAGAAGAGTTAAAAGTGCTTCTGCTGCCGAAAGACCCGAACGACGATAAAAACGTTATCGTCGAAATCCGAAGCGGCGCGGGCGGCGAGGAAGCGGCGCTCTTTGCCGCGGTTCTGTACCGCATGTACACGATGTACGCCGAATCGGCGGGGTACAAGACCGAGCTTTTGTACGCGAACGAGACCGAGCTGGGCGGATTTAAGGAAATATCCTTTATGATCGAGGGCGAGGGCGCGTACTCCCGCTTTAAGTTTGAGGGCGGCGTTCACAGAGTGCAGAGGGTTCCCGAAACCGAAGCGCAGGGCAGAATTCACACTTCGACCGTAACGGTCGCGGTCCTGCCCGAAGTGGACGACGAGGAATTTGAGCTGAACATGGACGAACTCGAGATTACCCGTCACCACAGCTCCGGCGCGGGCGGTCAGAACGTAAACAAGGTCGAAACCGCCATCCGCATCGTCCATAAGCCGACCGGCATCGTGGTCGATTGTCAGGACGAGCGCAGTCAGCTGAAAAACAGAGAGAAAGCGCTCAAAATCATGAAGAGCCGCCTTGCCGATATGGAACGCCAGAAAAAAGAGCAGGCGCTCGCGAACGAGCGCAGAAGCCAGGTTGGCACCGGCGACCGCAGCGAGCGCATTCGAACATACAATTATCCGCAGGGCAGGGTGACCGACCACAGAATCGGGCTGACCCTTTATTCGCTCGACAGCTTTTTAAACGGCGAGATAGACGAAATGATCGACGCGCTGATCGCCGCCGACCGAGCGGAAAAGCTGAAAGCCGGAGAAGGCATTTAATATTTTTTAAAAACGATCGGGGCGGTATCAGGCGGAAAAACCGCTGATTCGCCGCAAAACAGCCGCGAAAATAAAACAAAACCGTGCAGGCGCATCCGCGCAGCACGGTTTTTTGTATTTCGTTTTCGCCGACGCTGTCACATTTCCGCGTTTTTGTAAAAAATCTCCGTATAGACCAGCTTTCCGCCGATGCGTTCCGATTTCATCAGACTGACGCGCGAAACCGTCATTTGGAGCGGTTTTTCCGAAAACGCCGGCGTTTTGTTCAGAACGACCTCTCTGCCGAGCGTGATGTGGGGTTTATAGTCGCGGTTTTCCAGCGTAAATCCTTTGGCGCGCAGCGCTTCGAAAAGATTTTTGTGCAGGCTGTCGAGCTGCGGGTTCTGCGCTATGCCGAGCCAGTAAATATCGCCGCCGCTGCGCCTGAACACGCCGCTTTTGCCGAGCGTGATGGTAAAGGGCTGAAAACGGATTGCCGACATCGCTTTCTTTACGTCCTCGACCCGGTCCGTTTCGCCGATAAAGTTTATGGTTAAGTGCAGGTTGTTCTCGAGCGTAAAGTTGCCGGAACGGGAAGCGATTTTCAGCGCTGCGATATGGTCCGTCAACACTTTTTTAATTTCCGGCGTAAAGAGTATTGCGGTAAACAAACGCATTTTCTCAATCCTTTTTACGAAAATAGGCTATTTCGGGAAAGACCCGAACCGTTTTATTCTTCCCAGCCGCGCATCTTTTTTCGTTTGTACGCTTTCGGGTTTTCGGGAACGCGCGTGACCGGATTGAGCGGACCCCAGCTCGCGCGTCTTTTTTTCGCAATTTCTTTTTTCGCTTTTTTGGACAGCTTCTCAAACGGAACAAATTTCGGCATATACTGTCATCGATACCTTTCTATGCTTTCAACAGCTTTATTCTTTCCGGATAATCGGGAAGATATTTCGCGATCGTGGCGTAGAACGCTTTGGAATGGTTTTTATGCCGAATATGGGCAAGCTCGTGCACCACGACGTAATCGATCGCCTTGTCCGGGTATTCCATCAATCGGAAGGAGTAGCAGATGCCGTTTTTCGCGCTGCAGCTGCCGAAGCGCTTTTTCGCCGACGTGATTTTTACGGATGTCGGACTGACGCCCATGATTTTGCTGTAATAAGCGGTTTTTGCGGGGAGAATTTCCTGCGCCAGTCTTTTCAGCTCGCGGACGCGCTCGGGTGTGAGCGGCTTTTTCGCGGCAAGCGCGTTCTTCTTTTTCTCAAGGTTTTTCTGAATCCAGCCCGAGTATTTAAAAACAAGCCGCTCAATTTCCTGCTTCGGCGCGCCGTACGGCGCTTTGATAAGAACCTGCAAAGCGTCCGTTATGACAATCGAAAAGGTTTTGCGGTCCGAATACTGTACGATATACTCCATTTTGCAAAAAATCCTGTTTTTTTCGTGTTTGCATCTTGAAAAACATCATATCAATGTCGTATAATATTCTAACACAGTGAAAAACTATAAGCAAGAAATATTTTTTTGTCAGACGATAAAATATCAAAAATACTATTGACAAAACGAAAAGTATAATATAAAATACGTGTTAGTTTTTAGAGCCGAAACTGCTTTTATAAAGCGGAAAGCGTAAAGAACTTTGACCGATACTATAAGCTGCTCAGCAAAAACGCCGCACTTATAGGAAACAAGGCCTCGGACAGCCGGGTCAACTGCCGGAAGCAGCATTGTTTGTGCTGCGTTATTGATTGAGTTAAAAGCTAGAATTTTATAAGTTGGTTACTTTATAACCATGTGTATCGCATACACAACACTTGTGAAACGGTCAATAAGAGTAGTAAAAGTAGTTCTTGCTATATAGACTCTGAAAATCTGCAGCCAATATATAAACCATTTACTGTTCTCAAAGGCGACACATTAAGTGGTTTGCAGAATAGACTCGGGTGCTGTTCTATGCGCCGGAGTTATTTTTTTACAACTCACGAATTCTATGATATACGGAAAGGGATATGCCGAAATGTCTGACAACAAACTCAAATTGTACGGATTTAACAATCTTACAAAATCTCTCAGCTTTAACATCTACGACGTCTGTTATGCGAAGAGCGAACGTGAGCAGCGGGATTATATCGCGTACATTGACGATCAGTACAACTCTGAGAGGCTTACCAACATTCTGCTTCAGGTAACCGATATGATCGGCGCCCACGTGCTCAACATTTCAAAACAGGATTACGAACCCCAGGGAGCGAGCGTAACCTTTCTGATCGCTGAGGATTCGATGGTAAAATCGAAAAGCGGAGATACTGTTGTCTCACATCTTGACAAAAGCCATGTTGCTGTTCACACCTTTCCGGAATATCATCCGGGGAATGCTATTGCTACCTTCCGAGTTGATATCGACGTCACCACCTGCGGCGAGATAACGCCTTTGCGCACGCTGGACTTTTTGATCGGCAGTTTCGATTCGGACATCATCACGATGGATTACCGCGTCAGAGGCTTTACCAGAGATATCGACGGCAAGAAGCTGTTCCTTGATCATTATATCACCTCGATTCAGAACTACATCAGCGAATCGATCTTAAAAAAATACGACGCGATCGATATCAACACCTATCAGGCAAACATTTTCCACACCAAAATGCTGATAAAAGATGTCGAATTGCAGAACTATCTGTTTAATACGGATGTTTACGAGCTTCCTCCGCAGACCAGACTGGATATCACGAACTCTCTACGCCGGGAAATGATTGAAATTTTCAGCGGTACGAATATTTATTAAGAAGCCCGGGAGGAAGGAAGAAGTGCAGGATCAATCGCGGGCGCCGATTTACGAAGCGCTCGAAAATTTAAAATATATGCGTATTGTCCCTTTCGACGTGCCGGGACATAAACGGGGAAAGGGCAATCCGGACTTGACAGAGTTCCTCGGACAAAAGTGCATGAGCGTCGATGTCAACGCGATGAAGATTCTCGACAACCTGTGCCATCCCGTTTCTGTTATAAAGGAAGCCGAGGAACTGGCCGCGGAAGCGTTCGGAGCCGCGCACGCCTTTCTGATGGTAGGCGGCACCACTTCCGCGATTCAGGCTATGATCCTGTCGGTCTGTAAAAAGGGGGACAAAATCATACTCCCCCGCAACGTCCACAAAAGCGTCATCAACGCTTTGATTCTCTGCGGCGCGATTCCCGTTTACGTCAATCCGCACACAAACCACCGGATCGGAATCGCGCTCGGCATGTCGCTGGAGGGCGTTAAGGAAGCGATTGAGCAGTATCCGGACGCGAAAGCGGTTCTGGTAAACAACCCGACCTACTACGGGATTTGCTCAAACATCAAAGAGATTACCAATCTCGCGCACAAGCACGGCATCAAAGTGCTTGCGGACGAAGCGCACGGCACCCATTTCTATTTCGGCGAGAATTTCCCGATTTCTGCGATGGCGGCTGGCGCCGATATGGCTGCGGTCAGCATGCACAAATCGGGCGGCTCGCTTACGCAGAGTTCTTTTTTGCTTACGGGCAAAAACGTCAACGCAAACTATGTGCGCCAGATTATCAATTTAATGCAGACGACCAGCGGTTCGTACCTGCTGATGGCAAGCCTGGATTTGTCCAGAAGATATCTTGCCCTTCATGGCAAGGAGGTTTTCGGCAACGTCGCGAAGCTGGCGCAATACGCGCGCGAAGAAATCAACAAAATCGGCGACTACTACGCGTATTCGCGGGAGATTGTAAACGGAGACACCGTTTACGACTTCGATATTACCAAGCTGTCCATCAACACGCTGGATATCGGGCTTGCCGGCATTGAGGTCTATGATATTCTGCGCGACGAGTACGACATACAGACGGAATTCGGCGACATCGGCAACATCCTTGCCTATATCTCCATGGGCGACCGGAAGAGCGACACCGAAAGACTGATTTCCGCGCTGGCGGAGATTCGCCGCAGATATAAAAAGAGCAGGGTCGGCATGCTCGAGTACGAGTATATCAGCCCGCTGGTCGTGTACGCGCCGCAGGAGGCTTTCTATGCGGAGAAAGAATCGGTTCCGATAGCGGAATCGAAGGACAGAATCTGCGCCGAGTTTGTCATGAGCTATCCGCCGGGCATCCCCATTCTCGCGCCGGGCGAGCAGATTACGGACAAAATCATCGAGTATATCGAGTACGCCAAAGAAAAGGGTTGTTTAATGACCGGTCCGGAGGATATGGAGCTGAAAAGGCTGAACGTGATGAAAGGGGTATAACCGACTCGTGCCGTTTTATAACGGCACCCGTTTCCGGCAGAAAGACAGCCGGGGAAAGGCATGGTAAACAATGGAATTCTGGTATTCGGAAAATCATACCGACAATGTGAAGTTCTCCATTCGGGTCGATAAGCAGCTGTTCAGCGGCAAAAGCGAATTCCAGCGAATCGACATTTTCGAGTCGGAGGAATACGGACGCTTTTTGACGCTCGATGGGTATATGATGCTGACCGAAAAGGACGAGTTCGTGTATCACGAAATGATCACGCATGTGCCGATGGCCGTGCATCCCTGCGTCAAAGACGTGCTGGTCATCGGCGGCGGCGACGGAGGCGTTCTCCGCGAGCTTGTCAAGTACGATACGATCGAGCGCATCGACCTTGTCGAGATAGACAAAATGGTCATCGACGTCTGCAAGGAGTATCTGCCGTCCGTAGCCTGCTGTTTCGACGATGAACGCCTGACCGTTTATTACGAAGACGGGCTGAAGTACATCCGCAGGTGCGCGAACATGTACGATCTGATCATCGTTGACTCCACCGACCCGTTCGGACCGGGAGAGGGGCTGTTTACGCGGGAGTTTTACGGCAGCTGCTCGAACGCGCTCAGAGAGGACGGCATTATGGTCAATCAGCACGAAAGCGCGTTTTACAAAAACGACGCGATCGCCATGCAAAGAGCGCACAAGCGCATCATTGAATCCTTCCCGATCAGCCGGGTATATCAGGCGCATATCCCGTCCTATCCGTCGGGATTGTGGCTGTTCGGTTTCTCGTCCTTAAAGTATCATCCGGTTCGGGATATGAACGCTAAAAAGTGGAATTCGCTCGGCATAAAAACCAAATACTACAACACAAACCTTCACAGGGGCGCTTTTTACCTGCCCAACTATATCGAGGAGCTTTTAGAAAATGTTGAACAGGCAATATAACTGCTTTATCGGCTGCGAAAGCGAGTACAAGGACGCGCAGACGGTTATTTTCGGCGCGCCGTTCGATTCGACCACCTCATACCGTCCGGGAACCAGGTTCGCTGCTAAAGCGATTCGGTCGGAATCCTTCGGGATAGAAACTTACAGCCCGTATCAGGACAAGGATTTGTGCGACATCCTGGTGATGGACAGCGGAGACCTTGATTTCCCGTTCGGAAACACCGCGCGGGTTCTTGACATGATCGAGGAGAGAACCGCCGCCATTCTTGCGGACGGCAAAAAGCCGTTGATGATCGGCGGAGAGCACCTTGTAACGCTGGGCGCGCTCCGAGCGGCGGTAAAGAAGTACCCCGATTTGCATATCATCCATTTCGACGCGCACTGCGATCTGCGCGACAATTACATCGGCGACCAGTTGTCTCACGCGACAGTGATCCGCAGGGCTTGGGAGCTGGTCGGAGACGGACGCATCTTCCAGTTCGGCATCCGCTCCGGCGACAGGGCGGAGTTTGAGTTCGCGAAAGCGCATACCTATCTGCACAAGTTCGACTTAAGCACGTTCGAAGGCATCGCGGACAGGCTTCAGTTTAAGCCGGTTTACTTCACGCTCGATTTGGATGTGCTGGATTCTTCGGTATTTCCGGGAACCGGTACGCCGGAGGCGGGCGGAATCGGCTTTAACGAGCTGGTAAATGCCATCAAGAAACTCAAGGATTTAAATATCATCGGCTGCGATATGAATGAGCTTTGTCCGGTCTATGACCCGAGCGGAGCTTCAACGGCTGCAGCGTGCAAGATATTAAGAGAATTATTATTAGCAATAAATTAAGGAGGTACAAACTATGGGAAAAGCGTTGATTATTGGCTGCGGAGGAGTAGCAAGCGTAGCCGTTCACAAGTGCTGTCAGAACAGCGAGGTTTTCAGCGAGATTATGATCGCTTCCCGCACGAAGAGCAAGTGCGACGCGCTCAAGGAAAAGCTGAAGGACAGCAAGACCATCATTCATACCGCGCAGGTGGACGCGAACAACGTTGACGAGCTGATCGCGCTCATCAACAGCTTCAAGCCCGATGTTGTCATGAACCTTGCGCTTCCGTACCAGGATCTGACCATCATGGAAGCCTGCCTCGCCACCAAAACGCATTATCTGGATACGGCGAACTACGAGCCGGAAGACTGCCCGAAGTTTGAGTACAAGTATCAGTGGGATTACAAAGAGAGATTTGAAAAAGCGGGCATCGTCGGACTGCTCGGCAGCGGCTTTGACCCGGGCGTAACCGGCGTATTCTCCGCTTACGCGCAGAAGCATCATTTCGACGAAATCCATTATATCGATATTCTTGACTGCAACGCCGGAGACCACGGTTATCCGTTCGCAACCAACTTCAACCCGGAAATCAACATCCGCGAAGTAACCGCCAAAGGCGCTTACTGGGAGAACGGACGCTGGGTTGAAACCGAACCGCTTGCGGTCAAGCGCGTTTACAACTTCCCCGAAATCGGCGAACGCGATATGTACCTCATGCATCATGAGGAAATCGAGTCGCTTGCTTTGAACATAAAAGGAGTCAAGCGCATTCGCTTCTTTATGACGTTCACCCAGAACTATCTGACCCATTTAAGATGCCTGCAGAACGTCGGCATGACCTCGATCGAGCCGATTGAGTACGAGGGCAAAAAGATTGTTCCGCTTCAGTTCTTAAAAGCGGTGCTTCCCGATCCCGCATCGCTCGGTCCGAGAACCAAGGGCAAGACCAACATCGGCTGCATCTTCAGAGGAATTAAGGACGGCAAAGAGAAAAACTACTACCTGTACAACGTCTGCGACCATCAGGAATGCTACAAGGAAGTCGGCTCGCAGGCGGTTGCCTACACGACCGGCGTTCCGGCTATGATCGGCGCGATGATGATTATAAAGGGATACTGGAACAAGCCGGGCGTTCACAATATCGAGGAGTTCGACCCGGATCCGTTCATGGACGCGCTCAACAAATGGGGCCTTCCGTGGAAGGAGAGCTTTGATCCGGAACTGGTTGACTAAATGGAAAAACTGAACTTTGACATCAACGCGCTGCCGACTCCATATATCGTCGTCGACGAGCAAAAGCTGGTCTCAAACCTTGAAATCCTAAAGGGCGTTATGGACGAGACCGGCTGCAGGATTCTGCTTGCGCAGAAAGCGTTCGCGATGTTCTCGCTTTATCCGCTGATCGGCGAGTACCTCAGCGGCACGACCGCGAGCGGGCTGTTTGAAGCCAAGCTCGGTTACGAGGAAATGGGGAAGGAGAACCACATCTTCTCGCCGGCGTATACACAGGAAGAATTCGACGAGATTCTTCAGATTTGCGGGCATATCGTGTTCAACTCCTTTTCCCAGTGGGAAAAGTTTAAGGATAAAGCGCTCAAAAGCGGCAGAAAGTTCGGCATCCGCGTCAACCCCGAGCTTTCAACGCAGGACCACGCGATTTATGACCCCTGCGCCTACGGTTCAAGGCTGGGCGTTACTGAAAAGAACTTCCGCCCCGATCTGCTGGAGGGCATCAGCGGGCTGCACTTCCACACGCTGTGCGAGCAGAATTCGGACGCGCTGGAAAAAACGCTTGAAGCGTTCGAGGCGAAGTTCGGCAAGTACCTGTACGATATGGAGTGGGTCAACTTCGGCGGCGGTCACCATATCACCAGACCGGATTACGATATTCAGACGCTTATCAAGTGCATCAAGCGCATTCAGGAGAAATACGACGTCGTCGTGTATCTGGAGCCCGGCGAGGCGGTGGTTCTGAACACCGGTTATCTGGTGGCGAGCGTAATCGACATCGTCGAGAACGGCGTTGTCAACTGCATTTTGGACACGAGCGCCGCCTGCCATATGCCGGACGTGATAGAAATGCCTTACCGTCCGGAAGTGATCGGCGCCGGAAAGCCGGGCGAAAAGCCCTATACGTACCGCCTGGGCGGACCTACCTGTCTCGCGGGCGACATTATAGGCGATTATTCGTTTGATAATCCGCTCAAAATCGGCGATAGAGTAGTCTTTTGCGATATGTCGCATTACTCAATGGTAAAGAGCAATATGTTCAACGGCATGAATCTGCCCGCCATCGCGGTCGCGGACAGAAACGGCGCGGTAAAGCTTATTAAAAGCTTCGGATACGACGATTATAAAAACAGACTTTCATAAAAACAGAACGCTGTTTAAAACCATATCGGTTTTATGCAGCGTTTTTTCTTTTAAAAAATTTGACGATATCTGCAACCGGAATACAATTTAAAACGTATTTAATAATAGAAGCTGGAAAAATAATGTAAGAAGGGCGAAAACGAAAAAAGCCACCGAAGGCGGCGCCGCTTGTTTATAAAATTATGGTTTATTTTAAAATAAACTCTGTTTATCGTCATCATACTTCGTAAGGCGAAGAAGGAAAGGAGTTAATCATGAAAAAGCGTGCGTTTATCTGTATACTTTTACTGATCGCGTTTGTTTTTAGTTCGTGCTCGAGCGTCGCTTCAGACTCGGCAAACGCTGCTTCGAACGGCAGCAAAATATCTTCTCCCAAAAAGATTTCTTTTCTTGCGGTTAAGCAAGCGAACGGCGTTGACGAGGCCGCCGTCGCGTTCGCGATCGACATGCTCAAGGCGTCGATGGAAGACGGCAAGAACTGCATGATCAGCCCGCTCTCCATTCTGACGGCGCTGGGCATGACCGCGAACGGCGCGGACGGCGAGACGCTCAAGCAGATGGAAGAAGCCCTGTTCGGCGGGAAAACGATCGAGGAGTTCAACGCTTTCTATCAAGACCTTATCAAACGCATTACAAACCCGAATGAAGGCGTCGTCGCATTTGCGAATTCGATCTGGTACCGCGACGAACCGGACAGACTGAAAATGAACGACGACTTTATTCGGAAAATGCAGGAAACATTCAACAGCGCGATTAACCCCGGTGATTTTAACGACAAAAATACGGTCAATCTCATCAACGACTGGGTAAAGGATAACACCAACGGGTATATCAAAAAAATTATAGAAGAAATAAGCCCGGATACGGTAATTTATCTAATCAACGCTTTATATTTTGAGCAGAAATGGGCGCATCAGTATCCCGAAAGCAATGTCAAAAAAGATAAATTCCATACCGCAGGCGGCGATGTTAACGCAGATTATCTGTGCGGTGATGAAAGACTTTATATTCATGACGGCGATGTTCATGGCTTTATAAAGTCCTACGAGGGAAATGCGTTTAGCTTTGTCGCCCTGATGCCCAAAGAAGGCGTCTCCCCGGAAGCGTACCTCTCGAAACTGACCGGCAAAAAGCTGCTTGACCTGCTGAAAGGTCGGGAAAGAAAAACGATGTGGGTCACGATGCCGAAATTCAAAACGGAGTTTGAGGCATCGCTGGTAGAACCGCTCAAAAGTCTTGGAATTACGGACGCTTTTGAACCGGATAAGGCGAATTTTAAAAACATGGCGGCATCCTCGAGAGGAAACCTTTTTGTTTCCGACGTGCTCCACAAGACGTTCATCGAAGTAAACGAAGCAGGCACCAAAGCGGCGGCGGTCACCGCGGTAATCGTATCAGACGAAGCCGAAGAAAAATACGACGTCCATTTAACCTTCGACCGCCCGTTTTTATACATGATTATCGACAACCAAACCAACCTGCCGCTGTTTATCGGCATTCTGAACAACCCGGCAGAATAAAATAAAAATTTTATAAGCCTGAAACAAAATAAGCCAAAAAAAGCACTATTAAGTTGTAAGGCGTGTAGACCTTAAACAACCAAACCCCCTTTCAATCCGAAATGTCAACAAAGAAACCGCTTGGGAGCGGTTTCTTTGTTTTTGCCTAAATATGAATTTCTACGTTGTATTTTTCCAGCCAGTAGTTCATCTGAATAAAATAGCTGATGGTCTGCGGCGTGGTCATGAGCTGACCGTACCACGGCTCGCTTCTGTCCGTATCCAAAAGTTTTTTTAACGCTTTTTTATCGCACAAAGCAAAAATAGGGGAGTTGTCGTCCGAAAGGATTCTTTGTAGCATTCCTTTTACGATAGAAAAGTATTCGGGATTGTGCGTTTTGGGATAGGGGCTTTTTTTACGTTTGACAATGCTTTCGGGAAGCAAATCCGCCATGGCCGCGC
Organism: Bacillota bacterium; assembly: GCA_029550965.1. Lineage (GTDB taxonomy): Bacteria > Bacillota > Clostridia > Oscillospirales > CAG-382 > UBA1049. The sequence continues at coordinate 45,398 of JAKPGJ010000019.1, forward strand.
GCAAAAGTCCTTTTTCCCGCCCGTTCAGGTTTTTCATCTCCCAGGGGGTAGAGTAAAGATATTCGGCGATTCTGTGGTCGCAAAACGGCACGCGCACCTCCAGCCCGTGGTGCATGCTCATACGGTCTTTGCGGTCGAGCAGCGTCTGCATAAACCAGTTCATATTCAGATATACCATCTCGCGCATTCTGGCCTCTTGCGCGGACAAACCCTCCAGTTTGGAAGCGGCGTTTACTGCGTCGTTGTAGCGGCTGTCCACGAAATGAAATCCGTCCAGCTTTTTGCGCAGCTTTTTTTGCAGAAAGGTGCTTCTGTATTCGGTGGACTGCGCCCACGGAAAACCGTACGTCGCGCGGATTTTCTCGTCGCGGTACCAGGGGTATCCGCCGAAGATTTCATCAGAACACACAGGTTGACGGATATGTGTCTACGCTTCAAACTTCGGCAGTTTGGGATACAGAATCAGTTCAAACTCATCCGCATGGTGTCCGCGGCGCATGCCGCTGACGTTTTTTATGTAAACCGCCTTTTCAAGTATCGCTTTTAGTATCTCGTTTTTCTGCGCGGGCGTTGGAACTTTTTCGTACGCTTCAATAAGGTACGCTGTTTTCGGCATCATGCTGCGCCGATTCTCTTCCTGTGCGGCTGCCGCGCTTAATTCGTTTGACAGCGTTTTATAATCCTTTCTGGTGTTTTCCAAGCGTTCGGAAATGGCTTTTGCGCGTTCGAAAAACAGCTCGGTCGTGTAAATCCCTTGCTCGAGTAAATCGTGCGCGGCGGTTCGCTGCTTTTCCAAAGCGGCGATTTCGTTTTCTATTCTGCCAAGGGATTTTTTTAATAGATCGATGTTTTCATGGCGGTCAGACCCGTTTTCGTCATAGCGCACTTGATAACCCGCGAGCCATTGATGGAGCGCGTTCAGGATTCGCGCGCCGACGAGATGGTAGGGCGCGCTGACGTTTCCGCAGCCCCGCGTGCGGCAGCGGATATAAGCCGGCTTTTTGTTCGCGCCTTTTCGATAAACCATTTTTCGTCCGCACTTGCCGCAGACAATCAAACCGGCGAAAGGGTTTTTGATTTCTTCTTTGCGGCCTACGGGACAGGGCGGCATGCTGTTGAGATACGCCTGCGCCAGATCAAAGGTTTTTTTATCAATAATCGGTTCGTGCAAGCCGTCAGCGATAATGCAGTCTTCGTCGTAGTTTCTCGGCCGGGAAACAACCTGCCTGCCGTCCACGATTTTTTTATGGCATGGACGCCATTTCCAGCGCACTTTCCCGATATAAACCGGATTGATTAAGATATCCCGGACGGTCTCTTTCTGCCAGTATTCATGCCGAATCGGGGGAATCCTCATCTCGTTCAGTCTTCTGGCGATCTGCTGTATCCCAAGCCGTTTTTTTGAGCCGTTTTCGTCCGTTATGCCGCCGACATACCAGGAAAAAATCAGTCTTACGATTTCCGCTTCTTCGGGAACGATTTTTAACGTATAGCCTTTGTCGTTTTTGATTTTTACTTTTTCGTATCCGAACGGAGCGGTGCTCGCGATATATTTCCCTTCTTTCACGGAAGCGATGCGCCCGCGCTGCAGCCGGCGGTTTATGATCTTGTACTCCCTTCGGCTCATGAAAAGTCCGAACTCAAAGTATTCCTCGTCAAACTCGTTGTCCGGGTCGTACACTTTCATCGGCGTGATGATTTTCGTGCCGCTCACCTTAAAAGCGCGCTGAACGATGCCCTGATCCTGCGTATCGCCTCTGGCCAGCCGGTCGACGTCCACGACGAAAACCCCCGTCCACATGCCCTGTTCCACTTCGCGCAGCAGCCGCTGAACGGCCGGCCTTGCCGCGATGGTGTCGGCCGTAACGATTTCTTTGTAGATTTGGGTAATCGTCAGATTCATTTTCGAAGCGGCTTCCAGAAGCAGCCGTTCGTGCCGCGCCAGCGTTTCCGTTTCGCCTTTGCTTTCCGCCTCGACGTCGGCGCGCGATTTGCGAAGATACATGCAGTATCGTCCTTCGTTTATCATGACCCTCACCTGATCACCTGTCAAAAAGCCCGCTCGTATTCCGGAGCGGGGCTTTTTTTATATTTATATTTTTCATCCGGCATCGTTATGAATACCGGCAAGATTTCGAACGGCTCGGCATACAATGCTATAGACGGGGGCGATGCGATGGCAGCGGTAAAAGATTATGTTGATGGAAACGCGCGTATCCGTATTGACGACGAGTTCTGTGTGAAATCAGAGGAAGAAATTGATGAAATCTTAAAACGCGTCGGAAAGATTTATATTGATTGCCTTGCCAAAACGGAACCGACCGAAAATGACGCTGAAATATTTTTAAAAAATTGAATTATAAAACAAAAAGAATGGAATACTCAAAGTACAATGCTTTTCTTTTTTTAACAGGTAATGTTGGCAAGAATGCTGAATAAGATATAGTAAGGTTCAAGCGCCGCGCCGGACTGCGCGCCGAAGAAAGTAGAGGCAGAGAATGATAGAAAAGATAGTGGTTTTGTGCTTGCTGGCTGTGTTTCTGATTCTGCTGGCCGTATCAGGCTTTCAGAAAAACGAGAATCAGCCGCTGGCTTCATCCGATTCTTTTTCGGCACTCGTATTGCCGGTAATAGAACCGGAGCCGGCGGATAAGCTGGAGGTTTTAGCGCCTTCCGAACCGGAAAAAGAAACGTCGCAGCCGGAAGTCAAACAGGAAATCATTCATGAAACGCAATCCTTGAAAGCGAACGAATTTTATTATTACAGCGTCTTCGAGTTGAACGGCGTTACGTATTATCCCGGAGAAATGACGCGGGAAGAGCAGCTGCACACCTATAAAATGTGTGAAAAATACGGCTTGGAGTAAGAAACCGTGCTCGCGCTGTTCGGCGCGGAATCGCGCTGGAAGAGAGACGTCGTCAGCGCTTCCGGCTGTATCGGATACGGTCAGATTAAGTACAGCGTTCATAAGGAGACGCTGAAAAAGAAAGGGCTGGACGTGAACGACAGCCTGGACAACATCGAGTTCGCGTGCTATCTGCTGGCGTACAATATGAGCGTTTACGGCGACTACAAAAAGGCGTTAATGGCGTACAGATTCGGCAACGAAGGAGCGAATCAGTATTTTAAAAAGGGAATCTACGAAAACGGGTACGTCCGCCAGATCATGGCGTTCCGCGAAGGGCTTTTGCAGGCAAGAGGTAAAAAGGACGATTTGAATATTCGCGTATTTGACGAAAACACCGGAAAAAAAACGGATGGAAATAGGAAAATTCGGTGATATAATGTTAATGTAAAATTGTGCGCGTGTCAGAAAGTCTTAAAAAAGAATACTTGCCATATCAGAACCTCGGCAGGGTTATCAGAAAGCCTCGCCGGGGTTTTTATAATGCCGGAAAAGTTTATATGGTGTAATAGACCAGTAGAATTACCAATATATAAAAACAGGAGGTTTATCATGAATCTGAAGCAATGCATGCTCACCGCCAACGACTGTTATAAAAAAGGCGAAAGGATAGCCGACGGCAGACCGACGGGCATTGTGGTACATAGCACCGGCGCGAACAACCCGTATATCAAGCGGTACGTTCAGCCGCTGAAGACGGATGCTGACTATGAGAAGATTATCGCCGACCTCGGCGTCAATCCGTACGGCAACCACTGGAACAAATCGGCGGCCGAAATGGGGCGTGCGACCTGCGTGCACGCTTTTATCGGCAAGACCGCAGACGGCGAAATCGCCACCTACCAGACGCTGCCGTTTGACATCTGCTGCTGGGGCGTCGGCAGCGGTCCGAAAGGCTCCTACAACTACAACCCGACCGCGCGCGTTCAGTTTGAAATCTGCGAAGACGATTTGACCGATGAGCACTATTTCAACGCCGTAATGAAAGAGGCGCAGGAGTTCTGCGCTTATCTCTGCAAAACATACGGATTCGGCGTTGATAAAATCTGTTCTCATCATGAAGCCCACCTGCAGGGGTTCGGCAGCAACCACGCCGACTGCGACCATTGGCTCAA
>JAKPGJ010000038.1 GCA_029550965.1 Bacillota bacterium
TTTGAGCTTTAATATTTCTTTTTCATATTCTTTTATATGTTGGTAACTTCTTGGCATAAAAATTCCTCCTATGGTAGTTGTTTCTATTCTACCATAGGAGGTTCTTTTTTGCTATTGTCCGTTTTTACTGGACTTGTGCATCTTTTGCTTGAGAAGCCGGTTTTTTATTTATTCTGCTTTTTTCTTTCTGCTTTTTACAAGCACATATGCGCCGGTAACCGCGACAAACGCGAACGACAGCGCGACGTAAAACACGGGGTTGTCGTATAATCGCTCGCCTTTTGCCGGCTGTTCGATCTCGGTTTTCTTCTCCTCCCGCGTTACCGTGATCGTGTAAATCCTGATGGCGCCGCTTTCGGCTACGCAGGTAATCTTGATCAGATTTTGCCCTACTTTCAGTTCAGGATTATACAAATCGACGCGGCAGGCCTCGCTCTCCGCTTTGTATTTGATGTTGAGCCGCTCGACCTCGTACGGCACGACAAGCAGATAGTCCGATATGGTCTTGTCGAATATCAGCGGGAAGTTCTCAATCGTTAGGCTTTCAAGATAGCAGTTGCTGTCGGGTATGTACTCCGCTTCCCGCCTGACTTCGATAATATACGTAAAGCTGGAGCCGTCGGGTTCCACATAAACGATGGAAACCTCAAGAAAGCCGCTGTCCGGAATCACCGTATCGCTGATATAGACCTTGCCGCCTTCGGGATACTCGGTATCCACATCCAGAAAAGCGGTCTTCGGTCCGACGGTCACCTCGTACTCGTAAACATCGGGCGAGAACACAAAGTTTTCAACGTTGTTGAGCCTGATGTTGAAGCTGCCGTATGTATATTCCTTTACCTTTCGGAGCGTCTGCGACTCGGGCAGTGAATAACTTCTGCCGTCGGCAACGGCGATCGCGTTGTCCAGCTCGAGCAGCACCTGTCTGCCGACGATGTCGCTTTTCAGCTTAAACTCAAACGTAAGCAGATTTTTCGTGTTTGTCTTGCTTCCCTCTTTCTGCTCGCTGTAAGAAATAAAGGAAACAAAACCGTCGCCCAAATAAATCGTATCGTTCCAGCTCTGTCTTTGAAAATCTATATAACTGATCAGCTCGGGGTTGAACTTCAGCCTGCCGCTGACCGCGTAAACGCCCCGCGCGTTCTCAAGCTGGATGGTGACAAAAATCTTTTCGCCGTCGTAGATATTGGTCTTGACCAGCGCCTTGATGCCGATATCATGGTTGACCGGCGGTTTATTTTTAACCGTCAGGCTGCTGCCGTAACCCATCAGCTGCGCTTTCAACGCGGACATATCCGCGTTGGTAACCAGCCCGCTTCCGTCAATATCGGCTGCGAAAATGTAGGCCGCTTCGTAATCATCCTTCAATTCAAGAATGCCCGCCAGTCCGTATAAGTCCTCGGCGGAAAGGTAGCCGTCTCCGCTGATGTCGCCCCTGACCGAAAGTTTTAGCCGGTCAAGTTCTGTCCCTTCTTTGCTTTTCAGCACAAGGTACATGCCGGTTCCGACAATGCCGTCGGTCCTGTTTCCGACCAAATCCAGAACCTCGGCGACGCCCTCGGTCTGAATGGCGCTGACCAGTTCGTCCGCGTAGGTGCCCAAAGCGATACCGGTAACCAGCTCGTAGTTTCTGTCCACCATAAAGCCGGAATCTTTTTTAAACTCAATCAGCATTCTGCTGACCGTAATGACGCATTCGGCGGTGAACCCGCCCTGAACCGCCGTCGCTTTGACGACCGCGTTTCCTTCCTGAAGTCCGGTTACGGTTCCGCCGGGGGTTACCTGCACAATATCCGGGTTTTCGGTCGAGAAAACCACCTCTACCGCCGAGGAACCCGCCGGCAAATACCGAACCGACAAATTGATCTTGTCGCCGACATTGATGCTTCGGTTGCCGCCGACGATCTCGATGCCGGTCAAAACCGGCTGAATATAAAACTTAATAGTTTGCTTGATGCCGCAGGACAATACCAGCGTAAAAGTATGATGGCCGCCGGCATTGTAGTAGGAGCCGCTCTCGATTTTCTGGTCGTCCACATAGCCGACGCCGCTTGAAAAGCTGATCGTAACGCTTTTCTGATAGCTGCCGCCGTTTTCGATCCCGGTGATCTGCGCCGGCTCGGTCAAATCCATGCCGTTCGCGCTCTTCGCCAGCATGATTTTGTCGTCTTTTACATAGTAAAAATCAAATTCCGGGCTTAGATAAAACTGCGATCCGCTGATTTTGTAACTGCTGATAAACATTTCGTCGGAAATACTGTAAACGCCGTTGTTGGTGATTACCGTATTGCCTCTTTGCCCGAGGATGGTGTCGTAGGTGTTAAACAGCATTGCTTTTTGCGAAATGCTGTACACCCTGCCGCCTATGATGGCGTAATCGCCGTTGATGGTGAAAGAAGTGGTTGTCAGACCGGTGTAAATGCTTCCTTCGGCCGCCAGCGTGTTTAAGTTGTAAATATTTAAATAGTTGCTGCTGGCGATATAGAGTTTGCCGCCGCTGATTCTGACCGCGTACGCCGTCAGACCGGTCTGGATGGTGGTTTCCGTATTCAAATCCGTAAGCATGACAAAGCTGTTGGATATCGCGGCGATTTTGTCGTTCTCTACGGAGAAGGACTGCGGCGTATAACCGATATTCGTATATTTTCCGCCGCCCGGCAGCGCGGTATCCGTCGAATAGATCACGCTTTGGTTTTTAAAGCTGATATACAGCTTGTTGCCCGACACAACCGCCTGCCGCGGGATATACCGAAGCGGAACGGTTTCCGCCTGCGTCAGCGTTTTCGCGTCCACGACATACAGCGCCGGAACGCCTTCGCACAAAAAGAACAGCTTGCTTCCGTCCGAATCCATCGACGTAATCTTTCGTCCCGGGAAAATCTCGCTGAAACTGTCGTAGACCGTGTTCTGCGTTTTTGTTCCGATCAGCGCGTCGTTGTAAGGCGCGGCTCTGAAATTCGAGGGCGAGAAGTTGCGGACGGGGTCGGAAGTATTCTTGATGATGTCGATAGAACCGTCGGTATAAAAAACGTAAACCGTATAATCGTTTATCGACGCGGCGATCTGCCCGCTGTTTTCCGAAAGCGAATATTCTCTTGACACGTCGCTGTCCGTTCCGCCGTTTCCGATTACGATATCGCTTACCTTCTCGCGGAAAACCGCAAGATATTTGTTGGTTTCGGCGTTGATTATGTATTGATCGGTAAAGAGAAGCCCGCCCGAAATGAGAAGGCATTTCTCCGCGCTGTTCTCGCTGATTTTCTCAAAACGGTCGGTGAGAAAAACGCTGCTGCCCACCGCGAGCATATTGCTTCCGAAAGCGAAGCTCTTCTCGAACGTGCCGACCGGCAGCGTCATTTCCGAAAGTTCGCCGGTTCTTATGTCAAATACGTTGACGGACCTGGTATTGTCTCGGCTGGACAGCAGATACAGATACGCGCCGTCCGGCGTGACAAACGCTTTGTCCGCGTTGATGGTCAGGCTGGCGAGCGTGGTCTTCTTGCCTGTGTTCAGGTCATACTTCTTCAGACTTTTTCCGCTTGCGTAATACAGGAAAGTATCATACAGCACTACCGCGGAGATATTTTCTCCCATGTCGATTATGCTCTCGACAGGATTTGTCTGGTTGAGAATACGGCCGCGGTTCAGCTTGGTTACCGAACTGTCGTGGAAAATCAGAAGGTAATCGTCCCAGAACGCGTACCCGTTCGCTTTTCCGATGTTGATGAACTTCTTGGAAACCGTCGGATTATTGACGTCGTATATCCGGATTCCCTGAATATTCTGCGAGTACAAAGCGATATACCCGTTCGGCTGGTCCACGATCGCCTTCGCGTTTATGAAATCCGACTGGTAGGAAGCGGAGTTCCCGTTTTGTATGGTAAAGTTATAGGTTCTGGACTTGCTCTTGTTGCCGTTGTAAACCACCAGCTTATGCCGGCCGCTGGTTCCCACGACAATCTCGCCGCTGAACGCGGACCCGTTCAACGTAGCGGACCCGGTTCCGATCACGCGGATGCAGACCGCGGTGTCGTACACGCCGTTGTCCGTCACGCCGGAAACATACGGCAGTTCGAAATTCAACGTGATGCGTTTTGTAATCGTGTTGCTGTACTCGCCGGTCAATTCAAACACATGCTCGCCGGACGCGGTTATATGCTGTCCGGATGCGTACGGAAAACCGTCGAGCGTTGCGGTGCCGCGCTTAAAGGTAAAGACGGCGTAGCTGCTTTCTTCCTTATATTCATAGCTCAGCGGGCTGTTGTCGACGGTGAAGCGGATGGTCTTGGAATACTCGCCGTCCGAAACGACAAGCGTGTGGGAACCGTTCTCATAGACCACTTCGCCGCTGTTGATGGGAATCCCGTCCAGCGTAGCGCTTCCGCGGTTAAAGCGAATCGTAACGCTGCTGTAATAGGTCTCGCCGTCGGCCACGCCGGTGACGATCGGGTAATTGACGTTCTTTAAAATCTTCAGCGCGTTGATGACGCCGTATCCGTAATAGTCGGTGCGCTTGACGGTCGAAATGCTTCTTAAAAGCGACATAAACTCTTCCGAACCGAACCGGACCGAATCGTTCAAGTAGGACGCCGCGAGCGCCGCGATGCCGGATACATAAGCGGCCGAGTACGAAGTGCCGTTCCGGAGCGTGTAGGCGCTTTTATCGTCGGTATACAGCATGACAAAAATGTCCTCGCCCGGCGCCGCGATGTCAACGGCGTCGTTGTGCTGCGAAAACTTGCTTACGTTTCCGTTGATGTCCACCGACGCGACGCTGATAACCCCGTCGTACGAAGCCGGGTACATTTTCTCGGAGCCGGACAGCGTTTCGCCTTCGTTGCCTGCGGACGAAACCAGAATGCAGCCCTTTCGCAAAGCGTAGTTGACCGCTTCCCGCTCGGCGTCGGAGGAGGAATAGCTGCCCAAAGACATATTGATGACCTTCGCGCCGGCGTCGGCGGCAAACCGGATGCCCGCGATCAGGTTCGACGAATAAATCGTAGTCGAAGCGGTGGAAACCCTGACCGGCATAATGGACACGCTGTACGCGACGCCCGCGCTGCCCTTGCCGTTGTTCGCGGTAGCGGCAATCAGACCGCAGATTTCGGTGCCGTGTCCGCTGGTGTCGATGGAAACCCCCACTGTTTTCGTAACCGTATCATAGCCGGCGACAATGTTCGTGCCGGCAAAATCCTCATGCCTTCTCTCGATGCCCGTATCCAAAACCGCGACGACGACCTCGCTTTTGCCCGTCGTATAATCCCAGGCTCTGAAAATATCCATTTTTCCGAAAGCCCAGGTTTCGGGCAGATACGGGTCGTTCGTGACCGCAGCCGTCGTGCGGATTAAATCCTCGCTGATATAGCTGATGTAATTTCTATATTTTTCGGCAAACGCGCCGTAGTCGTCGATCCGTATCCGGAACAGCCTGTCGGAACTGTCGGCAAGCAGGCTGAAGTCCATATCTTTGACAATCTTATAGATGTCGTAAAGCGACAACGCGTCGCTGAATTTGACGACATAGGCTTGCTTTCCGCTTTGGTCTTCGCCGCCGTACGAGGCGTAGTAGCGGTTGAGCGCGACAGTTCTTTTCGGTGCGTTCTCGATTGCTTCTTCGAATGGGGCGCGAGCGTTCTTAAGCGCTTCGTTGCGCAGCGCGTCAAACTCGCCGAAAGGATTGAGCGTCGCTTCAAACGCCTCCGCAGTGAAAATGAGTTGCGGGAGCAGTAAAAAAAGCGCGACAAGAAAAGCTATAAAACGCTTTTTCATTTCTCTGACTCCTCACCTCATTCGAATTCTTTGTATATCTTCTCCATCTCTTCGCTGTAAACGGTATGGCTCTTGTCCGCGTAAACGCAGAGGTCGGGCTCTATCTTCAGCCCTTCCCGCGCGTCTTTCTTGCCTTCTATCAGCACCAGCGAAGGCGGTTTTCCGCAGGACGGAACCACAAACCGCATTCTTTTCGGCTCAATGCGGTGGCTGCGCAGCGAAAACAACAGCCCCGCCAGTCTTTCCGGACGGTAAACCGCAAAGAACTTCCCGCCCGACTTCAAGCACCAGGAAGCAGCCCCGCAGATATCGTCGATACTGCAAAAAACCTCGTGAAACGCGATGTTCTTCTGGTCCGACGCGTTCTTTTTGCCGCAGGTGGTTTTTAGATAAGGCGGATTGGTAAAGACCACGTCGCAGCTTCCGGCTTCGAAATACTTCTTTATTTCCCGAATATCGCCCTGTATAATCTTAAAGCTCTCTAAAAGGCCGTTTTTTTCAGCGTTCATTTCCGCAGCCCGGCAGTACTCGGGCTGTATCTCGATTCCGGTGATGTTCGCCCGGCACCCGCCGCTCAGAAGCAGCAGCGGTATAATGCCGCTGCCGGTTCCCAGCTCCGCGCCGGTTCCTTTTTTAAAGCTTTTCATGAAATGCGCGAGCAGAAGAGCGTCGGTACCGAAATAGATACCGCCTTCCGGTTCGTATAATACAAGTTTTCGGTTTATCATGGACTGCTTCATATTTAATTCCATTATATAACACAGAATATTAATTAAAAAAGTTGCAAATATTAGATAATAATTAACAATTGTTTAAAATCTGATAATAAAACTAACGCGCCCATAAATGAATTTGACGATCATCCATGGACGCGAATTAGTTTTCTGTTTTTACAGAAGCGGATTTATTCTCCTTTAATTGCTTCGACAGGGCATACGCTTGCGCAAGCGGCGCAGTCAACGCACTTCTCAGCATCAATTTCATATTTTCCGTCGTCTGCAACAGAGATGGCGCCTGTGGGGCATTCAGCCTCGCATGTGCCGCATCCGATACATTCGTCTTTATTTATCGAATGAGCCATTTATATGTACCTCCGTGTAAAATTTTGTTTGTTTTATAGTACCACACCAGTATATGTTTTTCAAGTGCTTTTTGTTAAGTTTATGAAGGAAATCAATCACTATATAAAAAACTTACCCGTTTCCGAGCGCGTCATTCAGGTCCTCGATGATATCCTCCGCGCTTTCGATGCCGACCGAGAGCCGGATCATGCCCGGATTGATGCCGGCGGCGACCAGCTGCTCGTCCGTAAGCTGTCTGTGGGTTTCCGAGGCGGGGTGCAGCACGCAGGTCTGAACCGTCGCGACGTGCACGACGTTTTTGCACAGTTTCAGGCTGTCCATGACCTTAACGGCGGCCTGCTTTCCGCCTTTTACGGTGAACGAGATAACGCCGGCGCAGCCGTTCGGCAGATACTTCTGCGCGAGCGCGTGATACCTGCTGCTCTTTAAGCCCGGATAATTGACCTGCTCGACTTTCGGATGCTTCTCTAAAAACTTTGCGACGACGAGCGCGTTTTGCGAATGCCGCTCCATGCGCAAATGCAGCGTCTGCAAGCCGAGGTCCAGATAAAACGCGTTGGTTGCCGACGGATAAACGCCCAAATCCCGAACCAGCTGAACCCTTGCTTTGGTGATATAGGCGGCTTTTCCGAACTGTTTTGTGTATATGACGCCGTGGTAGGATGCGTCCGGCTCCGTAAACTCGGGGAACTTTCCGTTTGTCCAGTCGAAGTTGCCGCTGTCGACGATCGCGCCGCCCACCGAAACCGCGTGCCCTTCCATGTACTTGGTCGTAGAATAGACCACGATATCCGCGCCGAACTCAAAAGGACGGCAAAGCACCGCGGTCGGGAACGTGTTGTCGATAATCAGCGGGACGCCGTGCTTATGCGCGATGCGCGCGAACTTCTCGATATCCAAAACGCCGAGCGCCGGGTTGGCAAGGGTTTCGCCGAAAACCGCTTTTGTGTTCGGGCGGAACGCTTTTTCGATTTCCGCTTCCGGCGCGTCCGGGTCCACAAACGTACATTCGATTCCGAGCTTCTTCATGGTTACCGCGAACAGGTTGATGGTTCCGCCGTATATGGTCGCGGACGCGATAAAGTGGTCGCCGGCGCCGAGTATGTTGAACAGCGACAAAAAGGTCGCCGTCTGGCCGGAGGTCGTGCAGAGCGCGCCGACGCCGCCTTCCAGCGCGGCAATTTTCTCCTCGACATAGCTTACCGTCGGGTTCGAGATTCTGGAATACATGTGCCCCTCGGCGGCGAGGTCAAACAATTTGCCGATATGCTCGGTGGAATCGTATGTAAACGTCGTGCTCTGATAAATCGGGAGCGCAAGCGGCTCGCCGTTGCCGGATTGATAGCCGGCGTGAATACATTGTGTTTCTTTTCTCATACCAAAAACCCTTTTCCCTGTTTTTTCGCGCAAAAACCGCTATACGTGTTTTTCGGTCGGGAAACCCGACCGAAAACAATTTATAATTCATTATTTAGTCTCGAAACATCGGGGCTATTTTTGTCCAGTCCGAGCTGGAGGAAATCTTTATCTCGTTCCTTCGATAAATGTCATAGGTGAAAATCAGATCCATATACTCTTCGACGATTACCGCGTTGAGGTTGGTGTTGGTGACGACGCCGAAAAGACTGCTGATAGCCTCTCGGTTCTTCTTGGTTCCGGGGTCGGTAAAGAACTGGGTAAATACCGCCTCGTACAGCTGCTTGGTGAGCACATGGTACTCCTCGTTGTTCGTCGTCGGGTTGTAAGCCATAATCTTGTGCACCAGCTCGCCGTCCAGCTTATTGTCGCCAGCCGGCACGACAACCTCGGGCGTCGAAGTATCGCCGAACGGGTCCTGCGGATTCTCCGCGTTCGGGTCCGCATAGCGGATCTCGTTCGGAAGGTTGAACTTCGCGTTCGTAAACCTGTCCGCGATCGCGGCAAGCTCGTCTTCGCCTAAAATGGCGTAATAGTCAATCCGGACGCCCAGCAGGGACGACAGCTTGTTCAGCGCGGAACTGCCATCGATTCGTGCGAGGAGGTATTTCAGCGGCTCGTTCTTGCCGATATTGTTGCTGGCTGTGGTATCGGTCGGGATAAAGCAGTAGGTAAACGTCTGCGTGCCCTCGTTCGCGCGCATATAGATAATGCTCGCCGCGAGCCCGTCGGTCGCTTTGCCGATGATCACCGCGGTGAAAGTATTGCCGTTTATAACCGGCTCCGCGCTTTCCGTATCGGAGGTTTCGACGGGGTCAGTGCTGGAAATATCTGTATTCGAGGTATCTGTCGGGTTTTCCGTCTCGTCGGTGATTAAAGGATAAACCAAAAAAACGCCAAGCAGTCCGAAAACCAGCAGTCCGATTCCGAACGTGATGCAGAAATTTTTAAACGCGCTCGACAAATATCAGCAACTCCTTATATTTTTTATCTGTTTTTCGCTTTTACTTTGCTTTTACAAAGTAAGATTATACTATATCTTCGGATATTTGTCAAACCAAACTTGTAAACGTATTGTAGCCCAACGCGAAATTCTCTATTTTTTATGTCTGCTTGACAAGGATTATTTGTTATATTATAATGAACAAATAATAGCAGATATTTTTTCTAAGGAGATTTTGCAATGAAGAAACTATTGATCGTTATCGTTTCGCTAATGTTAATGCTGCCCTTGCTGGTAAGCTGCAAGACCGACACGGACGGACAAAAAGATACTTCCGCTACGCAGTCGGATGAGAAACAGATTATCGTAAAGAACATGCAGGGCAGAGAGATCGTCATTCTTTGCTGGGATTTTGGCTATAATTCAAAATCCATTCTCGGCTATACCGGAGAAGTCATCACGAAAATTGAAAACGAAGAAGATTACTCTTCCGTCGACGTTGCGAAAGCAAAAATGCGCGCCAAAATCGAAGAAGAGTATAACTGCAAAATTACCGGCGAAGTCGTCGGCGGAGACCACAACGCGTTTACCAACCGAATCAGAAACATGGTTCAAAGCGGCGTCAAGGACTTTGACATCGTATTTGACAACCTAACCTTCCTTTCTCCGTTTGTTTCCAGCAATATTCTGTATGACTTAAACAAAATATCGACGATAGACTTTACCAACCCCTGGTGGGACCAGAACGCCAGAGAGGATCTGTCGATCGCCAACAGGCTCTACTTTATGTGCGGCGACCTGAATACATACGACAACGACGGAACCTGGTGCATCCTATTTAACAAAAACTTGCTGAACAACCTCAACCTGGACATCGACCTTTACCAGCTTGTTCGGGACAACCAGTGGACCTTTGACAAACTGGTCGAAATCTGCAAGAGCGCGAACATCACCCGCGATTTAAACGGCGACGGCGTGCTGGATGAAAAAGACCAGTGGGCGTTCGGAACCGAAACCTACAACATTTTCGTTCATGTGCTCGCCGGCGGCGACAAGATCGTCAAGAAGGACGCGAACGACATTCCCTACTTTACCGTAACCGAGGAAAGCGTTTTCCGTTCGCTCGGCAAGATTCTTGAGTTCTACAACGACCAAAACACCGTTATGGTCGGAAACGCTCCGCCCTATACCGGCAAAGGCTTCGAAAACGTCTGGGAAGCAACCGTGCATAAGGCGTTTATCGAAGGCAGAGAGCTGTTCTACATGTGCGGCCTTATCAACGTTCCTTCCTTCAGAAACATGGAGGACGATTTCGGCATTCTGCCGGTTCCCAAGATGAGCGCGGACCAGGACAGATACTACCACACCGTTTCGGTTGCGAACATGTCGGTTCTTGCGCTTCCGCTGAACGTTGAGAACGTTGAGGACCTCGGCATCGTAATCGAGGCGATGGGCAAATATTCAAGAGAATACGTCACCCCCGCTTACTACGATATTCAGCTTAAGTACAGAGATACCCGCGACAACGAAAGCAGCGAAATGCTGGACCTTATCTTCTCGTCCCGTACATTCGACATCGGCGCGGCTTTCAACTGGGGAAATACGCTTACCAACCTGATGCTGCTGGATATGAACTATACCTCCCGTTTTGATGCGATTATGGACGCCGCTCAGGTCGCGCTCGAACAGACCTTAGAGAGCATCAACGAGGCAACATTAGATTAGAATAATAACGTAATCATCCCAACAACAGACGAAAAACCGGGGTTTTCTCCCGAAAACGCATAGCGCAGCGCCGCGATGGCAGAAAGACGGCCGTGGCGAACTGCCGGATTTGCTCGTTGACTTTGAATAGTTATTCGCGTATCAGGTCCCGGAAACGGGACCTGATATGGAATTAATCCGCTTTACGCGGTTTGTTCATATTGATTATTTGCATTATTTTATTTTTTTAGTTATCATAGAGTGGAGAATTACAAAATTTAGGAGAAGCAATCGAAGTGGCCGCATCGAAAAAAAGCAAAAAATCTACCAGTTCAAAAAAATACACGGCGAAAAAAGAGGCTCGGGAGAAGAAGAAACCGAATCCTTTTGTTCCATATATCATAGGTTTCTTCGCCGTTTTTTTGATCCTGACCTTTTTTCTGACCGATTCGGGTTTGCTCGGCGAAGTGATACCGGCTACCCTGCTCGGCCTGTTCGGCCCGGGGTATTATTACTTTCCGTTTTTGCTGCTGCTGATCGCTTTTTACTGGAAGCGCGACAGCGCGAACGGCACCGCCCGGTCAAAGGTCGCGCTCGCCATCGCAAATTTCATCCTGCTTTTGGTGATCATTCATGCCTTTACCGCGGAACAGCCTGACAGTTACGCGGATCTCTACAAATTGGGGCAGAATATGGAAGGAGCCGGCTTAATCGGCGGATTAATCGGCGCATCCATTGTCAATCTGCTGGGCAAAATACCCACGTTGATTCTCACGATACTCTCCGCGCTTATCACGGTTATTTTTCTTTTCGGCAGCACGCCGAAAGCGACGCTCAAAGCGATCGTAGATTTCTTCCGCAGCCTTGATTTCAGCGCGGACGAAGACGACGAAAAAACCGATGCGGACAAGAATAGCGAGCCTGCGGCGCAGAAGAAAACCGCGGAATCAGCTGAAGCGGACGAGCAGAAGAAGTTTGAACTGCCCGATGTCCCGGCATCCAAACCGGCTGAGAAAGATATTGTAAACATCCGTGAAATAAACCGCGAAAAACCCTGGCAGCAGCCCGTTTCCGCCGGCGAACCCGGCGCGGAAAACGAAGACGCCGGCATCAGCATCGCTTTCAATGAGAACAGAACCGAAAGCGCCCAAAATATTCATTTTGACGCCGACGCCGAAACAGACCGCGCGGACGGCGAGGATGCGGCCGGCAGCATTCAGTCCGAGGAACTGCGCATCGTCGGCGAAAAACCGCAGTACGTGTTCCCGCCGATGTCCCTGCTTGCGGACAGCGACGAGGACGGCTATATCTTGACGGAAAACGATCTCCACCGGACCAGCCAGAAGCTGGTTGAAACGCTGGAGAGCTTCGGCGTCCGGACAAAGGTCATCAGCGCAAGCTGCGGTCCTACCGTTACCCGCTATGAGCTGCAGCCGGAAACCGGCGTGCGCGTCAAGTCCATCGCGAATCTTGCGGACGACATCGCTTTGCACCTTGCCGCCACTTCGGTGCGCATTGAGAGCATACCGGGCAAAGCCGCCGTCGGAATCGAAATCCCGAACAAAAGCGTTTCCACGGTCCGGCTGCGCGGACTGCTGGAGAATCCCACGTTTAAAGAGAGCAAGAGCAAGCTGTTTGTCGCGCTCGGCGTGGATATCGGCGGCAACCCGGTTTATCTTGACATCGCAAAAATGCCGCATTTGCTCATCGCCGGCGCGACCGGTATGGGCAAATCGGTTTGCATAAACTCTCTTTTGATTTCTCTGCTTTACAGGGCGACCCCCGACGAGGTCAAATTAATCTGCATCGACCCGAAGCGGATTGAGCTGACCGATTACAACGGCATCCCGCATCTCATGGTGCCGGTCATTACCGAGCCGAAGAAAGCGGCGGGTACGCTGAACTGGGCGTGCATTGAAATGGAAAAGCGCTACACCCTGATACAGGAGGTGGGCGCGCGAAACCTTGCCGAGTACAACGCGACGGTCAAGGACGACCCGGAACGCGAGCAGCTTCCCTATGTCGTGATCGTCATCGACGAGCTTGCCGACCTGATGATGACCGCGCCGGACGACGTGGAAACCTCTATCTGCCGTTTGGCGCAGAAGGCGAGAACGGCGGGAATGCACCTGATCATCGGCACGCAGAGACCGTCCGTCGATGTTATTACGGGCCTGATCAAAGCGAATATCCCCTCCCGCATCGCGTTTACGGTCGCTTCGCAGGTTGACTCGAGAACCATTCTTGACATGGCGGGCGCCGAAAAACTGCTGGGCCGAGGCGATATGCTGTACTACCCCGTCGGTGCGATGAAGCCCATCCGCGTTCAGGGCGCTTTTGTGGACGGCAAAACCGAGGTTACCGCGGTTACGCAGTTTATCAAGGAAGCCGCCGAGGTCCAGTACAACGAAGACGTTATGAACATCATCGAGCAGGAAGCGAAGCTCTGCGGCGTCAAGCACTCCAGAAGCGCCGAGGCAGCGGAAGAAGAGGCGGACAGCAAGGACGACCCGATGATCGTCGACGCGCTCGAGGTCGCTTTGGAGTGCGGCAATATCTCTACTTCCCTGTTGCAGAGAAGGCTTTCGCTCGGCTACGCGCGCGCCGCAAGAATCGTGGATAAGTTAGAGCGTAGAGGATATATCGGTCAGTTTGACCCCACGACAAAAAAGCGGCAGATTCTTATTACGCGCGAAGAATTTATGGAGCTTAAACTGAACAGCAAAAAAGACGAGTAGCGGGGCGTTTATGTTGAAAAAGATACTGTTGGCATTTTCACTTTTGATGTGCTTTGCGTTTCTGGCAGGCTGCTCTTCGGGCAATATCGGCGACGAGACGACCGAGCCGCTGGACAAAATCATCAGCGGCGTCCTGAAAAAGAACGCCGCCGTGTATAAGTCCGCTTTCCCGCCCGATTATATCGCCGAGGTGGAAAAGGCTTTTAGAATCGTCGGCAACGATATCGACCAAGAGCTGGAAAACACCTTTGCCAGCGCGGCCGAAGTGCTGGAGGCAAACTACGGCAAAAAGGTAAAAATCAATTACAGGCAGGTTTCCAAAACTGCGATGACGACGGAAGACCTGACCGAAAAATACTGGGACCTGTTTATCAACGATTATTCCATTCCGGTCGACAGAATCACAGAGGCTTACAAAGAAAGCATTGAAATCACCATCAAAGGCTCTGAAAACCAGGAGACCATTACGGCCGCTTTCAAGTTTTTAAAAATCGACGGCAAGTGGTATATTCACCCCGAATCGTTCATGTATGTCTTTAACTAAAAAAAGCAGCGCGCGCCGCTTTTTTATGGTTATGTATGCGCAAAAAAAAGCGTGCTGTGTTATGCAGCACGCTTTTTTCATTTATTCGTTTAGCTTGCCAGCTCTTTGTACCGTGCGACGGTCTGCTCCATATCCGCCTCGACAGCATCTTTAATGGTATCGATGTAGGAAACGAGGGTGTTCGAACCGGACCGCAGTGTTCTGCTGTAAACATCGAGCAGCAATCCGCCCCAGTTGTAAATCGCGCCGATATCGTACAGACGGTTGCTGAAGATAAGGTCCAGCATCTCCTCGTCGTCCTCGGAGTTTACAGACTGCAGCTTGAGCGTCGTCTCGTAATACGCATGCGCCACGCTCTCGCCGCCGAAGAAGTTCTTGCTGTAATAGCCTAACGCTTCGAGCAGGTAAACGGTAGCATCAAACTTCTCGACGTTGGTTGTGGGAATCGCGAGCACCGTTGACTGATAAATGTTGATTCCGTTGTAGTATTTTTCCTGCTCTTCGTCGTATTTCGGAATCGGCAGTACGCCGTAATCGACGATATTCTCGGCTGTCGAGTTCTTGATTGAGCTGATCGAAGAGGCAGTGGTCATATAGAAAAGTCCCTGCTTGTTGATAAACATGTTGGAAACTTTGCCCCAGCCGGAATCGCCCAGCTGCTCGACTCTTAACGTCAAGGACTTATCCGACATGATCTCAAACACTTTGGCGAACGCGTTTACGCTCCTTTCAGAGCCGACCGTGAGTCTGAAACCTCCGTCCGTTGTTTTCTCTGCCGAGGTCGCGCCGGAACCGGAAACGAGTATGCCGGAACCGTAGTTGTCGCCTAACAGGCCGTATATTCCGCCTTCTGTTCCCCAGTCGCCGTTCGTATCCGGCTGAGAAACCAGTTTGGCCATTTCAGCCAATCTATCATAGGTCCATTTTCCGTCTCTGACAAGCTTATAGATGTCGCCGTATTTACCGCCCAAATCCGAGTTGTTCGCATACATTTCCTTGTTGAAAAGTATAAGGTATGTATGGTCGTCGTCGGTAATCAGCGCATCGCCTGCGACAAAATAGGTTTTATCCGTAACGGTAAGGTTTTCGATAGCGTTCTGGTCCCACCACGGGCTGTCCAGTTTCAGATATTTCTCGAGCGACCAGTAAAAATTCTCCGTCGCGTTGGGCAGCATCTTATAGACAGCGTCGTTGACCAATTGATACTCGTCGATACCGCTCTGAATCGAGAGCTTAATCTCGTCTCCCGGATATTGAACCGGAGCGACTTCAATCTTTAAGCCGTATTTTTCCTCGATGTAGTCGTTTCTTTTCGCAACGGCATCGTTGATAACGTTGCCGGTTTTCTCTTCATCCGCAACGAACTGCACCTCGCCGTATCTGTGCCGCGAACTGGATACGCACAGAATTTTGATGGTGGTGTCAAACCGCTTAGGCTCCAGCGGGAACTCGTCCTTTTGCGCACTGGTGGTCGAAGTGTTTTTTCCCTTATCGTCGTCTCCGCCGCCGCAGGCAGCGAACAAAGGAACCGCTATTAACAGAATTGCCAGGATACATAAAATGAATTTTCTGCCTCGCATATCACTACCTCCATTTCTTGTTATTATTATACAATTTTACATCGATTTAGGCAAGTATAATTTACATTATTTTTATTATATTTTCAGCTATAACGCAACATAATTTAAACATATCGAATATATTTCATCGTATTTCCAAAAATTATTCAAGGAGTGTCGCCCATGTTCGCTTTTCTATACAGCCTGATTGAAAAAATATACAGCGGCAGTCTGACCAATCTGATCACTTACGTTTTTTCTTTTCTCGTGATCCTTATTTCCTGCGCGCTTATCTTTTGGATTCTTCGGTATATCAGCGTCAGGATAATGAAGCGCATAACAAACCGGTTTGGACGCAACTGGCTCCATATTTTATACAATAACAGATTTTTCCACCGGCTGGCATGGATTGCGGTACCTTTTATGCTCAATCTGTTCGCATCCATCGACAGCCTGCCCGGCTACAACACATTGCTGGTGAAATTCTCCCATGTGTTCTCCGTAATCGTCTTTTTGCTTCTCGCGAGCTCGGCGATCAGCTCGGCGGACGATATTTACCGCGGCTACGAAATCTCCAAAATACGGCCCATTAAGGGGATTTTGCAGGTTGTTCAGACCTTTATCTACATCGTCGGCGGCGTAACCGTCATCGCAATCTTCATCGGTCAGAATCCGGTCGTGCTCTTAGGCGGAATCGGCGCGCTCACCGCCGTCATCACGCTGGTGTTCAAGGACGCCATTCTCGGCTTCGTCGCAGGCATACAGCTTACGGCGAACGACATGATCCGCATCGGCGACTGGATAGAAATGCCCAAATACGCCGCGGACGGCACGGTGATCGACCTTTCGCTGACGACGGTGAAGGTTCAGAATTTTGACAAGTCGGTCACTTCCGTGCCGGCGTACGCGCTAATTTCCGACTCGTTTATCAACTGGCGCGGCATGGAAAAAGCCGGCGCAAGGCGCATCAAGCGCGCGCTGTATATCGATGTTTCCGGCATCCGGCTCTGCGACGATCAAATGATCGAGAAATTCTCCAAAATCGAACTGATTCAGTCCTATATCCAAAATAAAACCCGGGAAATCGACGAATACAATCAGAAAAACAACACCGATCTGTCCGTACCTGTAAACGGCAGGCACCTGACCAATCTCGGTGTTTTTCGCATCTATATCGTCGAATATCTCAAACAGCGAAACGGCATACACAAGCAAATGCCGATTATTGTCCGGCAGCTTGAATCGAAGGGAGAAGGCATCCCGCTTGAGATTTACGCCTATACCGACACCACCAAATGGGCGGAATACGAGGTCATTCAGGCGGATATTTTCGACCATCTGTACTCTGTCATTTCGGAATTCGGCTTGTCGCTCTACCAGCTTCCCTCCGGAAACGACTTGATGAAAGCGTTCCGCAAAGGGCAGTGAGGAGTGCTTGTCTATATTTCGATAAAAACATTGTTAATGTTCATGCCCAGCTCGATGTGGCCGTCGAGTTTCGCCGATACCTCAAGCACATCGACAAGGCACAGGATTTTTATAAACTCGGTAAGCTCGTCGTGGACCAGATTCAATAATGACAATTCGACATTGATAAACCCGCATAGTTCTTCAGGATTCAGAACGTATGTAACTTTGCCGAACCTGTACTCCTTTGCGATTTCTTGAAAGTATCGTAAAACTCGAACGAACTTATTGGCTTGGGGCGGATTGATGATGGTTTTAACGCCCCTTTTTAAGCGGGCTTCCTCTTCCTCCGCAAACCACTTTGCAAATAAGTAGTCGTCAAGGTCCCAATCGTCATCTTCCGTTTTCTTTCTTCTGTATTTCGCCATAAAACTCCTGAAAAATTAAAGAATTTACTGCGCCAAAATCGCTTTTTTTCTGATTGAAAATATATTAACAAATATTATCGAAACTGTCAATAATTTTTTGCGTCTGACGTCGGGCAAGCGATTTATAGATTTTTGCGGGTATTATCGGGTTCGCGTAGCTATTGCATTCATTTAATAAAAAGAAAAATCCCTTCAAAATGCCGTATTTCTTAGCAGTTTGAAGGGATTTTGTCTGGAGCTGATGACGGGGATTGAACCCGTGACCTCATCCTTACCAAGGATGTGCGCTACCGACTGTGCCACATCAGCAAAAGTGTTTCCTATAAAGGAAACGCTGGCGATTCGGATGGGGCTCGAACCCACGACCTCTAGCGTGACAGGCTAGCGTTCTAACCGACTGAACTACCGAACCGTATGACGGAGTAATATCCGTTTTTGGAGCGGATTACGGGGCTCGAACCCGCTACCTCAACCTTGGCAAGGTTGCGCTCTACCAGATGAGCTAAATCCGCGTTTCCCGTTCGGGCGAATCCGATGCAAACCCGCCCGACATTACTCCGTTTTGAATGTATTGCAATGTATAAACGAAGCAACAAAGGAGTATTTGGTGCCTCCGGTCGGAATCGAACCAACGACACGAGGATTTTCAGTCCTCTGCTCTACCAACTGAGCTACAGAGGCAAATGGCTGTTGCTTGTACAAACACAAAAGAATTTAAACCGTTATCCTAAACGTAAAATTGATAGCGAAAGAATTCACGAAGTGAATTCTTTCTAACCGAACTTTGTTCGGTTTTTGGAGGCGCCACCCGGAATCGAACCGGGGAATAAAGGTTTTGCAGACCTCTGCCTTACCGCTTGGCTATGGCGCCGTTTGGAGCGGATTACGGGGCTCGAACCCGCTACCTCAACCTTGGCAAGGTTGCGCTCTACCAGATGAGCTAAATCCGCGCATGCTTTTGATACGCCAACAAAAGAATTCGCCAAGCGAATTCACAAAACAAATTTTTATTTTGGTGCCTCCGGTCGGAATCGAACCAACGACACGAGGATTTTCAGTCCTCTGCTCTACCAACTGAGCTACAGAGGCAGATCCCTTTTGCTTTATACCGCCCCTGTTGTATGTATAAAGGGGAATTTGGCGATTCGGATGGGGCTCGAACCCACGACCTCTAGCGTGACAGGCTAGCGTTCTAACCGACTGAACTACCGAACCGTACCATTTCTATTTCATCTGCCGGTCAACAGCGCTTGAATATAATAGCATATCTTTCTCAATTTTGCAATACCTTTTCGCGAAAAATTTGCAGAAAAATTTACACGCGTTTTTGTGGTTTTTCACGACGCGCCCGCGCTGTTTTTGCCTGCCAAAACTGCCGAAAAACCAAAGAACCGGCGCCGTCGAACGGATCATCCGCCGCGCCGTCGGCGCGTTCATAGCCGGCGCGCTTTCCTGCCGAATCGGACTGTTTTAAAGGCGGATTTAATAGCCGTAATACCAGCCGACGCCCGACTTTACGGCATACACGGTCTGCTTCTGATTCTGTTTGCCGTTCACATACACTTTGACCGTGATTTTCGCGATTTTGGAAAAGTCGGCGTTGCCGGTAATTTCCTGATATTCCTTTACGAACTGCCGATACTCCTCGCTGTCGGAATCCACTTCCGCGATGCTCTCGATCACAAAGGTAATCGCGCTGCCGGCGTAAATGTTATCGACGCTTGCGTAAGTCTTCTCCAGTTTTTTGCGCAGTGCCGCGTTTGTGTAGTTTTTGCTTCCGTACAGTTTTACTTTCTGATATTCGGACGCGTAGCGCACCATGTCGGACACGTCCTGCCGCAGCGAAGCCTCGATATAGCCGGTCACGGCTTTCTCGGCCGTCAACGCCGGAAGCCAGAACAGATAAGAAGCGATGATGATTCCCGCGAGCCCCAGTCCGATGACGACCGGCAGTAAAACGCGCAGAACGCTTTTTGCTTTTCCTTTCAAGATATCAGCCTTCCGTTTCTTTGTTAGTTTATTATATTGAGTTTTTCGGAAAATGTCAACTTTCATACGCGCAGTCCGGCTGGTCCCGCAAAGTTCGATAAGACCATTTTTTGAATAAAATTTTGACAAAAGGATACATTATTTATCGAAAAAGCGATTTACGGGAACAACTAAAAAAGAAAGGTAAGCGATATGCATAATAAAATTTTTCCACCAACAGCAAAAAGAGTGCAGATGAGCACCGACTGCTCGGCAAACAACGACATTCGGAACTGCACCGTCAACAGCATACAAATTCATAAGGACGCTTCCGCCGAGCTGCAGAACAAGCGTATCTGCGAACTGGACCACGAATGGGACGTCGAACGGGTTTTAGGCACGAGCGCAGGCGCGCTTGTTTTACTGACCTCGCTTTTAGGGCTTCGGCGCAGCAAAATGTTCCTCCTGACGGGGGTCGTGGGCTTCTTTATGCTGCAGCACGCGATTCAGGGCTGCTGCCCGCCCCTTGCGCTCTTAAGAAAAATGGGCGTTCGGACCGCCGAGGAAATTTTCCAGGAGAAAACAGCGCTCAAACTGGCAAGAGGCGATTTCGACGCCAAACCGACCGACGCGGCAGAAATGCTCAAGGCGGCGGAAAAATAAAGACGATGAAAACAGGGCTTTCCGCTCTGTTTTTTGCTTACGGGGGGAATACGATATTTTCGTTTTTGATATTGATTTGTCCCGGGAATTGCAATATAATACAGATACAGATTATGATACGAACGGAGATTGCGCTATGAAGAACTATATAGAATCGTTTTGCAAAGAATTCGGTTTTCCCGATGAAGCGAAAGAAGCGCTTCTGAACTGTTACGACGCCGTCCGCGCGAATCCGGAAGCGTTCTCCCTCTTTCAGGAGCCGGTGGAACTGTACTTCGGCGGCCAGCTGACCGACTATACGCGCGCTTTGGGAATGATGGACAAAGCCGCCGAGCTGGCCGGCGTTCATCGATTTACGGTTCATATGCTGTTTTACGTCTGCCTGTCCAAGCACACAAGGGCGCTTTACCTGAAGCGCGGGATTCCCTATTCGGTTTACTTTGATTCCATGAGCGACCTGAAGTGGAAGCTGTTTGAATGCAAAAAGGTGGAGAACATTTGGGGTACGGCTTCCGGATGGTGGGCGCCGCGCTTCTTCGACCTGACCCGCTTCGCGCTCGGCCGGCTGCAGTTTGAGACAGCGCTCGCCGAAATGACATACGCCAAAAACGGCTATACCGTAAACCCCGACGACACGGTTCTAAACATACATATTCCTTCCAGCGGGCCGCTTTACCACGAGGAATGCCTTGCGTCCTACCGCATGGCCGCGGAGTTTTATAAAGACACGTTCAAGGACAAGCCGATTGTTTTCAAATGCTCTTCCTGGCTGCTTTATCCTGCGCATTACGAGTTTCTGCCCAAGAACTCCAACATTCTCAAGTTTATGGACGATTTTGACATCGTTTCTTCGTACGTCGACGAAAAAAAGGGTTTTCTGTGGCGGATTTTCCATACCCTGAATTGCGACGACCTTGACGCGCTCCCCTGCGAAACCTCCCTGCAGCGCGCTTACATCGACTGGCTGAAAAAAGGGAACCCGGTCGGCGTCGGAATCGGTTTTTTCATTTACAACCAAAAATAAAAGAACACCCTTAAAGCGCGCAACGCTTTAAGGGTGTTTTTGTGCGGTTATAACTAAATAAGCAGGGCTTATTCCGTTTCGGCTTTGCCGGCCGGGGCGCCTGAAGCGGCAGACGCCTGCTTGTTTTTGCTTTTCATTCTGATGTTGTATAGTAAGAATAACACGATGAAAACATTCAATATGAAAACGATTGCAAAAACTTTATTATCTTGTGTTTCAGAATATATTCCATACGTAAAGACTTCCTGATAACCCGGATAGCCGATTAACTTTCCCGCAATCAGCTGAACTGTTCCGTCCAAAAGGGACAAAACCGAAAAAAACGCCGCGGTTGTAAGGAATAAATCCTTTAAGCCATTGAACTTAAAGGCGATAATGCAGATCAGGCAGGAAACGGCCAAACTCAATAAAATCGAGGAATACCAGGTCATTGGGAATATAAGGAAAAAGACGATTGCGTATAGCGAACCCGCAAACGATGCGGCCGCCATACGAACAATATTGAATCAGCCGGAAGTCAGCACTACAATGAGAACGCATATAAAAACCAACGCGAAATTTTTAATGGCTATATCATCGATATATAGGATAATTACATCTTCCAACGAAACTGCTCCTTTGAAGACTTGTTCAGGAGTCGTTTTTACTTTATGACAAACTTCGCGAACTTGTTCTTTCCTTTGCTGAGAACGTATGTGCCCGCTTTGTCAATCACCGCGTTGACGTCGCTGACCAGTTCGCCGTCCAGTTTAATGCCGTTGCCCTGAATCAGTCTTCTTGCCTCGCTGATGGAGGGCGCAAGGTTCGCTTGCACGAGCAAGGCCGTGATTCTGCTTCCCGCTTCGGCCTCATACTCGTCGATGTTGTCCGGAATTCCGCCCTTCGCAACGCTTCTGTACCGTTCAGCCGCGGGCGCGACCGCTTCCTCGCCGTGATACAGGCGCACGATGGCGGAAGCGTACAGGAAGTGCGCTTCGCGGATGTCTTTCTCAATGAGCGGTTTGTAGTCGGATTCTTTTAAGTCGGTCGTCAGGTTGAAGTAGGTTAAAAGCAGATGGTCCGGCACCTTCATGCACTTCTCGAACATAATGTCCGCCGGCTCGTCGATGCCGATGTAGTTGTCGAGCGACTTGCTCATCTTCTCGACGCCGTCCAGTCCGGGCAGCAGCGGGAAGGTGATAACCTCCTGCGAGGGCTGGCCATAGTCCTTCTGCAGTTCTCTGCCCACCAACAGGTTGAAGGTCTGGTCGGTTCCGCCGACCTCAATGTCCGCGCGCAGCGCGACCGAGTCATAACCCTGCATCAGCGGATACAAAAGCTCGTGGATGCCGATGGCCTGATTCTCTTTGAAACGCTTGCTGAAGTCGTCGCGCTCCATAATGCGGGCGACCGTATACTTTCCGGCGAGCGAGAGCACGTCGGCGAAATTCATTTTTCCGAGCCACTCGGAGTTGTACGCAATGATGGTCTTGTCTTTGTCCAGGATTTTGGTTACCTGCTCCAAATAGCTCTGCGCGTTCCTTCTGGTTTCCTCAAAGGTCAGCGGAACGCGGGTTTTGCTTCTTCCCGAAGGGTCGCCGATCATGCCGGTGAAGTCGCCGATGACGAATATGATTTCGTGGCCTAAATCCTGCAGCATCTTCAGCTTGCGCAGAACGACGGAATGCCCCAAATGCAAATCGGGCCTGCTCGGGTCCGCGCCCATTTTTACTCTCAGTTTTCTGCCGCTTTCCAGTTTTTCTTTCAGCCCTTCCGCAGAATATACGGAAACGGCGTCTCGCATAATATTCTCGTATACTTCTCTGGGTGTCATATGCTCCTCTATACAGTTTCATCGGCATGCGATGCCGATGAAAACTTCCTTTCTATTTCTATATAGTTAGTTTTATTATATAGCCTGATTAATAATACAATGACGGGAACGACTGAACAGCCGGGATGTTGTCGTATTTCGCCAGCTCTTCCTCGTTAATTGCGATGGAATCGTAATGTGTCTGGACATACTCGAAGTATTTTGCGTCCTTCATTTCGTCCTCGACCGTCTCGTAATAGTTCCGCAGGTCGCTTTCGTCCAGTTCGACTCTTCTAAAGATATAATACCCGTAGGTAACGCCGCCGTCTTTGAACTCATACAAAATATACTCGCCGGGTTTGGCGGCGTCAATCGCCTGGATGATGTCCTCTTTGGCGTCTTCCCTGGATATTACCCTGCCCGCCTGGAACTGGTATAAAGCGTCGGCACCGCCCTCTTTGAACTCTATCTTGTTCTCTTTGAGATTCTCATACATTTCCTCGGCGCCGGCTTTGACCTTCTCTTTTGACATTGCCTGCCTTACTTCGGTGATTTTTTTATCGAAATCGTCGTCCGAAGTCGTCAGCTTGCGGATAATATGCCAGCCGTACTTGGTTTGAACCAGCCGTACTTCATCGGGCTCCATTTCGAAGGAAGCGTTTTCAAACTCGCTGACCATATCGCCGCGGGTAAATATCATGGTCGCGGACGAATCGGATTTTTCCTTCATGATATCGTCGTAGTTAACCGAGCCGTTCAGAATGCCTTCGTAAGCGGCCTTCGCTTCCTGCTCGGCCTGCGCGACCTTGTCGTCCGAGAGCGGGTTTTCGTTGGTGTCAACGGTCATATATAAGATATGCTGCACCTTGACGTAATTCTGGTCAAAATACGCTCTTGCCTGCTCGTCCGTAATGGATTTGTCCACATAAGGAACGGTGTTGTTGTTTTCATCCAGCGTGTAGTAGCTGAAGTACGCCATGTCTATTTTGTAGAAGTTGTTAAAGAACTTTTCGCGCACTTCGGCTTCCGGAATCCGCATGGTTCCGTTCTCGCCGTACCAGTAATCCAGCAGAAGCTGATAATAATAGAGATACTCATAATACTCGCGCAGCTGGGCAAGCGTGATTCCGTACTTGGCAAGCTCAAGCTTCAGCTCGTCCTCGCCGCCGAAGGTTTCCATCACTTGGTCCATCAGCTCGTCAATTTCCTGAATTTGCGTTTCGTCCGTAATCTTCAGCTCGTACTGGTTACAGAAATACTTTACAATCAGTATTCTCTTGCACAGTTCCTCGGTAGTATCCTTCAGCCATTCCGCGTACGTCTTATTGTCCTCAAACGGCGAGCTCCAGAAGGAATCGTCGGAAGATATGTCCCGTCCGTAGTAGGCTTTGAAGTAATCGACGATTTCCCCTTTTCTCTCCGCCAGGATAAACGCGTACATGCCCGAGGACATCGTCATGTCCTTATACGTAAACATGGCCGGCGTTGATTTTTTACACGCTGAAAACGAAATGACCATGATGGCCGCCAGTAAAAGGCATAACACTCTGCTAATCTTTTTCATACCGCTCTCTTTTCTCCGGTGATTTTATTTTAACTGCTTTCCGCTGGTCGCCGGGCAGGCGGAAGCCGTCGTTTGGTTATGAATACCCAATTTTATATAGTGAATTATATATTATTTTACGCATTTTGTCTATACTCTAATTGTTAGAAATTTGTGTAAATAATTCATTGTCTTTTTGTAAATACGCAGGACCGCTTACGCGCTGGCGTATTTGCTCAGAATCTTCCGAATCATGTCCAGATTGTTCTCGCCGCCGCGCAGCTTATAGGCGATATGCGGCTTTGCGCCCGCGGAGAACATAATGCCGCCCTTCAGCTCGGGGTCGCCCGCCAGGCGAGAGACCGCGCCGATGTCGATATTCCTGTTGTAGAGGGAGATAATATTTCCCTTCTGCTCGATCGCGGTAAATCCCAAAAGGCTCGCCGCGTTCCGAATCAGCGAAATATCCACCAGATTCTCAACCGGTTTGGGCAGGTCGCCGAACCGGTCGGTCAGTTCGTCGAGCAGGTCGTCCCTGTCCTCGTTGTTTTCGATGTTCGCGATTTTTCTGTAAACATCCATACGGATTTTCGACGAGCCGATATACTGCTCGGGTATGAACGCGTCGACCGCGATGTCCACCGAGCAGTCCATCTTGGGCTTGGGCGGGATACCCTTTTCCTCGTTGACCGCTTCCTCGAGTATTTTAATATAAAGGTCGTAACCGATGGCTTCCATATGACCGCTCTGCTCCGCGCCGAGAATATTGCCGGCGCCGCGCAGTTCAAGGTCGCGCATGGCGATTTTGAAACCGGAGCCGAACTCGGTGTATTCCTTGATCGCTCCAAGCCGCTTTGCGGCAATGTCGCTCAAAAGCGCGTCGTTGCGGTAGGTAAAGTAAGCGTACGCTTTTCGGGTAGAGCGCCCGACCCTGCCCCTTAACTGGTGCAGCTGCGCAAGCCCCATCTTGTCCGCGTCCTCGATGATCAGCGTGTTCGCGTTGGGGACGTTGACGCCGGTTTCGATAATGGTGGTGCATACAAGAATATCGATTTTTTCCGCAAGCATATCCGCCCAGACATCCGAAAGCTGCTCTTTGTCCATCTTGCCGTGTGCGACGGCGATGCCGACGTCGGGGAACGCTTCGGCAAGTTTTGCCGCCTTTGAATAGATGGAATCAACATAGTTATGCAGGTAGAACACCTGCCCGCCTCTGCGCAGTTCCTTGCGGATCGCTTCGTGGATGATTTCCTCGTCGTACTCGAGCACATAGGTCTGAACCGGCACCCTGTCCGACGGCGCCTCCTCAAGTATGGACATATCCCGGATGCCGGACAGCGCCATGTTTAAGGTTCTCGGAATCGGCGTTGCCGTCAGCGTGAGCACATGGACGTTGTTCGCGAGCTGCTTTAGCCGCTCTTTGTGCGCGACGCCGAAACGCTGTTCCTCGTCGACGATCAACAGCCCCAAATCACGGAACTCTATATCCTTCTGCAAAAGCCTGTGGGTGCCGACGACAATATCGATTTCGCCGCGCCTTAACCCTTTTATAATCTGCGCCTGCTCGGTCTTGCTGACAAAACGCGAAAGCATCGCGATTTTAATCGGAAACCCCCTGAACCGCGCCTGCATCGTCTGGTAATGCTGCAAAGCAAGGATGGTCGTCGGCACAAGGAAAGCCACCTGCTTTCCGCCGTACACGCACTTAAAGGCGGCGCGCAGCGAAACCTCGGTTTTTCCGAATCCGACGTCGCCGCACAGCAGCCTGTCCATCGGCACGGTCCGCTGCATATCCTCCTTGATTTCTTTGGACGCGATGATCTGCCCTTCGGTCTCGGTGTATTCGAACAGCGACTCAAACTCATCCTGCATCTCGTCGTCCGGACCGAACGCGTACGCCTGCTTTTTCTGACGCTCGGCGTACAGGCGGATTAACTCTTTGGCGATGTCGGAAGCCGCCGCTTTCGCCCTCGCTTTGGCGCGCTTCCACTCGGCGGAACCCATTTTCGAGAGTTTCACCGTTTCCTTGCCGCCGATAAACTTGCTGACCATGTCCAGCTGGTTGCAGGGAACATACAAAATGCCGTTGTCGGCGTATACAATTTTGATAAAGTCCTTTGTAACGCCCTCGGTGGTCAGCTTCTGGATTCCCGCGAAGCGTCCGATGCCGTGGTTGACGTGCACCACGAGGTCGCCCGGTTCTAAGTCGGCGTAAGAAGCGATCTTCTCGCCCTTTTTGACCTTGAGCGCCCTGCCTTTGCCCAATTTTGAAAGTCCGGCGCTCTCGCGCACCGATTCCGCGTCGGTCAAAAGCACAAAACCGGCGCGGTCAAGCTCGAACCCTCCGACCGGATTTGCGGAAGCCAAAACGCCGACCGCGACCATTCCCGGATACAATGCGCCGGCGAAGGGGAAGGCTTTGAATCCCCTGTGCTCAAGGTTCTCGATCATGTTCTTTGCGGCGCGTTCGCTGCCGGTTAGAATCAGCGCTTTCTGCTTTAAGCTGACATAGGTTTGAAGGTCGTCGTACAAAAGCTCGATGTTGTGTCCGAACGAGGTTACGCTTTTTGCGACGATGTTGTACTGCGCCTTGTAGTCGAACAATTTTCCGGACGCCAGGAAAAGGTCGAGCGCGATAACCTTGCGCCCTAATTTTTCAAAGATATATTCGCCGGCGATGGCGACGTCCGCCGTTTTGTACGTGCAGCTGCCGGCAGCGACATGCGACTCTATGCTCTGGCTGACCGTGAAGTCAAACCCCTTTTTCCGTTCCTTTACCCTGCTGGTTTCATACACAAACGCGATATAATCGCCCATATAATCCAGCAGGCATTCCTTCTCGGGATAAATGAGCGCGAAGAACCGGTCTGCAAAGGCGACGCGCTCGCCGTTCTCGGTTTCCTCCAGCTCTTTTTTCAGCGTTTCGCGCTGTTTCTCCGTCCCTTTAAAGTTCCTGATCAGCCGGTTCAGTTCGTTTTGGACGCGCTGAAGCGCTTCGCCGTCGATCAGCAGTTCCTGCGCCGGAATCACGGTCGCTTCGGTCAGATTCTCGTACCTGCGCTGCGTGACGATGTCAAAAAATCCGATCAGATCGACTTCGTCTCCGAAAAAGTCGATTCTGAACGGTTCCTTGTACTGCGGCGAAAAAATATCGATAATGCCGCCGCGCAGCGCGAACTGCCCGGCGCCCTCCACGACTTCGGTGCGGGTATAGCCCAGATCGACCAGCTTCGCGCATACCTCCTGAATCGGGATGCTCTGCCCCCTTTTCAGCACCAGGCTGTTTTGCATAATTCTGCGGGGAATGGTATATTGCGACATCGCGTCGGGCAAAGTAATAATTACATCGAAGTTGCCGGTCAGTATGTTCTGCAGAACGCTCAGGCGCTCGTGCTCCCACTCGCGCGAATAGCTTTTTACGTTGTCAAACACGAAATCCCTGACCGGATAAATCAGAACCCGGTCAAAGAAAAGCTCCAAGTCCTTTTGCAGCCGGTAGGCGTCCTTCTCGTCGGAAACCACTACCAGCCCTTTGGAGTTGGTTTCCTTTAATACCGCCGCGGTTAAAAAAGGGCGCGCGGAATCGCATATACCGTTGACCATACAGGGTATATGTCCGTCGCGTATGCCTTTTATCAGGGCGTTGTATTCGTTTTCAGCATTGAACTGCTTTAAGATTGCTTCCATTCGTAACTCTGACCGTCGTTGCTAATTGTACAGGCTCATCGCCTTGTCGATCTCGTCATTCAGTATAAGTTCGACCGCGCTGAAAACTTTGTCGAAACCGGAGGCAAGCGCATTTTTCTCCGCGGGCGTCAGCTTGGAAAGTACATAGTCGGCAAGGTCGTACTCCTTGTTTTCCCGGTCGCCGATTCCGATTTTGATGCGCGGGAAGTTCTCCCCGATATGCTCGATGATGCTTTTTATGCCGTTATGACCGCCGCTGCTGCCCTTGCGCCGGATGCGCAGTCTGCCCGGTTCGAGCGAGATGTCGTCAAAAATAACGATAATCTTCTCGGGCGGTATTTTATAGAACCGCGCGGCGTCCGCAATCGCTTCGCCGGAATTGTTCATATAGGTCTGGGGCTTCATGAGAAGAACGCCCTTTCCCCCGATTACGCCTTTTCCGGTCAACGCCATGTGCTTGAGGCTTTTTACGGATATATCCGCTCTGCCGGAGATATAGTCCAGCGCCATAAAGCCGATATTGTGCCGCGTGTTCGCGTACTGTTCTCCCGGATTGCCGAGCCCGGCGATGATATACTCACAGGATTTTTCCTTTATTCCAAACAAACTCACTTTTTCTTACTCCAAATACGTTTATAGTATGAAGCAGCTAATTCAATATCCATATTAGTTTACTTCCCATATACTTTTTTGTCAATACGGTTAAAAAGACATAATAATGTAACTATTTGAAATTTTAAACAAAAATCTATGGACAAATTATTAGGATTTGGTATAATATATATGTTTGAAAAAAATTCCATACCGTGTCCCCGCGTCCGTTTTTGTTTTCTCCGCGTTACTTACATAAAAATATATTTTATTTTAAATATATATTTTAAAAACGGAGGACATAAAATTTATGGCAAAAAAGTACTTGTACCTCTTTTCAGAGGGCAACGGTTCCATGCGCAACATCTTGGGCGGGAAAGGCGCCAATCTCGCAGAAATGACCAATCTCGGTCTGCCGGTTCCTCAAGGGTTTACGATCTCGACGGAGGCCTGCACGAAGTATTATGAGGACGGGGAGACGCTTTCTCCGGAGCTGGAAGAAGAAATTTACGCATACGTAGCCAAACTGGAGAAAATAACGGGTAAAAAGTTCGGCGACCCGAACAATCCGCTGCTGGTGTCGGTTCGTTCCGGCGCGCGGGCGTCGATGCCGGGTATGATGGACACCATCCTGAATCTCGGACTCAACGACGAGGTGGTAGCCGGCCTTGCCAAACTCACGTCCAACGAGAGATTCGCTTACGATTCTTACCGAAGATTTATACAAATGTTCTCCGACGTCGTTATGGGGCTGGATAAGAAAGACTATGAAGCCATCATTGACAAAATCAAAGCGGAAAAAGGCGTAACGCAGGATATCGATTTGGACGCGGCGGACATGAAGCGTCTTGTTTCGGAATTCAAGCAGTATTATAAAGCGCAAAAAGGCGTCGATTTCCCCTCCGACGCGAAGGTTCAGCTGATCGAAGCGATAAAAGCGGTATTCCGTTCCTGGAACAACGAGCGCGCCATCGTTTACAGGCGCATGAACGATATTCCCTCCTCCTGGGGCACCGCGGTCAACGTTCAGGCGATGGTATTCGGCAACATGGGCAAAACCAGCGGCACCGGCGTCGCCTTCACAAGGAACCCCGCCACCGGCGAGAAAAAGCTGTACGGCGAATTTTTGATGAACGCGCAGGGCGAGGACATCGTCGCGGGCATCCGCACGCCGCAGCCGATTTCCACCCTCAAAGAAGTCATGCCCGAGGTTTACGAGCAGTTCCTTGAAATCGCCGAAAAGCTGGAGAAGCACTACAAGGACATGCAGGATATGGAGTTTACCATCGAAAACGGCAAACTCTACATGCTCCAGACCAGAAACGGCAAGCGCTCCGCCGAAGCGGCAATTAAAATCGCGGTCGATTTGGTAAACGAAAAAATGATTACGATCGACGAAGCGCTGTTAAAGGTCGATCCCAAACAGCTGGACACGCTCCTGCATCCGCAGTTTGACGAGGACGCGCTGAAGAAAGCCAAAGTCGCCGGAACCGGAATCCCAGCTTCGCCCGGCGCCGCCTGCGGAAAGGTCTATTTTACCGCCGAAAGCGCGAAAGAAAAAGCGGCAGACGGCGAAAAGGTCATCCTTGTCCGCCTGGAGACCTCGCCCGAGGATATCGAGGGCATGTACGCCTCCGAAGGCATATTGACGGTGCGCGGCGGCAAGACCTCGCACGCCGCAGTGGTCGCGCGCGGAATGGGCAGATGCTGTGTCGTCGGCTGCGGCGCGATTGAAATGCACGAGGAAGAAAAATACTTTGTGCTCAACGGAAACATTGTCCGCGAGGGCGATTTTATATCCATCGACGGTTCGACCGGAAACGTTTACATCGGTCAGATTCCGACCACGGACGTCACAATCTCTGGCAATTTCGAGACCTTTATGCAGTGGGCCGACCAGCGCCGCAAACTGAAGGTGCGCGCGAACGCCGACACGCCGATGGACGCCGCGCAGGCTTTGAGCTTCGGCGCGGAGGGCATCGGGCTTTGCCGTACCGAGCATATGTTCTTTGACGCCGACCGAATCATGGCGATGCGGGAAATGATTGTTTCCAAAACCGAACAGCAGCGCCGCGCCGCGCTGGAAAAGCTGCTTCCCATGCAGCGGAGCGACTTTATCGGCATTTTCCGCGCGATGAAAGGACATCCGGTGACCATCCGCTTCCTGGATCCGCCTTTGCACGAATTTCTCCCCACCGCGGACGAGGACATCCGCGCGCTGGCGAAGGAATTGAACGTATCCTTCGAGGAGCTGAAGGCAACCGTCAAGTCCCTGCACGAACTGAACCCGATGATGGGACACAGAGGATGCAGGCTTGCCGTCAGCTTTCCCGAAATCGCCGAAATGCAGACCAGAGCGGTGATCGAGGCGGCGATCGAGGTCAACAAAGAGGGCTTGGGCGTGGTTCCCGAGATTATGATTCCGCTGGTCGGCGACGCGAAAGAGCTGAAGTTCGTCAAAAACGTCGTGACCAAAACCGCGGACGAGATCATCAAAAAAGCCGGCGTAAACCTTCCCTACAAGGTCGGCACGATGATCGAGATTCCGAGAGCGGCGCTTACCGCCGACGAGATCGCCGCCGAAGCCGAGTTCTTCTCTTTCGGAACCAACGACTTAACGCAGATGACCTTCGGTTTCTCCAGGGACGACGCAGGCAAGTTCTTAAATGATTACAAAGACAAGAATATTTTGGAAAGCGATCCGTTCGCCAAGATTGACCGCAACGGCGTCGGCAAGCTCGTGAAAATGGCCGCAGAGCTGGGACGAATTGTCCGTCCGGACATCAAGCTGGGCATCTGCGGCGAGCACGGCGGCGACCCGTCCACCGTCGAGTTCTGCCACGAGGTCGGCTTGGATTATGTGTCCTGCTCGCCGTACCGAGTGCCGATCGCGCGTCTCGCCGCGGCGCAGGCTGCGATTCGCTGCAAACAGTAAAGGATATACGGGTGTATCGTTTTTAACGGTACACCCTTAATTTTATAAACGAGGTTTGATTTGAGCGGACTCGCCCGATAAGCGAATTTTCGCATTGCCGCGCCGCAAAAAAAACAGCTGCGGTTTAATACCGCAGCCGGTTTTGATTTTTTAATCCTCCTGGAATCTTGACAAAAACTGAATCGCTAAGAATCCTAAAACAAAGGTAACAAGGCATATCAGAATCATACCGATCCACCAAAGAGCGTCCGTTTCTTCCGGAACGGCGGGCAGTATCTTGTCCTGGAAAATCTCCCAGGTGGAACCGATTACAAAACCGATAATC
This sequence comes from Bacillota bacterium, assembly GCA_029550965.1. Taxonomy (GTDB): domain Bacteria; phylum Bacillota; class Clostridia; order Oscillospirales; family CAG-382; genus UBA1049. The sequence continues at coordinate 32,119 of JAKPGJ010000038.1, forward strand.
ATCCAGTACGTCTGATGCGGGAAGGTGTTCATAATCCATTCCAGCGGTTTCGTAATCAGGAAAACGCCGACCACCGTCGCGATTCCCAATATGCCCAGGTAGGGAATATCGATGTTGGTAATCGCATTCACGACGGCGTCGTACATTCCCAGCACCAAGAGCATGTGTGAGGTACTGATGCCCGGCAAAACCAACGCCAACGCAACGACGACGCCGACCACCAGCAGCATCAGATAGTATGTAATGCCCGAACCGCTGCTGATGTCAATGCTGCCCGTAGGGATAAATCCGATGGCGATTACGACTGCCAGACCGATCAGGAAGTAAACAGCCGACGACACTTTGAACTTTGACCCCTTTGTTTTTTTATACAAAGCGGGAATACCGCCGACCACGCAGCCTAAAAAGAACACCGATACCGGCAGCGGGAAGTTTTCCAAAAGCCATTTCAGCAAAAACGCAAGAGAGAAAATGCCGGCGCCCGCGCCGATGCAGAATTTTAATAAAAACAAAAAGTTGTTTTTGATATCCTTAAAGAAATTACTGATCGCGCCAATCAGTTTGTCAAAAATCCCGAGCAGTATGGCCATCGTGCTGCCGCTTACGCCGGGAACGCTCATGGAAGAGCCGACAATATATCCTTTTAGAATTATTTTCGCATTCTCTTTCAGTTTGTCGTTCATCTACAATACTACACCTTACGAAGCAGTGTACTCCTTTTTTCTGTTTTTAAATTGCGTAAAAAAACAAGCCGATTCGTCATAAACTTTCGTTTTACTGCAAGCGCGCATCACCTCGTCCCAATTATACAAAAAAACAACCCGATTGTCTATATATTTTTTCGCAGAATTTGTCGTCAATATAAAATTTCGTTTAAATATTTACAAACGGCTGTTTTTATGTTTTAATTGTTTTCAAAGCGGCACAGCAGAAAAAAGGTCGAGGGGAATTCGGCATCAATTCAATTTTAAACATAAAGAAAGTGGTAGATATGCGAAACATCAAAGTAAGAAAAGCCGAGATTTCGGACATGGATGCCCTGATCGAGCTGCGGTTGAACTATCTGCGCGAGGATTTAGGGCGGCTGTCCGCAAAAACAGAGGAAAAAATTATTTTGCAGTTAAAAGAATATGTCTCGAAATACATCGATACCATTTTCACCGCCTTTCTTGCCGAAACGGACGGCAAAATCGTCGCGACCGCGTTTATGTCGATCGCGGACAGACCGGCGAACCCGTTTATGATTACGGGCAGGACCGCGCTGGTGCAGAACGTTTACACCCGCCCCGAATACCGCAAAAAAGGAATTGCCACGCAGGTTTTAAAAGAACTGATCGCGGAAGCGAGAAGGCAGAACGTGTCGTACATCGAGCTTTCCGCGACCGACGACGGCAGACCGGTTTATCAAAAACTGGGTTTTGTCGAAAAGCGGTCGAAATACACCGACATGAAACTTTTGTTGATTCCGGAAGAATTCTGACGAAAACCCATTCGGTATATCCATATCGAATGGGTTGCTTTTTTATTAAAATATGGTAAACTAAAATATACTCAGAAAGAAGGTGTCGCAATTGAATTTACTGCATTTGAAATACGCTGTCGAAGTGGACAAGACCCGTTCCATCAACAAAGCGGCGGAAAACCTCTTCATGGGGCAGCCGAATTTGAGCCGCGCCATCAAGGAACTGGAGGAGACGCTGGGCATAACCATTTTCAAACGCACCTCGAAAGGCATCATCCCCACCCCCAAAGGCGAGGAGTTTTTGGAATACGCGCGGAACATTCTTGCGCAGGTGGACGAAATGGAGGCCTTGTACAACAAAAAGAAAAAGGGCAAGCAGGAATTCAATATTTCGGTACCCCGCGCCAGCTATATCTCGCTCGCCTTCTGCGCTTTTGTGAACACGCTGGACCAGTCGAAGGAAATCGAGGTCAACTACAAGGAAACGAACGCGCTCAAAGCCATCAACAACATTCTGCAGGCGGATTACAATTTGGGCATCATCCGCTACAAATCCGTTTTCGAACCCTATTTCGCAAATCTGATGCAGGAGAAAGGGCTGAAATCCGAAGAAATCTGGGAGTTTCGGCACCATGTTCTATTGTCGGAAGGGCACCCGCTCGCCTACAAGGACATCATCACCTATGACGACTTGAAAAACTTTACCGAAATCGCGCACGGAGACCCCTACGTTCCCTTTGTGCCGGTCTCGGACGTCAAAAAAGAGGAGTTTCCGGACTTTATCAACAAGCGGATTTTCGTGTACGAGCGCGGAAGCCAGTTCGATTTGCTGGTCAACGTTCCGTCAACCTATATGTGGGTGTCCCCGATGCCGAAAAGTCTGCTGGCGCGCTACGGCCTTGTGGAAAGAGTGTGCGACGACGACCACAACCTTTACAAGGACGTTTTGATTTATAAGAAGAACTACAGACTGACCGAGCTGGACAAACGCTTTATCGCCGAGCTGAAGCGCGTCAGAGACGAGCTTTTAACGCAGGTTGTGGATTAAATAAATATTTATCGATATAATTATATCGTTATAAACATATCGATATGTAATATAAGCATTACCATTTTTAGACAAAGCATTGTATTATATTGAGCAGAAAGGATAATAAAAAATGTTTCATCTGAACATATCAAAATCCACCCTTCAAAGGCTTCCGCTGTATCTAAACTATTTAAAGTCCGTACGGGATAAGTACGTGAACATCTCCGCTACCATCATCGCGGACGCGCTGAAGCTCAACGACGTTCAGGTCCGCAAGGACTTGGCGTCGGTCAGCTCGTCGGGCAAACCGAAAGTCGGGTATGTTACGGAGGACCTGATAAAGGAGTTAGAGGACTTCCTCGGCTACAACACCGTCAACAACGCGATTATCGTCGGCGCCGGCAAGCTGGGGAAAGCGCTGATGGGTTACAGCGGGTTTAAGGAGTACGGGTTGAACATCCTGATGGCGTTCGACTCGGACCCGAAAGTCATCGACGAAGCGGAACGGATTATGCCGATCGAAAAACTGCCGGAGTTCTGCCGGAAGATGAACATCAAAATCGGCATCATCACGGTTCCGGCGCAGAACGCGCAGGAGGTCTGCGACCTGCTCGTCGAGAGCGGCGTGCTGGCGATATGGAATTTCGCGCCCGTACATCTCAGGGTTCCCGAAGACATTTTGGTTCAGAATGAAAACATGGCTGCAGCGCTTGCCGTATTATCCAATCACCTTGCGGAAAAACTAAAATAAAATTTTTATGATAGTGTTCTCCTCCCGGGGGTGCCGTAAGGAAGTTTGCATAAAACGGTGAAAAGGAGAATGGTTATGAACAATTACACGGTTATTGACAGCGTTGAAAAGCTGAACGAAGCGATTGCGCAGGTTCGCAAAGCGCAGAAGATTTTTTCTACCTACACGCAGGAGCAGGTGGATAAGATTTTCTTTGCCGCGGCGTCCGCAGCGAACAAGGAAAGGATCACCCTTGCCAAAATGGCGGTCGCCGAAACCGGAATGGGCGTCGTAGAGGACAAAGTAATAAAAAATCATTACGCTTCCGAATATATTTACAACGCCTATAAGGACGTAAAGACCTGCGGCGTGATTGAAGAGGACAAAGCCTACGGCATTAAGAAAATCGCCGAGCCGGTCGGCGTCATCGGCGCGGTTATTCCGACCACCAACCCGACCTCCACGGCAATCTTCAAATCGCTTTTGGCGCTTAAAACGCGGAACGGCATGATCATCAGCCCGCATCCCCGCGCGAAGAACTGCACGATAGCGGCGGCGAAAATCGTACTGGAAGCGGCGGTGAAAGCCGGCGCGCCCGAAGGAATTATCCAATGGGTGGACGTTCCCAGCCTTGAACTGACCAACCTTGTCATGCGCGAATCGGATTTAATCCTCGCGACCGGCGGACCCGGCATGGTAAAATCCGCTTATTCGTCCGGCAAGCCTGCGGTCGGCGTCGGCGCAGGCAACACGCCGGCAATCATAGACGAGAGCGCGGACATTCGGCTTGCCGTCAATTCGATTATTCACTCCAAGACCTTCGACAACGGCATGATCTGCGCTTCCGAGCAGTCGGTTATCGTGCTGGACAAGGTTTACGACGCGGTCAAGCAGGAGTTCGCCGCCAGAGGCTGCTACTTCCTGAACCCCGAGGAAACCGAAAAGGTCAGAAAAACCATTATCATCAACAACTCGTTAAACGCGAAAATCGTCGGTCAGACGGCGCACACCATCGCGCAGCTTGCCGGCATCGAGGTTCCCGCGAACACAAAGGTTTTAATCGGCGAGGTCGAGAGCGTATCCCTCTCCGAGGAGTTCGCGCACGAAAAACTCTCGCCCGTGCTCGCGATGTACCGCGCGATGACTTTCGACGAAGCGCTGGACAAGGCGGACCATTTGATAAACGACGGCGGATTGGGACACACTTCCGTAATCTATATTGACGAAAAAACCGAAAAAGAAAAGCTTGAGAAATTTATCAATAAAATGAAGACCTGCCGCGTGCTGATCAACACGCCCTCCTCGCACGGCGCGATCGGCGACCTTTACAACTTCAAGCTCGCGCCCTCTCTTACGCTCGGCTGCGGCACCTGGGGCGGCAACTCAGTTTCGGAAAACGTCGGCGTCAAGCACCTTCTCAACATCAAAACCGTCGCCGAAAGGAGAGAAAACATGCTTTGGTTCAGGACACCCCAGAAGGTTTACATCAAGAAAGGCTGCCTGCCGGTCGCATTGAGCGAGCTGAAAGACGTGCTGGGCAAAAAGAGAGTCTTTATCGTTACCGACAGCTTCCTGTTTAAGAACGGCTACACCAAGCCGGTCACCGACAAGCTGGACGAGATGGGCATCGTGCATACCACCTTCTTCGACGTCGAGCCCGACCCCTCCCTCGCCAGCGCGAAAGCGGGCGCGGAAGCGATGCGCGCCTTTGAGCCGGACTGCATAATCGCTGTCGGCGGCGGTTCGGCAATGGACGCCGCGAAGATTATGTGGGTTCTGTACGAGCATCCGGACGCGGACTTTATGGATATGGCGATGCGCTTCGCGGATATTCGCAAACGCGTCTATACCTTCCCGAAGATGGGCGAAAAAGCGTACTTCATCGCCATCCCGACCACCTCCGGCACCGGCAGCGAAGTAACCCCGTTCGCGGTGATTACCGACGAAAAGACCGGCATCAAATACCCGCTCGCCGATTACGAGCTGATGCCGAACATGGCGATTGTGGACGCTGATTTGATGATGAATCAGCCGAAAGGACTGACGGCCGCATCGGGCATCGACGCGCTCACCCATTCGCTCGAAGCCTACGCTTCGATGCTGGCGACCGACTTTACCGACGGGCTGGCGCTCAAAGCGATTAAAATGATTTTCGAGTATCTGCCCCGCTGCTACGAGAACGGTCAGACCGACGCGGAAGCGCGCGAAAAGATGGCGCACGCGGCGACCATCGCGGGCATGGCGTTCGCGAACGCGTTCCTCGGCATATGCCATTCGATGGCGCACAAGCTGGGCGCGTTCTATCACCTGCCGCACGGCGTCGCCAACGCTTTGATGATCAACGAGGTCATCCGCTTCAACGCCGCCGAGGTTCCGACCAAGATGGGTACCTTCCCGCAGTACGGCTACCCGCACACCCTGAAACGGTACGCGGAGATTGCGGATTATCTGGGACTGGGCGGAAACAGCGACGCGGAAAAACTGGAAAAACTGATTGCGAAAATAGATGAACTGAAAGAAACGGTCGGCATCCGAAAAACCATCAAGGATTACGGCATCGACGAGCAGACCTTCCTTGACCGGCTGGACGAGATGGTCGAGCAGGCGTTTGACGACCAGTGCACCGGCGCGAACCCGCGTTATCCGCTGATGCGCGAGATGAAACAGATGTACCTGAACGCTTATTACGGCAGAAAGGAAAGTGTTTAAAAAATGAAGCTGGACAACATTATCGCGGTCAGGGCGAAGAAAACCGTTTACCGCGATGGCGATTTGGCGATCAAGGTTTTTGACGAGAGTTTCTCAAAATCCGACATCCTCAACGAGGCGCTCAACCAGGCGCGCGTCGAAGAGACCGGGCTGAACGTTCCGAAGCTGATGGAGGTCACCAAAATCGACGGCAAATGGGCGATTGTTTCCGAGTTCATCGAGGGCAAAACGCTCGAAACGCTGATGAAGGAAAACCCGGATAAGTTCGACCAGTACCTAAACCAGTTTGTGGATATTCAGCTTGAGATGCACACCAAAAAAGCGCCCAAGCTCAACAAGCTCAAGGACAAAATGGCAAGCAAAATCAACGAATCCAAGCTGGACGCGACGACGCGGTACGACCTGCACACGCGGCTTGCCAGCCTTCCCACGCACGACAAACTCTGTCACGGCGATTTCAACCCGAGCAACATCATCATCAAGCCCGACGGCACGCCGTACATCCTCGACTGGTCGCACGCCACGCAGGGAAACGCGAGCGCGGACGCGGCAAGAACCTATCTTCTGTTCTGGCTGGCGGGCGAAGCGGATACGGCGCACAAATACCTAAACCTGTTCTGCCTGAAAAGCGACACCGCGAAGCAGTATGTCCAGAAGTGGATTCCCATTGTCGCGGCTTCGCAATCGGTAAAAGGAAAGCCTGAGGAACGCGAATTATTGCTGCGTTGGGTCAGCGTCGTGGACTATCAATAATACCCCCATCAGGCTTTCCTTTCTGGAAAACCCGAGGAACGCGAATTGCTGCCGCGTTGGGTCAGCGTCTTGGATTATCAATAATACCCCCATCAGGCTTTCCTTTCTGGAAAACCCGAGGAACGCGAATGATTGCTGCGTTGGGTCAGTGTTGTAGATTATCAATAATGCCTCCATCAGGCTTTCCTTTCTGGAAAACCCGAGGAACGCGAGTTATTGCTGCGTTGGGTCAGTGTTGTAGATTATCAATAATACCCCCTTCAGGCTTTCCTTTCTGGAAAACCCGAGGAACACGAATTGCTGCCGCGTTGGGTCAGCGTCGTGGATTATCAATAGAACAATTTTAAAACGCTTTTTCGCGCCCTTGCGGATGCGTTGCAGTTGAAAATTCTTACAAGCAACAAGGAGAAAAAATGTTAACCACAGGAATCAAAGGAGTAAAAACCGTTACCGTAAACGAAACCAACACCGCCGCCGCGATGGGCAGCGGAGAGCTTGGGGTTTTCGCTACGCCGGCGATGCTCGCGCTGATGGAAGCCTGCGCCGCCGAGAGCGTTAAGCCCTATCTCGACGCGAACAGCTCGACCGTCGGCATTTCGGCAAACATCCAGCACGTCGCCGCGACGCCGGTCGGCATGACCGTCACCTGCGAGAGCGAGCTGGTCGCGATCGACGGCAGAAAACTTGTGTTTAAGCTGACCGCCCGCGACGAAAGCGGCCTGATCGGCGAGGGCACGCACGAACGGTTTATTATCAGCAAAGAGAAGTTCGTAAGCAAGACCTACGCGAAACTGAATAAGCAATAAAAAGAAAGCTCCCGAAAAAATCCGGGAGCTTTTTTATTTTTTCCTCAAATGCTCGTATCCGTGCGCTTTTTATATTTTTCATCAAACGCCCGTATCCGAACAGTATCGCCGCGGTTTCAACGTCGTCCGCAAGCCGGCGATTCCATACAATGAATCAAACCGCTGCCGGCTGCGTTTTCGAGATAAGGCTGAAACACCAACAAACCTTTGGCGCAGTTAACGAAGCGCGCATGATAATTTTAAACAGAACAAATGCAAAGCGGACTTCTTCTCCCGGCCGGCCCTGCGATATCCGGAATTGATATTTTTTATATTTTAATGATACATTTTTAACTTGTTATGCATATCATAATAACGGTTATTAATTTTCTTAATATTTTGTTAAATTTCTATTGATTTGCGCGATGCGGTATAGTATAATAGACAAAAATAAAACATACATAGAGGAGAGAAATTATGAAAAGAATACTTGTGCTTTTTTGCGTTCTCGCGTTTCTCGTTCCCCTGTTATGCATAAGCACCCGCGCGGCAGAACCCATCACCATATGGAAGACCGCACAGGCTCCGAAAATCGACTGCGTCCTTGAGGACAGTTACCAGCTCATCGCGGATTCTCAGAAAAATCCAAGTCTGTTTGATATAAAGAACAAGCAAAAGCAAAACGTTCAACACCACGTTCAGATATACGCGTGCTGGGACAAGGATTATCTCTACCTATACGTCAAAGCGTCCTGCAACGATCCGCATATCGCTTACCGGGACGATGCGGCGATGCATTGGATCTTCAACGCCCATTACGTTATGACGGCGATTCTGCCGGACGACCCGACAAAGGAGATTTACAAAGGCACGAACGACGATCAAGGCGGCTGGGATTGGAGCACGCTTTACAATAAGAATTACCTGTACGAATGGACTACCATTTACGATTCGAAAAAGAACGAAAGAGACAGAGCTGACCACTTCGGCGCGCTCGGCAATAAAACCGGATATGACTACCAAGCAAAATCCGAAAAAGGTTACGATATATACGAGGAAAGAATTCCGCTCAAACAGCTTTCGACGAGCGTCGTGCCCGCCGGTTTGAAACCCGCTGTCGGCTCCGTGTTCGGTTTGGGCGTGAGCGTCGGTTTTGTGGACGTCGGAACCGATTATAAAGAAGAAGAACAGGTAAACACGAACTTCAGCAAATACTTTGACGGCAAGAATCTAAGCGCACTGACGCTCTGCAAGCTCGACAGCAATCTTGACGAGTCGGAGGAAAGCGAAGCCGAGGAGACCAGTTCCGCAGCTTCTTCGCAGACTTCCTCCGTAACCTCCAGCGCCGCTTCGTCCGCGGTATCGAACGCAGGCGAAACGTCTTCCAAGACCGAGAGCAGCAAATCCGCCGCATCCGTTTCCGAGACGGAAGACATCGGCGATGAGAGCAGCGATTTTGACTACTGGTGGCTGATCATCAGCGGCACTGCGGTTGTGATCGCCGTTGTCGTCATCGTTCTGATTGTCAGAAAACGCAGACAGGCATAATCACAAACAATAAAAGCCCGGCGATGCGCCGGGCTTTTTTACTACGCTATCTTTTTGCGATCGCGTCCGCGATTTTCTCGCTGAAACCGCCAAGATGATTGCAGTAAATAATCGTATAGGTATCGCCGTCCAGCATGATGATTTCCAGAAAACCGCTGTTCTCTATATAATAGTACCTGCCCATGTCTATCTTCATCTTTTTGCACTCTTCTTCCGTGAACGCCGTGCTGGGCAGCTCGTCTTTCTGGTTCTTATCCGTCAGATTGTACGTTTTGTCCCGCGCGTACACGTCTCTGGCAATCTTTTCCGAAGAAAACTTGTAGTTGATAACCGTTATGCGCGCGTTGTCGCTGGACGTAGGCTTCACAATGCTCGGAAGGTTGGCGGCATTGCCGCTTGAGGACGGCTGGGCGCTGTCGTCGATCGGCAGGTTTTCCTGATAATAGTAATCATAATCGGCAAAAATGCTCATGCGGTACGAACCGCTCTCGGTTCTCTGTTTGTCGGCTTTGATAATGTTGCTGAGCTTGATGTTGTTGGATTTATTGGATATGTAAGTGTCACTGTAACTGAACGCGCCCGGCCTGATCAGAATCATCGCCGCCGCCGGGACGAATAAAAGGCCGGATAATGTATAAAGGACCTTCTTTTTCAGAACCGCCGCTTGATAGCCCTTTTTGTTCGGCGTCTGATTGCTTTCAACCATCTCGCACGCTTTTTTATACCGAATGCGCATAAACATCCTGCCGACAACCGTCGCGATCATCGCCGCCAGAATAAACGCCCATCCCATGAGCAAAAAGTTCGTCGTATAAAAAGCGAGTATATCGTCGTTATAGACGTTTATGGACAGCGCGGCCGCGATGATAAAAGCGATTGTTAGAAAAATCTGATAATTGTCGGGCATCGGCATCGGCTTGAGCGATTCCATTATCTCCGCTTCTATGTTCTTGTCCGAAGGAATCGGAGGAAGATGGCTGCTCTCGGAGCAAAAAACGTACAGCTTCCCGATGATGGAAACGAACCGCCAGCCTTCTTTTTCGCAGCTTGCGATAAACTGACCGCGTTTTTCATAGTCTTCCTCGTCGAGCGCGCCGATACCGTAATACAAACGCTTGTCATGCAGCGACTCGAAAATTAGCTTTCTGCGGTACGGAATCGGATCCGGGTCTTCGGCGTCCGACTCGACAAACCGCCATCCTTTCGCGGACATATCGGAAAGATACTCGGCGAAAGCCTCTATTTCATACATCGGGATACGGCAGTTCTTTTTAATGATATACAACGTTACCCCTCCAGTTCTACGCCCCGCGTTCTTTCTGCTTTCGGTATAACATATAAATTTGAAAATGTCAACGTATAGTTGCCTTCCGTTGAATTCGACGCGCGCGGAGAATAGATCGAAGATACTTATCAAAAATATAGGTTTTCTTATTGACAGCAACCGATTTAAAAGATATACTTTTATTAATATTAATTCGTAATCATCGGAGGGAGTATATATTATGGCTTATTGCAGCAACTGCGGAAATCAAATCAGCGACCAGGCGGTGTTCTGCTCGCGTTGCGGTTTCGTCGTCAATACGAACGTATATAACAGTCCGTTAACCAACAACCCGTTCACGAACCCTCCGGTCCAAAACGGCTATGCTACCGCTTCGATGGTGCTGGGGATACTCGGCGTGGTGTTTGGCGCCATTTTTTATGCCGCAATTCCCCTGAACATTATCGGCCTTGTGTTTGGCGTAAAAAGCAGAAAAATCTCCATCAACGGAAAAGGCACTGCGGGACTGGTCTTATCCATAATAGGACTAACGCTTTCAGTTTTTGCTTTTATCGGGTATTTAAGTTACTATGATTCTCTGTTTTCCATTCGATAAATCAAATGACAAGTTTATAAAGGAAGCGGCGGAACTGCTTATAGCCTGTTTTCCGCAGGCGTATTCCGACTGCGCGCTTGAAGAGATGGAAAGCATCCTCGACGAAGAGCGTATCGCGATTATGGCGGTGGAAAATGACCGTTTAATCGGTTTGGCGGGCGCTATTCCGCAATACGGCGTTACCGCATGGGAGCTCCATCCGCTCGCTGTACGCAGCGAGTACCGGGGCAGAGGCATCGGCTCGCAGCTTGTCGCGGCGCTGGAAAAAGAGGTTGCTTCGCGCGGCGGCATCACCCTTTATCTCGGTACGGATGATGAGTTCGGTCAGACTTCGCTTTCGGATACGGATTTATACGAAGACACCTGCGAAAAGATAAAAAACATAAAGAATTTCAAAAAGCATCCCTATGAGTTTTATCAAAAGATCGGATACAAAATCGTCGGCGTTATTCCGGACGCGAACGGAATCGGCAAACCGGACATATGGATGGCGAAAAGAGTGGTAAAGTGAGATACATTAAAAAAATGTATCTCCTAATTTTTGTTGCTTTTTCAGGAGTAAAGAAATGAAAATCAATCTGATGACCTTTAACATCCAGCACGGATTCGACCATCGGACAAAAGCGGGGATTAATCTGCCTCTGATGGCCGAAACCATCAAGAAGTGCGGCGGCGAAATCGTCGGGCTGAACGAAGTCCGCGGCGAAAGCGACCACCCCGAGTACACCGCGCAGGCAGCGTTTTTAGCAGAACAGCTCGGGTATGAATACTACTTCGCGCCGGCGCTTATATTGGCAGGTCCCTACGGAAACGCGCTGCTCTCGAAATACCCGATTTTAAAAGCGGAAGTATTCCCCATCGAGGACCCGCCCGTCAAGGACGAGAACGCGTATTACGAAACCCGCTGCATTCTCAAAGCGCTTATCGGCATTCCCGGTTTAAAAGAAGGGCTTACCGTATTCGTCAGCCATTTCGGGCTTGCCAAAGCGGAGGAACGGAACGCGGTAAAGAAAATCTGCGAACTCTTAAAAGACGTATCCGGCCCCTGCGTCTTTATGGGCGATTTGAACATGGAGCCGCATGACGAGATATTAAAACCCGTCTACGAGATTCTCAAAGACACCGCGGTGCTGTTTGACAAACCGAAGCTCAGCTTCCCTTCCAACAACCCGCGCGTCAAAATCGATTATATTTTTGTGGATAAAAACATGGAGGTTCTGTCGGCGGACATTCCCGAAATCGTCGCTTCCGACCACAGACCGCATATCGCGACGATCGACCTGTAAACAAAAAAGTGTGCCGGAAAAGGCACACTTTTTATTGTCTTTTTTTACTTGAACATTCTTTTTTTCATAAAGTAAACCGCCGAGGCGATGCAGATGACAACCGTCAGAACAATGACGTAAAAGAAGCCCCAGGCGCCGTTTACCAGCGGAATATTGCTGAAGTCAAGATTCATGCCGAACGCGCTGAAAATAATGTTCGGGATCGACAATACGATCGTGATGATCGCCAAAAACTTCATGACGATGTTCAGGTTGTTGGAAATGACCGAAGCGAAGGCGTCCATGGTGCCGCTCAGAATTCCGCTGTAAATGTTCGCCATTTCGATCGCCTGCTTGTTCTCGATGATGACGTCCTCAAGGAGGTCAGTATCCTCGGGATATTTCTTGATGTTATCGGTCCGCAGCAGTTTTTCAAGCACGATTTCGTTCGAGCGCAAAGCGGTGGTAAAATACACAAGGCTCTTTTCGAGCTTTAAAAGCTCGATCAGCTCGCTGTTCTGGGTCGAGCCGTGCAGCTTGCGTTCAACAATCTCGCTCTTCTTATCAATGTTATGCAGATACTGCAAAAACAAAGTGGCGTTTCTATAAAGAATCTGAAGCACAAACCGCGTCTTCATATGGGTATAAAAATCCCTGACCCGCCCGTTCATAAACGCGTCCAAAATCGGCGTATCGGTAAGACATACGGTTATAATGATTTCTTTGGTTAAAATAATAGAAAGCGGAATGGTTGTATAGAGTTCTTCTTTTTTCCGCTGTTCGATCATGGGTATGTTCACGACAATCATGTTATAATTGTCGCCGATTTCAATTCTCGAACGCTCTTCTTCGTCCAATGCCGCTCTCAATGTGTCAACGTCGAGGCTGCATTTCTCGGAAACCAACGCAAGTTCGCTCTCGGTCGGGTTTGTCAGGCAAATCCAGCATCCGGGCTGCGGCTGCTCGATCTTGTTCAAACTGCCGTTTTCAGAAAGAAACATTCTGATCATTTTGTATTCTCCTTTCGATTACCCGTACGGACAGAGTAATCTCCAAAGAGAATACGCCTGTCCTACGCGGTATTATTGTGATTTCTACTGTCTGGTTCTGGCCGAGGACTCATAAAATCACTCTCCCGTAAGACTTTTTTTAAAAAAAAGCTATCCTCGAATTCCGTTTTTTAGCGCTGTTTTTTGAGCACCTTGAATATAGTATCACAAGCTTTATAAAAAATCAACAGGGCAAAGCCGGTTTCGCGTTTAAATTAATATTATTTTTACTTATAATGAATTTTCTGTTAATTCTAAACAACCCGATGGACAAAAACCGGCTGGAATGGTATAATACGGTCGAAAATACCAAGAGAGGGAAAATATGGATTCAAGCATAGAGTTAACACCGCAGAAAGAAAAGAAAAAACCGAGTATTTATTTGAAAATTACAATCATCTGTTTTTTAATCAGCACCATCCTCGAGATATTCGTATTCAACTTTAACTCGTTCCATTTGCTGTTTGGCGACTATGAGAAGAAGAACCTGCCTATCGCCAAAGCGCAGATACAGGAGTTTGTCGAGAGCGACGGGGTGCTTTTTCTTGCGGGCGACGCGTTGTCGGGCAGCAGCGCCTATGTCGAGTTTTCAAACATCGACGAGCCCGTCGGGACCATTTCCTTCGATATTGAAATGAACGATAAAATCGCGCAGACGACCGCGACAATCGAGTACACCGATATCACCAACAATTATCAGTACCGATACGGTCCCAGCATTACCTTTATCAACGGCGACAGCAGAAGCTATACGATTCCCTGCCACTTTTCCGGCAAGGTTTCCAACCTGAAAATTCATTTTAATATTTCAAAAAACCAGACCATCACCATCCGAAACATTATGATCAATAAGCCGATCCCGTTCCGGTTCTCGCTTATTCGATATCTTGTTTTGTATGTCACCGTGCTTCTGGTATATATTTTTGCCAAATCTCCGGCTTTTAGAAAGCCTTATCGTGAAAATCAGACGCTTTGCTTCCGCTCGGTGCTGATTGCGACCGGCGTTTTCGTGATTATCGCGATTACCCTGACCGCCGCGTACAGGACCAAATACTCGTCCTCGATTAAAGACGACTTTGCCGCGAAATCCGGCGACCAGCTAACGCAGGAGCTGGTGGACGCGTTTAAGAACGGTCAGGTTCATCTTCTGGCAGAGCCTTCGTCAAGCCTGAAGAGTTTAAAAAACCCGTATGATTACAGCGAACGCAGGGTTGAAGGCGCATATTATCTGTGGGACCACTGCTTCTATAACGGAAAGTATTACTCCTACTACGGAATCGCGCCGGTCATTTTCCTGTTCCTGCCCTATCATTTGATCACAGGGTATTATTTCCCCTCGATCTGGGCGGCGCTGCTTTTCGGCGTCATTGGCATCATATTCCTGACAAGGCTGTATATGCTGGTGATTAAGAAATGGTTTTCAAACCTGCAGATTAATTATATTCTGATGGGTCTGATTATCCTGCAGCTGTCCTCCGGCATATGGTTCAGCATCGCGCGTCCGGTGTTCTACGAAGTCGCCATTTCGTCCGGTTTCGCGTGCCTGCTTGCCGGCGCGTACTTCTTCCTGTCGTCCAATGTCGTCGGAGAGGGCAAGATTTCCTTCGTCCGGCTGATGGTGGGCACGCTTTTCATGGCGCTGTCGGTAATGTGCCGTCCCACGCTCGCCGTTTACTGCGTCATTGCGCTTGTGTTTATCTGGTTCGGATTCAAAAAGCTCAAAGCGAGCAAGGACTATAAGAAGTCCAAAGCGGTGCGGTATTTTGTCTGCGCCCTGCTGCCCTTTGTGTTCTTCGGCGGCATCCAGATGCTGTATAACTACGCCCGCTTTGATTCGCCTTTTGAGTTCGGCATCAAGTATTCGCTGACCATCAACGACTTCACCCAGGCGGAATACCATACCCACTTCGTTTTGGTGCTGGCATACGCGTATCTGTTCGCGGCGCCCTATTTTGTCCCCGATTTCCCGTTCGTCTCGTCGTCGTTCCACACCTTCAATATGAACGGGTATATGTATATCGACGACCGGTACGTAAACGCGATTTCCATCGGTCTGTTCTACCGCGCCGCAATCCCGCTGATTTCGTTCTTCTTCGCCGGAAAAGCGATCAAACTGCTCGACGGCGAAGCCAGAAAGAAGGCTATGATCGGCATCGGGCTTCTCAGCGTCCTGGCGCCTTTTGGCATCATTTTCGCGGCCTGGGAGAGCGGATACGCCGCGCGGTACAACGCCGATATTTCCTGGCAGATGATGATCGGCGCGTTCTTTATCCTCTACACCCTTCTTGCGAACTGCAAAAACAAGAGCGTTCACAAGATGGTCACGACCGCGTTTACCGTGTTTACGTTCTTAAGCTTCATGATGAATTTCGCGCAGATTTATTCCTTTATCAATCCCAACCATGTTTCCACCGAGCTGTCCGCAAAGCTGTATTCGCTCGAGCGGCTGTTTGAGTTCTGGAAGTAGGCGTTCACATTGTAATTTTCAACATTTTGATCGCGTAAATTTCGATAAAACTATACTTTTTTAATATTGACTTGATTTTTACTTTATGTTATACTCCTTGCTAATGACCGGAAAAAAGGTTTTCCGACAGAATAAACTATTTAAGAGAGGTACTTTTACACGGAAGGTGTAGGAAAATAGCGATGAGAAAGAAGATTACCATTTTAGGCGCCGGAAATGTCGGCGCGACAATCGCATATACCCTCGTACAGAAGGGTCTGTGCTCAGAAATCGTTTTAATCGATATTAACAAGCAAAAAAGCGAAGGCGAAGCTCTCGATATAGTACAGGGTTCACCTTTCAGCAATCCCGTCAAAATATTCTCCGGCGAGTATCCCGACGCCGTAAACTCCGATATTATTATCGTTACGCTCGGCATCGCAAGAAAACCGGGTCAGTCCCGTCTTGACCTCGCCCAGGTCAACGTCAACATCGTAAAATCGGTTATTCCCGAAATCAAGAAGTACGCTCCGGACGCCGTTTACCTCGTCGTCAGCAATCCGGTCGACATCATCACATACACGCTGATTAAGGCGTGCGGTCTTTCCGAGAAGCAGGTCGTCGGTTCGGGCACGATGCTTGACACCTCAAGACTTCGTTCGCTGCTCGGCGACAAGCTCCATATGAATTACAGGAATATTCACGCTTACGTATTCGGTGAGCACGGCGATTCCTCTTTTGTTCCGTGGTCTCTCTGCACCGCGATGGGTCTGAATATCGCCGAAAACATCGACGTTCTGTCCGACCTGATCACGAGCGAAGAGTTCGACCGCGCAGCGATCGAGCAGGCAGTCAGAGACGCGGGCGCGAAGGTTATCGCCTGCAAGGGCGCGACCTATTACGCGATCGCCGCTTCCGTAGCGCAGCTTGTTGAGTGCATCAATCAGGACCTGAACGCGTGCGTCTGCGTATCCGGCATGATTAACAACAGATACGGCATCAGCGACGTGTGCCTGAGCCTTCCCTTCGTTCTTGGCTCCAGGGGCATCCGTCGTGAAGTCAACCCGCCGCTCACAGCGGAGGAAATCGAGAAGCTTCAGGCAAGCGCGAACGTTCTGAAGGGTCTCATCAAGAAGCTGGATATCTAAAATTAAACCGGTCCGCCGGGGAAAGGAACAACACAAACATGAATTACGCAGAAGAGTCATTAAAAAAACACTACGAATGGAAAGGTAAAATAGAAGTTATCTGCAGAGCGCCGCTGAACACAAGAGAGGACCTTTCTCTTGCCTACACGCCCGGCGTTGCGCAGCCCTGCCTTGAGATTCAGAAAAACGTAGACCTCAGCTACGACCTGACAAGACGCTCCAACCTGGTCGCTGTCGTTACCGACGGTACGGCGGTTCTCGGACTCGGCGACATCGGCCCCGAGGCCGGAATGCCGGTTATGGAGGGCAAATGCGCGCTGTTCAAGGCGTTCGGCGACGTCGACGCGATCCCGCTCTGCATCCGCTCTAAAAACGTTGACGATATCGTAAATACGGTCAGCCTGATCGCCGGCAGCTTCGGCGGCATCAACCTTGAGGACATCTCGGCGCCGAGATGCTTTGAGATTGAGAGAAGACTTAAGGAATGCTGCGACATTCCGATTTTCCACGACGACCAGCACGGCACGGCCGTCGTTACGCTCGCCGCAATGATCAACGCGCTCAAGCTCACCGGCAAGAAGCTGGACGAGGTCAGAGTTGTCACCAGTGGCGCCGGCGCCGCCGGAATCGCGATCATCCGCCTTCTCATTTCAATAGGATTGAAGGACGTTATTCTCTGCGACAGAAAAGGCGCGATCTACGAAGGCAGAGAGGACCTTAACGAAGAGAAAATCGAAATGGCAAGAATTACGAACCGCGAGCGCCGCAAGGGTACGCTTGCCGAAGTTCTCAAGGGCGCCGACGTGTTCATCGGCGTATCCGTTCCCGGCTGCGTAACCCCCGAAATGGTGAAGAGCATGGCGAAAGACCCGATTCTCTTCCCGATGTCCAATCCGGTTCCCGAGATTATGCCGGAAGAGGCGAAAGCGGCAGGCGCGGCCATCGTCGGCACCGGAAGAAGCGACTTCCCGAACCAGATCAACAACGTGCTCGCGTTCCCCGGAATCTTCAGAGGCGCGCTGGACGTTAGAGCGAGCGACATCAACGACGAAATGAAGATTGCCGCCGCTTATGCGATCGCATCCTACATTCCCGAAGATAAACTTACGCCGGACTACATCATCCCGAGCGCGCTCGACAAGAACGTCGCAAAGGCCGTCGCGAAGGCAGTCGCGGAAGCCGCAATCAAAACCGGCGTCGCAAGAATTAACAAGTAATCTAATAACCTGAAAAAAAAACTCACGTTCATCGTGAGTTTTTTTCATTTCCCGATTAACCGAGCGGGTTGAAAAGCGACGCCGAACCCTGCCGGACCCGCCCGTACCCCCTGACTATTTGATTTCCGCAAGTAATATACAGCGTAAACTTATCCTTTCCCGCAAAGAAAACGGGAAAGAGTATTCTTTTTCAACCAATGGTTGATGTGACTTAAACAACAATCGCTGTACATTGCTTTGTTAAATTGTTATAGTATTTTCAGAAAACAAACAGAAAGGATATAGAGAATGGAAAACAAAATCGGTCTCGTCATCAAAAACCTCCGCAAAGAAAAGGGCATCAGTCAGGAAGCATTAGCGCAGGCGATGGGCGTCAGCGTGCAGGCGGTCAGCAAATGGGAAACGCAGTGCTCCTACCCGGACATTTTGCTAATCCCGCAGATAGCTGAATTCTTCGGCGTCTCGATCGATTACCTGTTCACCGAGCGCGAGTATAACGCGACCGCCGCTTCCCTGCCGGACGATGACGTTCTGCGCATCGTTCAGTACAAAGGCAACCAGATGCTGACAAAGAATACTTATGACGCGGACGTAAGGATTCGGTTAAAAATCGACAAGGAAACCTTCCCGAACAACACAACCGTAAACGTGGAGATATGGGGAAGCGCCGACATCGAAGGCGATGTAAACGGAAACGTCATCGCAGACGACAGTGTCACTTGCGGCAATGTCGGCGGCGGCGTCAATGCGGGCGACTGCGTCAACTGCGGCAATGTCGGCGGCAGCGTCAGCGCAGGTGAAGAAGTCAACTGCGGCAATGTCGGCGGCAACGTCAGCGCGGGTGAAGAAGTCAACTGCGGAAATGTCGGCGGCGACGTCCGCGCGGATGAAGATGTCAACTGCGGCGACATCGACGGCAGTGTCAGCGCGGGCGGCGACATCACCTGCAAAGATATACGGGGCGATGTTCAAAAATGCGAAGGCGACATAAGCTGTCAGGAAATCAAAGGGAATGTGAACTGCAAGGGCGATATCTATTACGAATAACGGCAAGGCATAAAAAAGTCCGGCTCATGAAAAGCCGGACTTTTTATATATATCTGTTGTAAAAAACGCGCCGTTCGTATATTATAAAAGTATTCTAATCTATTCATAAAATAAGGAACTAAAAAATGAAAATACAAAGAAGTTATCCATCCTTTACCGTAACGAAAAAAGCGGAGCTTTCCATTAAAAACGGACACCCCTGGGTTTACGACACCGAAATCACCGCCGGCGAACAGGTCGAGAACGGCGCGGTCGTCGACGTTTTCTCGCAAAAAGGCGCCTATCTCGGCTCGGGTTTTTACAGCGAAAAAAGCAAAATCCGCATCCGGCTGCTTTCCGCCAACGCGAACGACAAGTATGACGAGGCATTCTTCGAGCGCAGGCTGCGGTACGCGGTCAACTACCGCAAAACCGTCATGCGCGACGACTTTGCCTGCTGCCGTCTCGTGTTCGGCGAAGCGGACGGGCTTCCGGGACTGACGATCGACCGGTTCGGCAGCGTTTTGGTCGCGCAGGTGCTGTCCTACGGCATAGACATAAGAAAAGAAATGATCTTCCGCCTGCTGTACCAAATCCTGACCGAAGCCGGCGAAACCGTCGACGGGATATACGAGAGAAACGACGTTGCCATCCGCCAGCTCGAAGGGCTTGCGGAATACAAGGGCTGGTACGAGGGAGTGCCGCATATTGCTCAAACAAAAACCGAGATTATTGAGAATGGCATAAAATACGAAGTGGATTTTGAGAACGGTCAGAAAACCGGCTTTTTCCTCGACCAGAAATACAACCGCCTTGCCGTTTCCAAACTCGCGAAGGACAAAAACGTGCTCGACTGCTTTACGCATACCGGTTCGTTCGCGTTGAACGCGCTCAAGGGCGGAGCCGCGCACGTGACCGCCGTCGATGTCTCGGAATCGGCGATCGCGCTCGCAAAGCGGAACGCCGCGCTCAACGGGTTTGACAAAAACATTGAGTTTGTCGCCGCCGACATGTTCGACCTGCTGCCCGCGCTTGCCGAGACCAAAAAGAACTTTTATGATTTTATCATTCTGGACCCGCCCGCGTTTACGAAAAGCCGAAAGACGATCAAAAACGCAGCCGGCGGCTACAAGGAAATCAACTACCGCGCGATGAAGCTGCTGCCGCGCGGGGGCTATTTGGCGACCTGCTCCTGCTCGCATTTCATGCGCAGCGAACTGTTCGTAAAGATGCTAAAAGAAGCCGCCGCGGAAGCGAGCGTACAGCTCAAGCAGATTGAAGCGCGCCAGCAGTGCTGCGACCATCCGATTCTCTGGAACGTACCGGAGACGGATTATTTGAAATTTTATATTTTTCAGGTGATATAGGTCGAAATTATAACTTCAAGAAAATAAGATGTCGAATAATCATATACACTTCCTATTGACAATAACCGGCTTGTATAATAAAATATTTTGTGAATAAAGTATTTATTTTTTGAACATCTCTTCCCCGGCAAGAATTTAAGATACTTTATAATATACTTAAGGTGGGTCCTGATGAAAAAGAATCAAAGCTCCTCGAACGTGCTTATTTACTTTACGCCTACCGCCATGAAGGATGCGAATACGGGGCGATTCATGTTCAGAAAAATAGAAGCGGCCGAGACGAACGCGCTGACAGAGAAGTTCGGCGACTATCTGACGCGGTTTAAGTGCCTGCATTTCGGCGAAAGCGCGCTTACGGTCGGCGCGTTTCTGGAAGGCGAGCCGGTTGGCATCATTTCGGTTTATATGCGCCCTTTGCCCGCGCCGCTCGACGACGTGCGGGAGACGGTTATCGACGTGCTGGAAGTGGACAAAGCGCACCGCCGTCAGGGCATCGCCAGAGAGCTGATCAACCGCGTCGAACAATGGGCGAAGGATTACCGCTCGCTGCAGATTCGCACCTGGTGCAGCGGCGAAAAGACGGACATGATCAAAACGCTGTACGCTTTGGGATTCTGCATGTGTCCGGTGAAAATCTGGGTTGATTCGCGCAAAGAGGAAGCCGGCGGTTTTTACGCCGTCAAGCAGCTCAATTCGTTTACAAGAACCATACTATAATCAAATTACATAAAAAACAGACGGTTCAAAAACGAAATGAAGGTTTTTGAACCGTCCTTTTTTATTCGATATTCTTTCCGGCGCTTGCGCATTCGGGACAGTATCCGTAAATATCCAGCCTGTGCCCGGAGATTTTGTAATCGGTTTTCGCCTCAATCTCGAGCTCGTACTCATGCAGCGGACAGCCCTGTATCGGAATCATCTTTTTACACCCGATGCAGACAAGGAAATGCCTGTGCACCACCCGGAACAGTTCGTAGTATGCCCTGCCCTCGCCCATCAGCCCGAATTTTTGAATCAGCCCGTGCTCGGACATAGTGTCGAGCGTCCGGTACACCGTAGAAAGGTTCGCCGGCACGTTTTGTTTTTTCAGTTCGATATAAACGTCCTCCGCCGCCAGCGGCAGCTCTTTTTTTCTTAAGATCTCAAGGATCGCTCGGCGCTGTTTGGTGCTTTTCAGCCCGCTTTCCTTCAGCATTGTTTCTATCTCCGACATACCCTTTATCCCTCTCTGACAGCGGTTTTTCTCTTTTTCCGATAGAGCAGCGCGCGGACCGCAAACAGAACAAAGTATATGATTACAGAAACAAACACGATGGTCGCGCCGGACGCGATACGCAGGTTATACGATAACCACAAGCCGAAGAAGGCGTAAAACAGCCCGAACAGAATCGACAGCCAAATTCTGTTTTTCAGCTTCGACGTAAAGAGCGACGCGGTCGCGGCGGGCGCGGTCAGCATCGCGATTGCCAGAATAATGCCCGCGACGCGGATTAACACGACCACCGTCATCGCGATTAAAATCAGCAGCAGATAGTCTAAAAACGCGGTGTTGATGCCGGTGACAAAGGCGAACTCCTCGTCGAACAAATAAGACTTCCAGTGCGCAAACAAAGCCGCTATCACAAACACGATTGCGGCCGACAGAATGAGCATGACGTAAATGTCGGTCCGCGTCACCGCAAGAATACTGCCGAACAAATACGAGGAGATATCGGGCGGATACCCTTTCATCATCCCGATAAAGAAGATGCCGCACGCCATTCCGAACGACCACAAAAGACCGATGACGACATCCGAGCGAACCTTGCCCTTGCGGTTGACATAGCCGATGCCCAAAGCCGAAGCTGCCGAAAAGGCGAGCGCGCCGATCATCGGCTCAAAGCCTAACAAATAGCCCAGTCCGACGCCGCCGTAAACGGTGTGCGCGATGCCGCCGCTCATCATCACCAGTTTTTTCTCAATAATGATTACGCCGATGATGCCGCAGATAACGCTCGACAACAGGCAGGCGACGCAGGCGTTCTGCATAAACTGATACTGCGCGATCGCATTCAGCATAAGCCGCCGCCCTCCTTTTCGTCGTGCTCCTTCAATACCCGGTGCGGCACGCCGTGGGCGATTAAGTCGACCGGGCAGCCGTACAGACTGTTGACCACATGCTCGTTCAACTCGGGTTCTCCGTGGTAGATCAGCGTCCTGTTCAGGCAGGCAAGGCGGGTCACCTGCGCGGACACCGCCAGCAGGTCGTGCGTGACGATAATAATGGTCATTTCCTTATTTAACTCCGCGAGCAAAGCGTAAATCTGTTCCCGCGATGCCGCGTCAACGCTTGCGGTCGGCTCGTCGAGCAGCAGCAGTTTCGGCCGTACGGCGAGCGCGCGCGCAATCAGCATTTTCTGAAACTCTCCGCCGGAAAGCTGCGAAACCTGCCGGTTCGCAAGTTTTGTCAGCCCCACTTTTTCAATCAGGCTGTCGGCAAACTCTTTTTCCTGTTTGGAGTACCGCGCGAACAATCTCAGCTTCGGCTTTAAACAGCCGGTCAGCACCACTTCCGAAACCGTAATCGGGAACTGCTTGTCCACAGCGGAAATCTGCGGGACATAGCCGGTCAGCCTTCTGCCCTTTTCCGGCTTTTCGCCGAAGAGGGTTACGCTCCCCTCGGCGCGCGGCACAATGCCGATTATCGTTTTTAACAGCGTGGATTTTCCGCCGCCGTTCGGACCGATAATGCCGAGGTATTCCCCTTCCTGAACTTCTAAATTGATATGCTCGAGCGCCGGTATGGCGCCGTAATAAACGCTTAAATTTCGAACCGAAACTATCCCATGGTTACCGTCCATCTCATCGTACCTGCTATCTGTTCCGCCATATATTTCATGTTATTGATGTAATCGCTCGAAAGCGGGTCGAGGGTAATCACTTCGCCGCCGATTTCCTCCGCGAACGCCTTCGGCTGTCTGCTGTCGCTTTCCTTCTGCGTGAATATCGCCTTTAAGCCGTTCTCCTTCGCGTAGTCGATTAATTCCTGCAGATCCTGTGCGGTGGCTTCTCTGCCCTCGGTTTCGAGCGAGATCATCTCCAGTCCGTAATCGTTCGCGAAGTAGCCGAACGACGGATGGTAGGTGATAAACTTCCGCTTATCGCTCTGGACGTACGAGAACATATTCTGAATGGTGTTGTCCAGTTCCTCCAGCTGCGTAATATACGAGAGCGCGTTCACGGCGTAAACCTCGGCATGCTCCGGGTCCAGTTTTTCCATCTCCTCGGCGATGGTTTTTACCATCACGACCGCCCGTTTCAGCGACAGCCAAATATGCGGATCTCTGCCCGCGCCCTCGAGCGTCAAGTCGGGATACGCCTTCGCGACGACTTCCTCAAGCCTTACCAGCTTTTTCTTTTCGGCCTGAAACAGGCTTTTCGACTGCTCGGCGGGAACGCCGATGGTAAAATAGATGTCCGCTTTCGCGAACTCTTCCATCTGCATGGCAGTCGGCTCGTAGCTCTCGGGGCTGCTTCCCGGCGGAACGATGGTCAGAACATTGACCAGATCGCCGCAAACCGCCTTTACAAAAGCCTCCTGCGGCAGGATGGTCACCGCCACGGTCAGCTTTTTCGGCTCGCTGATTTCGCTGGGCGCTTCTCGTTTGCATCCGTAAAAAAACGGTATCGCAAGGATCAGCGCAAGCAGAAAAATAGCTGCTTTTTTTGTTTTATACATAGCATCACTTCCCGGAATTGCAAATAGTTTGCATCTGCATTTATTTTATCACAGTTCCGCGCTGCTTGTCAAATAAATCTTTATGACAAGAAAAAAGCGCATCCGCGATCAGCGGATGCGCCGTTGTTTGCGCTTTTATTTACTCGAACGCGGCAACCGTCTTATCCATATCGGATTCAATCATATCCCGAATGGACTCAAACTTGGACGTAAAGGTGTTGCTGCCGCTGAACGCGATATTGTTCATAAACGCGGCGAGGCTGTTCGCATCGAAGTTGGTTCCGCCCCAGTTGTAAACAACGCCGAGGTCATATACTCTGTTGCCGAAGATGATGTCGAGCATTTCCTCAGATTCGTAGTCCTGAATCTTTCTGTCTTTGAGAAGAACCTGATAATAATTGTATTTGACAGTCTTGGTCGACGCCTGGCAGAGCGCGTCCAGGACAATGGCGGTTCTCTCCAGTTCCGGATTCGACAACGGAATCGCAGCGCAGGAAGCGTAAATGGTGGAAACCATGGAATAATACTCTTCCTGATCTTCGCTGTACATCGGAATCGGAAGGACGCCGAAGTTGCATTCATACTCGCCGAGCTCCGGCAAATCCGCGATCGACATTGCGCGGAACAAACATCTCTTGTTCGCTACCGACTCGGTCGCGGCCTGCCATACGCTGGACTTGCCGGCCGCCTGCGCTTCCGACAGGAAGCTCTCGATATGTCCGGTAGCCTGCTTATCGTTTACAAGCTCGAAAATCTTGTTGAAAACATCTACGCCTTTTGCCGTATTGACGCTTATGAACGGCATGTCGTTGTCGTCCTTGTTGGAAAGACGCTCGCCGGAACCGACAAACATGGATGTGACGAAGTTGTTGTTGATCAAAAATCCGTAAGTGTCGTCAAACTGCATGCCGGGTTTGCCGTTGGAATCCTGCGTGATGACTTTCGCCATTTCCCTAAGCTTATCGATGGTCCATTTATTTTCCTTTACCAGCGTATAGGGGTTTTCGAGCTTATTGTCGTTGACGACGTCCTTATTGAACACGATTGCGTGCGTGCAGGCAAGGCTCAATAAGCTGAAGTCGCCGGTTGCGAAATAATTCTTGTGGTTAATGGACAAACCTTTGACAGAACCCTGGTCCCAGTAAGGCTCATCAAGATGGAGATACTCCAAATCGTTCAGGAGAACAAAGGTGCCCTGCGTCGCAAGGCTCGCGGCGGTGGGAATGTACGGCATAACGATGTCGTACTCATTAGAACCGCTCAACTGGCTGTTCTTGATGTTGTTCGCCATCTCGCCGCTGGCTGTGGTTCTTATTTCCTTCAGTTTTACGTTGAACCTTTCCTCAACGAGCGCGTTTCGGTTCGCGACCGCAGTGTTGATAATTTCCGGCGAATCCTCCTGCGGCATAATCTCAATAGACTTGTAGGTGGTCATGTAATCGCCCTCTACAAGTATTGTGATCTCCGCACCGCCAAAATCTCTTGCAGGCAGATTTCCGAACAGCGTCGTTTCGGAAGTAGTGCTGACCGTCCTGCTTGCCTCTCCGTCATCGGCGTCGGAACACGCGGCGAACAAAGAGGAAACCAGCGCGATCAATACCAGGAAAACTCCAAAGCGACCATACTTTTTCATAAATCATTCCTTTCCCCGGCTTTGGCCGGAAACTCACAATAATTATTAATTATTATTATAATACTGTATTAAATTTATGTCAACACGGAGAACAGAAATTAAAAAACACTCTATACAAACATTTAAAAATATGATATACTTATTGTGGATATAAATATACTAATACAGCAGCTAACCGAACCCTTTGGTTAGACAGAGGTTTTGGAATGTACGAAAAAATACTCTCATCCTTATCCATTGATTTTGTGCTCAAATTGTTTGGAACGCTTGATACGAACACCGAGAATATAGAAAACGCTTTTTCAGTCACGATCTCCAACCGCGACGGCGCGATTCGAATTACCGGTGAAAACCCCGCCAACGTCAACATGGCGGCCGCTTCAATCGAGCAGCTCGAGCGCATATCCGCGCTTTCCGACAACATTGACGAGAACAGCATCAATTACGTCATCTCCATGGTCAAAGAGGAGAAGCAGAACGAGCTCTCCGCCATTTACAACGACTGCATATGCCTTACCAACAAGGGAAAACCTATCATGGCGAAAACCGTCGGACAGCAGAAGTATGTCGACGCCATTAAGAAGAATACGATCGTATTCGGCATCGGTCCGGCGGGCACGGGCAAGACCTTCCTTGCCGTCGCCATGGCGGTGACCGCGCTCAAACAGAAGCAGATTTCGCGCATTATTCTGACCCGCCCCGCGGTGGAAGCCGGCGAGAAGCTGGGATTTCTCCCCGGCGACCTGCAGAGCAAGATCGACCCCTACCTTCGTCCTCTTTACGACGCGCTCGGCGAAATGCTGGGACAGGAGAGCTTCGCGCGGCATCTGGAGAAAGGCATCATCGAAATCGCGCCGCTCGCCTACATGCGCGGCAGAACGCTGGACGACGCGTTTATCATCTTAGACGAAGCACAGAACACGACGCCGGAGCAGATGAAGATGTTCCTGACGCGTCTTGGAAACAACTCGAAAGCCATCGTCACCGGCGACGTGACGCAGATAGACCTGCCGTATATTAAGAAGAGCGGACTGGTCGAGGCGCTCTCCATTCTGGACGACATCTCCGGCATCGAAATCTTTAAGTTCACCCACAAAGACGTCGTGCGCCATCCGCTGGTGCAGAAGATTATTCTTGCTTACGAGAAAAAGCAGAACGCCACCCAGACCGCGCAAAAGCGTTTTGTCAAAAAGAGGACCCTATGACGCGAGTTTACTACGAAAACATCACCGACCAGGATATTCCGAAAAGCTATGCCGCTTTGATGAAGAAGGTCGTGCGCACCTGCGTAGAGGAACAGTATCCGGCGCACAAGTTCGAGGTCAACCTCACGATTTGCGGCAACGAGACCATCCGGCAAATCAACAAGGAACAGCGCGGCATCGACGCGCCGACAGACGTGCTGTCGTTTCCTTTTTATGATTTCGATACGCCAGATATTACAACCCTTTTGGGCGATATCGTCATCTCCATTGACAAAGCGAAAGAGCAGGCGGAAGCGTACGGACACTCCCTGAAGCGGGAGTTATGTTTTCTTGCCGCGCACGCCGCGCTGCACCTGCTCGGCTATGACCATGAGGACGATAACGAGCGGGAGATCATGGAGGAAAAGCAGCGGAATATCCTGAACGGGCTCGGCATCAAACGATAAAACTTCTTTTAAAAAGAGGTATGACAGGAAACATCAATATTATGGAAAATACAAAAACTGCGTTTATACTCATTACCGGAAAACCGAATGTCGGCAAATCCACGCTGATGAACGCTTTGCTGGGCGAGAAGGTCGCGATCGTTTCCAGCAAGCCGCAGACGACGCGCAACCGGATTCAAGGCATCCTGACCAAAGGCGAAAAGCAGTATGTCTTTATCGACACGCCCGGTCTGCACAAGCCGAAGACGCTGCTCGGCGAGTATATGATGAAAGCCGTCGGAAGCGCGTCCGAGGACGCCGATATCGTCCTGTTTGTCATCGAGGCGTGCGTTCCCCTGAACAAAGCGGAGCAAAAAGCGCTTGCCAGCTATATGGACGCGAAAGCGAAAGTGATATTGCTGATCAACAAAATCGACAAGGTCAACAAAGCCGACCTCGCAAAGCAGATCGCCGAGGTCTCGCAGCAGTATGCCTTTCACGCGATTATCCCCATCTCCGCTTTGAACAACGACGGACTGGATATTATTTTTGAAGAGATAGACCCGCTTTTGACAGACTCGCCCCACTTCTTTCCGGACGACATCTCCACCGACCAGTCGGAACGCCAGATTGTCGCGGAAATCATCCGCGAGAAGATTCTGCGCCTGACCGAGGACGAGATTCCGCACGGCGTCGCCGTCGTCATCGAGGAGTTCAAGGAGAAGAAGGACTTAATTTCGGTACGCGCCGAGATTTACTGCGAAAAGGAGAGCCACAAGCGGATTTTGATCGGCAAAAACGGCGAGATGCTCAAAAAAATCGGCATGTACGCCCGGGAAGAATGCGAAATGCTGTTCGGAACCCGCATATATCTCGACCTTTGGGTCAAAATCAAAGAGAACTGGCGGGACAAACCGACGCTGCTTTCCAATTTCGGCTATAACGTAAAAGATTTTCAATAAACAAAGGAAAGTCTGTTTTCCATGCATCATAAGGTAAAGGGAATCGTAATCAAAGAGAGCCCTTACGGCGAAAACGGCAAACTGCTCACCGTCCTGACCGAGCTGGACGGCGTACTTCTGGTCAAAGCGAAGGGCGCAAGGTCCATTCTTGCCTCCAACCTCAAGAGCGTGCAGCTTTTTGCCTGCTCGAATATGCTGCTTTACCAGAAAAACACTTCCTATACCCTTGTGGACGCCGAACTGATAGACGATTTTTACGCGCTGCGGGACAATATCGACAGCTTCGCGCTGGCTTCCTACTGCTGCGAGGTTGCCGGCAGCGTCGCCGTCCGCGGGGCCGACAACAGCTCGAATCTGCAGCTGCTGCTCAACACGCTGTACGCCGTTTCAAGGGGAATGATTTCGGTCAAATTCGCGAAAGCCGTATTCGAGTTCAGGCTCGCCTGCATCCTCGGCTTTACGCCCGAAATATCCGAATGCGCCGGCTGCGGAAGCCCGCTGGAAACGAAAAAGGCCGGTTTTTTAGACATCGAGGACGGCGTTATGCTGTGCGCCGCGTGCAAGGAAAGCCCGGAAGCGGCAGGGCGAATGATTCCGGTTTCCCCGTCCGTTTATGATGCGTTGCGGTACATATCCGGCGCGAAGAGCGGCAGGATTTTCTCTTTTTTAATCGACGAAAACGCTTTGGACGAGCTCGCGAAGCTGTCCGAGGCCTACCTGCACCTGCGCCTGGACAAAAAATACAAAACGCTTGATTTTTTAAAGACAATCATCTAATCGAGGACAATTACAATGGGCAATTTTGACAAGAGTTTGAAAACTCTTGAATATGATAAAATACGAAAGATAGTATCCTCGCTTGCCGCGACCGAAGGCGCGGCGGAAGCGATTTTGAATCTGGTTCCGAGCGACGATATCGTCGCCGTCAACCGGCTGCTGGACGAAACCGCCGCGGCGGTCGGCATGATTACCCTAAAAGGCGCTCCGCCGTTCGGCGGCGTAAAAAACATCGCGCCCGCGGTGGACAGAGCCGAAAAGGGCGCCGTCCTGACCCCGCGCGAGCTGCTGGACATCGCGTCGATGCTCCGGACCGTCGCCGCGCTCAGGCGTTACGCCGCTTCCAGAAACCAGACGGAGCCGGCGCTGGACGCGTACTTCGGCGCGCTGGCAGAAAACCCTGCTTTGGAGAAAAATATCAGCCGCGCGGTCGTCGCCGAGGACATTATCGCCGACGACGCGTCCGACAAGCTGTACCGCATCCGGCGGGAAATTAAAAAATGCGAGAACAGCGTCAAAGACGCGCTCGCGTCCTATACGACCGGCGCTTACGCAAAATACCTGCAGGAAAACATTGTGACCATGCGTTCCGGACGCTATGTCATACCGGTCAAGGCGGAGTTCCGCAACGAGGTCAAGGGGCTTATCCACGATACCTCCTCTTCCGGCGCGACCTTGTTTATCGAGCCGCTCGCGGTGCTGGAAATCAACAACCGTCTGCGCGAGCTGAAAAGCGAAGAGCAGAACGAAATCGAGCGGATTCTGACCGAGCTGTCCGGTTTGGTCGCGCAGAGCGCCGATCTGCTTTATACCGATTACAAGGCGATTACCGACCTCGCGGTCATTTTCGCCAAAGCGAACTACGCGATTCAGACCGAAAGCATGCGGCCGGAGATTACGACCGACAAGAATATCAAACTGATCAAAGCGCGGCATCCCCTGATCGACAAAGACAAAGTCGTGCCCATCAGCGTTGAGTTCGGAAAGCAGAACAGCACGCTGGTGATTACCGGTCCGAACACCGGCGGCAAAACGGTTACTTTGAAAACCATCGGCCTGTTTGCGCTGATGGCGCAGAGCGGACTGCATCTCCCCTGCGCGCACGGCAGTTCTCTTTCGCTGTTTACGTCGGTGCTCGCGGACATCGGCGACGAACAGAGCATCGAGCAGTCGCTTTCCACCTTCTCGTCGCACATGGTGAACATCGTCAGCATCCTGAACAGCTGCGACAGCGCGTCGCTCGTGCTTTTGGACGAGGTGGGCGCCGGCACGGACCCGGTCGAGGGCGCCGCACTCGCGATCGCGATTTTAGAATATCTAAAGAAAGCCGGCGCCGTAACCGCGGCGACCACCCATTATTCGGAACTTAAACTGTACGCGCTGGAAACCGAGGGCGTGCTCAACGCCTCCTGCGAGTTTGACGTCGAAACCTTGCGTCCGACCTACCGGCTGATCACCGGACTTCCCGGCAAATCGAACGCCTTCGCGATTTCCCTGCGGCTCGGGCTGAATCCGACCCTCATCGACCGCGCCAAGGAACTGATGGCGGAGGACAACAAGCGGTTCGAGGAAGTGCTGACCCGGCTCGAGGACACCGAAAACAAACTGGAAAAGGAAAAGCAGAAAGCCGAGAAAATCAAAGCGGAAGCCGAAGCCATGCTCGCGGCGGCAAAAAAGCAGGCCGCCGAATTAAAAGCGAAAGCGGAAGCGGAGCTTGAAAAAGCGCAGGTTCAGGCGCAGCGCATCCTGACCACCGCGAAGGCGTCCAGCGAATATATATTCGACGAGCTGAACAAACTGCAGCGCGAGAAGGAAAAAGCGGACGCGAAAGAGCGGCTCGAACAGGCAAGAGCCGCGATAAAGAACTCCTTAAAGAACGCGTCGGCTTCCCTCTCCCTGACCGCAGAAGAAAACGACGACGATTACACCCCGCCCCGTCCGTTTCAAGCGGGCGACAGCGTGCTTTTGCGGGACGTCAACAAAACCGGCATGATCAAGAGCATTGCCGGCGATACCGCTGTCGTGCAGGCGGGCATTATCGAGGTAAAAACCGAGCTTTCCAATCTCAAACTGCTTGAAGCGGACGCGGCGAAAAGCAAAACCGCGAAAAAAGGTTCTTCTACGTTTGTCAAAACAAGCGCGCCCGCAAAATTAGAACTCGACGTTCGCGGACAAACCGGCGAGGACGCGTGGTTCATGGTGGACCGCTATCTGGACGAGGCAATCCAGAACAACTACGAAAACGTAACCATCATTCACGGCAAAGGCACCGGCGCGCTGCGCAACGCGCTCTGGCAGTATTTCCGAACAGACAAGCGCATCGCGTCCTTCCGCAGCGGCCGCTACGGCGAAGGCGACTACGGCGTAACCATTCTGACGCTGAAAAAATAGACCCAGAATACTAAAAAAACCGCTTTATTCCTGCTGATGGCAGACATTTTGGAAGAAAGGCAAGGTGTTTTCAATGAGTAAAAAGCTGTACAGAATCAATGAAGGCACTGCGGCGTCTGCACCGGACTTGCAGATTATTTTTCACTGGACGTCAGTATCGTCAGGCTTCTGTTCGTATTCGGCGCGCTGATGGGTTTTGCGGGCGTTATCGCCTACTTCGCGGCGGCGTTTATCATTCCTGAAAAACCTGTCATATAGTTTCTTTGAAGAATCCGGCGCAAAAAAGCGTCGGATTTTTTTTTTTTAAATTTTCAATGTAATACTTGTTTTTTAAGAAAATACACTTTATAATAGGTTAATGTGCTAAAGCGCGAAATGGTTTTTAGGAGGAACAAAATGAAGCGTATTCTTGCAATACTGTTGATTTGCGCATTTGCTTTTTCTTTCGCGGCATGTGAAAAAGACGAGCCTGGAACCAGCAGTGAAACTGGTTCTGAAGATACGACCTCTGAAGCGCCGAGCATCAGTCCGAAAATCAAAGCCATCGACGAGCTGTTGGGCGCTGCGCCGGACCGTACCAAAGGCCGCACGAATATATTAAAAGGCATACCCTACAAGCCTTCCGCGGAACCGGGCAGCAACGGTTCCTATACCGACCCCGAACATAAGCTGCTGACAGACGGCGTTTTCGCCGATTCCTTCAACAAATACGCCTGGGCCGGCTTTACCGTGTCCGGCGGCGTTACGCTCACCTTTGACCTCGGCAAGGTCGTTGAAGGGATCGCCGATATCGAAATGGGCTGTTTAAGACAGCTCGCGTACGCGATCGGACTGCCCGGATATGTGGACGTTCTGGTGTCCGTAGACGGCGAGAAGTACACGCAGGTCGGCAGAATGTTTAAGCCCGACGACGTCAGCGAAACGCAGAAATACACCTATGTATTCCGTCTGCAGGGCGTTGTCAGCGCGCAATACATACAGGTTCGATACGGAGCTCCGGAAAGCGGATTTGTATTTATAGACGAAATCGCCGCTTATGTATATGACGGCGGCGGAAGCGATGTCACGCAGGTAAGCGATTATTATGAGCCGTTTACGCCCGACCCCAACGGCACCTATTGGGACGAGAGCGAGCCCGACTACGCGACCAAACAGAACCTCGCGCTGGGCAAAAAGGTTTCCGTCATCAGCTTTTCGTCGTTCGACTCGAATAACGCGAATACAAAGCAGAATTCCAAGCCCGACGACGGCGTTTTGACGGACGGCACCTATGCGCGGTTCGCTTCGTGGGAAAGAGCGGACGTTTTCCGCTTCACACAGGGAGACGGCCGGCAGATTATCATAGACCTTGAGAAAATATCCGCGGTTTCACAGGTAAAAGGCGATTTCCTGCAGCAGACCGCGTGGGGCGTTCGACTGCCCGAAGCCGTCGGCATCAGCGTCAGCCTGAACGGCATTGACTGGCAGGGCGTCGCTACGGTGGACATTACATCGGACAATACAAGCGAAGTGAAATTCGTTCCGTTCACCGCGGATTTCAAGAAACCCTACCGCGCCCGCTACGTAAAGGTGCAGTTTTTGGTAACCCCGTTCGCCGCGCTTTCCGAAATTGAGGTGATCGGAACCAAAAAGATTCCGGCAGACGCGCTTACGCCCGACCCGGACGCGAACGTGACCAGAATGAGAGACCGCTATGTCACGCCGGACGAGTTCGACGGCATGAGCAATATTCTCTGCACGCCGATCTGCCGCGGCGACGGCACTACCTATGACGAAAGCGCGATGATTACACACGACGAGTTTTTGAAATAC
The DNA here is from genome assembly GCA_029550965.1 of Bacillota bacterium. Lineage (GTDB taxonomy): Bacteria > Bacillota > Clostridia > Oscillospirales > CAG-382 > UBA1049. The sequence goes on from JAKPGJ010000038.1 coordinate 65,457, forward strand.
GTCGGCTATTATGAAGGCGACAAACTCATCGACACCTTCTTTGACACCTTCCTGTTCTCCCCCTGCGCCGACTTTACGAACGCCAACGACCGGTTCAACCTCAAGGGTTGGAAGTTCTACATCGACAGCCAGTTTGTCCCCGACCGCAACCTTTACGCGCTCAACGAAGCGGTCAAGACCGTCGGCAACGGGCTCGGCATAAACGACCTGAAGGTGAACGTATTCCTGTCCATTTTGCGCACGTTCCCGCGGAACCCTGACGGCAGCCTGAACACCTTCGGAGACATTGACGGCGACGGCGTGAACGATTCCTTCGACAATATCGAAAACCGCAGGAAGGCCATGAAGTGGATGATCGACACGCAGCTGCGGATGTATAACGAGGCCGGCTTCGACCGCCTGAAACTGGCCGGTTTCTATTGGCAGGAAGAAGTTCTCCACCTCAACGACGACCCGCAGGAAGCCGAACTGGTAAAATGGGCCGTCGATTACGTCCATCAGCTCGGATATAAAATCATGTGGATTCCTTACTATCAGGCAACCGGTTTCACGAAATGGCAGAATTTCGGCTTTGACCTTGCCTGCCTGCAGCCGAACTACTCGTTTATGCCCGTTTACGACGAGGACCGCCTGGACTCCGCGGCTTTACAGGCAAAAATGCACGGCATGTGCGTAGAGCTTGAGCTGGGCTCCTATACCAACCGGGTAAACATCGAGCGATATAAGGAGTACCTTGAGTACGGCGTGAAATACGGATATATGAACGCCGTCAAGGTCTATTACGTCGGCGTTATTCCGTCGGATTTGTCCATGGCATTGACCAGCGACGACGCTTATACGAGAGCGGTATATCGCGACACTTACCTGTTCGCGAAAGGAAAGCTGGACGAGAACTACAACAAACAGGAAGCAACGGATCTGCCGGCTCCGAAACCCGCTACCGTTTCCGGCTCGAAAAAGCGCGCCGTATCCGGCAGGATTGAAATTGACGCGGAAGATTACAGCTACTTAGCTGTTACCGTATCGCCGAAATACGGCATGCTCAAACTGAACCGCGACGGCAGCTTCTCTTACACGCCGTTCGACGCGTTTGAAGGAACCGACAGTTTCAGCGTTGCCGCCGTGTATCCGTCCGGCATCAGCGAAAGCGTTGCCATCACCATAGAATGGAGCTTTGAATAAAGTAAAACAGACGGTGTTGAAACACACCGTCTGTTTTTTTATGCTTACGTTCTTCTGACGCTTGCTCGTATCGCCACGGTTATGCCTGCCAGTATGATTACGGAAGCGATCAGCATATACACAGAGCTGGGGTCACCGGTCGGAACCTTCGGCGGTGCCGAAGACGTGCCGGTGCTCAAAGTGGATAACGCGAATCCGCCGTTGCCGTAAACCTTGTTCAGATCGTTGTCCAGCGCTTCCGTCATCCGATGCGGCACCTGCCATGCGATGGTGCCCGTCGCGGTCGATTTGATCTTAAACGGCACTTTAATCACCAGCGAACCGTCTTCTTTCGCCGCGGAATCGGTCGATGCCGTCGCGAACGAAATGTCGTACCGGTTCTGTTCCTCGTCCAGTTTCGAGATGCCCTCCCATTTGTTCCGGTTCGGCGCCGTTATCAGGAAGTTTTCCATTTCCTCGTTCAGGTTGTTGTCGTTTTTAACCACCGGTTCAACCTTATCCGCGTCGTAATACAGGTAAAAATGGATAAGGCTCAATCCGCTTTCGGGAACAACGTTTTTCAAAGTTATCGTGACATCCAGCGTTTGTCCCGGAACATAATGCGCCGGCGCCGTAACGTCGAGCTTGTATTGCGGGTCCTCTACCATTTCGCCCATCAGGTCGTTATAGTCTTTGGGCGCTTCCGGTTTGGTCATGCTGACAACCGCTTTTCCGTTTGACGCGGTTTTCGCTGCAAGGTCAATATTCTTCAGCGTTATATACATGCCCGATTTTACCTTGAGCGCGTTTAGTTTCTGGAATACGTTCGGGTAAGTGTCCGCCAAATCCGGATTGCTGGTTGACGAGTGAATCGCGATGACAATATCGCCGGGCGCGAACGAGATGTTCGGAATGGTTCCGGTCGGCTCGATGACGTCCTGTTTTACAACATAAACATTCCCGGATTCTTTTCCGCAGTGTATCAGAACGGACCAGCCGACGCCCGAGTTTTGCAGCGCGCTGGCCGAGGTGAGAATCAGGCCGCTTTCCGCTGTTATCATCTGGTCAACCGCCAGTATATTGAATTCATATCCGTCCAAATCGTCCTCCTGCGCGGCGGCATTGACGCCGATCGCGGCAATCAGACAGGCAATCAATAATATGATAAGTTTCTTTTTCATTTCATACCTTCCTCTTTTGACTGTTTTTGTCAATGACGCCATTATTGTATGGAAATTCATACATAATATACATTTTTGCTGGTTTTATTTAACATTTGTCGCCGGCGCATTTTAAGAAGCATTCAGCGCGATCGTAACGGCGCCTGCTTTTTAAGGCAATAAAAAAGCCGCTGTTCTTTTTAGAACAACGGCGTCTTCCTGGCGGTTTTCAGAAAATATACGCATTCTAAACAGAAACATATTGTGCGATTATAGCGGATATGATACAATAAGTAATCAAAACAAGACTTGAGGGAACCGAAAAATGGAAGAGTTGAAACCAAAACGTGTCAGCGAATCAAAAACCGAACATGTGCAAATCGTTCTGTTTGAACATCTCAATGGCTACAACCGCTTGTTCGGCGGAAAACTGGTTGAGTGGATCGACGTGGTTGCGGCGGTTGTCGCGCGCCGTCATTCGAACCGAAATGTCACGACGGCGTCGATTGATAATCTTCAGTTTCAGGAACCCGCGCATATCAACGATACGGTCGTGCTTCAGGGGCGTATCACCTATACGGGGAATACCTCCATAGAGGTCCGCGTAGATACGTTTGTCGAAAGACTAAGCGGCGAAAAAACGCTGATTAACCGCGCGTACCTTGTGCTCGTAGCATTGGATGAAAATGAAAAACCGGTCCCGGTGCCGCCGCTGATTCTCGAAACCGACGAAGACAAGGAAGAATGGCAGGCGGCGAAACGCCGCAACGAACTGCGGAAACAACGACGAATCGAAAAATATTGATAAATCCGAAGAAAAACGATACCGAATTACTAAAGTCCAACAAGACCCGGCCGGCGTGGTTTTCGCGGAACAATAAACCGTATGCGAAAAAAGTGCTTTCGCATACGGTTTTTTTATAAAAAGGTATTGACAAACGCGTCACACTATTATATATTGTATAGTAGTATTGAATGTTCACTATTGAATCAGCGTGAATAGGAGGTTTATCTCATTGAACGTCCAATATAAAAAAGGGGTTCTGGAGCTTTGCGTTTTATCCCTGTTATACCGAAAGAGTTCCTATGGATACGACATTTCGGAGTATATTTCAAAGCGAATCGATATTTCGGACGGAGCAATTTATCCGATTCTCCGCAAATTGAAAAGCGAAGGGCTTGTTACAACCTATCTTTCGGAAGAAAGCGAAGGCCCGCCCAGAAAGTACTACAAAATTACCGATTTCGGGCGCAGACAATATCTTGCCGATAAAGCCGAATGGCTGAACTTTGTAAGAGAAGTCGAGAATTTATTAAAGGAGGATGGCCATGAATAAGAAAGAATTTATAGAGTTACTCGCAAAAAGACTGCGCGAAAACAATATCAGCGACGTAGAAGAAATTATCAGCGAATACGAAGCGCATTTTCATTTCAAGCTTTCCGACGGTTATTCCGAAGAGGAAATCGCAGCCGTTCTCGGCGATCCCGAAGAAATTGCGGCGCAATACACGCCCGACCGTTCGGACCAAAAAAACAGCGGCAAAAAAGCGGTTATTATCGCCGGACTTGCATTGGCCGACATCTTTGCGGGCGCCTTTTTTCTTCTGTTTTTTGCCTGGATTCTCGTAATGGGCGCATTTACCATCGCGTCGTTTGCTGCCGGCATCTATTATTTGGGCGGCTTTGATCGTTTCGCTTTTATCCCGTCCGTACCGTATTTTTGGTGCCGAATTCTTTATGCGTTCATGCTGCTTGCTTTAGCGGTTCTTTCCGGGGTCGGGACCATTTACTGCGCCTTCTACTGCAGGCAGTTAATGCGCGTTTACGGGCGTTTTTGCAAAAACCTGATCGCTTCTGCCGCCAACAAAGCGACGCTTCCGTTACTTGGCATACAGCCGCAGTTTTCTGCGAAGACGCGCAGGATTCTTCGCAGGCTCGCTTTGATGATGCTGGCTGTTTTCGCAGTAACTTTTATTTTAGCGTATATTTCGTCAGCCGCCGTGGCCGGCGCGCTGGAATTTTGGCATGCATGGAACTGGTTTTCTTAGTGAGCGTGAGAAGGAGGCATCTATGAAAGCCGTCGTCATAACCGGCGCGACCTCCGGCATCGGGTTTGCCGTATGCCGCGAGCTTGCCGCGTCGAATTACAGCATCATCGGGGTCGGAAGAAGCGAGGAGAATTGCAAAAATGCCTTAAAACGCCTAAGACAGGAATTTCCCAATGCGCCGGCAGTGTTTTTCTTCGGCGATTTATCCAGGCAAACCGAGGTTATAAGGGTCGGCAATGAAATTCGATCATATATCGATGAAAAATGCGACAGTCAGCTTTATGGACTGATCAACAATGCGGGATGCGTCAGAAGCTATTATATGACTACCGAGGACGGGTACGAGTATCAATTTGCGGTCAACCATCTCGCAGGATTCCTGCTGACAAATCTGCTGATCGATTATCTCATTCAGTCTCAAGGCAGAATCCTGATAACGTCGAGCGCCTCACATAAAGGAATGAAAATGCGTTGGAAGGATATGATGTTCAAACGCGGATACAACCCGCTTTTGGTTTACAAGCAGTCAAAACTGGCAAATATGCTGTTTGCCTACGGGTTGAACGACCGGTTCGCCGACCGCGGAATCTCGGCGTATGGCGTTGACCCCGGACTTGTAAAAACAGACATCGGGTTAAAAAACACGGGGCTGCTCGTAAAGCTGGTCTGGAAATTTCGGCAGAAAAAAGGAGTGACCGCGGACGTTCCGGCGAAAATCTACGCATTTTTGCTCAATCAAGCCGAACCTTTAAAGGGTTTGTATTACAGTAAATCCGGAGAAGCCGCTTACAGCAGACAGGTAAACAAAGAAAACGCCGACAGGCTTTGGGCGTTATCCGAACAACTATGCGGAATGAATCAGGGGGGATCCGCTTGACGGTACTGATAACCGGCGCTTCGGGCGGGCTCGGCAGAGCTTTCGCGCTGGAGTGCGCAGACCGGGGTTTTGATCTTTTGCTCACCGATATCAACGCGGAAGGGCTCGAACGGGTAAAAAACGGAATACTGCGGCAGTATGACGTCTATGTTTATACGAAGCCCTGCGATATAACAAAGGAAAACGAAGTGGATGCTCTTATCAACTACGCAAAGGACGCCAGTATAAAGCTCGACATGCTCCTGAACGTCGCGGGCATCGATTATGAGGGCGGTTTTACCGCGCAAAGTTTTGAGAATATCACAAAAATACTGCGCGTAAACATCGAAGCCACTTTGCGGATGACATATCAGGCTTTGTCCATACGGCGAAAAACAGGCAAATTTTATATCGTATTCGTTTCCTCCCTCGCTTCCATGTATCCGATGCCGCTAAAAGCAACATACGCGGCGTCAAAAAGGTTCCTGTTCGACTTTTCGCTTGCGCTCGCCCAGGAGCTGAAATCGCAAAACGTAAAAATATTGACGCTTTGTCCGGGCGGCATGCCGACAGTGCCCAGCTGCATCGAGGCCATCAAAGCGCAAGGTTTTTGGGGCGAGATAACAACAAATGCCTTAGAGAAGGTAGCGCGCAGAACAATATCCAAAGCCCTGCGCGGAAGAAACGTGTATTTTCCGGGCGTTATTAACCGATTGTTCAGTATGGCCGCCAGAATTGTGCCGTTTTGGATCATAACCAGGCTTATTTACAGCCGCTGGCAAAAAGCGCAGGCAAAATGGATCGCCAAGCAAAATATTTAAAGCAAAAAAACGCTTTGGCAAGCCGAAACAAGAAAGCGAAGCTGCAGCCATGCCCGTTATGTGTTTTTACTGAAGAAAAACAAAAAGCAGCCTCAAACCCTTATAATTTAAGGATTTGAGGCTGTGTTCTTTTGCGCGGCGCCGACAACGAACGTATATATCATATCCTGCTTTAGGGCATAAACACGGGAACCTCCTGACGGTCTGTTTCCGCCGGGCGGTTCCTGAATTTGGGTTAATGCTAAAGTTAATTCAAATCAATCAGTTTCGCGCGGACACCATCCAGAGCGTTCAGTTCCTTTACCAACTGCTCGATCTCCTCTTTCTTCCCGCACGGCTGCAAAATGATTAATCCGTCGTTCGAGCACGCCGTTTCGCTGACCTCATGCAGGCCGAGACGGGTCTTGATCATGCAGCCGTTCCGCGTGAGCGTTTCTTGAAATTTCACCGCGTTGCTGACCCGATTGTTCATCCGAATGCCGATTACGTAATAGCAGGACATTTTTATACCTCCTCAGTCGTTTTATTCAGTACGCATTTTTTTAACTTCAGCACTATTATATCGGATTATGAAACATATGTCAATTCGTCCATTAAGACCGATCGGCAGTTCTGCGCAAATTTTGAGGGCGCTATGAGCGAATACCGAGCCGTTTTTCTTTATCTTGCATATTAGTTGACAAAAACAACAATGAATGTTACAATTAAGATACTGATATAAATTTCTTTGCGAGAAGCGGTCACATCTATCATGCTTCCCAAAGAATGCAGAAAAAATACAAAAAAAGGGATGATTAGTTATGAAAGAGCGCGTAGCAAAATTACTAAACGAACAGATCAATAAAGAATTTTACTCCGCATATCTGTATCTGAGTTTTGCCAACTATTTTATCGAACAGGGCTTGAATGGTTTCGCAAACTGGTATCAGGTCCAGGCGCAGGAAGAGCGCGATCACGCGTTTCTGATAACGCAGTACTTACAGAACAACGATGTAAAGGTTGTTTACGAAGCCATCGCCAAACCGGACGCTTCCTGGGCGGATAATCTCGAGGTTTTAAAGGCGGGACTTGCGCATGAGCAATACGTGACGGCCTCGATTCACAACATCTACGACGCGGCGTCTGAGGAAAAGGACTACCGCACGCTCCAATTTTTAGACTGGTTCGTGCAGGAACAGGGCGAAGAGGAAAAGAACGCGATCGACCTGATCCGGAAAATGGAGCTGTTCGGTGGCGACGCGAAGGGACTGTACCTGCTGGACCAGGAACTCGCGGCCAGAACCTATGCGCCTCCGTCGCTGGTTCTGTAAGTGAATCGCAAAACGAAAAAAGGTGGAACTTTATTGTTCCACCTTGTTTTTTAATGCCCGGGAAAACCTTTGATAATTTAAGAATTGTTGATTCTGCCTATTCTTGCATCATACAAGATTTTGGTTGCTCAAATTGAACAGTAACGCTGCCGTCTTTTTGATTAACGAATTTGCCACTTCTATATCTATATTATTAAATTAAAACAGCCTCAAACCCTTCAAAATGTAAGGATTTAAGGCTGTTTCTTTGGCAGGGGCACTAGGACTCGAACCCAGGACCAACGGTTTTGGAGACCGCGACTCTACCAACTGAGCTATGCCCCTTTATTTTCATTATATTATTTATAACAAAAATGTTGATTGGGTAATCAACATTTCTGTGGATTTCATTTGGTGCACCTTCGGGGACTCGAACCCAGGACCCACTGATTAAGAGTCAGTTGCTCTACCAACTGAGCTAAAGGTGCATATCTGATTCGGTCTTTTCATGGTGGGCCTTCAGGGACTCGAACCCCGGACCGACCGGTTATGAGCCGGTTGCTCTAACCAACTGAGCTAAAGGCCCGAACGTTTTATGAGGGTATATGAAATATACCCTCATAAAAGAGCATAGATGTCAGCATTGACCTATTTTCCCAGGCCGTGTCCAGCCAAGTATCTTCGGCACGAGCGAGCTTAACTTCCGTGTTCGGAATGGGAACGGGTGGACCCTCGCTGTTATAAACACTGACTTTTTTTAATCATC
>JAKPGJ010000049.1 GCA_029550965.1 Bacillota bacterium
ATCGCAGACAGATAAGAGAAACTCGAACCGTAATAAAGCGGAATTTTTCTTCCGGTTACCAGGATAAAGCATAATGTTGCCAGACCGCTGGCGAAAATGGTGGTTGAAACGTGGAAACCTGTAATCAACGCAACGGTTACCGTGGCCGGGAACATGACGATTACCTGTTGAAGCGCGTAAAGAAGCAGTTTCACAGGGGATGGACGCTCGTCCGGTAGATAGCCGATTGTTTGATTCTGCTTGTCCATAAATGTAAATCTCCTTTTGTTTTAGAATATTCTATTTTTGATAAATACAAACGTTCGTCTCGCCGTCGTACTCTTCCATATGTACGACGATGACTTCGCTCAACGAGGTGGGCAGATTCTTGCCGACATAGGTTGGCTTGATGGGAAGTTCAGCATGGCCTCTGTCAATCAGAACCGCAAGCTCCACTTTCGCAGGGCGTCCAAGCTGTATAACCGCTTCCAGTGCCGCACGCGCGGTTCTGGTGGTAAAGATAACGTCGTCTACAAGAACGACCTTTTTCCCGACAACCGAAAACGGGACTTTCGTCGCGTTGAGCACCGGCTCTTTGGCGATTGTCGTCAAATCGTCCCGGTATAACGTAATGTCCAGCTCGCCGACGTCGATGTCCGCATTCTCAATCAGCTTGATGTTTCTCGCGATTCTTTGCGCGATTGGAACGCCTCTTGTCTTGATGCCGATCAGACAAAGGTTTTCCGTGCCGTGATTTTTCTCAACAATTTGGTGAGAAATCCGCATCAGCGCACGGCTGACATCTGACTCGTTCATAACTTCCGATTTAAACTGCATAGCCGAATCCTCACAAAAAAATGACCTTGTCAGCAGACAAGGTCATACCAATGCCATAGTATGATACATCATGATGTATGAATAACCTTGCCGGCAGCTCTGTACCGCGCTTAAAAGTTATTTGTTTTCATTACTGTATCACAGATTGAAACAGAAAGCAATACCTTTTTTCGCAAAACCTAAAATTTTTTTCAGCGGCTATCTTTACGCCATCGCCAACTGCTTTATTCTTTTGCGTTTTTCGATTGATTTTAGAACAAAACCGATTGCCAGCAAAATAACGCCCAAAACCGCCGCAACCGCGCTGACGACGGTTAGAACACCGACGATCGGTTCGGCGAACTGAACGATAAACTCTGTCGGGAAGTAGGACGACAGCCAGGAAAGAAGGTATTGATATAATACCGAACACACGAATATCACGATGCCTGCGGCCGCGACGGGCGCGCCGGTGTAGAACAGGGCGTATGATATCCGTTTATTGATCAATCCCAACGCAACGGCAATCAGGATAATCAAAACGATCAGCACTGCGATAAACCAATCCGAGCAGAAGAACCGGATCAGCGCGTATCCGAAAGAATCCTCGGCGCCGGTGATGCTCTTTTCCGAAAGCAGATCCAGCAGTTCTTCGTTGTTCTCCTCGAGATACTTCTGCATATATTTGTAATCCACTTCGAGCAGCTGAATGCCGATGGTTTTCTCGATGATTTCCTCATGCTCTTTCAAAAAGCCGATAATTTCGGAAGCGTCCACCAGTTTTTCCTGACTGCCCGAGCGCAGAATCTCGACCGCTTTCGATGACTTTTTCGCCAAAAATCCCTGAAAATCCAGTCTGTCGATCAGTTTTTCCACTTCGCTCAAAGAGATCGGGTTCACCAGCTCTCTTTGGTCGATCATGCTGTAAACGGCTTCCGCCAGCGTGGCGTTTTCGGGAATATCCTTGCCGTATTTTTCGGCTAAGGTTTTAAGCCCGATGATGCCGTCGGCTTTGATTTCCTTATATTCTACGTTGTTAAAAGCCGCCTTGAGCCGGTCTTCGGTAAAGGCGAACCGGATAAACAACTGCGAAATCAATACGACGGAAAAAGCAAATAAAAACAGCGATAAAAGAACCGAGCATACGGCCTGCACCGCGCCGGGGCTTTTTTTCTTTTTCAACTCGGCTGCGTCCGCGATCATAAGGTCTGGAAAAGGCTGCGTCAAAACGCTCTGCGCGGGCGCGCCCTCGTCCGTTTCAAACTCTTTGGGCCTGAACTCAAACGCCTGCTCCGCGGCCGGCGTTTGTACTTTCTGTTCCGCCGGTTCCGCGCCCGCTTCGGGGACGGTTTTTTCTTCGTTGACTTCAGCCGGGACTTCTTCTGGCTGACCGGCTTCTTCCGCATTGCCGGTTTCCATGATATCGACGCTTTCTTCGGCAACGATTATCTCATCGGGAACGACTATGACGCGATCAACCGTATCCGAAGGATTCTGCGCGCCGGCTTCAGCTTCGGCGATATCCTCCGGCGGTTTTGCTTCGCCGGACTGTGCAGGAGCGGTCTGCGCTTCCGTTTTCGTCTGCATCTCCCGCGGCTTTTTTAATTTCGTGCCGCAGTTGCTGCAAAACACGTCCTCGTCGTCCGTCCTGTATCCGCAATTATGGCAATACAAAGCGATACCTCCCTATCTTTCTTTTACCGTTTTTATAAGCGTAAAAATGTTCCGTACCGTATCGTATAAATCCCTTTCCGCGCGGGACGGGTCAAACGGGGCCGCGTAATGAACCGCGGAAAACGCGGCGGAAACGCCCTTTTCAAATACGGCTTCGTAGCCGTCCTCAAGCTGCCCCGCGATCAGGATGAGAGGTATGCCGTACTGACCAGCGGTTTCGCCGATTCCGCAGATGACCTTGCCGTTCGCGGTTTGTTTGTCAGCCTTGCCCTCTCCGCTTATTATATAGTCGGCGTTTTGTATGATTCTGTCAAACTGAATGGTTTTTAATAATAGCTTGATGCCGCTTTCGATTTTTACGTTTAAAAATCCGGCAAGTCCGGCGCACATGCCGCCCGCTGCTCCGCCGCCTTTCAGGTTCAGAACATCGCTGCCGGTACATGCCCGAATGCATTCCGCAAAACGGCGCAGGTTGCCGTCCAGCCGCTCGAAATCCGCGCCGGTCACGCCTTTCTGTCCGCCGTAAACATACGTCGCGCCCTCCCGGCCGCACAACGGGTTCTCCACATCGCAGGCGATGGTGAAAGCGCACTCCTTGAGGGCGGGATGCATAGAATCGGTTTCGATTTTAAATAATTCAGCGAGCCCGTTTCCGTTCGGCTTGATCGGTTCGCCCGCCTTGTTTAGGAAACGCACGCCCAAAGCCGCCAGCGCGCCGACGCCGCCGTCGTTGGTCGCGCTTCCGCCGAGCCCTATGATAAAACGCCGGCAGCCCTTTTCGATCGCGTCCAAAATCAACTCGCCGGTGCCGAACGTCGTCGCTTCGCCGGCGTTCTTTTCCTTTATTAGCGTCAGCCCGGAAGCCTGCGCCATTTCGATCACCGCGGTTTGGTCGGGCAGAATAGCGTACGCCGCTTCAACCTTTCCGAAATCGGGCGATGTTACGGTTGCCCGCGCCATCCTTCCGCCCAGCGCGGCATAATACGCTTCCGCGGTGCCCTCGCCGCCGTCCGCGATGGGCACGCAGACAACCTGCGCGTCCGGAAAGACCGCTTTGACAGCTTTTTCCGCTGTCCTGCACGCCTGCATGCTGGTCAGGCTTCCTTTGAATGAGTCAAACGCCGCTACTACCTTCATAATATCCCGCTAAAATTCATTATTGTTCAATAAATGTTTGCTTTATTGTATCATATTCATTCATAAAAATAAAGAATAAAATTTCGATTTTCATGAAAAATGATACATCGTTCTTGAAAATAACGGCAATACATGGTATAGTGAATAAAGTATTTTACAGGAGTATATGCATGAAACTAAATTACAAGCGCACGTTTCTGATCGGCTTTGCTTTTCTCTCGATTTCAGCTTTCTGGCAACTTTATGACGGCATTGTTTCCCTGATGCTGAAAAACACGTTCAGCTTCGGAGACGCGCTGACGGGCTTTATTTTGGCGCTGGACAACATCCTTGCCATTTTCCTTTTGCCACTGTTCGGTACGTTGTCGGACAGAACCAAGACGCGATTCGGCAAAAGAATGCCCTATATCGTCATCGGAACCGCTGCGGCGGTTGTCTCCATGATGTTCCTGCCCTACGCGGACAAGACGCAAAACCTTACGCTGTTTCTGGTTTCTTTAGGCGTCGTTCTTTTCGCGATGAGTACATACCGCTCCCCCGCCGTGGCTTTGATGCCGGACCTGACCCCGAAACCGCTGCGCTCGAAAGCGAACGCGGTCATCAATCTGATGGGCGCGGCCGGCGTGGGGTTTGCGCTGGCGATGACCGCGCTGCTCGTGAAGTCCGAGAACGGAAAAGCCGACTACACCTATGTTTTCGCGTCGGTCGCCGCCGTTATGGTGATTTCTATCGTCGTTCTCGTTCTTACGATCAACGAAAACAGGCTTGCCGCGGAAATGGCGGACGAACTCAAAGACGATGCGGTTGACGAGGAAAAAGCAGACCCCGGCAAGAAGCAAAAACTGCCGCGCGACGTTTTTAAAAGCCTTGTATTTTTGCTGTCCTCCGTTTTTTTATGGTTTTTTGCGTACAACGCGGTTTCCTCTACTTATTCGCGCTATATTAGTTCTGTATTCGGCATTACGGACGGCGGTTTTGCGAAAAGTCTGCTGATCGGAACGGTCGCCGCGGTCGTCAGCTATATCCCGATCGGTATTTTTCAAGCAGGCTGGGCAGAAAAAAGATTATATTAATCGGGCTGATTACGATGACCGCCGCGTTTACGGTCGCGAGTTTTATCAACAGCTACAATGCCGCGATGTATCTCGCGCTGGTCGCCGTCGGATTCGGCTGGGCTGCGATTAACGTCAACTCCTACCCGATGGTTGTCGAGATGAGCAAGGGCTCGGATATCGGACGATATACCGGACTGTACTATACCTTTTCGATGTCCGCGCAGGTTGCGACGCCGATTCTTTCCGGTTTGCTAATCGATTATCTGCCGATTGGATATAAAGTGTTATTCCCCTACGCCGCCGTTTTTTCCGCGCTTGCAATTGTGACCATGTGCTTTGTCAGACACGGCGACGCGAAGCCGGAACAGAAAAGCAGTTTGCTGGAACACATAGGCGGGGACGACTAAATGTGGGCTTTGCTTGTAGTTCTATTCGTCTGTTGCATATACCTTTATCTGATAAAGCCGAACCGGCGCAGAGCGGAAGCGGCCTTTTTCGCAAAGCAGATGTACGCGCACAGAGGTTTGCACGACGATGAGAACGGCATACCGGAAAACTCGCTGCCGGCGTTTAAGCACGCGATGGAAAAAGGGTACGGCGTCGAGCTGGACGTTCAGCTGACCGCCGATAATGTTCCGGTGGTTTTCCACGACGAGAATCTTCTTCGCATGTGCGGCGTTGACAAAAACGTACGCGAGGTCACCTGTCAAGAGCTAAAAGAATACAGACTGAAAAACACCGAGGAAAGAATCCCGCTTCTGACCGAAGTCCTCGAGCTGCTCGGGCAAACCCCGATTCTCTGCGAAATTAAGACCTACCCGAACAAAAACCTTGCGGTCTGCGCGGCAGTCGCCGACACGCTGAAAAAGCACAACTGCAGCGTATGTATCGAGAGCTTTAACCCGCTGGCGGTGCGGTATTTTAAGAAGCATATGCCCGAGATCGTCCGCGGACAGCTGTCGATGGATTTTTCAAAATCAGACGCCGGCATATCGCCGCTTACGAAGGTTTTGCTGCAAAACCTGCTCTTTGACTTTTACGCAAAGCCGGACTTTATCGCTTTCCAGCATACGGATAAAAAATGCTTTTCTTTTTCATTGTGCAGAAAGCTGTATCAGCCGTTCTGCTTCGCCTGGACAGTGATTTCTCCTGCCGAAGCAGAAAAGGCGAAACCCTATTTCGATACGGTTATTTTTGAAAGATACTTACCCTGACGGAAAGGAAAATCTTATGCTTAAAAAGAATATCATCTCTACGCTTTTAATATCTGCCCTGCTGCTGGCCGGCTGCGCGAATAATGGAGAAAACGGCAGCGCGAGCAGCGCGCAAAACGAAACTTCATCCGCAGAGAGCGAGGTTGCAGAAGTGAGAACGCCCGATTTCACAAACCTGACATACGACAACGGTTCCGGCAGAATGGGCGATACAGACGGACCGGCGTATGTCGTATATTCTAAAAAAGGATTCAACAAAGCGACGGTCGACATCCGCTTAAGCGCCGTGGAAGTCAAAAACGTCAAAAAGAACAACCGGTTCGTCAACGCGTACATCTTCCTCGGCATCGACGTTTACGACGCCAACGGCTATTGGATTAACTGCGCCGACGCGGGTTTGTGCTATTCCGGCAGAAACGGATACTGGCATTTGTTCTATAACATCTATAAGCCCAAGACCGAAGGCGCGCAGAGCTGGTATGAATCCAAAGTCAAACTTGACGCCAGCCACGACTACCGTCTGATTCTGGATTCCTCCGAAGAGGACAAAAAAGTAATCATTACCATCTATGACCTGACCGACGACAAGGTTGCGGACAGCAAGGAGTTCGGCATCGCGCATTCGCTTGCCAGCGGAGCGAACACCTCGTTTCTCCAGAATTACGCGCTGGACTACCCCGAGGATGTCAAGTTCGACACGAAAGGAAACCCCTCGGCGAACGATTGGGTTGAAATCACGCTTTTTAACACCGATCAGGGTCTTTATATGAAAAACGTCGAGATTACCCGAGCGACCCTGGCAAACGGCGACAACGAGGTTGACTGGACGGAGGAACATACGTCGAACAGAGCAATGTGGCCCGATAAAAACATCGCGATTGACTATGAGGTCGTGAAGGTCTATAAGGAATCCTTTGATAACGCGTTCACGGTCACGTTCGACATGAACAGAAGAAAATGAGCGGTATGTTTGTGATAAAAGAGAATCTGCCGTTCGGAGAGAACTATCTTTCATACACCCTTTCCGAAGACGCGGCCGAATGCTTTATGATTTTTACCGGCGAAGCATCCGATGAAAACAAGGTCAAACTCAATCAGATTCTTGCGGAGCGGTACGGCGTCGTGAACAGCGTTTTCGGAATCCGGCCTGCCTACGAAATTGTGAGAATCACCGCCGGACGCTGGCATTGCCCGAAGTGCGGCGTCGATATCGTGCAGAGCAGCGCCGATTTGACGCGTTTTTCGGTCATTACCGCCGACGGCGATGTCATGGGCGAGGTATACAGGCAGGACGTCGCCGACGTCGTGCAGACAATGCAGCTGCTGAACGCCGGCGGATGCCCGGTCTGCGAAAGCTGGGACGACGGGGTCGGCAACCGGTGTTCCTCCGTCGGCTGGGGCAAAGCCGAATTTTTCTATAAAAACTGCAGACTGATAACAAAAAAGAATTGAAAAATAGAAGTTTGCGTGTTAGATTAAAAGAACGTATTTTTGATAAGAAAGGCGATTTTTTCGCAAAATGACGCTTTACGACCTGTTTTTTCTATCCGTCGCGCTGGCGATGGACGCGTTCGCGGTATCGGTATGCAAAGGATTTACGTTACGGAAAATCAATTTCGGCAATGCCGTCACCGTCGGTTTATATTTCGGCGTTTTTCAGGCCATAATGCCGTTTTTCGGGTTTCTGCTCGCCAACCTTTTCAGCGAACAGATACAGGGTTTTGACCATTGGGTGGCGTTTGTCCTGCTGGGCGCGCTCGGCGTTAAAATGATCATCGAGGCCGTTCAGGAAAAAGAAGAATGCTGCGATATGGACTGCGGCAGTATCCGCTTTCGGGTCATGCTGCCGCTCGCGGTCGCAACCAGCATCGACGCGCTTGCCGCGGGCATTACGCTGCGGCTGAAAGGAAACGTCGATATTCTGGCGGCTATTGCCATCATCGGCGTCGTCACCTTTATCATCTGCGCGCTCGGCGTCTGGATCGGCCACATCTTCAGCGTAAAATTTCAGAAGAAGGCGGAAATCGCCGGCGGCGTCATTTTGATCCTGCTCGGCGTTAAAATACTGTTGGAGGATTTGGGATTTATTTCTTTTTAGCAGAATTGCGGGTGAACAGTTATGGACGTATATTACCGGTATATCGAGAAGGTTCTGTCGCTGCTGAAAAACAGCATTGTCGCAGTGTCGAAACCTGTCGAAAATATTTTCTATAAAGAATGTTCCTATAAAACCGGAAGCGGTCTTCCGGCAATCGACGACGCCTTTCGCCCGTTCGGCGCCGGCGAGCGCTGGGCGGACAAGCCGGATACGCACGCGTGGTTTTATTTTCAAATTAACATTGATAAGGCGGAACCGCCCTATTATTACGAACTGGCGGTCGACACCGAGCTGGACGGCTGGAACGTGTATAACCCGCAGTTTCTGGTCTATATAGACGGAAAAGCGGTTCAAGGGCTGGACACCAACCACCGCAGCCTGCCTTTGGACGTTTGCGGCGAAGCGGAAGTATATATCTACGCCTACAGCGGTTCGATGGCAAAGAATCTGCTTTTAAACGCAAGGATAAATATAATAGACCAAGAAGTCGAACGGCTGTACTACGACATCCTTGTCCCTTATGAGGTTTTAAAGTTTACCGAAGAGGACGCGAAAGAATACGCCGACATCCGGCGCTATCTTTTAAACGCGGTCAATATGCTCGACCTGCGCGAGCCGCTCGGAGAAGGCTTTAAAAACTCTGTCCGGCAGGCGGCCGCGTATTTGCATGATGCGTTTTACAGTACTTTAAAGGAAAATCCCGCCAGTGCTTTTTGCGTCGGGCATACGCATATCGACGTCGCCTGGCTGTGGACGCTCGCCCAGACGAAGGAAAAAGCGCAGCGCACCTTCTCTACGGTCTTAAAGCTGATGGAAAAATACCCGGATTTCGTATTCTTCGGCAGCCAGCCGCAGTTATACGCATACGTCAAAGAAGAAGCGCCGGAAATCTACGAGCGCATCAAAGAGATGGTAAAGGTGGGGCGCTGGGAACCCGAAGGCGCGATGTGGGTGGAAGCGGACTGCAATCTGACCAGCGGCGAGAGCCTTGTCCGGCAGATTCTGTTCGGAAAGCGCTTCTTTAAAGAAGAGTTCGGCATCGACAGCAAAATCCTCTGGCTGCCCGACGTTTTCGGCTACTCGGCAGCATTGCCCCAAATCTGCCAAAAAAGCGGAATCGACTATTTTGTCACCAGCAAAATCTCCTGGAACGACACGAACAAAATGCCGTACGACGCCTTTTTCTGGAAAGGTATCGACGGCACCAAGATATTTACCTACTTTCTGACCGCGCAGGACAAGGAAAAAGGCAGAAAGCCGGTCAACTACACGACCTACGTTTCCACAACCGACCCTAAACACCTTGCCGGCGCGTACGAGCGCTTCTCCCAGAAAGAACTGACCGACGAGGTGCTTGTCACCTTCGGCTGGGGCGACGGCGGCGGCGGACCGACCAAGAAGATGCTGGAGATTGCGGAGCGTCAAAGAAAAGGCATGCCGGCCTGCCCGAATGTAAAATACGGCAGAGTCATCGACTTTTTAAACAACTTATATCACAACGTCAAGGACAAGCCCTATCTGCCCGAATGGGCGGGCGAGCTGTATCTGGAATATCACAGAGGCACCTACACCTCCGCGGCGCGGAACAAGAAGTACAACCGCAAAAGCGAGCTTTTATACCAGAACGCCGAACTGCTCTCCAGCATCGCGAAAAATCTGACTGCGCTCCCCTATCCTGCAGCGGCGCTGTCCGACGGCTGGCGTACGATCCTTATCAACCAGTTCCACGATATTCTTCCCGGTTCTTCGATA
Source organism: Bacillota bacterium (assembly GCA_029550965.1). GTDB lineage: Bacteria > Bacillota > Clostridia > Oscillospirales > CAG-382 > UBA1049. Next base: position 9,726 of record JAKPGJ010000049.1, read on the forward strand.
CCGGAAGTGTATCGGGAAAGCGAGCAGCAGTACAAAACCATTCTGAACACCGCCGATTCTATAATCCAAAGCGCGTATCAAAGCATTGCCGACAACATCAGCACGGACGGCGGAATTCTGGTGTTCAACCCGCACTCCTTTGTCGGCAGCGATATCGTTATGGTCGACGGCAAAGCGGTGTTCGCAGAGAATATCCCGCCGAAAGGCTACAAGGTCGTTCAGCCGGCAGAGAAGCTGAGCGAGGTTATTCTTAACGGCAAAACCATTGAGAACCGCTTTTTTATCATAGAATTCGACGAAGCGATGCAGATTAAGTCCCTTTTTGACAAGCGGGCGAACCGGCAGGTTATTGCAGAAGGACAGCGCGGCAACGTGTTGCGCGTGTATGAGGACCTGCCCTTCCAGTACGACTGCTGGAATCTTGAGATTTACCACAAGGACAAAAGCTGGGTTGTCGACGACGTTGCGTCCGTTGAGGAAGTAAGAAACGGCGCGCGCAGCGGATTTCGCGTGGTCCGGCGCTTTATGTCCTCCACGATTACGCAGAACGTCTGGCTGTACGACGATATCGACCGCATCGACTTTGAAACCGAGGCAGACTGGCAGGAGGTCAATCTGATATTAAAAGCCGAGTTTACGCTGGACATTAACGCGGACAGCGCGGTTTACGACATACAGTTCGGACACACCCGCCGACCGACGCACTGCAACACGAGCTGGGACCAGGCGAAGTTCGAGGTCTGCGCACAGAAGTACGCCGATTTGTCGGACTACGGCTACGGCGTCAGCCTGATAAACGACTGCAAGTACGGCTATGACATCCACGGAAACACGATGAAGATTTCGCTGATAAAGTGTTCGAAATACCCGAACGAGTTTATCGACAAGGGAACGCATACCTTTACGTACAGCCTGTTCCCCCATCCCGGCGACTTCCGCGCCGCGGGAACCATCCGGCACGCATATTATGTAAACCAGCCCATGACGGGCATGCGCGTGGGTAAGCGTGCGGGCGTCCTGCCGGAAAGTTATTCCTTCGTAAGCTGCGACAAAGAAAACATCGTGATTGAAACGATAAAACAGAGCGAGGATGGCGACGGAATCGTACTGCGCATGTACGAGAGTTTCAACATGCACACGGACGCAACACTCACGTTCGGTTTTGAAGCGGAAAAGGTTTTCCTTTGCGATTTGCTGGAGAACGAGCTCGAAGAACTGCCGGTCAGAAACGGCGGCGTCCGTCTCCATGTAAAACCGTTTGAAATCATAACAGTAAAGGTTAAGGATAGAAAATGAAACGCTCAGAGATTAACGCGATTATGCGCGAAGCAATCGCTTTTATCAACAAAATGAACTTCAAGCTCCCGCCTTTTGCGTATTTTACGCCGGAGGAATGGAAAACCAAGGGTCACGAGTACGACGAAATCCGCAACAATATGCTCGGCTGGGATATTACCGACTACGGTCACGGCGATTATGACAAAATCGGTCTTTTTCTGTTCACGCTGCGCAACGGCAACCTGAAGGACAAAAACTGCAAAAAGACCTACGCCGAGAAAATCCTGATTTCCAAAGAGAACCAGTACAGCCCGATGCACTTCCACTGGAACAAGATGGAGGATATCATCAACCGCGGCGGCGGCAATCTGATGATTCAGGTGTATAACGCGACCGAGGACGACGGGCTGGCGGACACGCCGGTCGAGGTGATGCTGGACGGCTGCAGAAAGGTGGTTCCCGCCGGAACCGTGCTTCGGCTTACGCCCGGCGAGAGCATTACGCTTCCGCCCCGCCAGTATCACGCTTTCTGGGCGGAAGAAGGGCACGGCATGGTGCTCATCGGCGAGGTGTCGATGGTCAACGACGACAACACGGACAACCGCTTCTACGAGCCGCAGGGACGCTTTCCGACCATCGAAGAGGACGAATCTCCGCTGTATCTTCTCTGCAACGAGTATCCCGCGCCCGACAATGATTAAAAAAATTGTGAGCCGTAACGGCTCACATTTTGCGATGATTGACTGATTAGGGGAACTTACCATGAAAATATTAGCGTTTGGCGAAATACTCTGGGACATATTCGGCGACAAAAAGGAAATCGGCGGCGCGCCCTTCAACTTCGCGGCGCACGCGGCGAAACTGGGCACGGACGTATCTATGGTTTCCGCGCTCGGCAGCGACGAACTCGGAAAAAACGCGCTGACATTTGTTCGGAAATACGGCATCCGTAACGATTATATCGCCTTCACCGATAAACCGACCGGCTTTTGCAAAGTCACGCTTTGCGGCGAAAAGCCGCGCTACGAACTGGTGACCGGCGTCGCATACGATTACATTCCCTGCCCCGCTGTCTGCGGTCCGTATGACGCGTTTTATTTCGGCACGCTGGCGCAGCGGAACTCCGCCTCGCGCGCTACGCTTGAAACGCTGCTGAAGAGCGTGAACGCGGCGGAAGTTTTCTTTGACATCAACATCCGTCAGAACTTCTATTCAAAAGAGATCGTCGAAAACAGCTTAAAGCATACGACCATTCTGAAAATCAGCAGAGAGGAAATGCAGGTTTTCGCCGAACTGGGGATTGCCGACGCTTCCTCACCGGAAGCGCTTTGCGTTTCGCTTGCTAAAAAATACCCGATTCAAATAATAATTGTCACACTGGACAAAGACGGCGCGCTTTTATACACAAAAGAAGGCTTTCTTTATTCAAGAAAGCCGGAGAGCAGGGTTGTTTCCACCGTTGGCGCCGGCGACAGCTTTTCCGCCTGCTTTTTGGTGAACTTCCTGAACGGCGCAGACCTCGAAACCTGCCTGGACAGAGCGGTGATTTTAAGCGACTATGTCGTCACTAAACTCGGCGCCGTGCCGGAGTATGAAGAAGGGCTGAAAAACCGAATCGTATAACGCCAAAAAGCGCCGTCCTGCGTTACCTATCCGACGGTTCGTTTCCCGACGTTATGATTCGCGCCGTCCGGAATTGGTTTATTTTTAATGAATTTCGCTTTTATAAAATGCAGCATCGAACGCCGATATTTTGCAGTTCCTTTAACCGGCAGTTTCTTCCATTTCAAGGTATTGTTCTTCATAGAGCGAGATTTCCGTAACATCGCTCAAGTCGGCATAATATATAATCTCGCTTTTTGTGGCTTCTACAACAAGCGTAGACGTATAACGGCTGTTGTACAGTATCTTCCGGTCTTTCGGAACATGGTTCGCGATGAACGCATCGTTATACTTCGAGTATTCACGTTTGATGATACTTCTTCTGGCTTCTATATACTGATCGATTATATCGGGATCGTTGCCGTTTTGCGAATACTCAGAATTGTACGGGTCAAAACCGGTTTCGTCCCTTATCATCTGTTCCAGAGCGGCTGCATTCAAATCTTTCAGCCAAAGCCAGACCGTGATGACCTCGTCATCGGAAATGCTGTTCAGCTTCGCCCGCAGCGCGGCGTTTATTTTGCCGGATAATTCTACAGGCGCGTCGTCCGGCATATTATTCGGCGTGTTAACCGGCGGGACGTCGGGCGTTTGGTTCGGTTCGTTGTCCGGCGCGCTTTCCGGCGTTTTGTTTTGCTTGTCGTCCGGATCGGCCGGCGTTTTTTCGGGAATGTGATTGGGCGTTTTATCCGGCGTGTTGTTTTGCGTCACGCGCGGCGTGTTATCCGGCGCGGCGTCCGGCGTTTTGCGCGGCGTGTTATCCGGCGCATTATCCTGTGCGTTATCGGTTTCTGCGTCGGAGATTTTCGCATCGAGCATTATCGAATCGTTCGTTTGGGCGTAGGAAGGTCTCCCGTTTGCCGTCCCCATCGTGAGCAATACTGCGGCGAGACCCAGGCAAACAGCCAAACAGCGGAAACCTGCCCTTCTGATTTTGTCAGTCATCTTATTCTCCTTTCTTCGTTGCGGCGCGTGTGCTTAAGAATAATCAACCTGCACTTTGCCCCACAACCGCTCGGCGGCGTCTGAAATATGCTTTTTATCCGCGCTGCTCAGCGACTCAAACAGCGTAACCAGCAGTTTGTTTTTCGTCTTCTTCCATTTGCCGACCACCCGGCCGTTGTAAAGAAGCGCGGGCATAACGATTCCGGCAAGGTTGAAGATGCCGCGCAGATGCTCCGGCGGCAGGAACAGGCTTTCCTGCTTCTCGTATCCGAGCATCAGCGGGTCAAACCCGGCTAAGAAAACGCAGCGCGGAATATCCGGCGTGCTGCTTTCTGGTTTTGGAATGTAATAATAAGTCTTGTTTTCCGCTTCCAGCGCGCGTAAAGGCAGGCGCGCCATTTTTTCTTTAATGATTTTCTGCGGCATGCCCAGAAAGTAGGCTGCGTCCTTTATCGTTGCCGGCCCGTAATGGGTAAAGTAGCGGCGCGCAATCTCCAGCAGCGCTGCGTCAAAATCCACCGGTTCAAAAGGCGGGCACAAGCGGAGGATTTTCTTCTCCTGCGCGACGTAGCAGATTTTGCCCTGCTCCGCCAGTTCGCGAATCGTGCCGCCCCACGGGTGAAACACATAATCGGCTTCGGCATCCGTCATTCCGGCCGCGTAACATTTCTCCTTCAGCGCTTCTCTTTCACAAACGCCGTTTTCGATCAACCGTAAAATCAGGTCTGCAAAATACTTTTTGCGCTCTTCCGTTATGTCGCGGGTTATCTGCCAGTAGTTGATTTTCTGGCCGGGCAGCAGCAGCCCGAGATCGTCTTCATGGATTACGTGGATGGTTCCGCGGATGACCGACCAGGTTTTTACAACGCCGTCGTCCCATTTGTCCGGGGAGAGTTCTTCGTCACAGCGTATGAAAAGCGGTGAAAAGCGTTGCTAAAAAACGGCGCCTGCAGCCCGCACAAGCCGCTAACTACGGTTTTCTTATCCGCCTTGCGGGTGAGAAACTGGTTTTCAAGAATCATTGCTTTTAACGTATCGCGATCCATAAAAGATTTTTAATCCTTTCATAGTAAAATACTTTTCAAACGATTGTTTCGTTGCAGTGATTTTTAATTTTTATAAAAAAAGCATATTTGGCGTAAGCGTATTATGGAATTGTAAAAAACCATAATCGAAACCCAAATATGCTTTTATAGAATCGCCGCCGCGGTCAGCGTCGCGTCTTATGATAACTCTCTTTTACCTCTTACTTCTTCTCTCTTATCTCTTACTTCTTACTTCTTCCCTCTTACCTTTTACTTACCGTAACTTCCCTCGACATACTTCTGATAAGGTCGTATCCGTCCCAAATCAGGGAAAAATCCATGGTCTTTCCGATCGGAACGACGCGGTCGACGCCTTTCGGACGGAACGTATCAACAAAGCGCTCTATTTCCGCCGGATCGACGCCGTAATAGGACAGCGTCTGGAGTTTATCGCCGCAGAGCGGAAGGATCTCTTCAAGATTTTCCGCTTTATATTCGAGAAAGTAGCCGCAGCTGTCCAGATAATCCATCAGGTTCTCGTTCAGGCTTTCCACCCGGACGCGAAGAATCAGGTTGTCAACGCTCTCCTGCCTGCGCGCGCCCTCATTTGCCGCGGCGAGCTTATATAGGGCGGCGAGCTTCGCGACCGCGCGCGCCGGCTGCAAAGCGTATTTTTCCTTTACGACCGGATACAGGTTATCCCAAAACTCCGCTTGCGCTTTTGCAACGTTTTTGCCCATCCAGACAACGACGCGCGGCGAGGTGCAGGCGTTCTGGTCGGACAAGTAGGTATCGTTGTAAAAGTTTTGCGCGATTATGTGTTTGTTGTCCGCTTCAAGGTATTTGTCCGCGTTGATGACGCACATAGAATACCGGTCGGCAAAGCAGATTTCGTTCGCGCGGGGTTTGAGCGGCGCTTTGCGGATTTCCGCAATCGTATTGTCCCCGCCCCAAATTACGCGCGTGTCGCACTTTCGCGACAGATAAGCGTTTATTTCCTCGCTTCGCTCGTACCGCACAAGGCAGATATAAGGCCTGACCGCTTCTGTAAGCGACCGGTTGATTGTTTCGCAGATTATGTCAACCTGCTCAAAATCTTTCGAGGGCAGACGAACGATGTTCGCGTTTCCGGCAAGCAGTCCGGCGACCAGCGAATAGGCAAAGTTGACCGCCACGTTGGAGGGTGCGATGTGGAACACGACACCCCTGCCAAGCCGGTTGGCTACGTCCGCGTACGGTTTCTTTAGCGATTCGACCGACGCTTTCCGGCACCAAAACGCGAAGGTGGCGACGTCGGGATACCGCTTTGTCCTTTGGTCCGCGGACAAAGTCTTTGAAAATGCGGATAAAAACTCGATGACGGTGCTGTCAAAAATCCGAAAGGGCGGCAGTTTGTCGATGTTCTCTAAAATCTCGGCGCTGCCTACCAAAAAGGCGAGTTTATCTGAAATTGACCGCATACGTATCGCTGCACCCCCTGATTTCGGCGTTTTTGAGCCTGCCGATGACCTTGAAGTATTTGCCCTTCCTGCCGCACGGACAGTCGTCCTCGCCGAGAATAACCCCTTCGTCCTCGGTGAGCAGCGAATGTCCGGGGTAGGATTCCGGCAGCATGGAGACAACCTGAATAATGCCCGGCTCGCCGAATCCGCAGGGTGAAAAATCCGCCGCCCGGCGGGTGACGACGTCCGAGAAAATGCTTGCGTGCAGGTGTCCGCGCTCGCATTCCATATAAATGCACCCGGTCTGCTCGACCATGCCGTAGTAGTCGTGGATGCTGGTTAGCCCGCAGACTTCATGGAGTTTTCTGTTAAACTCGTCATGGGAAACCGCCTCGTTGACCAGCTTCTTCCAGCCGCCGCCGTGAATCAGGATTCCGTCGGATAAATCCAGCCTGCGGTTAAGCCGTACAAGCTCTTTATAAAAATGCTGCCATATCATAAAGGTAAAGCCAAAAAGCAAAATCTTTTTCCCCTGATGCTTTTCTAAGAACGCTTCGACCGCTTTGATATTTAGCTTCATCTCGTCGTCAAGCGCGTAAGCCTTGTCAGCGCCGAAGATGGAAAAGCCCAAGATGCCGGCGCCGCGCGCCGAGAACATCGCGCGGTCCTTGATGACCGACGGGCTGTCGATGATCAGCATCGGCATTCTGGAGGAACCGGTAAAATCGGACACGATTTTCACAAGCGTTTTCTGCTGGTTGCCGGCGGTCTTTTTATCAAGGTAAGTTTTCGAAACCGCCTGTCCGGTGGTGCCGGAAGAAGTCATGACCTTGAAAATCTCGGACCTGTCCACGCTGATAAGGTCTAACTCCTTAAACAGGCTGACCGGCAGAAAAGGAATGTCGTAATAAGTCTTGATTTGCTCCGGTTTTACGCCTACGGCGTCCAGCATTCTTTTGTACGGCCCGCACTGTTCATAGTGAAAAGCGGTAAGCCGGATAAGCCGTTCGGACAGCAGCTTTTCCTTTTCTTCTCTGCAGAGCGAATAGGGCGCTATTTTGAGTATCTCCTCGTAATCAATCATAAAACTTCTCCAACGCGGCATAGAGTGTTTTCCCCGATTCGTTCTTGGGGATCGATTCGATATACTTCACCCGGAAAGCAAGACGGTTCAGGTTCAATTTCTCCTCTAAGAAGTTCTGGACCTCTTTTTCTTTGGTTTTGTCGGTAATAAACACGACCATTTCGTCGTCTTTTCCGGCGCAGGCGGCGTCCATATCGCCAAAGCCGCTCTTGATAAGCCGCTCGGTTTCATCCAAGTTGACGCGGCTGCCGAATATCTTTAAGAAGCGCTTCTTGCGTCCCACAATGTAGTAAAATCCGTCTTTGTCCCGCCTCGCCATGTCGCCGGTGATAAGCACGCCGTTTCTTTCGTCGCCTTTGGCGAGGTCGCCGCCGCTTTCCGCGTAGCCCAGCGTGACGTTCGCGCCTTCGTAAACCAGCTCGCCGACCGCTTCGGGCTCGGTTATTTCGTTCCCGTCAGCGTCAATCAGTCTGAACTTTCCGCCCGGAATGGCGATGCCCATGCTGCCAACTTTTGCCAGCGCGTATTCAGGCGGCAGGTACGCCATTCGCGCGGTCGCTTCGGTCTGCCCGTACATCACGATGAATTTCCTGCCGGTTTCCGCCGCGTACTCGGCGAACTTCCTGTGCAGTTCGGGCGACAGCTTTCCGCCAGCCTGCGTCATGGTTCGGAGCGACGGCAGGTCCATGCGGAAGAATCTGAGCTTGTCGAGCATTTCGTAAATATACGGCACGCCGCCGAACGAGGTGGCCTTATAATCTCTGAACTGCTGCCAGAACTCTTTCTGCATCAGCGTTTTCTGCGTCAGAATCATCGATGCGCCGACATACAGATGCGTGTTTATAATCGACAGCCCGTATGTGTAGCTCATCGGCAGTGTCGTGATGGGGCGCTCGGTTTCGTCAAGGTCTAAATACTGCGCGATCGACTTGGTATTTGCCTGTATATTCTGATAGCTCTGCCGAACCAGCTTCGGGCTGCCGGTCGAGCCGGAGGTGGTCAAAAGCAGCGCGAGTTCGTCATACAAAGGGAATACTTTTTCGTAAGGCGTTTTTAACAGTGCGTAGCCGTTCGATTCGTACGCGACGGAATACCCGAACTCGTTCTTCATGCGCGCGGGCAGCCAGAGGTAATCCGGCTTGTAGCTTTCGATGAGGTTGTTCAGCAGCATCCTGTCAAGATGCGCATCCAGCATGACCGGGACAATTCGGTTGTTGAGAAACGCGACGTATCCGAGCAGAGAGCCGTACTCGTTGGAACACAGGTTAAAAACCAAACAACGGTCTTTTACTTTTTCCGCCAGCTTTTGCGAATCATGCAAAAGAGCCGAATACGGGATTTTCTCGCCGTATTCGATTATGACCGCTGTGTTGTCCTTAAACTGATTCAATCTCCACATCATATTTTTTTAATATATCCTTGCCCTTTTCAAAGGAACTGAAATCGATGATGTCGTCGGTGTCCATCATGATTCCAAAGGCGTCCTCAATCGCGGAGACCAAACTCATATGTCCGATCGAGTCCCACGCTTTGATTTGCTGATACTCCAGGCCTTCCACTTCGCTCTCGCCGATGCCGAAAGTGGTTGTGAATGCGTTGATGTATTTCTCAAGATTTGTCATTGTTTTCTCTCCAAACTGATCAGTACTTTTTCCGCAATCTGCTTTCCGGTCAGGCCGTACTGCTCGAGCAAATACGGATAGTCCGCCGCGTGGCAGTAGCAGTCCGACATTCCGATCATCAATTGAGGCGGTCTGTGCGCTTGGCCCGCAAGCGCTTCCGAGACCGCGGAACCCAGGCCGCCGATTACGCCGTGCTCCTCGACGGTGACAATCAGCTTCGCCCCGCGCGCCGCGTTGACCGCTTCCATATCCAGCGGCTTAATCGTGTGCATATTGACGACCCTGCAGGAAACGCCCTGCTGCGCGAGCAGTTCGGCGGCTTGCAGGGAATGATAGACCATTGTGCCGGTCGCGATGACGGCAACGTCGCTTCCGTCGCGAAGCGTCACCGCTTTGCCGACTTCAAACGCGTAATCCTCTTTGTAAACCGACGGATTGTTCATGGCGCCCGTCAGGCGCAGGTAAACCGGCCCTTTTATTTTTGCCGCGGCGAGCGTGGCTTTGACGGTTTCGGCGCAGTCGGCCGGCGAGAGCACGACGATGTTCGGAATCGCGCGCATTACGGCGATGTCCTCAAAGCTCATATGCGTCGCGCCCAGAATGCCGACGGATAGCCCCGCGGTAAGCCCGACCAGCTTGATGCCCAGCTTCATATAGCCCATGTTCACTTTTACCTGATCGGCGCTGCGCAGCGACGCGAAGGCCGCGTACGTCGTCGCGAAGGGGGTAAATCCCTCTTTCGCAAAGCCCGCGGCGACGCCGACCATGTTCTGCTCGGCTATGCCGAGGTTGTACAGCCTGTCCGGGAAAGCGGATTTGAAGCGCTCGAGCCCGGAAAAAAAGGTCAGGTCGGACGTCAGGATGACGACCTTGTCGTCGATCGCCGGCAGTTCCAGCGCGGCAAGACCGAAAGCGCCGCAGGAGCCAAGTCTGGACCACATACGGATATTGGAGGGGGTAAAATCAATCATGCCGTCACCTCCGCCATTGCCTGCTCGTACTGCTGCTGCGACAGCCTGCCGTTGTGCCAGTACGGGTTGTTTTCCATAAAGGATACGCCTTTGCCCTTAACGGTCCGCGCGATGACCGCATACGGCTTGTCTTTCTTAACCGACAGCGCTTCCAGCAGCTGTTCGACCGAGTGTCCGTCTACGCTGACAGCGTCCCAGCCGAAGCTATTCCATTTGTAAACAAGCGGCTCGATTGATAGAATATCGTCGGTCGGTCCGTCGTACTGCAGACGGTTCTCGTCAATGATGACGGTCAAATTGCTGAGTTTGTAATGCGAAGCGGACATGGCGGCCTCCCAGACCGAGCCTTCGTTGCATTCGCCGTCGCCGAGCAAAACGAAAACGCCGGAGGTTTCGTTGCCTTTACGTTTCAGCGCCAGCGCCGTGCCGACGCCCAAAGAAAGCCCCTGTCCAAGGCTTCCGCTCGAAAACTCAATGCCCTTCTCCGGATTCATCGAAGGGTGTGCGTATAAAAAAGTTTCGTTCTTTTTAAAAGTCATCAGTTCATCATCGGTAATCATGCCGATTTGCTTTAGCGCGGCGTACTGCGCCATCACGCCGTGCCCTTTGCTCAAAATAAAGCGGTCGCGCGCTTCGTCGGTCGGGTTTTGAATATTAAACTTCATCACGCCGAGATAAAGCGCCGCCATAATCTCTATCATAGACAGCGCGCCGCCGACGTGCGCGCCGTTGTTGCCCGCGTTGTAGGTCATTCTGATGACGTCCTTTCGCATCTCTTTGGACGCCGCAAGGCATTTTTTTATAATATTCTGATCCATTACGCCGATCCTCCGTCGACTCTTATGACCTGCCCGTTGATAAACGAAGCGTCGTCCGAAGCAAGAAAGAGCGCGGCTTTCGCGATTTCCTCCGGTTTTGCGAGCCGTTTCATCGCCGAGCTTTCCACCATTTCTCTGCCCGCTTTTTCCTCCATTTGCGCCGCCATGCCGGTATCCGTCAGTCCCGGCGCGATTGCGTTGACCCGAATGCCGTGCTGGGCGACTTCGGACGCGAGCGTTCTGGTCCATGCCATCAATGCGGCTTTGGAAACGCCATACGCGCTGTTCCCCGGCTTTAAATCCAATCCGGCAATCGAGCCGAGGTTAATTATGCAGCCGGACCTCTGACGCGTCATGATTTTGAGCACCAGCTGGGTCAGCTCCATCGCGGAGAATAGGTTGATTTCGAAAACCTCTTTGATTTTCGATACCGGCGTCATGCTGAACAGCCCGCCGTGCGCGACCCCGGCGTTGTTGATTAAGATATCGATTCTCGTTTTGTTCTGATAAAACGCTTTGAATACCGCTTTCATTGCTTCGGTATCCGTCATATCGAAATACACGGGCGTAATGGAAACGCCGTATGTTTCGGCAAGACTTCGCATTTCCGCATCAAACGCGTCGTTCTTCTTGCGGGCGTGCGCGATAATCGAAGCGCCGCCGCGCGCGAACGCCTCGACCATGGCTCGTCCGATGCCTCTGTTTGAACCAGTTATGAAACACACCTTGCCGGTCAACGCTGTTTCCTCCTTTATAAACGTCTCGCAGGAAAACCTTTTCCGCAAAACGCCCTATTTCGTCACATAGTCAACCACGCATCGGATGACGGTCTGAACATCCTCGCGCGTCAGTCTTAAATGCATGGGCAGCGAAATGACGTGGTCGCTGACATACGCCGCTTTCGGACAGGTTCCCTTCGCGTACGAATACATCCGGTATTGCGTGTTGTCCACGTAATGAACGCCCGGATAAATCTCATGCTCGTTAAGGTAAGCCATCAGGCCGTCCCGGTCCTCGACGATAATCTGGAACAGGTGGCGCGAGGACTCGCAGTTTTCTGGAACCTCGACCAGCTTGATTTTGTCGGGATACGGCTTGAAGCCTTCTGCGTACCATTCCGCAAGCTGCCTGCGGTAGGCGTTATCTTTATCCAAATGCGGCAGCTGCGCGAGCGCAATGGCCGCCATGACCGCGTTTCCGTTGTACTTGTATCCGACATACTCGACGTCGTACTTCCATTTATACGCGCCGTTCGCGTTGACCGAGCGGGCGTAGGTGTCTTTGTTGATGCCCAGCCAGGCCTTCTTGCGCGCGACCGCGTCGCAGTCCGCGTCTTTAAAGCAGATCATGCCGCTGTCGCCGGTCGGAAGGTTCTTGACCGCCTGAAAGGAATAAACGATTACGTCCGCTTCCTTGCCGGCCGTCTCGCCGTTGATGCGGGTTCCCGCCATGTGCGCCGCGTCTAATATCAGCTTTAAGCTGCGCTTTTTGCAGATTTCCACGATTTTGTCAAGGTGGCCGGCGTTGCCGCCCATGCCGACAAACATGACCGCTCTCGTCTTTTCCGTAATCCGTTCCTCGACGCTGGCGGGGTCAAGGCAGAGCGTGTCGTCAACATCCGCGAAAACCGGTTGTAAGTTGGAAAGAAGAATAGCATGGTTGGTGGAAACGAAGGTCAGCGGCGTGGTGATGATTTCGTCGCCGGCCGCCCAGCCGTACTTCTCTTTGAAAATCTCCACCGCAAGGTTTAATCCCGCCGTCGCGGAGTTCAGAAAGTACGCGTGCGGAAGCCCTGTGTATTCCTTCCATTTATCCTCAAACTGAACGGTCATGTATCCCATGCCTGTCCAGCCTTTTTCCAGACACAGCCGGATATTCTCAAGACATGCGTCCACATCAAACGTCGGAACAAACAATTGTATCGCCATTTTTATGGTTTCCTTTCAAACGCGCCGGTCTTATCGGCGCGCGTACATTCTTTCGTAATAGTTTTTATATTCGCCGGCGAGAATGTTCTCCCACCAGGAACGGTTGTTAAGATACCACTGCACGGTTTTCTGAAGGCCGTCCTCAAACTCGGTCTGCGGCGACCAGCCCAGCTCGCTTGTGATTTTGGTGTTGTCGATCGCGTACCGCAAATCGTGTCCGGGGCGGTCGGCGACGAAGGTGATCAGGCTCTCCGGCTTGCCGAGAATTTTTAGGATCAGCTTGACAATCTCGATGTTGGATTTTTCATTGTGCCCGCCGATGTTGTACACCTCGCCCGCTCTGCCGCTGCGCATGACAAGATCGACTGCGGCGCAGTGATCCTCGACGTACAGCCAGTCGCGGATATTCTCGCCCTTGCCGTAAACCGGAAGGCTCTGGTCGTTTAGCGCCCGCGTAATCATCAGCGGGATCAGTTTTTCCGGAAAATGGTACGGGCCGTAGTTGTTCGAGCAGCGGGAAATCGTAACCGGAACCTGATAGGTTCTGTAATACGCCAGCGCCAAAAGGTCTGCCGCCGCTTTGCTCGCCGAATAAGGCGACGAAGCGCGCAGCGGCGACGATTCGGTAAAGAACAGGTCTTTTCGGTCTATCGGCAGGTCGCCGTAAACCTCGTCGGTCGAAACCTGGTGAAAGCGTTTTACGCCGTACTGCCGGCAGGCGTCCAGCAGGACCTGCGTGCCGAACACGTTCGTATGCAGAAAAACACCCGGATTCTCAACCGAGCGGTCGACGTGGCTCTCGGCCGCGAAGTTCGCGACGATGTCGAACTTCTCTTCCTCGAATAGCTTGAAAACGCACGCTCTGTCGGTAATATCGCCCTTTACGAACCGGAAGCTCGGATGATTGAGCGCGCTCTCCAGATTCGCAAGATTGCCCGCGTACGTCAGCGCGTCAAGGCAGACGATTCTGTCATCGGGGTGGTTTTTCAGTTGATAGTATATAAAATTACTGCCGATAAAACCGGCGCCGCCGGTAACCAGTATATTCATAAAAACACCTTATTCAGCGTAAATAAAGTTGCAGTCGCTGTCCTTTAAAAACGGAGCGTTCCTATCCTTTTCCGAAAGAATCGGGTCGGCAATCTTCCAGTCCACGCCGATTTCCGGGTCGTCGAAGCGGATGCTGCGGTCGTGCTCCTTGCTGTAAGGATTGTCGCATTTATACTCGAACTCGACGTTGTCGGTCAGCGTCAGAAAACCGTGCGCAAACCCGCGCGGAATAAAAAGCTGCAGTTTGTTCGCCGCGGAAAGGATTACCGATACCCATTTTTTGTAGGTCGGCGAGCCTTTTCTTAAATCAACCGCGACGTCCAAGACCGCCCCGGCGGTGCAGCGGACCAGCTTCGCCTGCGCCATCGGGTCTATCTGAAAATGAAGCCCGCGCAGCGTGTCTTTTTTCGCCGTAAAGCTGTGATTGTCCTGCACGAAATGCGCGTCGATTCCCAGTTTTTTCAGTTTTTCATAGGACCACGACTCCATAAACCAGCCGCGGTGGTCTCCAAAAACATCCGGTTCGATAAGATACACGCCCGGTATTGCCGTTTCTGTCTTTTTCATCTATGTAGAATGCCTCTTTTTTAATATATGATTTTTCCTTCCGCAACTTTTTTCAGATGCTCGCCGTAAGGCGATTTTCCGTATAGTTCAGCGGAAGCGAGCAGTTGTTCTTTGTCAATCCAGTTGCGCAGATAAGCGATTTCCTCCGGCGCGGATATTTTTACGCTCTGCATTTTCTCTATCATCTGCACGAACGCGGACGCTTCGATCAGGCTGTCCATCGTGCCCGCGTCTATCCAGGCAAATCCCCTGCCGAGAATAATGGCTTTCAGGGCGTTATGCTGCAGATACAGCTCGTTGATCGCGGTTATCTCGAGTTCTCCGCGCTCGGACGGCCTGATACGCTTCGCGAATTCCACTACGCGGTTGTCATAAAAATAAAGTCCGGTGATGCAGTAGTTGGATTTCGGCTTTTTGGGTTTCTCCTCAACCGAGAGCACCTCGCCGTTTTCTCCGATTTCCATTACGCCGAACCGTTCGGGGTCGTTTACGTAATGCCCGAATATCGTCGCGTAACCGTTCTTCGCGTTTTCTACGGCCGTCTGCAGCTTGCTCCCCAGCCCGTTGCCGTAAAAAATATTGTCGCCCAGTATCATCGCGCACATATCGCCGCCGATGAATTCTTCGCCGATGAGAAACGCCTGCGCGAGCCCGTCGGGCGAAGGCTGCACCGCGTAGGAAAGGTTGATTCCGAACTGTTCGCCGCTGCCGAGCAGCCTTTTGAAGTTCGGGATGTCCTCCGGCGTGGAGATGATTAAAATATCCCGAATATTGGCAAGCATCAGCGTGGAAAGCGGGTAATAAATCATCGGCTTGTCGTAAACAGGCAAAAGCTGTTTTGACGTGACCTTTGTCAGCGGATAAAGCCTTGTCCCCGCGCCGCCTGCAAGTATGATTCCTTTCATCCTAAAATACCTTCTTAACGCATCGTTCGTTGCAACGACTTATTATACTTTATTTTATCGCATTTTATCGCGCCGCTCAATACTTTTTTAAAAATTTTATTTATCTTTTACATTACTTTTAAATTTATATTTCTCTTCTAAAAACCGTCCGCAGGAAGTAGGCGCGCAGATCGGAGAGGAACTCTCTTTCAAACAAAAGCGTCGTAATCAGAATATACAGCGCGCTGAGCAGCATCGCGGCAGCCGCGGCGGTCAGCCAGTTGACGACGCTTGGCGTTTCGATCGGGAAATAAACGCTTGCCAGATATGCCGCGAAAATGCCGGCCGCGGAAATCGCAAGATGCTTGTACATCTTCTCGGTCTGCAGATACGGAACCAGTCGTTTGATTTTATAGTGCTGGTAGATAAAGTTTGCGGCATAGAACACGATTAAACCCGTGATAATCAGCGTGTAATCAATCGCACCCAGCGCGAAGGAAAGCGCGATCGAAACGACCGCGGTGACCACCGGCTGCGCCCAGGTTTCCCGAAAGAAGCCGAACGTGGAAACGGCGATATTATAGGGGATCCGGTAAACGGAAACCATGCTGTAAACCACGATTAAAACCGCAAGGCTGGCGTTGATGTAATCCGCGTCGTCGACGCTGGACGTATAAAGGGTTACAAAGGGGACGAGCAGATACATCGTGCACATATACAATAAGGTGTTGAACATGGTAAAGATATACTGAAAGAAGCAGAAAACGCGGTTGATGTTCTTTTGAT
Source organism: Bacillota bacterium (assembly GCA_029550965.1). Taxonomy (GTDB): domain Bacteria; phylum Bacillota; class Clostridia; order Oscillospirales; family CAG-382; genus UBA1049. Next base: position 25,788 of record JAKPGJ010000049.1, read on the forward strand.
CCCCGCTGGCAATCAGATTGCCGAATCCCGGCGCGAACGACGAATACAGCGCGTTTCCGATTAAGGCCAGCGACGAGGAAACCAGCGTGTAGACGTTGAAGATGCTCGCCTGAATAAACTCGCCGTACAGAATCATCATGATGACGGACGGAGAAGCCGCGACCGCGCTGTGCGAAACTTCGTTCGCAAGCGAATAGTTTCTGCCCGGTATTTTGGATAGTGTTGTGTTCTTTTTTTTCGGTATTTTATCTTTGTAGTATTTCGCAAAACAGCTTTTTAGGTATGCGATTTTCACAATACAGCCGGCAAAGTACCAGACAAACATCCAGATAAAGGTCAGCCGCAGATAGATGGTCAGAAACAAAAGCGAATAATAAATTGTCTGCTCGATGAGAGAAGCGATCGAGATGATGTATTTTCGCTGGTCGGCCGTAAACATTATCCGAAACTTCGCGGTAAACAGAAGGTCAAGAAAGCTCCTGAACCCCAATAATACGAACGAAAGAAATATCAAAAACGGGCTTATGCCGGAAGTTACGATAAACGCGGTGACGACGGCGCCCGCGAGCATTATGATCAAAAACAGGAACGCGATTCTTTTGAAGAAGTTCTCGGCCGCGGATAGCTTTTCGCCGATTTCCTGATAGTTGTTCTCGGCGACCGGCTTATAAAGCGAAAAGACCGCGGCGGTGCTCGCGCCCGCTTGAAGCAGGAGCATAATGTTAAGGATTTGGGTGATGGTCGCGGAAAGCCCGTTTACCTCGGAGCCGTAATATAGCAAAATCATTCTTGGCGCGAAAAATCCAAGAATAATGGTTGCCGTATAAAACGCGATGTCCCATATAAAGTTTTTGATGGCTGAACTGCTTCTCATTGATTGTTCCTTTATCGCAAACCGTAATGTGAACTATTAGAGTATAGCACAAATATAACCGCCGGTCAATCGAATTGATGCATCGGAACTGTTACGGTTTTTTATCCTTATTTTTGCAAAACGAACGGCTGCCTGAAAGTCAGGCAGCCATTTTTTGCTTTTTATATTAATACATGCCGCCGCCCATGCCGCCGCCCATGGCTGCATTTGCGTTTGCGTTTTCTTCTTTCTTTTCGGCAACAAGCGCTTCGGTGGTAAGAATCATGGAAGCGATGCTTGCCGCGTTCTCAAGCGCAGAACGCGTAACCTTGCACGGGTCAACGATTCCGGCTGCGATCATGTCAACGAACTTCTCGTTGTAAGCGTCGAAGCCGATGCCGGCTTTCTCTTTCTTGACGCGTTCGACAATGACGCTGCCCTCGAAGCCAGCGTTCTCGGCAATCTGTCTTACAGGCTCTTCAAGCGCTCTGAGAACGATCTTAACGCCGGTCTTCTCGTCGCCCTCGGTGGTCTTGAGGAGTTTCGCAACAGCGGGAATGGTGTCAACAAGCGCAACGCCGCCGCCTGCTACGATGCCTTCCTCAACAGCGGCTCTCGTAGCGTTGAGCGCGTCCTCGATGCGGAGCTTCTTCTCCTTCATCTCGGTCTCGGTAGCAGCGCCGACCTTGATAACAGCTACGCCGCCTGCGAGTTTTGCAAGACGCTCCTGGAGCTTCTCTTTGTCGAAGTCGCTGGTAGAAACTTCGATTTGCGATTTAATCTGATTGATGCGCGCCTGAATCTCTTTCGGATCGCCGTTGCCGCCGACGATGATGGTGTTCTCTTTGTTTACCTTGACCTGCTTTGCGGTACCGAGCATGTCGAGCGTGGCGTCCTTGAGCTCGAGACCGAGTTCGGACGAGATCACCTCGCCGCCGGTGAGGATCGCGATATCCTTGAGCATCTCCTTGCGTCTGTCGCCGAAGCCGGGAGCCTTAACGGCAACACAGGTGAAGGTTCCGCGGAGCTTGTTGACGATAAGGGTGGAGAGAGCTTCGCCCTCGACGTCCTCGGCGATAATCAGAAGCTTTCTGCCTGCCTGAACGATTTTCTCAAGCAGCGGCAGGATCTCCTGAACGTTGGAAATCTTTTTATCGGTGATAAGAATGGCTGCGTCGTCCAGGACGGCTTCCATCTTATCGGTATCGGTTACCATGTAAGGCGTGATGTATCCTCTGTCGAACTGCATGCCTTCTACGACTTCGCAGTAGGTTTCAGCAGTCTTGGACTCTTCGACCGTGATAACGCCGTCGGCGGTTACCTTCTGCATAGCGTCGGCAATCAGTTTGCCGATGACTTCGTCGCCTGCGGAAACGGTACCGACACGCGCGATATCCTCAGTGCCGCTTACTTTCTTCGCGGATGCTTTCAGCTCTTCAACGGCCGCCTGAACCGCTTTCGTAATACCCTTCTTGAGAATCATCGGGTTCGCGCCGGCAGCGACGTTCTTCATGCCCTCGCGGATGAACGCCTGCGCGAGCAGCGTAGCGGTGGTCGTACCGTCGCCGGCCGTGTCGTTCGTCTTGGTCGCAACTTCTCTTACGAGCGCCGCGCCCATGTTCTCGAACGGGTCGTCAAGCTCGATTTCCTTCGCGATGGTAACGCCGTCGTTGGTGATGAGGGGCGAACCGAACTTTTTATCTAATACGACATTTCTTCCTTTAGGACCAAGCGTGATTTTTACAGTATCGGCAAGCGTGTTGATGCCTCTCATTAGCGCTTCTCTTGCATCAATGCTGTGTTTGATTTCTTTTGCCATTACCCATCTTCCTTTCAATCTATTTTTATTTTTTTATTACGAACGGTAAACGGTATATGGAATTGTATTTCAAAAAAATACATCAGATGCCCCGCAATAGGACAGCTGAGTCTTGCGAGGTTGAAATCATCCAAATCCCTTGAAATCATCTAACCAACATATTCGTTTCGCTATTTTTTCTACTCTACAATCGCCAGTATATCGCTCTGTCTGACGACGATATACTCAACACCGTCGATCTTGATTTCGGTTCCGGCGTACTTGCTTGTTATAACCTTATCGCCTTTCTTGACGGTCATAACAATTTCCTTGCCGTCGACGTTTCCGCCCGGACCGACTTCTATAACTTCAGCAACCTGGGGTTTTTCCTTAGCGTTTCCGGTAAGAATAATACCGCTCTTGGTTGTCTCCTCCGCTTCTACCATTTTGATGATGACTCTGTCAGCCAATGGTTTCAGTTTCATAAAAATACTACCTCCTTAATAGAAACTTATTATTTTTCTGGTATATTTTACTTATATTTGTTAAAAATGTCAACTACCATTTATTAATTTTTTTCACGTCTTAAAATACTGGTAAAATCCGCATTTTATCATACCGTTGTAGAGTTTTCTGACTTTATCGGCCCGTTTTCCGTAATACTTTTCGAACTCCTCGTCCGCGCTGATTATATATTTTTGCCAGCGCGGAATTTTTTCCAAAAATTTCTCACCCATCAATTTCGCCAGTTCCCGCGCGCTCATCTGGTCGCCCATGCGCTCGCCGTAAGGCGGGTTTGTGACAATGGTTCCCCTGGCGTCCGGATACGGCGGTTCGAAGTTTTTGATGTCGCGGACCGCGAAATGGATAAAATCCATCCCGGCGCGGGACGCGTTATTTTTGGATATTTCGACGCACTTCGGGTCTATGTCGTAGCCGAATATCTCGGTGTACGGCGGGGTTACAGCGGTGCGGGCTTTTTCGCGCGCGTTTTGCCACGACGCCTTATGAACAAACGGAAACTGCTCGGCGGCGAAACTGCGGTTCAATCCGGGAGCAGTGTTTGTGACCAAAAGAGCCGCTTCAATCGCGATCGTGCCGGAGCCGCACATCGGGTCCACGAGGATAACATTTTCCCTCGGCCGCGACAGGGTTACCATCGCCGCCGCCAGGGTTTCGCGCAGGGGCGCCAAATTCTCCTCTTTGCGGTAGCCGCGCTTGTGCAGGGTTTCTCCGGTCGTGTCAATCATAAGAGCGGCTTTATTATTCAAAATAAAAAACTCTATTTGATATTTTATTCCGTTTTCCGGAAATTGTTTCATTTTATACACATTTGAAAGCCGGTCGATCACCGCTTTTTTTATGATCTTTTGGCAGTCGGGAATCGAAAACAGCTTGGATTTGATCGAGTGGCCTTTTACGGGGAAAGCGTCGTTCCTGCCGATAAAGTTTTCCCACGGCAGCGCCTTTGTCCCCTGATACAAGTCCTCGAAGGTAAGCGCCGTGAAATCGCCCAGCTTGATCAGCACCCGCTCGGCGTACCGGAAGAATACGTTGCAGTCCGCAACGCAGTCGCCCGCTTTTTCGTCCGGCGCCGTAAAGGTCACCCTGCCGTCGATGGTTTCGATTCTTTTATATCCCAACCGGTCGATATCCTCGCCCACGAACTTTTCAAGCCCGAACAGGCAGGTAGCAACAAAATCCATAACAATCTCCAAATATATTCACGAAAAATGCGGCTATATAGCCGCATTTTATAGGATAGCGATTAAAAATCAAATTCCTTTAATCCAGCGGTTCGATCAAACCGTAATCGTTCTCTTTCCGTTTGTAGACGACGTTCAAATTGCCCGTCTCGGCGTTTTTGAAAAGGAAAAACGAGTGCGACAGCAGATTCATCTGCAGGATTGCCTCTTCAACCGTCATGGGGATGATGTCGAACTTCTTGACCTTGCTGATCTTTAACTCGTCCTCAACCTCTGTTTTCTCTTCCGGAGTAAAGGTGTCTTTTTTGATGTAAATCTTTTTCTCGAGTCTGGTGCGGTTCTTTCTGATCTGACGCTCGATGACGTCCACCGCTCTTTCGAGCGCGCTCAAATAATCGCGGTCAACTTCCTCGGCTCTGAAAATCGCACCGTTGCGGTTAATGGTAAGTTCTACCCTTTCGCCATTTTTCTGAGAAGCCAAAGTAACCGCCACTTCGGTATCCTCAGGGAAAAACTTGTCGAGCTTTTTCAGCTTCTTCTGAAGCCACGCTTTTACTTCGTCGTTCACGGTAAACTTTCTTGCGATAATCCTGGTAGTCATAACCGTTTCTCCTTTGCTATTTGATGTTAGGGTACCTACCTTACTTGTATTTTAACATAACTTACCATGCATGTCAAGTTTTATAGAATTATGTCCGCGTGTCGTGTCACATGGCAGGAAATGTTGACCGCCACCGGCAGCGACGCGATATGCGTCGGGTAGCTCTCGATGTTGACGCCGAGCGCGGTGGTCCTTCCCCCCAGCCCCTGCGCGCCGATGCCGGTATTGTTGACCGCTTCGAGTATCTTTTCGGCAAGCCGATTGTGCCTTCCGTTGTCGCTGCCGATGGGACGCGCCAGCGCCTTTTTCGCCAGCACGCAGGAGTAGTCGAAGGTTCCGCCGAGACCGACCCCGATGACAATCGGCGGACAGGGGTTGGCGCCGGCGAGCCTTACGGTTTCGACCACGAAATCGACGATGTCTTTCTCGGTCGCGGAGGGCGCGAACATCTTTTGCCTGCTCATGTTCTCGCTGCCAAAGCCTTTGGGCAGGGCCGTCAGCTTTATCCGGTCTCCGGCGACCAGTTCCGTATATAGTATAGCCGGGGTGTTGTCGTCGGTATTCACCCGCTCGATGGGATCGTTGACGACCGATTTGCGCAGATACCCCTCCCGGTAAGCCTGACGCACGCCTTCGTTGACCGCGTCGCGGAAAAGACCGCCCGTGATAGACACTTCCTGACCGATTTCGGCAAAAACCACCGCCATTCCCGTATCCTGACAGATCGGAATGTCGTCGTTGCGCGCGATGTCGGCGTTCTCCTCGAGCAGGCAGAGTATGTTCTTCGCGGTTCCGTTGTCTTCCTGCTCTTTGTATTCGCGGATTTTCCTGAGCACGTCGTCCGGCAGAACATAGTTTGCCTTTATAAAAAGCTGCCTGACCGCAGCGGTGATTTCTGAAACGTCAACGGTTCTCATATTGCCTTCCTTATGTCGTTTGAATTTTTGCTTATTCATAACAAAAAGGGTGATTTTCATCACCCTGTTATTTATTGTCTGTGTCCTCTTTTATAGCCGGCGCCGCGCTTTGCCTGCATGCCTTTTTTCAGGTCGGACATTTTTTCCTCGCTGATAAGTTTAAATCTGTGCATCATGTCCTCAAAATCCTTCGGAGCCATTTCGCGCTTCGCAAAGTAGTCCGCCGGCGAGCCGACGTTCTCTTTCTTTTTGAGTTCGTCCGCCCGTCTGATGGAAAGAGCGATCCTGCCCTTCTCGTCCACAGAGAGTACGACAACCTCGACCTCCTGATCGAGTTTTAAATACGCGTTGATATCGCTGACAAAATCTTTGGAAATTTCGGATATGTGGACCAATCCGGCTTTTCCGTCCTCGAGTTTGACAAAAGCGCCGAACTTTGTGATTCCGGACACTTTTCCTTTGACTACCTTGCCGACTTCTAACTGCATAAAAAATTAGGTTTCCTCCGTTATGCTATCATGAATTTAATTTGGTATATTATTATGAAAAATGATCTCGTTTGGTTTGCGAAATCCGAACTTCTCTCTTGCGACCCTTTCAATGTACTCGTCGGTCAACGGCGTATCAAGGCGCATCTGGATTTCTTTTATATTATCTTCGACTTCAGCAATTTCCGCGTCAAGCGCCGCTTTTCGATCTTTGAGTTCTTTTAGTTCAAACTGCATGTTGATAACGGAGGCGATCAGAAAAAGAATAATAACAGCAAAAGCAAATTTCACAATCGTGTTGCTTCTGTAATGCTTGCTCATTATAACTCCTTTCCTTTCTTTTAAACGGAACCGTTCCGTTCTGCCCTTGCTGCACCGCAGTCAGAAGTCAGCAATATAAAAAGATTATGTTCTTAAGAGTCCAAAGCCTTTTCCGGCTCTTTTGATGTAGACGGCGCATCTTGCGTAGGTGAAAATCTGTTTATAGCAGTTGTAAACTGCAGTCGCGATTCTGTTTCTTACTTTTTTCAATATCGGCGAGACAATCGAATAGACCTTTTCGCACACCGCTTTCGTAAATTGGCCGGCCGTAAAATAGTATATGCAGAAACCGCCGATGCTGCCCAGGAAAGCGTAGGCGCGCATCATTCCGAACGAATAGTTGTAAAACAATATCATGAACGATACCGCGCATATCAGGCAGAATGCCAAATCCTCAAAGAAAATGACGATTTTGTTCCGCAGAAAAAACATTCTGGACACTCTGAAGCAGTCGTAAATCAATCCGAGTACGGCGCCGTTTACAATCGAGGCAAAAAACAGGATAAAGTGCAGCCCGTAATCTGTCTCCATTTACTTAATAAACCTGCCCAACAGAGATTTTTTCTTCGTGTTCTGCTCGAAATATACGACCGCGTCAATCATGCCGGAGATTACGACCTCTCCTTCCTGAAGGGAGAGCTTGGTTACAGTCAGGTCGCTGCCGCTCACGTTTAAAAGCTTGTCGCCGATGGAAAGCGTCACCATTGTGTCGTCAAAGCTGACAACCTCTTCCACCGAAGTAATCGAGATAATCGTGCGGTCGGTCATCGTGACGGTATGTTTCGTGGTGCTGCTGTTCATATATACTCTCCTCTCAAACGAAAAAAAGCTATCCGATCGTTACATTATATGAGAAGGAGAAAATATATATGCGGTTTTTATGCTTTTTACGGCTAAGATAGTAAAACTTCGTACATTTCAGACGCGTTCGCCTTTTTAGCGTGTTCGTCGATGGAAAGCACCTTAAACTTTGTCGTGCGGTTTCCGTATTTAATTTCGATAATGTCGCCGATTTTCACTTCGTACGACGCCTTGGCGGGTCTGCCGTTTACGGTGACATACGAATTGTCGCAGGCCTCGTTCGCAACTGTCCTGCGCTTGATGATTCTCGAAACCTTTAAGTATTTGTCTAATCTCATAATTTTTTGTCGTAATACAGTTTACCGGACCAATATAAATATTGATTGAATCGGGGACAGGTTGTCCTGCCCCCGGATGTAATACCAATTCAACAAAAGAAAATTGAATCAGTATAAAAGCAGTGAAAAGTAATTTACTTATTGACAGCGTCCTTCAAAGATTTTCCTGCTACGAAAGCGGGAACCTTGGAAGCGGGAATTCTGATTTCTTCCTTTGTCTTGGGGTTGCGGCCGATTCTCTCTGCTCTTTCTTTTACCTTAAAGGAACCAAATCCTGCGATCTGAACCTTGCCGCCGGTTGCCAACTCGTTCTCAATTGCTGCAAATACTGCGGATACGGCTGCGTCTGCTTCCTTCTTCTTAATATTTGCGCGCTCCGCCACTATTTCAACTAAAGTCGCTTTGTTCATAATGAACTCCTTTCAATATTTAATATCGGTTGGTGCGCTTATTATATCACTATTTTTATCCATAATCAATAGTTAAATTCATTTTTTTTGGTTTTTTTTGCGCATTTTCAACGCTTTTATGGCGGTTCTTAAAACATTTTTAATGCTTCGATCGCTTCCATAACGCTTCCTTGGTTTCCCGGTCGGCGGAAGCGATGTCTATCCCCTGTTCGACGGCATTTTTCTCGACTTCGGCGAACCGCTCGATAAACTTTTCGTTCGCTCTGTAAAGCGCTTCTTCGGCGTCAACCTTGCTCAGCCGCGCCACGTTGACAACGGCCAGCAGAAGGTCGCCGATCTCTTCGCCGATTCTCTCTTTGCTGCCCGTTTTGATGGCTTCCTCGACCTCGGCGACTTCTTCTTTCACCTTGGTCAGCGCGTCCGCTGAATCGTCGAAATCAAAGCCGATTTTCGCGCCTTTTTCTCCGATTTTATGCGCGCGCATCAAAGCGGGAAGCGCTGGCGAAATGCTGTTCATCGCCTCGGCGCTTGTTTTGACCTTTTTGGTTTTGTATTTGATCGCGTCCCAGTTTTTGAGCACCTCGGCGCTGCCGGATACCGACACGTCGCCGAAAACGTGCGGGTGCCGGATGATCAGCTTTTTGCACAGCTCGTCGATGACGCCGCCGATGTCAAACTGAGCTTCTTCCTTTGCCATCTGGGCGTGGAATACCACCTGCAGAAGCAGGTCGCCCAGCTCTTCGCGCATTAAGACAAAGTCTTCCCTATCAATCGCTTCGATGACTTCGTAGGTTTCTTCGATGAGGTTTTTTCGAATGCTTTTGTGCGTCTGCTCTCTGTCCCAGGAGCAGCCGTTCTCGCTGCGCAAAAGCGCCATTATCCTGCACAAATCGTCAAAACCGTAACGTTCTTTGCTTTTAAGCTCCTGAATTTCCGTTATTTCCTTGCTCATATTTTCCCGCGCTGTCCTTCAGCCAGCCCTTTCTGATAAATAAATCGCACAAGTAATTGCCTTTCGGCAGAAGCCTTACCTCGTTTGGCGTGATTCCCTTGACAAGCAGCAGCAGAAACGCGTACAGAAGCACCGAGCCGACGCCCGTTATGAGCAGAATCACAAGGCTCGCCAGCCTGCCGTCGGGATTGTCGAACAACCGATACAGCAGCCTGTAAGACGCAAAGCAGAAAACGCCCGTAACCAGCGAGCATGCCAAAGGCTTGAGGTAAAGCCGTTTTGGGGAGAGTTTTAGGTTCTGCGTTTTCCTTAAAAAACGCATGTTGAAATACAAAGAAATCATATAGCAAATCACCGACGCTGCCGGCGCTCCGAAAATGCCGATCGGTTTGACGGCGGTCAGGCATACTTCGAATATCGTCAGGAACAAAACGCCGATGCCGACCGAAATCATCGGATAGCCGGGCTTCCCGACCGCCTGCAGAAGCGCGGTCGTCGTCGATAGAATCGAGATGAAGAAGATTCCGATCGCAAGTATGCTGAGCGCAGGCGCCGCGATGTCGATGGGCATAACGGTGTTTCCGTTCGGCATGGTAATTGGACTGCCCCACTTCGCGCCATAAATCAGGGCGATGCAGGGTTTTGCGAGGATAAACAGGCATATGGAACTGGGAATGGCGATGATGCCGCTGATCCGAATCGACGTGATTATGTAGCCGTTCGCCTGTCTGCGCCTGTTTAAGGCGAGCGCGCCGGCTACCGCGGGCAGTATGGAGATCGCGATCGGATAAACCAGCGTGGAGGGCAACAGGTCCGATATGGATATCGCGAGCGCCGTATAGGCGGCATACAGCGACTCGGCCGTCTGTTCCGAAACGTCTGTGGCGATCAATACCTTCTTAATAATCAGCGTATCCAAAAACTGCGACAAATATAACGCGGACGACGTAATGGTTACCGGGAGCGCGATAATCGCCAGCTTTTTGGCGATCTGCCGATAGCGCATGGTAACGCTGCTTTTATCGGCGACATAGTCGCGCTTGGAATACTTCTTGTAAAGGATTAAAAAGAGCATGCTGCACGCGGTTCCGATGGTAAGGCCGAGGATGGCGAAAGCCGCCTGCACCTTTACCGGATACCCCATCTGCCGCGCCCAGATGGTAGCGCCCAAACCGATGACCATTTTCAGGAACGCTTCGATAAACTGCGAAATCGCGGTCGGATACATATTGCGCAGACCCTGAAAATAGCCTCTGAAAGCGGAGGTGACGCATATAAAGAACAGCGTCGGCGCGATCACCTTCATCGCCAGCACCGAGTCGGCGTGCTCCGACCAGACCGCGATGGGCTCGGCGTACAGGTACAAAAACAGCGTGCAGACGATGCCGACGACGCCGAAAACGAAAACCGCCATTTTCAGAATGCGCCGGGTCTCCCGCCGCCTGCCCTTTTCCGCCGAAGCCGCAACGGTTCGGGATATCGCGACCGGGAGTCCGGACGTCGAAATCATAAACAGCATCGCGTAGATCGAATACGCGGCGGTGAAGATGCCCATTCCGTCGCCAAGAATGTTGGTCAGCGGAATTTTATACAAGACGCCTATTAACTTCACCAATAAATTGGAAACCGATATAATCGCGGCTTCTCTGACAAAGCTTTTTTGTCTCTGCGACATTTACGAATGCCTTTCTGCGCTGTATCGCAATCTAAACTTTTATAAACTCCTGCAAAAGCGAATTCTTCGGCACATATGATGCGGGAATCGGCTCGACCTTCGTCAGCGTTTCCATCAGCTTTTCGGCTTCCGGTTTGTGAACGCTGTCGATCGGCAGCTGCGAGAGCACCTCGATCGCAGGCGCGGCGAGCACCGCCTGCTCGTACGGGAAATAGGTGTTGATTTTTATGTCCGATGTATCCTTAAACGCTTCGATGGATTCCAGCTCGTTGTGTTTTACCTTGTCCCACTGGCAATAGGTGGCTTCCGCGTCGCTGCCCCTGTAGTAATAATCGCGCACCAGTCTTCTGATAAATCTTGGGTCGCCGCCCTGCTGGTCGTCGGCGTTCAGGTAAATCTTGTACATTTTCGATTCGGTTCCGGCGACCCCTTCAAACAGCAGCGGGTTGAGCGCGTGAAGCCCTTCGATGATCGCGACTTCGGTCGGGTCGAGCACAATCTGCTCGTAATTGTCGATGCGGCGCTGGGTGATAAAGTCAAACCTCGGCACCTGCGCCTCTCTGCCCCGAATCAGGTTCATAAGGCACTCTTTTATCAGTCCGACCTCCAAACTGTTGATGGTCTCGATATCCCTTGTGCCGTCGGGCAGATAAACGCTGTCCTCCTTGTTCCTGTAAAAATCGTCAAGGCTGATGGTATGCGTATGCCTTCCGCAGGCGGTAATCAGCTGCGCCAGCTTTTTGGTCGTGGTAGTTTTGCCTGCGCAGGAACCGCCCGTTATAAGGACAATTCTGATCTCGTAATCCCTGCAAATATATTCCGCGATTTTTTCCAGCGTGTTTTCATACAGCTTTTCGTCGTTTTCGATTCTATGATAAATCTCTCTCTCGTTCATAAACTTTTTAATCCCTCTTCCTGAAAGAAACGCCGAATCGTATCCTCTCCGATGCCCGACAAAGTCTGTTTTTCGCTCGGATAAAGGTACTCAAACGGATACTTCGGGAACGCGATGCGCTCGATCCGCTCTTTGTCGGGCGAGACGATTTTCGTAATCGCGCCGGCGCCGCAGGCGAAGACGGTGGAACATTCCTCCATCATCAACACGTTATACAGATTCTCGTAGCCCGCTTTGGCGTAGCCGGTGTTCTCGGCGTTTCCGACCGTATTCTTCTGCCGGTACAGATAATACGGATAATACCCGCCGGCAGTCAATTTATCATAAGCATATGCAACACACTTTTTGGCTGTTTCTCCCGCCGGGTCGTACAGCGTTTCCGGGTCAAAACGAAGCTCCGCGGCGTTTTTTATGCTCAACGTATGAACGGTGATATTCTCAAAATCCAAAGCCATCACGTCGTCAAGGCTTTTTGCAAAGCCCTCCTCGGAATCGCCGGGAAGTCCGGCGATCAAATCGGCGTTGACGCAGGCAAAGCCGGCTTTTTTCGCGATTTCCGCGGCTTCAAAGAACTGACCCACCGTATGCATCCGGCCGATTCTTTTAAGGACGCGCTCGCTGGTGCTCTGCGGGTTGATGCTGATTCTTGTAACGCCGTAGGATTTGATCAGGTTCAGCTTCTCCGCCGTGACGGTGTCCGGTCGGCCCGCTTCAAAGGAATACTCCCGCAGGTCGGAAAAATCAAAGGAGGAATACACGCAGCCCAATAAATCTGAAAGCCGGCTGTTTTCCAGCATCGAAGGCGTTCCGCCGCCGATGTAAATGGCTGTCAGCTTAAAGCCCAACTCTTTGATCAAAGCGGCGGTTTTTATAATATCCGATTTCAGTTTAACGATATATTCCGGAATCAGGCTGAACAGCTTTTTGTTCGCGTAGGAAACAAACGAGCAGTACTCGCAGCGCGTCGGGCAAAACGGTATGGAAATATAAAGCCCGCAGGCATTGCTGTCAATGCCCGTGAGCATATCGATTTCTCTGAGCGCCGTGTTGACGGAAAGCTCGGCTTTCTGCGGCGAAACGCTGTAATCGTCGGTAAACAGCCGTCTGACCGCATCCGCGCCGTATCCTTTTTCGAGATAGTACTTCGCCCGTTTGACCGGACGCAGGCCGGTAAGATACCCCCACGGCAGTGAAAAGCCGAAGAGCTGCTTGCCCGCTTTTAAAAACGCTTTTCCGACCGCAAGCGCGGCGAAAAACTCGTCGTCCGCTTCGATCACCGGAACGTAGCCATCCGTTGTGAATTCGGCCTCGCCGAACCTGCCGCCGGACTCGAGCCGAACCTTCGCTTTATAAAAACTCGTATTGTCTGAACCAACCTTTTCCAATAAAAAATATGCTGCGTTTGTACTCGCGTCATCCTTCGGCGGAAACTTCTCGCCCGGAAAGTACAAAACGCACATGGTCTGAAAGTAGTAGGGATTGAAAAAAGGGGTTCTGTTGTCTATAAAAAGTTTCATAATTCCTTCGTGTTGATAATCATCGTGACGGGACCGTCGTTGAGCGCGGTAATCTTCATGCTCGCGCCGAAAACGCCGGTCTGAACCGGCAGCTTCTGACCGATCAGCTCGATCAGCTTTTCGTAGTATTCTCTTGCTTTTTCCGCGTCCGCCGCGGCGGTAAAATCCGGACGCCTGCCGCGTTTTACCGATCCGCACAGCGTAAAGTTGGAGATCACCAAAACGCCGCCGCCGACGTCCGCGGTGGATAGAGATATTTTTCCGTTCTGGTCTTTAAATATGCGCATGCCGGTGATTTTCTCGGCGGCTTTGAGCAGGTCGCGCTCGGTATCGTCCTGCTCGACGCCGACAAAAACCAACAGTCCTCTATCTATTTTACCCGAAGTAACTCCGTTTACAACACATTCCGCGCCGGCAACGCGTTGTACGACTATTTTCATAAGAAATCCTCATCTTGCATACGCGATGTCTCTGCACAACGCCGCTTACAGCGTTCCTCTGGTGACATCCCGTACGTTTTTAACTTTTTTAAGTCCCTGAATGATGTTGTTTAAGTGGTTCAAACCGCTGCATTTGATGCCGGCGGTAATAATCATTTCTCCGGCGTTCTCCCGGGTGCTCAGCGAAGTGACCGGGATTTTCATGTCGCTCAGCGCGACCGAAACGTCGGCGATGATTTTGGGCGTGTAAATCGCGTATATGTTGAGCACCGCTTCGAAGTTGTTGAACACATGCTGGTCAACCTGCTTGGACCACGAAGCGACGACCCATCTGTCCTTGTCCTCTACCCGCTTCAGGCCCGCCTGCGCGTTGGGACAGTCGTACTTATGAATCGAAACGCCGAATCCCTTTGTGATAAAGCCGATGATATTGTCGCCCGGCAACGGATTGCAGCATTTCGCAAACTTGACCGTACAGCCCTCGACGCTGTCGATAATGACGCTCTCCGCGATGTTCTTGCCCTTGCGCTCGTGGCGCGCGGTCTTTTCGACGATGGTTTCGTTGACATGCTCCTCTTCCGCGGGCGCAACAACTCTGAAAAATTCCTCTTTCAGCTTGGGCGCAATCTTGGAAATGGACATGCCGCCGTAGCCGATGTTGTTGTAAAGGTCGTCCGCATCCGGCAGTCCCATTCGGTTTGCGATGTTTTTGACGATCTCGGTTCTCTGCGCTTCGGAAAAGCTCCTGCCGTAGCGCTTGAGCTCCTTGTCGATCTCCATCTTGCCGACGATGATGTTTTCCGCGCGCATTTCGCGCTTGAAATACTGGCGAATCTTGTTGCGCGCCTCGGCGGAGCGGACGATTTTCAGCCAGTCTCTGCTCGGTCCTTTGGAAGACGAGCTTGTTAGAATCTCGACAATCTGTCCGGTCTGAAGCACCGTGTCGATGTTGACGATGTTTCCGTTGACTTTGGCGCCCACCATTTTGTTTCCGACCTCGGAGTGGATGGCGTACGCGAAGTCAATCGGCGTGCTGCCGCTGGGCAGGTTGACGACGTCGCCTTTCGGCGTAAAGACGAATATTTCGTCCTCGAACAAATCTATTTTCAGCGGCCGGAAGAACTCTTCCGGGTCGTCGATATCCTTTTCGGTTTCAAGCAGCGTATGAATCCACTGCAGTTTCTGGTCGATCAGCGCTTTCGCCTGCTCGCCGGACTTATACTTCCAGTGCGCGGCGAGACCGTACTCGGCGACCTGGTGCATTTCCCAGGTGCGAATCTGCACCTCGAACGGAATACCCTCTTTGCTCATGACCGTGGTATGCAGCGAGCGGTAGAGGTTCGGCTTGGGGTTGGAGATATAGTCTTTGAATCTTCCCGGAATGGAATTGAACCGTTCGTGGATAATGCCCAGCACCGTATAGCAGTCAAGCTCGGTGTCCACAATCACTCTGAGCGCGTAGAAATCGTAGATCTCGTCAAAGCTCTTGTTCTGGTTATACATCTTTTTATAGATGCTGTAAATGGTCTTGACCCTGCCCTCGAGCTTGAATTTGATGCCGTACTCGTTCAGGCTTTCCTCGACCATCCGCGTCGCTTTTTCGAGAAAGTTCTTGTTTTCGCCGAACCTTCTTTCGGTGTCTTTTTTTATCTCCTCGTATCCGATCGGATCGAGGTATTTTAACGCAAGATTCTCAAGCTCCTGCTTGATTTTCTGAATACCGAGGCGGTGCGCGAGCGGCGCGTACACATGCATGGTCTCTAAAGCGATCAGACGCTGTTTTTCCGGCGAGCGGAAACTCAGCGTGCGCATGTTGTGCAGCCGGTCGGCGAGCTTGATGAAAATAACGCGCAAATCCTTGGACATCGCAAGGAACATTTTGCGCAGGTTCTCGATGCTCTCCTCCTGCTTTGTCTCAAAAGGAATATGAATCAGCTTGGTGACGCCGTCCACGATGTCGGCGATATCCGCGCCGAACTCCTTTTTTAAAACGGCGTAATCCACCTTGTCGCAGCAGTCTTCCAAAATATCGTGCAGGAGCGCGGCGCAGATCGATTCCGTATCCAGCTGCAGGTCCGCGACAATTTCCGCGACCGCGACCGGATGGACAATGTAGGGATCGCCGGAAATTCTCTTCTGACCAGCATGCATCTGCTCGGCGAAATGATATGCTTTTTTTATTTTTTCAATATCGTAGTAACCGCTTTTGCTTAATCTGTCGAGCAAAGCATCGAAGCTATGTTCCATAAGTAAAATCCTACCCCGGCAATCAAACACCGTAATCCGTCTAATGGCCTATTCATAAAAATTCTTCTGCTTTATCTTTTTTAAAAGCGCCGATTCGTCCAAATTAATCTTTTTGACAACGGGCAGAAGCTCGACTTCGAAAATGTCGTTTCCGCTGCCAAGATATTTGATTTTGAGTATTCTCTCCTGCGACAATACGTCAAGAATGATTCTTGCTTTGCAGGTGTTCATCTCATGATTTTCGTATGTACTGATCTGCCTGCAGACCGAAACCAATGAAAGCCTTCTGTTCTGCGCGTTGAGCTGCCTTTTTAAAAACCGGAAAACGGTTCTGAAGTCCGCCAGCGTGGGCATCGCGTAGTCCGGCAGCTTTTCGTGGTTGTTTTCGTCGCAGATTTTTTCGTACAGAAGGTCTATGCTCTTGTTGGCGTCAACCACGACTTTGACCGCTCTTATCAGCAGCTGCGGCGTGCGGACGCCCATATACTCGTTGATGTCCACAGAAAAGGCGATGTCGCAGACATCCCCGGGGAACAGGCTGACGCCCGACTGCATGGAACCGAAGTATATGGCGCTGAGCTCTTGGCCTTCCTGCGTCGGCTCGAGCGGACGCAGCTTCAACCGCGTATGTTTTCCGCCGGCAAGCGACGTAATCTCTGAAATAACCACATTCCGCATCACAAAAATCGGAACCGGGTTCTGCAAGCCGAACGGTTCGAGCATCTGTATCTCCTCGATGCTCTTGAGGTTAATCTCGTCGAACGTGACCTCGCAGTCAACATCGACGGTCAGAACGCTGTCCTGTTCGGGCAGGTTCGCTTCCGAATAATCGTTGATTCTTTCGCGGAACTCATCTATCTTGTCGGCGCGAATAGAAAGCCCGGCCGCCAGCTCGTGCCCGCCGTACTCGATTAAGAGGTCGCTGCAGAACGCCAGCGCGTTCATAATCGAAAAGCCCTTGATGCTGCGGCCCGAACCTTTTCCGATGCCGTCGCTTACCGAAAACAAAATGCAGGGAAGATTGTATTTTTCCGAGATTCTCGACGCGACGACGCCGATGACGCCCTGATGCCAGCCTTCCGAGCAAAGAACAATGAATTTCTTTCCGCTCTTTCCGCCGGAAATCATCTCGATGGCCTGTCCGAAAATCTCCTGTTCGGTATTCTGTCTGATTCTGTTGATCTCGCAAAGTTCCGACGCGATTTGGCACGCGATCGTCTCGTCTTTCGCAAGCAGAAGCTCAACCGCTTTGGAGGCCGAAGCGATGCGTCCCGCCGCGTTGATTCTCGGCGCCAGAATATATCCGACCGTCGAGGATACGATTTTCCGCGGTTTTCCGTTTCGGATAACGCCCGACTGCTGCATGAGCGCGTACAGCCCCGGATAGGACGTGTTCTCCAGCTTCTTCAAGCCAAGGCTTGCGATGTATCGGTTCTCGTCAACAATCGGCATAACGTCCGCGATGGTTCCGATCGCCGTTATCTCGGCGTAATCGCTGCAGATTTTGTCGGAAGCGCCCTCAAGCGCGCACAGCAGCTTGAACACTACGCCGACGCCAGCAAGATGCGTAAACGGGTATTCGGAATCCTCTCTGTGCGGGTTAATTACAGCAACGCAGTCCGGCAGCACCTCTCGGCAGCTGTGATGGTCGGTAATAATTATATCCATGCCGAGGCGTTTGGCATAGACCGCTTCCTGAATCGCGGTGATGCCCGTGTCAACCGTTATCAGAAGATCCACTTTCCCCGAAAGCCGCTCGATTACGGGTATGCTCAAGCCGTAGCCTTCGGTTATTCTTTCGGGAACATAATAGCAGCAGTTCGCTCCTTTTCTGCGAAGATACGTATAAAGGATTGTTGTGGCGGTTACGCCGTCCACGTCGTAATCGCCGTAAATGCAGATTCTTTCATGCTTTTTCAACGCCTGCTGGATGCGCCATACGGCTTTTTCCATATCTTTGAGCAAAAAAGGATCATGCAGCCTGAAATTGTCTTTTTGGAGAAATTTCCTTGCTTTCTCCGGCGTGTCAAATCCCCTGATGTACAAAAGCTTTGCCGTAATCGGAAGTATTCCAAGCTCTCGCTGGAGAACGGCGCATTTTTCGCTGTCTGTCTTCTGCACTACCCATTTTCTTGTATACATGCTGCCGCCTCCTTATCAGTATTTTTATTGATCCGTAATATCTTTTTATCCTGCTTCCTGTGTGGCAACCTTGATCGTATAGCTGCCGTAAGCGTAGACGCCGGCGATACCCTCGGTAAACGCGAAATCGACGTAGGCAACCTCGTTGCCTTTTTCGTCTTTAAACACCTTATCGGCGCTGACCGAAGCGATGATGTTTTTTACGGTCATGTCTTTAAGGGTATCCCGGTTGCCGACGACCGTGACCGTTACGCCCTCGACCGCTTTCACGGCGGTGCCGGAACTGTCCGGAATCCCGCTTATTTGCGACGACGGGATAAAGAAATACTTGGTCGTGACGTTCGGGATTCTAATCTCCGCCGTCAGCAGCGCCTCTCCGCTTTCGTTGGTCACGCCCGCGGGCAGAAGCGCGCTGTAATACGCTGTAACGGTGTTTTTGACCGCCATGTTCAGCGACGTTTCATCGACCTTGAGCGTGACCTGATCGATGCTGTCGATTAAGTCGATGAGGCCGGAAATGGTGAGCGTTTCTCTTGAAAGCTGAATCACCGCGCTCTCCGCGGGAAAAACGCCGCCGGTGAACTGCACCCGGATCGGCACGGTTTTTTCTTTATATACGTCGATGTAAACGTACGCCTGATTCGCGGCAAGTTTGACATATTTGTTCGTAACGATTCTGCCGTCGTCGTATTTTAAATAAATCGGTCCGTACGCGGAAATCGGCGCTGTTACGTATCCGAGCGCGACGTCGACATAGGCGGCGCTGATGCGGTTCAGCTCGGTCGCCGGGCCTTCGACGGCGATTACCACCGGGTTTACGTTGGCTTCGCCGAGCTTTATCCCGTTCGTCAGCGTATAACTGCCGTAAACGGCGTTTACCGGCACGGTTTTTATTAAAAACTCATCGATGAACAGCGTGACGGTTTTGATTTTCATTTCCGCCACCGCGGTGCCGTTCGGCGTCTTGACGTTGATGGGCAAAGTCACTTCCCCGGCGGTCTGGACCTGTGAAACATCCACGGTCGCTTCGAGGTCTTCCGCGTCAATCTCGTTCAGCACTGTCCTTCTTCCAGAAATGGTGACCGAAATCAGCATATCCAAATCGTCCGCAACCGAAAACCGCTTGTTCGCGCTCAGTTCTTCTGCGCCGACGATCTTGACCGGCACGTTTGAAATCGTACGCTCAAAAATCGTGCTGTCGTATCCGATTGCATACAGCCATAAAAGCGCGGCGCCGACAAATGCGGCGACCAGAATCAGATAATAGTATGGTTTTTTCTTTTTGATCGGCGGCAGCACAAGCTGCTCGCCGGTTTTCGGCATATTCTTATCCATCGGCAATTCTCTTTTCTGATATAGTAAAGCCGCTGCGAAGGGTGTTATTTTTTGTTGTTTTTCTTATGCCCGAACCTGCTTTTCACCTTGTCGGCGATGGCGTTCGTTTCTTCCGTAATCAAAAGGTTTGTCAGCTTTTCCTCCAAGGTCTTGCGCGAGAATCCGCGCTTGAGATCGCCGTCCACCGCTACGGAAATAATACCGGTTTCCTCCGATATGATCAGCACGACCGCGTCCGAGTTTTCGCTCATGCCGATGCCGGCTCTGTGACGGGTGCCGAGCTCCTTGACGATGTCGTTGTTCGTCGACAGCGGCAGGAAACAGCCCGCGGCGTACACGCGTCCTCCGCGGATGATCACCGCGCCGTCATGCAGCGGCGCTTTGTCGTAGAAGATATTTGACACTAAGAACGACGAGGTCTGCGCGTCGATAATGGTGCCGGTACGAATCACGTCGCCCAGCTTGGTGCCGCGCTCGAACACAATCAAAGCGCCGGTCTTGGAGTTCGAAAGGCTTTCCGCCGCGACGCAGATTTCGGAAATGCAGCTGCGCAGAATCGCTTCCTCGTCCCTGTCCAGCTTGCCTTTGAAGCCTTTCAGCGACTC
This sequence comes from Bacillota bacterium, assembly GCA_029550965.1. GTDB lineage: Bacteria > Bacillota > Clostridia > Oscillospirales > CAG-382 > UBA1049. Next base: position 45,829 of record JAKPGJ010000049.1, read on the forward strand.
GCCGCCCATTTTCTCAAGCGCGCTGCGCAGCTCGGGCTGGAAAACGATAATCAGCGCGATTAAGCCGACCGAGAATACGTTGGTCAAAATGAAATTCAGCGCGCGCATCTGCAAAAGATCGCTGAGTACCAACAGAATAATAAGGAAAACAATACCCATCAGCAGCTTGCCCGCGCGCCTGTCGCGGACAAACTTCATCGTGTAATACAGAATAAACGCGACGATGATAATATCGACCACGTCGATGGGCTTAATCGTTCGGGTCAGCGTCTTGATATATTCAATATATTCGGTCAGCTTTTCGAGTAGATTGTTCATGGCACTTTCCGTTTCTGCAGCCGCTCGGTTATTTTTTCTTATTAGAGTATTGTATCACAGCTGCGCTTTCATTGTCAAGTTTGGAGCGGTTCAAACTAATATCTGAAAATCATGGCAAACTGCTTTAAAGCGTTGCCGCGGTGGCTGACGTTGTTTTTTATTTCGATCGGAAGTTCCGCGAACGTTTTGCCGAGCGGCGGGAAGTAGAACACCGGGTCATAGCCGAACGACCCGCTCCCCCTTCTCTCGGTCAGAATAACCCCCTCGCAGACGCCTCTTGCCTGAATGGACCTGCCGTCCGGATAGCAGGCGCTGATGACGCTGACGAAGCGGGCCGTCCGCTTTTCCATCGGAACGCCCTCCAGCTCTTTTAACAGCTTGTCGATGTTGTCGCTGTCCGAACAGCCCTCGCCCGCGTAGCGGGCGGAATAGATGCCCGGCCTGCCGCCGAGATAATCCACTTCCAGCCCGGAATCGTCGGCGATCGCGATCAACCCGGTCGCTTTACAGACCGCGCTCGCTTTTTTATGCGCGTTCCCCTCGAAGGTTCCGGCGTCCTCTATAATCTCCCCGGTAAATCCCGCCTGCTTCATGGTTATGATTTCAAACTTTCCCGGGAAAAACTTTTCAAAAAAGCGGGACATTTCGATTACTTTATGGTTGTTGTTCGTAGCCAATACGATTGTTTGCATAACGACCGACCGTCTTTTCTACTCGTTTTTATTGAAAAACGCCCGTACAAACTGGTCCGCGTCAAAGGGCTGCAAATCCTCGATTCCCTCGCCGACGCCGATAAACTTGACCGGAATCCCCAGCTCTTTTTTTATCGAGAGGATAATTCCGCCCTTCGCGGTGCCGTCCAGTTTGGTGAGCACGATGCCAGTGATGTTTGCGGCTTTGCCGAACTCTTTCGCCTGCATCAAAGCGTTCTGCCCGGTAGAAGCGTCCAGCACCAGCAGGGTTTCTCTGGCGCAGCCGGGCAGCTCGCGGTCAATAACGCGGTTGATTTTCGCCAGTTCTTCAATCAGGTTCTTTTTATTGTGCAGCCTTCCGGCGGTATCGACAATCAGCACGTCGCAGCCCTGCTTTCTTGCCGCCGCAGCCGCGTCGAACACGACCGCCGCGGGGTCGGCGCCCTCGCTCTGCTTAATCAGCGGCACGCCGCAGCGGTTTGCCCAGATTTCAAGCTGCTCGATCGCCGCCGCGCGGAAAGTGTCCGCCGCCGCGACCATAACCTTTTTGCCGCTATTTTTGAGGTTATTGGCGATTTTGCCGATGGACGTGGTCTTGCCCACGCCGTTGACGCCGATGACCAAAATGACCGACAGGCCGTCGCCCAGGTTCAGCGGCTCGCCTTCTCCGACGGTCTTTTTAAGGATTTCAACGAATTCCTCCCGCGCCGCGCTCGTCTCCTTGATTTTCTTTTCCTTCAGCGCCGACCGTAAATCATCGACAATCGCCTGCGCGTTGGCGGCGCCGACATCCGCCATAATCAGAATGTCGCACAGTTCCTCAAAGAAATCGTCGTCCACCTTGTCGTAAGACGAAAACAGATTGTCGATCGGCGTCAGCAGAGCGTTTTTGGTCTTCTGCAGGCCCGCTTTCAGTTTCTCAAAAAATCCCATTTATCTTGCGTACTCCTTTATGTGTTCCTCAATCTTGGCGATATTGAGTTTGATATAATCCGATATGCCCTTTTCCCGCATGGTGACGCCGTAGAGCGTGTCCGCGACTTCCATGGTTCCCCTGCGGTGGGTGATCAGGATGTACTGAGTTTTGTCGCTGTTGTTTTTAATATATTCGGCAAATTTCGCGACGTTGATTTCGTCCAGTGCGCTCTCGATTTCGTCGAAAATGCAGAACGGCGCCGGATTTATTTTCTGCAGCGCCAAATACAGCGCGATCGCCGAGAACGACTGCTCGCCGCCCGACAGGAGCGATATGCTCTTGACGCTCTTTCCCGGCGGCTTGATGATGATGTCGATGCCGCACTCCAGCGGGTGCTCGGGGTCTGTCAGCTCGATCCGCGCGCTGCCGCCGCCGAACAGCTCGACGAACACGTCGCCGAACGCCTTGTTGATCTTCGCAAAGCAGGTAAGGAAGGTTTCCCGCATCTCGGTGTTCAGCTTCGCAATCGCGCTGTCCAGGCTCCTGCGGGTCTTGTTGAGGTCGTCGACCTGCGCTTTCAAAAAGTCGTACCGTTCCTTTTCCTGCCTGTATTCCTCAACCGCGTTTACGTTGATGCTGCCCATCGCGCGGATTTTGTTTTTGAGCGATGCGAGCCTTGAGGGCGCTTTCTGCATTTTCTCCGGCGGGAGCCTGTACGGCTGCGCCGACGAATAGGTCAGCTCGTACTCGTCCCAGAGCTTTGCCGTAATATCGTCGTAATCCGCGTTCAGCTTCGTCTGTCTTGCTTCCATAGCGGTGTAGCGTCTGAACGCTTCCTCTTTTTCGGTCTGCGCCTGTTTGACGGCGGCGCGGATGTCGTTTGTCTCCTTTTCGATTTTCTCGCGCTTTGCAAGCAGCGCCTGCATCTTGGCGTCATAGCCGCTGATTTCCTCGGCCGCGCTGTTCATCTCGCCGTCTAAAAGCGCGATCTGCTTTTCGCATTCGAAAATCTCGTTTCTTGCCTTCTCGTCCGCCGCCTGCAGTTCGGTTAAGCGCCGCTTGCCGCTTTCGATGCGCTCGGTCAGCTGTCTGACCTGCTCGCTCTGCTTATCCGCAAAGGCTTTTTTCTCGAGCAAAGCGATGCGCGCGGCGGTGAGTTTTTCGTAAACGCTTTCCTCTTCCCTGCGTTTCGCTTCCGCCTGCTCTTTCAGCGCGTTCAGCTGCTCTCTGAACGCCGCCAGCCGTTCGGCGTCTTCCTTGACGGAAGCAAGGTAATCTTCCTTCTGTTTCTTTAACTCTTTTAGCTTCTTCTCGCTCTCGCCGACGCTCAGGACAAGCGCATCGAGCCGCTTCTTTTCTTCCTCTACGCGGACCGACAGCGTATGTTTGACCGCCGCGGCGTCGTCCAAGGCGGCGCGCTTTTCGCGGATGTCCAGCTCAAACTGCGTGGTCTGCTCTTCCGCTTCGGCAATCTGCTTTTGCAGATTATACGAAAGCCGCTCGGTTTCGAGCAACGAAGCGTTCTTTTTCTTGATTTCTTCGCTTAACCGTTCGATGTCAACCGAACGGGTCAGCAGGCCGACCTTCTTCGCGGCGGAACCGCCGGTGAAGCTGCCGCCCGCGTTGATGACCTGTCCGTCGCAGGTTACGATCTTTATTTTATAGCCGGTTTTGGCGGCGATTTTGATCGCGGCGTCCATATTGGTCGCGACGATGGTTCTGCCGAGCAGGTCGTCGACGATGCCTTCGTATTTTTCGTCAAACTTCGCAAGCTCGGAAGCGACGCCGATATAGCCCGGAATGTTTTTGACTTCCGAGACATCGCATTTTCTGCCCTTTACGGTGGTCAGCGGCAGGAAGGTCGCTCTGCCCGCTTTGTTTTCCTTGAGATATTCAATCGCCGCTTTCGCGTCCTGCTCGTTTTCGACGACGATAAACTGAACCGCGGCGCCCAGCGCGGTTTCCAGCGCGACGACGTATTCGCCTTCGGTCGAAAGAATCGACGAAACCGTGCCGTGCAGTCCGATCGGCTTGCCGTTCGCTTTTATCCTGCCCGCTTTCGCCTGGGATATTACGGTCCGGACGCTGTCCGAATACCCCTCGAACAGCTGCTCCAGACGGGTCAGATGCTCGCGTTTCTGTTCGTCCGCCGCGACAGCCAGCCGCTTCGCGGTGATTTCTTCTTTTAATTTCTCGTTTTTCTGACGCAGTTCGGCGATTTTCCGCTCGGTTTCCGCGCGCAGATTTTGCGACTGTTCGTACGCGGACTTCGCTTTCTGCTCTTCTTCAGCCGCTGTCGCAAGCTGGTTTTGCAGTTCGGCGATTCTGTTTTGGGAAGTGGTAATCTCTGTTTCGGCGTCTTCTTTTGAACGCAAAGCCAGTTCGAGCGAAACGTCGATTTTAGCGCCGGTTGACATAACGCCGGCGTTTTTCTCGAACAGCGCCGAATACGCCGCGTTTGCTTCTTCCAGCTGTTTTTGCAAAGCGGTGTAGTCTGTGTGAACTTTATCGTACTCGGCTTGTATTTCCTCTGTTTTCCGGCTCGCCTTTTCCAGTTCCTGCCGGATCTGTTCGCCGTCTTTTACAGCCTGCTCTAAAAGCTCGTAAGTTGACGTAATATCGGCTTCGGCCGCTTTTCTCGCCTGTTCGTTTTCCTCAAGCGTCCGCTTGTAGTGAAGAATGTCGTTTTGCAGAACCGCCTTTTTGCCCTCGATGCCGCTGCTCTTCTGGCTCGCTTCGCTTTTTTTGCGCTCGGTTTCCGAAATCTCGCGCGAAATCTCGTAATTCTCGTTGATGGCGCTGTCCAGCGACGCTTCGAGCGACGCGATCTTTTCCTCGCACTGCTCGAGTTCGTACTTCGCCGCGGAGAACTCGACCGCGCTTTTTTCGAGCTCTTTGCGGATTTCGTCGATTTTATCCAGCCAGAGCGTGATTTCCAATCCCTTTTTTTCCTCGGAGAGGATCAGGTACTGTTTGGCGTTTTCGGCTTCTTTTTCCAGCGGGCCGATCCGCGATTCGACCTCGTTTAAAATATCGTTGACTCGGACGAGGTTCTGCTCGGTTTCCTTGAGCTTGCGCTCCGCCTCGTTCTTTTTATATCGGAATTTGGATATTCCAGCGGCTTCCTCAAAGATGCTGCGCCGTTCGTCGCCCTTCTGCGACAACACCTCGGCGATTTTTCCCTGTCCGATCACCGAATAGCCTTCCCTGCCGATGCCGGTGTCGAAGAAAAGCTCGTAAATATCCTTTAAGCGCACCTGCGTTTTGTTTATGTAATATTCGCTCTCGCCGGTTCGGTAATACTTTCGGGTAATAATGGTTTCTTTGTTGTCGGAAAGCCGGAATTTGGTTTCCGCAGCTTTCTTCTGTCCGTCCTCGGTTTCGGATGAAGGTTCGCCGTCCGTTTCGCTGTGATATTTATTGTATTCCTCTTCCGTGTCGAAGCAGATGGATACGTAGCAGTAGTTCGACGGCGGTCTGGTCGCGGTGCCGTTGAAGATGACGTCCTCCATTTTGCTGCCGCGCAGGCTTTTCAGGCTCATTTCGCCCAAAACCCAGCGGATAGCGTCCGAAATATTCGATTTTCCGCTTCCGTTCGGCCCGATAATCGCCGTAACGCCGCTGTCGAAGGTTATTTTGGTCTTGTCGGGAAAGGACTTAAAGCCCTGCATCTCTATTGATTTAAGCCGCACTGTTTTTCTTCCTCGATTTTTAGTATTGGTTGATATATCCGGGTGTTGGCCGTCTTTACTTTTATGTCCGTCAAATCGTATTTCGCTTTCAGTTCTTTTAACAGCTTCCCGCCGTAGCCGGTCAGCTTGGACTGCTCGCCGTCTTTTACATAAACAATTGCTATTTTGCCTTTGCAGTCCAGCCCGCTTAGCATGCCGGCGATGCGGTTATAGTAAAGCCTTGCTTTCACAAGTTCTCCGATAGACGGATGATTGGCGCCGTATTCGGCTTCCGCAAGGCTCTCGGATGCGTGCAGACCGATTTTGAGCACCTCCACGCCGGCATTTACGAATTTTTCCAAGCATAAAGCGCTTCGCTCTACGGCTTCTTCGTTCGTAATCGGCCGATACGCGCCGCTTTTGACCATATCGTACAAAGGCGTGTCCCGAAAAACCACGGTCGGGTAAATCCGCGCGCCGGAAGCGCCCATTTGGATGATTGCGTCCGCCGTCGCCAGCTCGTCTATCGCGGTGGATTCGGGAAGCCCGATCATCATCTGCCCGACCAGACGCAATCCGTTCCTTACAATCATTTCTGCGCTTTTATAGGAAATTTCCGCTTTATGTCCGCGCGCGCAGGCTGAAAGAACTCTGTCGCTTACACTCTGAATGCCAAGCTCGACGTCGGTCACGCCGTACGCTTTTAAAACGGAAAGGATTTCCTCGTCGATATAATCCGGCCGGGTGGAGACGCGGATGCCTTTGATTCTGCCGCTTTTTACATAGTCGTATCCGGTTTGCAGCAGCGCGATCATGCGCGCGCGATCGATTCCCGTAAAGCTGCCCCCGAAAAACGCCAGCTGCGTTTCGCAGTCCGCGGGCAAAGTATTTAACGATTCCTCGATTGTTTTGCGCAGCGCCCGCAGTTCTTCTGCCAGCGGCGGCTCTTTCCTGCTTTTGCCGGTGATTTTCACCTGAGAGCAGAAAACGCAGTTGTTCGGGCAGCCGGAATGCGGAATAAAAAAAGGTATATTGCTATGCATTTTCATCGATTTCGCCGAAAAGAATCAACGCTTCGCGCGCCGCAAGCTGTTCCGCTTCGCGCTTCGAGCGACCTCTGCCGGTACCCAAAACGTTGGAGTTGAGCTTGACGTTAAACGTAAAATACCGGTCGTGCGGAGGGCCTTCCTCGCTGACCAGCTCGTACTCTAAAATTTCCTCGGGCGTCTGCTGAACAATCTTCTGCAAAAGGGACTTGTAATCCTCGTTCAAGCCCGTCGCCGCTTTCTCAATCGGGTTCTTGATTCTGGGCAGAAGGAATTTTCGCGCTTCTTCAATGCCGCCGTCCAGATAAATCGCCGCAAGAAGCGCTTCGAATGCGTCGGCGATGATGCTTTTTCGCTTCCTGCCTTCCGAAATCAGCTCGCCGTGGCCGAGATACAGGTATTTGCCCAGCTCGATTTCCGACGCAAGCTCAAACAGCGAGTTCTCGCATACCACGTTCGCGCGCACCCGCGTCAGGATTCCCTCGTTGAAATGGTTGTAGTTTTTATAGATAAAATCCGAAACAATCAAAGAAAGCACCGAATCGCCCAGGAACTCAAGGCGCTCGTTGCAGGTCACCTTTTCTTTGTGCTTAATCTCGTTGGAATAGGACGAATGGGTCAGCGCCGTTTTGACAAGTTCCTTATTGTGAAAGGCGTATCCGATTTTCTGCTCCAGCTCTTCAATTGCGGCGGGTTGCTCGTTTTCATGCATTTTCCGTCACCTTTTTCATCTTTTCAATTTCGGCGGCCATTTTGTCGTTTACGCCGCTGGCGTAAAACAGCTTTGCCTGCCGGATCGCCGAATAAATTCCCTTCGCGTCGGAGCTGCCGTGCGCCTTGATGACCGGCTTTGCGATGCCGAGGAAGGGCGCGCCGCCGTATTCTTTGTAATCCAGCTGCTTCTTTAAAGCGCGCGTGTATTTCAGCGTTATCAGGCCGGCCAGCTTCGCGACCGGGCTGTAACTGAAAATCTCTCTTATTTTTCTTGTCATGAAGGCGCCCATGCCTTCCATCAATTTCAGCGCGATATTTCCGGTAAAGCCGTCGCAGACCACAACGTCGCAGAAGTTGGTCGGCAGGTCCCTGCCCTCGCAGTTGCCGATAAAGTTGATGCTTTGATCGGCCTGCAGCAGCTTGTGCGTTTCGACATAAAGCTCCGTGCCCTTGGTGTGTTCGGAACCGTTGTTTAGAAGCGCGACGCGCGGATTCTCGATGCCCAAAACGTCTTTTGCGTATAAAGAACCCATTTTCGCGAACAGCGCCAAAATCTCGGGTGTCGCGTCGGTGTTCGCGCCCACGTCCAGCATGATAAAGGGGTTCTCCAGCTTTATGACCGTGCCCAAAGCGGCGCGGCGAACCCCTTTGATTCTGCGGATTTGCAGAGAAGCGGCGGTGAACAACGCTCCCGTGTTTCCCGAGCTGACCAGCACGTCGGCTTCGCCGTTTTTCAGAAGCAGCGTAGCAATCGCCATCGAGCTGTCCGCCTTTTCGTTCATGACGCTGGTCGGGCTGTCGGTCATCAGCACGACGCTTTTGGATTCCACAAATCTTACGCTTCCGCCGACAGCGTCCGCGGGTATCAACGATTCATACTTTTTGTCGCCGACAAGAATAATTTCAATATCAAAATCCCTGGCGGCCTGCAACGCTCCTTCGATGACGACTTCCGGTGAATTGTCGCCGCTCATTATGTCAACTGCTATCCTGATTCTCATTGTGATTCCATTCCTTTTTGGCTCTGCCGATCGGTATAATTCATATCAATTTTTTAAACGCGAAACTGCAAGCAAAGAATTACTCCTTGCCCTCTTTCCAGTCGCAGTTCCGGCAGTAATAGTATTCCTTGCTCTTCTTTTTCAGCACCAGACCGCCGCACTGCGGGCAGCGTCTTTCCTGCGGAATGTCCCAAACCGAGAAGGAACATTCCGGATAATTCTCGCAGCTGTAATAGGTCTTTCGGTTTTTGGTCTGCTTCTGCAGAATCCGTTTTCCGCACTCGGGACAGGCGATGCCGGTGTCTTTGTAGTACGGCATGGTGGTTTTGCATTCCGGATAATTCCGGCAGGCGAAGAAATAGCCGAACGCGCTTCTGCGCAGCACCATGTCCGCGCCGCAGTTTTTGCATTTTTCGTCCGCGACGACTTCTTTTTCCTTGTCTTCTTTGCTTTCCTCCGAAACGCTTTCCAGCTTGCGCGTGTTCTTGCACGCCGGATAGTTCGGACAGGCGGCGAATTTGCCGAATCTGCCCTGCTTGACCACCATGCGCGCGCCGCATTTTTCGCAGATGATGTCGGTTTCTTCCTTCGGAAGCTCAATTTTGACGTCCGAAAAGTTTTTTTCCGCCTCTTCCAGCTGTCTGCTGAAATCGCCGTAAAACTCCTTGAGAACCGTCACATAATCGACAAGTCCTTCCTCGATTCTGTCAAGGTCCTCTTCCATCTGCGCGGTAAAGTTGTAGTCCACGATATGGGCGAAAGATTTCTTCATCAAATCGGTGGTCAGAATGCCGAGTTCGGTCGGAACCAGCGATTTGCCCTCGCGCTTGACGTAGCCGCGCGAAATGATCGTGGATATGGTGGGCGCGTAGGTGGAAGGTCTGCCGATTCCCTTTTCCTCCAGCGTTTTTACCAGCGAGCCTTCGGTATATCTGGGCGGCGGCTGCGTGAAGTGCTGTTCGGGGAGAATCTCTTCGACCTTCAGCTTCTCGCCCTCCGCAAACTCGGGCAGCTTTTTGTTGCTTGTCTCCTCTTCGTCGTCATCGCTCAAGTCCTCGTACAAGGCTTTGTAGCCGAGGAATTTGACGGTCTCGCCGTTCGTGCGGAAAATATATTTGCCCGCGGCAAAATCGACGGTAACGGTGTCCAGCAGTGCCGCGCTCATCTGGCTTGCGATGAAGCGGTCCCAGATCAGCTTATACAGCTTATACTGGTCGGGCGTCAGCTTCGATTTAACCGATTCCGGCGTGATGCTCGGGTCAGAAGGCCGGATCGCTTCGTGCGCGTCCTGAGCGCCCTTCTTTGTTTTATATAGATTCGGTTCTTTCGGATAGTACTGCTCGCCGTATTTCTCGACGATGAACGCCTTTGCGGCCGCTCTCGCTTCGTCAGAAACGCGCAGCGAGTCGGTACGCATGTATGTTATTAGACCGTGCGTAATCTTCTCGCCCAGGTTGACGCCCTCGTACAACTCCTGCGCGACCTTCATGGTGCGCTGCGACTGGAAGCCTAATCGTCTGTTGGCTTCCTGCTGGAGCGTGGAGGTTGTGAATGGCGGATGCGGGCGGCGGGTTTTGACCGCCTTTTTAATCTCGCGAACGATAAAATCCTTGTCTTTTACCGCTTCGAGAATTTCCCTGACCTGCTGCTCGTTCTCAAGTTCGATTTTGCCGCTTTCGTCGCCGATAAATTTGGCGTTGACGGAAACGCCTTTCTCGGTCAGCAGTTTCGCGGCGATGGTCCAGTATTCTTCGGGCACGAAAGCCTTGATCTCTTCCTCGCGCTCGACGATAAGCCTTGTCGCCACAGATTGAACTCTTCCGGCGGAAAGACCGTTTTTAATCTTTTTCCAAAGGAACGGACTGATCTTATAGCCGACCAGTCTGTCCATAATCCTTCTTGCCTGCTGCGCGTCCACCAGGTTCATGTCGATGTCCCGGGGATTTTTTAAGGCTTCTTTGAACGCGTTTTTGGTTAATTCGTTAAACGTAATGCGCTTCGCTTTGCTGCTGTCCAAATTAAGCGCATTCATGAGGTGCCAGCTGATCGCTTCACCTTCGCGGTCGGGGTCGGTCGCAAGGAGCACTCTGTCCGCCGCCTTCGCTTCCTTGCGCAAAGCGTTTATCAGCTCGCCTTTGCCCCTGATGTTGATGTATTGGGGTTGGAAGTTGTTTTCGATGTCGATTCCGAGCTTGCTTTTGGGAAGGTCGCGGACGTGTCCCTGCGAAGCGGCCACTTTAAATCCCTTTCCGACAAAGCTCTTGATTGCCGGCACCTTGAAAGGTGACTCGATGATGATCAATGTGTTCATACAAACCCGTTTCTCCGGCGAATTTCGTTTTTGGTTTTTTAAATTGCTGGAAGGTCGCCGGACCTGATGTCGTTTCTAAGAAAAATTATATACCGATTATAGTTTTATATTACAACTTTTTGCCGCGCGCGATAAACCGCACGCATCGTCTATCCATACCTCTTACTTCTTACTTCTTATCTCTTACTTCTTACCTCTTACTTCTTATCTCTTACTTCTTACCTCTTACTTCTTATCTCTTACTTCTTACCTCTTACTTCTTATCTTTTACTTCTTATCTTTTACTTCTTACCTCTTACTTCTTACCTATCTCTTCCAATTATATATCTGTTTCCCGCCAAGGAGTTTATTTTACCTTCTATTTCCAATAATGTCAATGCCACTAAAATTTCAGAAACGTCGATTTTCAGTCCCACCGCGAGCTCGTCCGGCGTCATCGGCTTGCCGCAGGAGAGGAACGCGAGTATTTTTTTGCCGGTCGAGCCGGTATCGACGACCGGCGACGCAATCGAGGGCGGCAGGGTTGATTTGACGCAGACAACCCGCTGCCGGCGCGCTTTTTCCTTGATTTCGTCCTGCAGTCCGGACACTTTTGACCCGTACGCCGAAACTTTTGGACCAAAGGAAGCGCAGTTTTCGGTTTTGATTTTGGTCGGATACAACAGCGCCAGCTCGCTGAGAACGTCCAGCGGCGTGGTCGCGGCTTCGATTCCGGTTTTTATCAGCGAATTGGTTCCGGCGTTGTCGCTGCCGATCGGACCGGGAATCGCGTACACCTTTCTGCCCTGAACCACCGCGTGCCGGGCGGTGATGAGCGCGCCGCTGTTTTCGCCCGCTTCGGCGATGACCGTCGCCCGGGAAAGCCCGCTGATGATCCGGTTGCGGTTCGGAAAGTCCGCCCTTGTCCGCGGACAGCCCGGATACATCTCGCTGACGACCAGCCCGGATTCGTACAGGGTATAGAACAGCTTCTCGTTCTCCTTCGGATAAATCTCGTCGATCGGCGTGCCCAGCACGGCAACGGTGTACCCGTTCGCGCGCAGCGCGCCGCGGTGCGCTTCCGCGTCGATGCCCTTGGCAAGCCCGCTGACCACCACCGCGCCGCATTTTGCGAAGCTGTACGCGAACTCGTTCGCGACCATTCCGCCGAACGCGGTCATTCTGCGCGTGCCGACAACGGCAATGCAGACCTCGGCGTTCAGGTTGCGGATGTCGCCCTTGCAGTACAAAACGGCCGGCGGGTTTTGAATTTTCCGCAGAAGGTCGGGGTAAAACGCGTCATGGTACGTGATGATGTGTATGTCGTTGTTTCTGCATTTCTTGTATATTTCAAACGCGGCGGAAAGGTCCTTTTTTTGCAGTTTCTGCTCGCAGGAAAACTTTCCTTTTAAAAAGGAAAAATCCTCGCACTCGTAAATCTCCTTCGCGGAAGAAAAACGCTCGAAAAGGTGCATATAAACGCCGCTGCATATGCCGCAGACCGTCTGCAGCCATATATAATATACCGCATTGTCCATAGCCGTACCGCCTTTCGCCATTTTCGATTGTTATATATCAGCTGCTCGCTTTTCTTAACTCCCATAAAAGAATTGCCGCGGCGGCGGAAGCGTTCAGGCTCTCGGTCGCCGACGTCATCGGAATCATCACCGTATTGTCGCACAAACCGATGATTCGCGCGCTGATGCCGCCGCCCTCGTTGCCGACGACGAAGCAGTCGCCTCTATTTATGCAAAACTCCCCGAGCGTGAGCGCCGTGGTCCCGAGCGCGGCCGCGAATACGCGTTTTCCGCCCGCTCTGACCGCGCTTACCGCGGCGGCGAAATCGTCCGCGATATAGACCGCGCTGGAAAAAAGCGCGCCCATGGTCGCCCGGACGGTTTTATGGCTGTAAATGTCCGCGCAGTCGCTGCTCAGCACGCAGCGGACGCCCAAAGCGGCGGCGGTTCTGAGAATCGTGCCGACGTTGCCGTTGTCGCGGACGGATTCCAAAAATAAAAAGCTTTCCGTATTGTTTTCCGTCAGCTTTGCGTAATCGTCTTTTAGAAATATTGCGTTGCCATCCAAAAAGGCGGACAGCGTCAGGATGCCCTGCGGCGCCTTCTCGGTGGAGATTTTTTCGAAAACTTCCCTTGTGACGGTGAAAATCCTGTTCCGGTCTATATTGCCAAGCAGTTCTTTGTATTTTTGCGCCTGGTCAACGCTGACAAAAACCGATTCCGGAACATGACCGTGGCGGAGGTACTCCTCCAGCAGATGTACGCCCTCGAAAAAGAAAAGGCGCTGTTTTTCCCTTGCCTGCCTGTCCCTGAGTTTGACGATATTCTTGATTCGTTCGTTGTTGCGTGACTCAATTAACATGGACCGCTTTCCTTTTTCCATGAAAAAAACGTACTAATATTATAATGAATAATAATAGTACGAATGTTTTTTTTTGTCAATATTTTTTTCCCAGCACGACTCTGTCGATTTTGCCGTAGTCTTTGAGCACGGCGACCGAATAGCCGTTCAGTTCGAGCATCATCGAAACCGGTTTCGCCTGATTGATGCCCACCTCAAAGATGATCGTGCCGTTGTCCTTCAAGATAATTGGCGCGTTCCGGATGATTTCGCGGTAGAATTTGAGCCCGTCTTCGCCGCCGTCGAGCGCGGTTTCCGGCTCGAACTGCACCTGCGGGTCGAGCATGGGAATCTGCTCGGTCGGGATATAGGGCGGGTTGGAAACAATGAGGTCGAACTTCTTCCCGCTCTGCTCGAACAGCGACAGATAATCCTCCTCGTCCAGCGCGTCGAAACGCTTGACGACGACATTGTCCAATGACGCAAGATTTTTTTCGGTATAGGCGAGCGCTTTTCTTGACAGTTCGAGCGCGTAGCCTTTTGCGTTCGGCTTTTCCGACGCGATCGCGAGCGTGATGCAGCCGCTGCCCGCGCAGATGTCCGCGAAGGTGACTTCGTCGTTTCCAATCACGCCGCAGGCGGCTTTTACGAGAATCTCGGTGTCCTGGCGCGGGATAAAGCAGCCGCTGCCGACCGCAACCTTCCTGCCGTAAAAATAGCAGTAGCCAAGGACATATTGAACGGGGATGCCTTTCGCAAGCTGGTTCACCTGCGAAGAGACCTTCTCCGCGATGCTGCTCGGAACGTTCAGATGCAGCATCGCGAGCAGTTCGCCCCGTTCAACACCGAAAGCGTCGCACAAAAGCAGATCGGTCACCGCGCCGCTCTCGTCCGAGATTATCTCCGAAACCATCATTTTTAATTTCTGTCTGAACTCAGCTATTTTCATGAACCGTGCTTTCCTCTTTTACGTCGTTTTCCTTTGCTTCGGTTGTCGTGTCCGCAGCCTCCTGCGCGCCGGACGCCTGGTTTTTCGCTTCTTCCGGTTCCTCCCGCCCCTCAAGCGGCGCGACAAAGTCGGGGAACTCGTTCGGAAGCGAAGCCTTCAGCGCGACGACGGCGACTTCGATCATGCCGTCGTCCGGCTCTTTGGTCGTGATTCGCTGGAACCACAAGCCGGGCGCGACTAATATTCTGATGAACAGGTTGTCGTGCTTTCCGGAAAACCGCAGGATCTCGTAGCCGATGCCGACGATGGGAAAGATAAGCGGAAGCTTCAAGCAGAATCGGACAAACGGCTGCTCAAAAGAGTCAAGCGGCAGCACGGAGCTGATCACGATGGAAATAATAAGCATCAGGAACATAAAGGAGGTGCCGCACCGCGGATGGAAGCGGGACTGCTTTCGTACGTTTTCGACCGTAAGCTCCTCGTTGCGTTCATAACAGAAGATGGCTTTATGTTCCGCGCCGTGGTACTGAAACACCCTTTTGATGTCGGGTATCAGCGAGACGAGCAAAAGGTAGCAAAGGAAGATGACAAACTTCATCAAGCCCTCGACCAGTACTTTCCACCAGCCGCGCTCCCAGCCGGTAATCGACTGTATCAGGTTGGTCGAACCGATGGGCAGGTAGACAAACAAAAGCATAGCCAGCGCAACGCCCAAAACGACGGATAGAACTGAAATAACGCTCATTAACGAAGAGCCGAACTTCCGCTCAAGCCATTTTTCGAACTTGCTCGGCTCCTCTTCCTCCAGTCCGAGCATCTCGGTCGAAGCGGTCATGGTCGAAAAAGAAAGAATGAGCATTTCGATAAAATTGACGATGCCGCGTATAATCGGTATTCTAAAGAATTTGACTTTATCCTTGATCGTCTTCGTTGGTTTTACCCGCGCGACGATTTTTTTATTGTCCAGCCGGCGGACGGCGATTGCGACCGTGCTCTCGCTGCGCATCATGACGCCTACCAAAACCGCCTGACCGCCGGTCTTGCCGAGCCTGCAGTTGGTTTCTTTTTTCGTTTTCAATCTATTTTCCTCCTTTTATAAAGGAAATGCCAATTTTAATATTGATTTATTAATATTTGTGAATTATACTATTTCATGAAAGCAAAGTAAAGCTGTTTTTGTAAATTTTATCATTTTCAGGTTTAGAATATAAGGCAGGTTGCAATGGAATCCAGGCTATTCGTTAAAAACGACAGCGGTTTTGTGTGCGAAAACTGCGGCAGAGCGGTGCCGCCCCTTTCCTACTCATCAAGAAACCACTGTCCTTACTGCCTGTGCTCGAAGCACGTCGACATCAACCCCGGCGACAGGCAGTGCGGCTGCGGCGGGATTATGAAGCCGATCGCGGTTACCACCAGCGCCAAAAAGGGGTTCATCATCACGCACCGCTGCCAGAAGTGCGGCGCGGTAAAGAACAACCGCGCTCAGGCGGACGACGACACGGATCTTCTGATAAAAATGACAAATCCTTATAACATCTAAAGGAGGCAACACTATGGAGCAGCCGAACACTGAGCAGGAAAAAATGGAAAGAACCGAGCCGGAACAGACCGAAGCAAAAAAAGAAGCAGAAAAGCGCTCCTTTGATTTCGCGTACAACGCAAGGCTTATCGCCGCCGTTCTGCTGGCTTTCGCCGGAACGTATTTTACGCTTCCGCAAAGAGGACTGGTCTCCACCCTGCCTGTTTATGTCGTCGCGATTTTGATTGCGGCGCTTCTCCGTCTGCCGGTATGGCAGAAAGCCGCTTTGTTCGGGGTATTCGCGTTTATATTTACGACCGTTTATTATAAAACCGAGTACGCGCTTATCTTTGCGCTCATCTGTATCGTTACGGTTTTGCTGTGTTCGCTGGCCTTTCATCTGATGACGAAGAAGAAGGTTCTTACATCCATTATATCCGTCCTTTTAATATTTGTCTGCGTTTTGCCGCACCCGCTGTTGTTCGGCACTTTTCCGCAGGCGCTGCAGGCGGACAACATGATTCGCGAATATGTATCGAAGCATTACACCAGCGACGAAATCGTGGTTTCCGGCACGGCTTATGATTTTGAAACCGGCTGCTACAAGGCCACCGTGTACGATGTAAAAGCGCCGATCGAGCGGTATTCCCTGAACGTTTACCGCGCCAAACTGACCGACAGCTTTAAAAGCTTTTCGGAAATCAAGCTGATGGAAAAAAGAACGATTGAGATTACGGAAGCATTGCGCGAGCGGTTCCCGAACGACAGGTTTTCCGTCAAGCCGCTCGGAATCGTCGGGTACCCGTTTCAGGATCAGATCAGCCTGAGCGACCCGAACGACTACAACGACAACATGCGCTTTGAAATCCAAGTGCCCGGATATATGTTTAAAGAGGATTTTGCGAAAAAAGCCGAAGCCTATTACAACGCGCTCCTGCAGGCAAAGCTGACCTTTCGAGAAGTAGTTTTCATCGGCGGCGGGGACTACCTGAACGCGTTGAGCGTTTCGGTCCCGTGCGACCTGTTCCCCAAGGATTTCGAAGGACTGATCAAACCCTCCCGCCTGCTGCCTTTAAAGAGCAGCGAAGTGTTTGAAAGCCTGATATACCAATAAAAAACACAAAAATTATTTTTTATAGCGAAACACTCGAAAGAGTGTTTCTTTTTTTGCTTGTTTTTAGAATAAGCACGCGCAAGATGGCAAAAATAATAACGAAAACATCGGACTAAAAAATCCAAATCCGGTGTTTTGACATATCATATTATCGGAACCTAAGGGGCGTGTTAATTTGAAAGGACAACAAACCAACAACAGTATTCGACGGGGCGACATTTTCTATGCAGATTTAAGTCCTGTTGTCGGCTCAGAACAAGGCGGTATTCGGCCTGTTTTGATTGTTCAGAATGATATCGGAAACCGATACAGCCCTACGGTTATTGCCGCTGCGATCACAAGCCAGACGAGCAAAGCAAGGCTTCCGACACATATCGAAGTGCGAGGAGAGGTTTTGTCTAATGGCGGATCAAGCGGTCTCGCAAAAAACTCGGTAATTCTGCTTGAACAGATTCGCACCCTGGACAAACGCAGGCTCAAGGAAAAAATGGGGCATCTTGACGACAAAACAATGCAGATGGTCAACGAGGCTATATCCATAAGTTTCGGTTTAAACGAGGAATTGAATGTTTCGACAGCATAAAACAGGCTCCGAAATACTGTGTACCTTTTCCGAACAACAGCTGCGCAGGGAAAATACATATTCCCTGCGCAGTTTTTATATTGCGTTTTTTCAATTATTATGCTATTCTATGCATAATATTTTATAATTGGGGGATTTCATGAGCAAGTTTACGGAAATGGGCAAAAAGCCTCGCAGATTTCGCAGATACATAGGCATTATCCTGACCTTTCTTTATATTTTGCCTATAATCATCGGCTTTTCGGTAACGCTTTATTACAAGCTGAACGACGAGATACCTCCGCGATATACCGCATTCTATCTCTTATTAGAAGTTTTGCCTTTCATTATGTGCGTTTTGCTGGCTGTAATGATCATCCTGCGCAGTTTTCGGTACATAAGAGCATTATTTAAGAGAATAAGCTTTATTAAAAGCTTGAAAAGAGTATGCAAAGAGCATGCGTATAAGTTAGAAATCCGCCAAAATCCATATAAATCTATTTTTTTCAGCAGCTCTAAACCTGTTATCGTAGTTACCACGAATGAGAAAATCTTTGTCGTTTACTTCTTCACCGCGCTCAGAAAGGGCAGCGCGCTGGTATTCTATGATGAGAATTATGCCGAGTTTTGGCACTATATTATGAGGCAGGTGCCGCCGCTTAAAAGAAGCAAATTCTACAACCTTTCGGATATCACCCTTGAAAACAACGATTTGCCGATTGAAAAAGTTTTGCTCATAAGCCCAACCCCGTTTCAAATTTACAAAGGGTCGAGCAAAGGCCATGATGTCGTGGACAACAACGAGAAAATGTTCGGCTACACCCTGTACGCGGGCAGTGGTTTTTGCAATATGATTGACAGACTGCATATCAAAGTAGAACCCATCAAGATTAAAAGGTACGGCTATCAATGAAAACGCTTTTTGTTTCCGACCTCGACGGAACCCTCTTTGACAACAGCGCCGAGTTGAGCGAACACACGGTTCAGACCATAAACCGGCTTATCGAAAGCGGTTTGCACTTTACCGTCGCCACCGCGCGCAGTCCGTGGAGCATCGTTAAAATCAAGAAACTGAACATAAACGTGCCCGCCGTTCTGCTGAACGGCGTATGTGTTTATGATGTCCGGAAAGCGGCATTTGTACATATCGAATCGTTCGGAGAAGCGCTTTTTAAAAGGTTGCTTCCGATTCTGCATGAGCACGACCTTTCCGGCTTTCTTTATTTGATCAAGGACGATACCCTCGAGGTGTTTTACGAAAACGTCCGCACGCCGCACGCGCTCGCGTTTATGCGGGAGCGGCAAATCCAGTTCGGCAAGCGGTTCACCAGAGCGTATCCCTACACCGAGTACGACTTTTCCGGCATGCTGCCGGTCTATTATACGGTTTGCGACCGGCTGGAAGCGCTTGAACCCTTCTATAACCGGGTAAAAACCCTTGAAGGGCTGCGCGCTGAGTTTTACCGGGACATTTACAACAAAGACCACTTCTTTTTAGAGCTGTTGTCGGAAAAAGCGTCGAAATCGCACGCGCTGCGGTTTATAAAGCAAGCGTACGGTTTTGACCGCGTCGTCGTTTTCGGCGACAATTTAAACGATTTGCCCATGTTTTCCTGCGCCGATTACCGCGTCGCGGTCGGCAACGCGCACGAAGAAGTAAAGCGCAATGCGGACGAGGTCATAAAAAGCAACGCCGAAAACGGCGTCGCAGACTGGCTTTTGGAAAACTATAAGAGATTTACGGACGGCTAATACCCGAGAATCCAGAAACGAAACACGCCGACGCATTCGCGCAGACAGCTCGGAATCAGCGCGTACCACTTTGTTCTGCTGCCGCAGCCCGATGCTTCGTCGAATCCGACGGCTTTTGCGATGGATTCGGCCCGGAACACGTGATATTCGCTGGTGATAAACGCGACGCTGTAAGGCCTATCAAAACGCTCGTCCAACAACTGCTTTGCGTACGCAAAGTTTTCATAGGTGTTATCAGCTTTTTCTTCGCGGACAATTTGCTCCCGCGGTATCCCGCGGCTTATCAGATACTGCTCCATCGCAAGGCTTTCGGCGACGGTCTCCCGCGGTCCCTGCCCGCCGCTCACGACGATGACCGCGGTCGGGTTCTTTTGATAATACAGGACGGCGCGGTTAAGTCTTTCTTTCAGACCGACCGAGAGTTCCTCGCCCTTTATGCTCGATCCCAGCACAATCACCGCGTCCTCGCGGTAATGAACCTGTTCGGAAGCGCCGTATATCAGCAAAAACAGAGAAAAAAACGTCACGAAAGCGACGCCGGCAAGGAACAGGATTCTGGGCCATTTCGGAATTTTCGGAACCAGCGTATTCCAAAACAAACCGCAACTTAGAAATATCGCGCCCAGCAGAAAAGTTCCGGCAATACCGATGTTCATTTTCGAAACGAAGACCGCCGCGGCCGCGTTCAGCGTCAGCAGAACGCCGACGGTTAAAAATACGGTTTTGCCGACGGCGCGCTTCTTTCTTAAAAATAGTTTTTTGCTTCTATCGCTTTTCTGTTTTTTGTCCATACCTGTTCATACCCTTAACGGTATTGAAAAAGCAAAGAGTTTTACCTCTTTGCTTTTTTTGTTATGTATTTTTTTAGTTCTTTATCTTTTTATTCGCGGCAAGCGCGCTCATAAGCTGGGCGCGGATGTCCTCGGCGCCGGTCGGTCCTGCGGGCAGGAAGATTACCTGATTTCCGTTCTTCGCGAAGGTGTTCAGCGCGTCCAGATACTGCTCGGTCAGCAGAATGCACATGATATCCTTCTCGCTCAAGCCGCTGGATTTCAGTTCGTTGAACGACTCGCTTAAACCGTCCACAATGGCTTTGCGCTGGTTCGCGATACCGACGCCATGCAGGCGGTCTTTTTCGGCTTCCGCTTCGGCGGCGGTGACGATCTTGATCTTATCCGCGTTCGCGAGTTCCTGAGCGGCCTGTCTCTGTCTTTGCGCGGCGTTGATGGCGTTCATGGCTTCTTTGACTTCCTGCGCCGGCTCGATGGAGGTAATCAGCGTTTTGATGATGCAGTATCCGTACTCGAACATCTCGTTGGAAACCGTATCAAAGACGTCGCGCGCGATGTCGTCCTTCTTCTCATAGGACTCGTCGAGCGTGTACTTCGGCAGCGAGGAACGAATCGCGTCCTCGACGTACGAGCGGATCTGCGCAATCGGTTCGGCAAGTTTATAATACGCCTCGACAACCTTTTTGCTGTCAACCTGGAACTGTACGGCGAGGTTTAAGCGGACGAAAACGTTGTCCTTGGTTTTTGTTTCGATCTCTATGTTATTCTGTTGTATTCTGAGCGGAACGCGATAAACGATGCGGTCGATGCCGAACGGCGCGCGTATATGTAATCCCGCGGCGGCGGTACGGCGGAACTTGCCGAAACGCTCGACAATCGCAATCGTCTGCTGCTGAACGATGAACAGCGAGGAGAATAAGATAAAAACTACGACAATAGCTGCAACTGCTGCATAAATCATTGACATGGCCCTCTTTTCTTTAAAATTTTGCGGTTACAACATAATTATACTGAAAATCTCAAAAAATGCAACTAAAATATTAAAAAATCATCGTAAATTTAATTCATTTGTAAATTACTGCCAATACAACACTAAAACATGCTCAGCTGCATTTCCTCCGGTTCCGGAAAATGGTGCAGATAAGAAAAAATCTCGCCGACGTCGCTCATCACGCCGCGCGCCTTGCATTCGGCGTGGAAAATCTTCATCAGTTTATCGTGGTTATCGCTCGTCACTGCATAGGCGTAACCGTATTTGCGGTGATACTGCTCTTTTAGTCCCGGAAAATGCTCGTCTAATTTTTGATAGAAATACTCGCGGTCGCCTTCGCGCAGGGTTACGCCGATGCCGAAGCACAAAATCCCTTTTACGCCCGCTTCAAAGCAGTAGTTCAGTATCCCGCGCAGGTTTTCCTCCGTGTCGTTGATAAAGGGCAGAATCGGCGAGAGCCAGACGATCGTCGGAATGCCGTTCTGGCGCAGGATTTTTAAGGTTTCGAATCGTTCTTTCGTGGTGCAGACGTTCGGTTCGAGAATTCTGCATAAGCGTTCGTCATACGTCGTCAGCGTCATCTGCACGACGGCTTTCGCCTTCGCGTTGATGCTTTTGAGCAAATCCAAGTCGCGCAGAACCCGGTTTGACTTGGTAATCAGCGTCACGCCGAAGCCGTATTTGTCGATAATCTCAAGGCACTTTCGCGTAAGCCCTAATTTTCCCTCGCAGTGCATGTACGGGTCGCACATCGAGCCGGTGCCGATCATGCACTTTTTCCGCTTTGAACGCAAAGCCATCTCAAGGAGTTCGGGCGCGTTCTGCTTCACTTCGACATCCTCGAAGTCGTGCTTCATCTGATAGCAGGTCGAGCGGCTGTCGCAGTAAATGCAGCCGTGCGTGCACCCGCGATAAATATTCATGCCGTTTTTTGCTGAGAGAATCCCTTTCGCGTTGACAAAATGCATTTTCTCACTCCTTTTACGCATCAAAGCGGATGACTTCTGTAAGGATTATATCATATAAAACCTGACAACGGTACTTCTTATTTTAAAACAGAAAACTTTTTTCATTTAAAAAGCAAGGCGTTCGGTTTCTCCTGTCGTGATATTCCTGTCATTCAACACCCGCCCTTCAAATCCTTTCAAATTCGTATTAAATAAAAAAGCAGTTGCGAAGCAACTGCATAAACGACAGGTGGTTACACCTGTCACCAACAACGAAAATAGCAGGTGGTTTCACCTGCTATTTCTTAAACGACAGGTTTATCCTGTCGTTTTTTGGTCGGAGTGAAAGGATTTGCCCGCCTGCAAAGCAGAGCTGTGGCGGGGTCTGACAGTCCACCGGACTGTCATTCAACACCCGCCCTTCAAATCCTTTCAAATTCGTATTAAATAAAAAAGCAGTTGCGAAGCAACTGCATAAACGACAGGTGGTTACACCTGTCAACAACAACGAAAATAGCAGGTGGTTTCACCTGCTATTTTTTAAACGACAGGTTTATCCTGTCGTTTTTTGGTCGGAGTGAAAGGATTTGAACCTTCGGCCTCTTGGTCCCGAACCAAGCGCTCTACCAAGCTGAGCCACACCCCGATATTCGGTTAAAAATTCAGAATAAAAAATGCGTTCTCAGTTTTTCACGCTTTGCACACCGCGTATCTCTGAAATGCACAAGCGTAATTATAATACAGCGGTGTCGGTTTTGTCAAGCCCAATTTTTTTGTTTTTACGCATTCTTTTTTGCGTCCAGATACGCCTGCAGAATGATCTGCGCCGAGAGCGTGTCGATCACGTTTTTCCGCCTGCCGCTTTTATAGTCGGTGATGTTGAGATACTGCATTGCCTCGACGGTGGTAAGCCGCTCGTCAAAAAACTCAACCGCAAGCCCGGTTTTTTCTTTAATAAGCTCGGCAAAACGCTTTGTTCTTTCCGCGCGGAAGGATAAAGAACCGTCCATATTCTTCGGCATGCCGATGACGATTTTCTCTCCGCCCAACTCTTTCACTTTCGCCGAAACCTTCTCGACCGCGTCGTTCATGCCGCTGACCTTGATTGTCCCCTGCGCGGTCGCAAGCGTTTCGCCAGCGTCCGAGGCCGCAAGCCCGATTCTTGCGTCGCCGAAGTCTATGCCGATAATCCTCATGTATGTTACCACCTTAATCTTATTTTACAAACCGAGGTATTTTTTGTCAATCAAAATTTATGAATAATTTATGATGTGCGGTTCATAATAAGAACGACCGATGGTCATAAGGTCGCGAATGCCGTCAGGCAGGAAGTCGAAAGTTTCTCCAACTGTCTGGAGCGTCTTTTATATAGGCGATACTGTCTGTCGGCGCGGAAGTATGATTGAGGTTAAAAATTTGATTTTTGCAGAATGACCTCGGCCCTGTTTTTAGGGTTCGATAGAGAAAGCCGGAGGAGTCGCATCTTCCGGCTTTTCTATGTTTTTCCGGTTTTTAAAAGGAATATTTCGCGTCCGTCCGCAAATAATAATGGCGACCGCAGAATTGCTTTTAAAACGATTCGGGTCTTGGCTATTTCGGTTTAAAGGAGTGCTTTTATGGGCAGAAAAAATAGAAGTTTTCGCTTTTTAAACGGACTGAACGGTGTGAACCGGTTTTACTACCCTTGCCGCTTTACGCCGCCTGAAATTGACGGAAGCAGGTATCTGGATATTACGCAGGAAATAAAAGATCCGAATTGGATGACGAGCAATCAGGATCCCAATGGAAGCTATACAGGCGTGCCGACGGATGGCAAGCATGTCCCCGTTCAGGACGCCGACGACCTGTAAAGCATTCCATGTTGTTCTCTGGTGGAACAAGTCCTCTGGTGGGACGAGTAAATAGCCAATAATGAAACCGGGACTTTTGATGGTCCCGGTTTTCATTTTTTATTTTTTCAGCGCGTTTGCAAGCGCAGGATAAATCGCTTTTGCCATCATAAAATGGCCGAGGTCGTTCGGATGGAGGATATCGACCGCGTAAAGGTCGCGCATTTCGAGCGGGAAGAAGGTTTCGCTGTCCACGAAATAAACGTTTTGATCCCCCGACGCAATCGCGTTTTCGTAGGTGGCGCGGATGACGTCCTTGCGCTTTCTGTCGTTCTCGTTTTCTTCGTAGTAATACGGATGGGTTACAAAGATGACCGGAACGTCGGGATGCGCCTTCCGCACGGTTTGAAAGAAGGGTTCGTGCGTCTGCCGCAGCGTTTCGGCCGTCGGCGAGTTGAAATCGTAATCCATGACGAACGCCGAAATCTTGCGGGTGCCGATGTATTCGGCCACCGACTGCTCGCCCATCGCGGAGCCGGAGAAACCGAGGTTCATGCAGTCGGCGTCCAAAGCGCGGCAAAGGATGTGCGAATACATATTTCCCGGCCTTGAAACGCACCCGCCCTGCGTGATGGAAGAGCCGTAGAAGCAGACAGGGTCTTTGACGGTTCTGTCCGCCGGTTTCGCGATTTTCGCGCCCGCCGGGAAACCGATCGCCATTTTTGTCAGCCCGCCGTACAAAGGCAGGTTGATCAGCACTTCTTTTTCGCCTTTGGGCAGGTTGAGCACGCCCTCGTTGTAGGTGCTGCTCTCCGCGAAGGTCTGCATCGGCGCGCCGACGTATCTGCGGTTGTTGCCGGCGCCGACCAGCATGTCCAGCCCGTATACGCCGCGGTTGGTGAAATGGTTCATGCCGGTAATGGCGCTTCTGAGCCAGATTTTAATGATGACGCTATCCGCGTCGGTGTTAAAGCGAACCTGCGCGCCGGCGGTGCAGCTTGCGAGGAAGCGGTTCTGCTCGGAATATACGTCCTTTTTGGACGCGTCAAGCCGGTAAAACTCGCCGCAGTTGTCGTCGGGATGCGTGATACCGCCGATTGCGAACAACGGACTGAGAATGTTTACGAAAATATGCTCTTTCGTTTTCTCTTCAACATATTTTCCATCGATATCCGCGACGGGAATGTAATCAAGTTTTTCCGTTTTGCCGTCAAAAACCTCTCCGAAAATACGATTGCTTTGTGTCATACCTCTAATACCTTTCATGGAATTCTGGTGTATATATTGTCTGTTCCGATAATATGCCTTTTGATTAACAAAATATCGAGCGAATCGACCGAACCGTCAAGATTTACGTCGGCAGCCGCCAGCTGAGCCGCGTTCAGGCTTACGCTGCCGATAAACGCTTTTTTGGTCAACAGGTAGTCGATGGAGCTGATCTCGGCGTCGCCGTCGATGTCGCCGAACACGACGATGCTATAGGTGTCCGCCTGTTTTCCCTGATGGAAATAGGTTATTGTGCCGCCGGTTCCGAGCATGGTGCTGCCGCCCGCGGCTAATCCGTCCGCAGTCCGGATGGTAACGGTATGCGAGAACTGCCCGGATATGGCCGAAGCCTTAATCTGCTCGCCAAGAAGCGCACAGTACTTTTCGTCGTTGTTCACGAGTACCGGCGCGTTTTTGTTTGCCCGAAGCGCCGGGACAACATTGCTTCCCTTCGGAACGCCGATCGTCATTTCGGACACGAACACGAACACGTGCGTGCCGGGCTTAATTTTCGCGCGGACAAAACGGGCGGTTACCGGCTTATCCGGCGTTAGGGTAGCCTGATTATAGGCAAACGCGCTGCGCGTGAACTCGGCGTAGCCGATGCTCTTGTAGCTGCTGCCGTTCGTTGATACGAGGAATTCGACGCTTTCCGGAAGCGTAATGCCGGAGCCGGGAAGGTGGTGCAGTTCGAGCGAGAACAGCGTCAGGATGTCGAAGGTTTTGCCCAAATCGACGTCGATATGGTAGCAGCCGTCGCTTTCGGTCTTGCTGACATGGAAGGCGACCCACTCGGTATCGTAATCAGATTTGCCGAAAACGCCGTCGGTCAGTTCGGTTCCGCTCACGCTGCCGTACCCGAGCGTCGAGTTCGTGTACGGACTGGTCGCGGTATAGGGGCAGCCGACCGAGATAATGTCGTACCCTTCGTATTTCGGCTTTTCTTCCACATAAATCAGTTCGGCGGGGTTCAGGGTTTTGGACGCGTATTTGTATGTATAGTCGTAAATCCGCCGGATTTCCGGAATATCGGATTTATACGCGGTATAGAAAACGCCGTCGACCGCTTCGTTGTAATACATTTTGATGCCCTGGTTCGCGCCCAAGGTCGTGCAGATGCTTAAATAATCCAAATATCGGTTGTAATACTCAACCGAGGTGAACATGCTGTACGCCGCCTCGATTTCGATGCCCATGCCGAGTCTTTTCGCGGTGTTGCAGGCGGTTGTCACCCGCTGTTTGGTCGCGGCGCTGACGAACATATAGTTCGGCTGATAGCAGGCGACGT
>JAKPGJ010000013.1 GCA_029550965.1 Bacillota bacterium
TATCACCGGCAGAAAGAAGAACATCATTGTCCTCAGCAACGGCAAGAACGTTTACCCCGAGGAAATCGAGAACTATATTCAGCGCATCCCCTATGTCAGCGAGGTTATCGTCAAGAGCGCAAAGGACGAGACCGGACAGGAGTCCAGACTGCAGGCGGAGGTTTTCCTGAGCGAGCCGAAGAGCGAAAAGGAAGTCCTCAACGACATTATCGAGGTCTGCAGAGTGCTTCCCGCCTATAAACGCGTTTCCTCCGTCGTCATTCGCAACGAGGAGTTCCCCAAAACCACTTCCAGAAAAATCAAACGCGCTTCGGTGTCCAGCAACCCGGCGTAAAAGAAATATAAGAAAATTCGCCCCACTGTATGGCAGTGCACATACGGCGGGGTTTATAAATATATTGACTTTTGTATTTAATATATTAAAACTGCAAATACTGCTAAAATTAAACTTATATTAAGGATATTGATGATATGTACACCATATTAGTGAAATAATATCCTAATTTAGTTAACCCTCATGACACATGGCAAAAAGGTGTTTTTACAAAGAAAAAAGCATAAATAATATAGTTGGATATACGGGGACATTTTATAGCTTTATAATAATCCCAAATGATGTTTTTTAAAGAAAGAGTTATTCTTAGAACCCAGTCTTTTTATTTAACAAAACTTCCACCGTGCCATACATCCCGTATGGCACGGTGTTTTTTAACCCCCCAACCCGTCAATCGCGTTCTTTATCCGCAAGACCGTTTCCGCGAAGGTGCTGTTTTTTGTCGGGCGCAGGTCGGCGAGCGGGGTATTGTTGAAGTTTTCCTTTATCTGCGCTTTCTTTGCGAGAAACTCCGCTTTCTTTGCCTTTTCTCCCCGATTGTCCGCGTCGATGTTGTACGAAATCCAGTCGAACAGAAGTTTTGTCTCCGGGATGTAGAGATAGCGGACATTCTCATAAATATACGAGCGGCAGTAGGGCGCCGACGCGTTGTTCTTGAGCGTCCGCTCAAAACACGGGTTGACCGGCGCGGCTTCCTTCAGCTTTTTTAGCGTTTCATACAGCGAAAAATCCGAATGCTGTCCGAGCAGGTCCGCAAGCGCGTCCAGGAGCTTTAAAACAACGCCGAACGTCTTTTTGACCTCTTCCCCTTCCGCTTTCCCCTTCTGCCAGAGCGCGAACTGCTTCTGCGCCAGCTGAAGCGCGGCGGTGACGTACCTGCCGCAGATGGTTCTTGCGATGTCGTAGCAGTCGCGGCGGATGAACTCGTCCCGAAAAACCGTTTTCGAGAGCAGCTCGAGTATGACGACCGCCGCCCCCGAATTCTCCTTCGCGGTCTGCAGCAGCTTGTTAAAGCAGGTTTCCGCTTCGGGGTCGAACCGATTGCTCTCGAACGGGTTGAAGAACAAATCGGTTTCGTTTTTGAGCGTTTTGTCGGCGCTCCACGCGTGCATTTGGATGATCGGGAAGAGCAAATCCCATATTGAGCATATCAAATGCGCGTCTTTGCCGTACCGATTTTCGCAGAACTGCGCGATAAACTCCCGCATGCTCTTTTCCAGCGGCGACCACGCGTTGGAAGCGAAAAATTCGAGCATGAGGATGTCGCTGTGGGACATCTCAGGCCACAGCACCATGCCTTTGCACATCGGGTCGTCTTTGGCCGTTTTTAAGCGTTCGTAAATCAGCCGGTAGTCGCCCCTGATTTCGTTGTTCGGCTCATAGCCTAAGAAAAGGCCGAATATCCATGGAAAGTTCCCGACAATGCCCCAGTTTTTAAAGTTGTTCTCCCCCGCGCTGTCGGACGTGTAGTCCAAAATCACGACCTGCGACGGGTCAAGCTGTTCTATTAAGGCTTTGACCTCGTCCGGCTTATAGGTAAAGTAAAAATCCCAGCTCGCCAGCAGAAGCGGCGCGTTGGGGTATTTTGCTTTCAGAAAGCGCTGTATCTTATGATAAACAAACTGCTTTAAGCGAAGGTTGTAGTCGCGGCTGTCGGAATACAGCCGCTCGGCCAGCCCGATGGTGTGGAACACCTGCCCTTTTCCGTAATACTTGACATGCGCGTCGGTGAGCTTGAAGTAGTCCTGCATGTACTTGTCGTACCGAATATCCCAGACAAGCCCGGTCTGCTCGCTGTAAACCGACGTGGACTGCGAGAGCAGCGCCGGTTTTACTTTTTCCAAATACTGCAGCGGCGTGCGGGAATACCAGTGCGTCATGGCGCCGCAGTCCTCCGGGTGTATCAGGTCAAGGCTGAACGCATAGTCCAGCACTTTTTTGCGCAGTTCGCCACGGTACTGCAAAGACCAGAAAAGCGTTCGGTCGTCATGGTCCTCTCCCGCTTCGGGCAATCTTCCCTCGTCGGGCGGATAATCCACGATATCCGGGAACGCCTTTTGAAAGAGGTCGTCCAGGCCGATGCGCAGCATAAACATATTCAGCCGCTTTTTCAACAGCCAGTGAATCTCCCGCTTCCAGTCCTCGAAGTCCCAATGCTCCGCCTGAAAACGGTGCAGAGAACGGTGGGCGAAATAGCGTATGCCCCGCGTTTCAAAGCGCGGGCTTTCGGCAAGGTCTATTGTTTGGAGCGGCAAATCGCGCGACTTCGGCAGAATATCGCCGTCCCAAAAATAGCGGCAGCCCGCGAACTTCTCGAAATAGCGGTAAACCGCGTAAATGGTAGAGCGTTCCCTGCCGCCGCACAGGAAAAGAAGGGTGCGCCCGTTATCTTCGATAGATTTGATATGATAATCGTCGGTGCCGTAGCGGAACGAGAAATTGATTTTCCCGTTTATATAGTATTCCGCAGTGGCGCAGTTCACCTCGTCGCTGCCAATTACGACAAAATTCGACGTTTCGTCCAGCCTGTCCGTCGCAACGATTTCCCTGCCGCAGACCGCTTTGTATAAACGCTGAAACTCGCTGACCGCAAAAGAGAGCGCCGCGGTTGGGTATGGCCTTAATATTTTTATATTCTTCATAACTGTTTCCGTTCTGTTTTCGTTTTCAGCGTACGCAGATACACTTTCTGCTCATCGGAGATTCGGCAGCTCTCGATTGCTTTCTGTATCGCCTTGTTGTGCGTCCAAGTATCCAGACAGCGCCGCTCGATGAAGGGCAGCGCCGCTTCGTACTGTTTTGCGAGCGCCGTCGCGAAGAACCAGGCGATCATCATGTTTACATAATATTCCTCCGACCGGATGTCGGCGACCAGCCGCAGATATGCCGGGTCGAAATGCTCGTCCAGATAATGGCCCATCAGCATGTTGACGCCGAATCGGACGGTATAGGTATGGCCGGATGAAACCCATTCCTTGATTTTTTCTTGCAGTTCCGGCAGGTGTTTTTTAAAGACCTTCGGCTGCATCTGGTCGCAGGTCGCCCAGTTGTCCACATACGGTAAAAAAGCGTCCAGCGCCGCGACGGTTTGGCCGTAATACTTGATTTGCTCAATCAGAAAAGCGTGGAGGTTGTTTTCCTCAAAGTATTTGTGCGGCAGTATTTTTAAAAACGCCGCCGCGTCCGGCGTTTTGGACACTTCCCGCGCCAGCCTGCGCAGGTCGGGCGTCCGGACGCCGATGACGGTCGCGGGGTCCGCCGTCGGAATAAGTCTGCATTGAAAATCGCGGTACTTTGCGTCCTGCAGCGCGAAGAGTTTTTCCCGTATTGCGCGTTCTATGTTTGACATAATCCTTTCCTCACGCAGCTTTCACGACGCTTGCGCCGAAGGGCAGCAGCGCGAGTTTTGCGAACTTGAAGCACTGGATTCCGAACGGAATTCCGATAATCGTAACGCAAAGCGAGCAGCCTATCAAAAACGACTCGACCGCCAGCGGGATGCCGCTGAAAAGCAGCCAGATAATGTTTAAGAACAGCGAAAACAGCCCGCTGCCGTATTGTACGTTTTTTCCGAACGGCGCAAACGCGAGCTTTGCGAACTTAAAGCACTGCACGCCCCACGGTATGCCGATAATCGTAATGCACCACAAAACGCCGACAAGCGCCCAGGACAGACCAAGAACCAACCCGCACAGGATAAACCAAAGAATGTTTCCAACCGTTTTCATAGTTATAGTTACTCCACAAAAAATTCACAGTTTCGTAGATTTTAACATATTATTCGGATGAATGCAACCCATTATTTGTAAACCCTTGATTTATATCGAGCGGTATGTTATAGTTTTAATAAAAAATAAAGCATTTTTTACTTTTCATTCCAGAATATTATAATTTAGGTGATTTTATGAAAAAGCCAAAAATATTAGTCGTAGGCAGCCTTGTCATGGATTTGATTGTCAGCACCGAACGGTTTCCGAACAGCGGCGAGACGGTTTTCGGCTGCGATTTTCATACCGCTCCGGGCGGAAAGGGCGCCAATCAGGCGGTTCAGGCAGCCAAGCTGGGCGCGGACGTCACGATGGTCGGCAAAGTCGGGGACGACAGCTTCGGCGAGATACTGCTGGCTTCGCTGAACAGCCATAACGTAAACACGCAGTTTATAAAAAAAGCCGCAGGCGTTTCAACCGCGGTCGGCAACATTATTCTGGAAAAGAAAAACAACACCACGCACAACCGCATTATCGTCGTGCCCGGCGCGAATATGAAGATTACGCCGGAGGACGTTGCGTTTTTAGAGGACGAGGTTGCCCGTTACGATATGGTGATGCTGCAGCTGGAAATCCCGATGCAGATCAACGAAATCGTAGCCGAGTACGCCTATAAAAAGGGTGTTCCGGTCATGCTCAACTCGGCGCCGTCCGCGCCGCTCAGCCAAGCGCTGCTGTCCTGCCTTACCTACATATCGCCGAACGAGCACGAAGCGCAGGATATTACCGGCATCTGCCCGAACTCGGAGGAGAACATCCGCAAAGCGGCAGACCGGCTCATCGAAATGGGCGTGCAAAACGCGCTTATTACCTTGGGCAGCAAGGGCGCGGTATTTGTAAACAAGGATGTTTTCCTAAAGAGCCCCTGCATAGACAGCGGCAGTCCGGTTGACCCGACCGCCGCCGGCGACAGCTTTGTCGGCGCATTCTGCACCGCGGTTTGTCTGGGCGCCGATTATGAAAGCGCGCTGCGGTTCGCGAACTGCGCCGCGGGCATAACCGTAACCCGCATGGGCGCGCAGCCCAGCCTGCCCTCCATTGACGAGGTGTTACGCGTTATGCAAACCAATCGCCTGAATACCGAACTTTTCGAACAGTTAAGGGATTGATTATGGACGCATTGAAGAACTTTCTGGAAAGCGCAAAGAATGAGCTTACCTACTTCATAGACAACATCAGCAGAGACGAGATTGACAGAGCCGTTCAAATCATCGAGGAATCCCGCCGCAATGGCGGCAGACTGCACATTACGGGCATCGGAAAGCCGTCGCACGTCGCCACCTACGCCGCGTCGCTGATCTCGTCGACCGGAACGCCCGCCTATTATCTGCACGGCACCGAAGCGGTGCACGGCTCCTGCGGGCAGCTTGCCGAAGAAGACGTGGTCATCTGCATTTCCAACAGCGGCAACACCGCCGAGCTGAAGGCGACCGCGGCCGCTGTCCGCAATTACGGCTGCAAGATCATCGCGGTGACCGGCAACAAAGATTCCTGGCTCGCGAAGTTCGCCGACTGCCATATCTTCGCCGGCGTACGGCATGAGGGCGGACCCTTGAACCGCGCGCCGCGGAACTCGTATCTTGTAGAAACCCTTGTTTTGCAGTGCATCTCGGTGGTGCTGCAGGAGCACGTGAACCTGACGCCCGCGCAGTACGTAAAGCGCCACCCCGGCGGAACGCTCGGTCAGCTCCGCGAAAACGAAAAGTAATATAAAAAAGAGCAAGCGTATATTATGCGGCATAATATATACTTGCTCTGTTTTTATATCTCCTGCAGTTCCAACAGCATCTCGATATGCGGTATGCCGTCTAACATGAATTCGTCCGAGACCTGCTTAAAACCCACTTTTTCATAAAAGCCTTTCGCGTACGACTGCGCTCCGATTCTGATTTTGTCGGCGCGCAGTTTTTCTTTCGCGACTTTGATGCCCGCCAGCATCAGTTCTTTTCCGAGACCGAATCCTCTCTTCACGGTCAGCACTCTGCCGATGGATACCTCTTCAAAGGACACCCCTTTGTCCACGACCCGCAGATACGCCTGTATGCCGGACTCGTCTTTTAAGTATACGTGGTAGGCGCGTTTGTCTTTTTCGTCCAAATCCTGATAGGGGCAGTTTTGCTCGACGACAAACACCTCGGCTCTCGCCTTTAAGATTTCATACAGTTCATTGAGGGTTAATTCTTCAAACCGTTTTACAACCAAATCCATTTTTAACTCCATAACGCTTTTTTTACTCAATACCATACCGATGCCGGCGGTTTCAATATGCGCGTAAAAAAAATCAGGACAGAGAACGCTCTGTCTTTGTTTATAGAACAGGAACGCCGTTTTCCGTTAAGATATCGCGTGCCAAAGCCAAATCCGCTTCCGCCGGAATCCAGGCCTTGTTTCCGTCGTCGAAACCGTCGAGCTGCTCCCGCTTCGATCCGCCGTAGGTGTGATACGGCAGAAGCTCGACCCCCGCGCAATATTGAAGCGAATGATAAATCCCGCTCACCGCCCGAAAATGCGCCGGCTCCGCGTTGACGCCTTTCAGAACAATGCAGCGCAAAACCGTTTTTGCGCCGAGCGAATCGGCAATTTTCAGGTTTTCAAGAATTAACCTGTTGTCCGCGCCCGTATTCTCTTTGTGCCGAACCGGGTCGGTATCCTTGATATCCCAAAGAAAGCAGTCGGTCAGCGGGGCGACCCGCCGGACCGCTTCCCTGCTCGCATACCCGCTGGTTTCGATTGCGGTGGTCATGCCCAGCTTTTTGGCGCGCTCCAACAGTTCGACGCACAAATCTGCATGGATAAGCGGTTCGCCGCCCGACAGCGTCAGCCCGCCGTTTTCGCCGTAAAAGGGTTTGTCGCGCAGGACAATCTCCATAATCTGTTCGGCGGTCATAACCTGCGCGACGCTTTCCATCGCCTTCGCCGGACAGACCGAAACGCATTTCATGCAAAGCGCGCACTGCTCGGGTCGGTAAATATGTCTGCCGTCGGGCAGAAACGCATGCGCGTCCTGACCGCACGCCGCTCGGCACGCGCCGCAGCCGATGCAGAGCCGGTTTACATAATACAACTGGTTCTCCGCCTTTTTGGTTTCGGGGTTGTGGCACCATTTGCAGTCCAGCGGGCACCCTTTCAGGAACACGACCGTGCGGACGCCGTCGCCGTCGTGCGTGGAAAAACGCTGTATTTTGGTCACAAGCGCCGCGCTCATAAACTGTTTTTCTCCGTGCGCTCAATAATCATGTTCTGCCACTCCCGGTCGAGCGTCACAAAGCGGGCATTCCAGCCGGACACGCGCACGGACAGGGTCTTGTACGCTTCCGGGTTCTCCTGCGCCCGTTTTAGCGTCTTCGCGTCGACGACGTCCAGCTGCATAAAATACCCGCCCAGCCTGCAAAAGCCCTCGATCAGAGCAACCAGTGCGGCAACGCCGTTTTCGCCCTTCAAAGTGCCCGGCGCCAGCTTAACGTCCAGCGCCGCGCCGGTGCCCATCTTTTTTAAATCCGCTTTGCAGTAGGAGCGAATCATGGCCGTCGCGCCCTCGGTGTCGGTGCCCGGCGTCGGGGAATCGTTCCCGGACAGGATGTCCCCTTTTCTTTTTCCGAACGGCGTGGCGAGCCGGAACGGCGCCCACTCGATCTGCCTGCCGAACGTGCTGACGCCGCCGGTAAAGATAATCGGCGATTTTCCCTGCCACGCTTCCACCATGTCCCCGAAATCGTCGATGACGCGCGTCGTGTAGGCGTCCGCTTCGTCGTCGTCGTTGCCGTAATAGGTATAATGGTTGAGCGCGTACAGGCGCAGCGCTTCCGCGCCCTCCCAGTTGTTCTGCAGAATCCGCATCAGGTCGTCAAACGAAACCTTTTTCTCCTCAAAGACCAGCTTTTGAATCGCAAGCAGGCTGTTCCCCACGTCGGGCGCGCCGCCGATATGCGGAGAAACCACGCGGTACACGGTTCCGCCGTTTTGATAGCCTTTTGCCCTTTGAATACAGTCCTGTTCAAAGACCGAAATCACCGAGCAGACCCCTTTTTCGGGATGCTCGCAGAAGTCGGCGAACTCTTTTATCGCGTCCGCGCAGATTTTGTCTACGGTATTTTTCAAATTCTTGCGGAAAGCTATGTAGAGCGATTCTATGCTCTCAAAATGCGCCGGAGAGTCCGTATTTAGACGCAGCGTATCGTTTAAGAGAATGCGCAGGCTGTCGAAGGGCACATAATGAAAGTTGGTTTTGCCGGGTATCTGAACCTCCCAGCACCCGTCGTTGGCGAAGGAAAGCGCTTCTTTTTTGTCGTACCCGATGCGTTCGAGCGCTTGTAATACCAAATCTTCGTTATAGACGGCGACGATTCCCCCGCCGTGGCGCATCACCTGCGCGACGCGCTCCAGAAAACGGCGCGGCATTTTGCTGTTGACCCGCACCGTAATCGGAAAATCGCTGATGGCCAACTCCTCGACGACGTCGAGCACCAGATACGAAACCTCGTTCGTAACGTCCTCTCCGTTCTCGTTCGTCCCGCCGAGAATGATATTCTGGTAGTGCTGCGCGTCGCCGGAACCGGGAACCGGGCTGCTCTGTATCCACTCGCACCCCTTGATAAAGAAGCCGGCAAGAATCTCCCGCGCTTCATCTATGGTAAGCGTTCCGCGCGCTAAATCCTTCTCTAAATACCCGCCCAGCATCTCGTCAATGCGCCCGAGACCCGGCCAGTTGCCGCACAGCCGGACGAAAGAAAAGGTGAACCACAGGCTCTGCACCGCCTCGAAGAAAGTGCGCGGCGGCGCAAACGGCACGCGCAGCAGCGCCTGATACGCTTCCGGCTTGGCGGTTTTCGCGGCTTGTAAATAGCGTTTGTGGTAAACGCGCATCGCCGCGATCGCTTTTTGAAAGCTGTCGAGCGTTGCTTTTTGCGCGTCTGTCAGGGTGTCGTCTTTGCTTCGCTCGATTATATCGTTTTCAAGCGCGTTGACGCCGCGCTTGAGCACTGTCGCGAAATTTAGGGTTAAGTGGCTCACGCTTCGAAATACCGGCCTGCCTTGATAAAACGCTGGCACAACATGGTCTATCGCGCCGCCGAGCGTCGCCGAGCCGCAGACCTTTTCTTCTTTGCATATGCGAACCGGCGCGTTTTTCGCGATTTCCGCTATGGCGATGTTGTATTTTTCGACCTCGGACAGTTCCGAAAAACCCGGGATATGGTCAAGAGAAACAGCACTGTATGTTCTTGCCTCGTCGCCGTATTTGCCTTGCAGAGACTCCCACGCGAACCGTCGGGTTTCTTCGCAAAGACGTATCGGACGCGGCTCGCAAAAAGGCGTGTAAAATACCATAACGATACCCTCCCGGAACACTTCTAAACATTTACAGTATAGCACCAAAATCAAAATAATCAATCGTGAAATGACCGCTTGACTGGCTTTTTTTACCTGTTACCGGGCAAAAAACGCCTATTAGCTTTTTTCAGTTCCATTTTTCCAAATAATATGGTATAGTAAGGACCAAGAGGTGATACGGTGAAGATTCGCATTGAAACAGTAGAAGGGCTTCAGGAAGATGAAGTCATTATCCGCTGCGGCCGAGTGGATGACACGATTCAAAGAATCCATAATTTCATCAAAGAGCAGTCCCTTCTGAAGACCGGCTTCACCTTTTACAAGCAGAATCAGGAGTATTACTTTCCGGTGGAGGAGGTTTTATTCTTCGAAACCGACGACGAGCGCGTATATGCCCATACGGCGGACGACGCTTTCCTGATGAAGTACCGCCTGTACGAGCTGGAAGAAATACTGCCGCGCTGTTTTATCCGCGTATCGAAATCCACCATCGTCAACACCCGAAAAATTTACTCAATCGAGCGAAATCTTACTTCGTCCAGCCTGATAAAATTCGCGGACAGCCACAAACATGTTTATGTTTCCAGGCACTATTACAAGCAGCTGAAGGAACGGATGGACGAAAGAACATAACGAAAGGAATGATGCATATGAAGTTGAGGTTTCGGAACTATTTCTGGGGATTATTTTTCATATTCTTTGCCGCTTTCATCATTGTCAGTCAGATTGACCGCGAGAATGTGTTTGCCAAAATCGGCTTTTGGAGCATTCTTGCGACTGTCTTCTTTGTCGCGATCTTCATTAAGAGCATAACGAGTTTAAATTTCTTCGGCATTTTTGTGCCGCTGGCGTTTTTATATTCCATCTATCAAGAACCATTGAGTTTGCCCGAGATTTCTTTCTGGACGCTGCTTTTAGCGGCCGTACTGCTGAGCATCGGGCTCCAAATGCTTTTCCGCAGACGCAAACGCATAATAAAATTCAGCAAAAAGCATGATAAAATCGTCAGCCACGAAGGCGAGACGCTTTCCGGCAACCGCTTATACGCAAAAGCGACGTTCTGCGAGTCCAGCAAATATCTGCACTCGGACAACCTGATCGAGGGCGAATTTATCGTCAAATGCGGCGAGATGAACCTCTATTTCGATCAGGTGCAGTTAAGCCCGGACGGCGCGGAGGTTTTCCTTGACTGCACGTTGGGTACGATGAACCTATATCTCCCCAAGCACTGGCAGGTAAAGGATAAGCTGCACGCGTTGATTGGAAATATCAGCAACAATCCCTCTTCTCAAAACGTAAACGGACCGGAGCTTACACTCAAAGGCGAAGTCAGAGCCGGCAATATTGATATTCATTATATATAACGAATTAAAACATAAAAAGAAGTCGGCATACGGTTGACTTCTTTTTCTTACTGGTATAATATGAAAAAAGAATATTTACAGTACGACAAGGAAGCAGAGTATGTTCACCCAAAAAACGCTGGATTTTTTGTCCGAAAACCGATTTATGAACAGCAAAGATTGGTTCGCGGAGCATAAGGAAGAATATCAAAAGTATGTTCTGCAGCCCATGACGGAGCTGGCAAATGAACTCGCACCGACGCTGCGCGCGATAGACAGCCAAATCGTCACAGAGCCGAAAACCGCCATGTCGCGCATCTACCGCGATATCCGGTACGCAAGAGACAAAATGCTTTACAGAGAGGAAATGTGGCTGTCGTTTAAGCGGGACAAAAAGGAGTTTTTGCAGTACCCCGAGTTTTTCTTTGTGTTTTCGCCGTATTCGGTTCTTTACGGCTGCGGGTATTATTCGGTTTCGGCGGAAACAATGAACACCATCCGCAAAATGATATTAGAGAACGACCCGATGTTCCAAAAAGCTATAGAAGCCTATGAAAGCCAGAACGAAATGACCTTGGAGGGCGACAGCTTCAGAAAAAGCCGGTACCCCGAACAGCCGGAAAGAATTCGGAACTGGCTGGACAGAAAGAACATCTACTTCGCGCGCAGCAGCAGCGATTTTTCGGTTCTGTTCTCCGAACAGTTAGCGCCCCTTCTGATAAACAGCTTCAAAAGCATGGCACCTGTTTATAAATTCTTTCTCTATGCCGAAGAAAAAAGCCGAGAAATATAATTCTTAAAACTGTTTTCCTTATACGGAGAACAGTTTTTTTATTGCTTTGAAACTTTTTAACGCTCTCTTCCCCACTGTTACAATATAAATTAAAAGAAGTGAATATAAAAGCTATGAAAAGATTTTTCGCTTGTTTTTTATTCTTAATAATGATGCTTACCGTTTTCTCCGGCTGCGAGCGTAACTCCGACGGAGAAAACACCTCTGACACATCTTTTGTGCCGGAGACTGATACCGAACAGAAAAACAATCTGCAAGAGCAGTTGCAAAACATAAGAATAGACGGCTCTGCCTCAACCGTTACGCTTGAAGCGGGAATCCGCGCCGCGCTGCCCGGAATCAGTCAGGGAGAAACCGAAAAGCAGGTCAGCCGCACCGACGATTCTTTTCGTAACCTTATCGAGAACAAATGCGATATTATCTTCACCGACTCCACCCCGCTGCAGAGCGATTATGCTTCTTCCAAAGGTTTTGAGGTCGAGACTTTCAAAATCGCGATGGAAGGTTTAGTTTTCATTGTAAACAAGGATAATCCGATTGAAAAGCTCACACAACAGCAGATAAAGGATATTTACTCCGGCAAAATCACGAACTGGAAGGATGTCGGCGGCAGCGACGCCGAAATTATCGCTTACCAGCACAAACCTGCCTCCGTCAGCCAGAACTATATGACCACGTTTATGGGAGACACTCCGCTTATGAAGGCGAAAACCGTCGCGCTTCCCGCCGAATTGGAGGGATTAGAAGGCGCTGTCGCAAGCTACGACAACGGGATCAATTCAATCGGCTACTGCGTTTATTCGTATGCCGCAGAGATGTACGCTGGCGCGAACAATGTAAAATTCATTAAAATAGACGACATTCAGCCGAGCAAAGATACCATGGCGGACGCCAGCTACCCGCTGATTTCTTACAGCTATGCGGTTATCAATAAAAATACTCCGGAGGATTCCCCCATCCGCGCGCTGATTGACTGGATTTTAAGTACTCCCGGGCAGAAAGCGGTTGCCGACAGCGGATATATTCCGGTTTCGAATCTCAATACCCTTGAGCAGACCATTTTAAACACGCGCGGCACCGGTCCGGAAAAGCCGGCTGATTTCAAAATGCCGAGCACCTATTACTCTGCAATTTCTTATCTGAAATATGATGAGAAAAAAGGCGACAAAGGTACGGAATACTACAACTACCGAATTGAAGGATTGAAGAATAAAAGTCTGCAGAAGGAGATAAACAGCTTTATAAAACAGGCGGAAACGAACGCGAATGCCCAAAGAAGCGAAGTGGAGGACTACGCCAAATCATGTTTCGAATCCGCACACTTGCATAGTTTACATGTTGAGTCATTATGCAGTAACGGATATCTGTATGTTGTTATTTCAAATACTTACGATGAAGGCACCGACATCTCGCCGAATTACTACTACAGACCTGTTGCCGCCGTATGGGACTTATATACGGGCAAACGGCTGAACTTTTCCGATTTGTTCTGGAAGGACGAGGAATTTTTACCTGCCGTAAACACCGAAATAAGAAAACTGCTGAATATACCTTACGATATTTTAGGGGACACTTATGAACTGAAAAGAGATTTCTGGGCTTTGCCGGAAAACTTCAGCACCTTTACATGGAATTATATCTATTTTGCAAGCAGAGAGGGTGTTTTCACCCACGGAATATGCGTTGAATTTGCAGCCCAATACCGGGAAATGCTGGTTACCAGTCAGCTTAGGGATATGAAGGATATCTGGGAAGATACCGTTTCTGTCAATAAGGAATACTATGTTTACTCATGATCAGATTTTGGAATCTTCGAAAAATACGGTGCAGAAAACGACGGCTTCAACGACTTATGGCTGCTTGACGCAGACAAGTTAGGTATGGACAAAACCGCCGCTGCAGCAGTTAACGATTATATAACAAGTATATAACGAGTATATAACAAGTATATAAAAGCAGGTAGAGGATAACTTAACCAGAAAAGCATTGGACGCGAGATTCGGAAAAGGCAACTATATAGATGAAATCCCTACCAGTGTTACATTCAGCGTTTACGGAAATGATTATATCATTTATTCCAGATAAATATCTGATTCATTATAGTGATTAGCTGTAAAACCTCTCCTGCTCATAAAATATATCTCCCATAAGGGTATGGTAGTTCTCTCTTTGCGTGCGTTTATTCCCCGGATAAACGCGGGTTGACATAACAACGCTGTTCAAAACCTCCGCAGTCAGGTTTTTGTCATAGCGGAATCTGTTTTTCTCGTACATTTCCCGAAGAATCATACCGATTTCCAGCAGCGCCTCGTAATGCTTCCCGCTCGAAAAGCCTCGAATCATACTGCTGTTGGCGTACCTTCTCGGGAAGAACAGCGATTTCGCAAGCCAGCCGGCATCCGCCGTTCCCGATTTGGTGGTTCGCGTCAGGATATCGTTTAAAAATTCGGTAAACTCCGTAAACCCGCCCGAAACGGTTTTTATGCCCACAATCGGATACCACAGCCCCTTTATCTTGCCGCTGTTTGTGCCGGATGACCGGAAATAAGCAAGCGTCACCCGCTCTATGCCGTAATCGAATTTTATGCGCGCGTCGATTAAACCGATCATTCTGAAATGCGTTCTTGAGAACACGTTCGCGCAGAAACTCTCGCGGTAAATACTTAAAATCTGTATCATAACCCATCCGTCCAATATTTATGTAAAAAGCCATGCTGTCTTTTCTGCATGGCTTTGATTTATGCCAATTTCGCAAGCTGTTCCTTGATTTCGTCTATGCTTCTGAAGCTTTCTTCGAGTCCCATCAGTTTTTTCAGGAAAAGCACCTCGTCGGAGGTTAAATCCAATTCCTCAAAACAGGGTTTCTCTTCTTTTTCAGACACTTCATAAGTCGTATAATACAGGTGTATCAGAAAATCGCCGATATACCAGTAATCCTGCTCTTTTACATATCTATGGTTATCTATAAATCTGGCAAGTCCGAAGTCGATTAATGCAAGCTCGTTATTCTCTTTTAAAATGACGTTCGGCAGCCGGATGTCCCGATGAACAATGTTGCTGTTGTGCAGAATTTCTATCATATTCAGAAGCTGTCTGGCGGTGTCATATATCTCTTCCCTGCTGAAAACATGCCGGTCTGCCGCGACGAGATCCTCGAACACTTTGCCGTCTATATACTCTAAGATATAGCCCTCTCGGAATTCGTCTTTGAAGGTTGAAATAAACTTGGGGAAGCAGGGATTGTTCAGCTGCTTCAAAATCTGCTGTTCATAAAACAGCTTTTCTTTCGACTGTTTGAGCGTTTTTTTCTTCAACTGTTTTATGACGCATTTTTCGCCTTTTTCGTTTTCCGCAAGATAAACAATCCCGTATCTTCCCTCTCCGATTAAATCAAGAATAGAGTAGCCGTTGACAACGTCCTGCGCTTTGAAATACTTATCCATACTACTCTATTCCGTTTTCCTGTGATTTATCTGCTGTAGGACCAGCTTTTCGATCTGCTGAACGATTTGCTTCTGGACCTGCTGTGTGACCAGCTTCTTGATTTGCTAAATGACCTTGAGCGGCTAAAAGAACGGGTAAAAAACCGTTTTCTGCAATCTTCAAAAATAATATAACGCGTATGACCTCTGCACGAATCTTTTCTATACATCGATACCACCACACTTTTTTTTCATTGACCATTATATAAGGCACATCCTGTCCTTTATATAATGTCTGATACATACTATGGATTCGTGACAAATATTGTGACAAGCAAAAAAGAATCCCGCAAACCCATTGCGAGTAAAATAAAAACGGAGCTTAAAAAAGCTCCTTCTTTGAACGTGAAGTTTTTCATTCCTGCTTAAAAATAATAAATCAGAAGTTTATGATGTATGTAAAAAGCGTATTGCAGCTTTCGCATTTCTGCCAATCGGCGGCCGGACTGTGCGAGTGATTTTTAATCATTTTTAAATATTTTAACAAAATAATTACTCGAATTATTGCATATATAAGATAGATTGAGGAAATGGTTATTATTACATATTTTGGATAATCAATAAACAACATGCTTAACACAAAAACGCCAAACAACAGCGTTATAAAAAAGTTAAATTTAGCAAAAGTTTTTTTATTCAATTCCTCCTTTACAGTTCGGTTATTTTTATTGTATTTTATTTTCGGCGGCATGTCAACTATTTTTCAAAAAAGGAATGAAACAAAACGCTTCATTCCCTTTCTTATTTATTTTTAAAGTAAAACACCGCAAGCTGGGTTCTGTCGCGCAGGTTCAGTTTATCTAAAATGGCGCTTAAATAGTTGCGGACCGTTCCCTCGCTCAAATACAGTTTCGCGGCGATTTCCTTGTTGTTCAGCCCCTCGGCGACCAGCGAAATAATCTCCTGCTCCTTGTCGCTGATGCCATAGGATTCAAAGCTGTTTTTTCCGCTTTTGTTCAACAATTCCGGCAGTTTGGCCACAATATCCTCGCCGAAAACGTACTGCCCGATGTTGACCGCCTTGACCGCCGGAACAATGCTTTCAAAATTCTGCTTTAAGATATAGCCGCGCGCGCCGATTTTGAGCGCTTTGATGATATATTCGTCGTCCGCGAAGGTTGTCAGGAACAAAACCTTCGCGTCTTTTTGCATTTTCAGCACCGCTTCCGCCGCGTCCAGACCGGACATCTCGCCCATCCGAATATCTAAAAGAAGCACGTCCGGCTGTGTTTTATAGAAAAGTTCCACCGCTTCTTTGCCGCTGTTGCCCAGCCCGACGACGGTTATCTCTTTGTCGGACTCAAGTATGGTTTTTAAAGACGCGCAGATGAGCTTGTCGTCGTCGATTACTAAAACCTTCACGCTTGTTATTCACCTTCCGTATTCTTCGGTATCGAAACGAAAATCCGAAAACCTTTTTCTGAGCTGATGTTCAGGTTGCCGTTAAAGGAAGCGACGCGGTCCGCGATGTTCGCAAGACCAATGCCGCTGCGCGGTTCTTTGCCGGCGGCGGTTCCGTTGTCCTGAACAATCAGCTGGTACAGCGCCGGATGCTCGTGCAGCTTTACGGTTACGCGTGTCGCGTTGGAGTGTTTCATCACGTTCGCGAGCGCCTCTTTGATGATTGAGATAAAGCAGTATTTCAGCTTCTTGTCGGGGTTGGACTGAATGTCATAATCCAGTTCCGCCTCGCAGAACGTAAAGCCGTCGAACAGCTTTTTCACCTCGCCGCGCAGGTCCAGCGCTTCGTCGTGCAGGTTGTGCACGCTCTTTCGGATGCTGTCCATCGCGCCGGTCAGGGTTTTGTTCAGCTGCGCAAGGTTTTCCTTCTGCGCCGGGTCGTTTGCGGTTGCAATCATGGCGCCGACCTGCAGTATCGCGCTGGATAGGATATGCCCGACATTGTCGTGAATGTCCCGCGCGATTCTGTTCCGTTCGTTTAAAGTGGCGAGCATTATCTCGTTGTCCTGATTTTTGAGCAGTTCCTTGTTGCTCTGTTCGAGCCGAAAAGCCATTTCCCTGCTGCTGTCGTGCAGTTCCGTGTACTGCTTTTTCAGCTTTTGCATGGTTCTCGAATGATGCTTCAGCAGTACGGCGATTCCCGAAAACGCGGTCGCCAGCACGAACGTCATAATCGGCAGGTTTTGAAAGTGTATCCCCGCGGCGGCAGCGGCGAGAACCCATATCCAGTTTTCAAAAACCGCGTCGTAAACCGCAAGCGGAAGGAAGTACGTCAATTCAGGCAAAAAAGCGCAGACGGCGCAAAAAGCGGCCGTAAAAGCCATCTTTACTTTTTTGCCGTCAAAATAGCTGTAAGCGGCGCTGAGAATGACCGCTGCCAGCACGGGTATAACGCCGTTTGAATTGTCCGCGATATAAAACGCCGTACAGAACAGAAATACCGCTACTTTGTTGTAAATATGCTCCATTTCCGCATACTCTTTCCGCATCAGGTTATGATTACTCTATCATAGAAAGCCAAAGGATGCAAGCATATCCGGACTTAAAAATTACATTTGTCACATCAGGTAAGGATTTTTCTCACTTACATTTCATTCGGCGGCGCTGTATGATATACTCAACAAACGATTACGGAGGATTTTTTATGGTTATAAAGGTTGAAAATCTGGTCAAACGGTACGGCGACCTGATCGCGCTCGACCATTTCAATATGGAACTGCACGAGGGCGAGGTGTTAGGGCTTCTCGGTCCGAACGGTTCGGGCAAGACGACGGCGATCAACTGCATCCTCTCTCTGTTGAAATACGACAAGGGCAACATTGAGATTTTCGGCAAGCCCATGTCGCCGGACGCTTACGACATCAAGCGCGACATCGGCATCATTATGCAGAACGTCGCAGTGTTCGAGGAACTGACCGTTTACGAGAACACCGACTACTTCTGCGGCCTTTACGTCACCGACAAAAAGAAGCGCAGAGCGCTGGTTGACGAAGCGATTGAATTCGTCGGGCTTAAGGATTTTAAAAAGTTTTATCCCAAAAAGCTGAGCGGCGGACTTCTGCGCCGGCTCAACATCGCCTGCGGCATCGCGCACAAACCGAAGCTGATTATTCTGGACGAGCCGACCGTCGCGGTGGACCCCCAGTCCAGAAACAATATCTTAGAGGGCATATTAAGGCTCAACAAAGAAGGCGCTTCGATCGTATATACCTCTCACTACATGGAGGAGGTCGAGCAGATCTGCTCAAGAATCATCATCATGGATAAGGGCAAGACCATCGCGGCCGGCACAAAGGACGAGCTGAAAAGCATGATTAAAGCCGTCGAGAAGGTAACCGTCGAGGTTTACCAGCCAAACGAAGGCGTTCTAACCGGCATCCGAAGCCTGAACAACGTCATTTCTGCCGAGTTCGACGGCGAAATGCTGGTTGTCAAGTGCGGCAAAGGCAGCCACAACCTGATGATGATTTTAGAACACC
Source organism: Bacillota bacterium (assembly GCA_029550965.1). Taxonomy (GTDB): domain Bacteria; phylum Bacillota; class Clostridia; order Oscillospirales; family CAG-382; genus UBA1049. The sequence continues at coordinate 18,488 of JAKPGJ010000013.1, forward strand.
TCAAGGCGAACGATATCCTCTTCGGAAAAGTTTACTCCGAGCCGCCCACGCTGAACGACGTTTTCTTGGAAATCACAGGCAAAGAATTAAGAGATTAGTTGATAGCGGAAAGGAAATGCCAATATGTTCGCGCATATTTACTTATACCGATTAAAGTGCATCGTCCGCGACAAGCAGGTGGTGTTCTGGACGCTTTTGTTCCCGATTCTGCTCGCGGTTTTGTTTGAGATGGCGTTTTCGAACATCACGAAGGGCGAAGTATTCAAAGAAATAAAAATCGCGGTGGTGGACAACGAAGCGTTCCGAAAGGATATTCATTTTCAGGAAGCGCTCAAGGCGGTTTCCACCGAAGCCGACGGCAGCCGGCTGTTTGATATTCGGTACGCATCGAAAGAAGATTGCATAAACCTTCTAAAAGACGGCGAAATCGAAGGATACATCTACTGCGAGAACGGAATACATTTGGAAATCAAAAACAACGGGCTGAACGAGACCATTATCAAGAGTTTCTTAGACGATTACCAGCAAACCGCCGCGACGCTGCAGACCGTCATGGCGCAAAACCCCGAAGCTATGCAGAAAGGACTGATCGACGAAATCGCAAAACGAAAGGACTACCTAAAAGAAGTGGCTGCTTCGCATTCCGAGCCGGACACCGTCGTGCATTATTTCTACACGCTGCTCGCGATGGCCTGCATGTACGGCAGCTTCTGGGGGCTTAAGGAAATCTACGCGATTCAGGGAAACCAGTCGGCGCAGGGCGCGCGTGTCTGCGCCGCGCCGACGCAGAAAATGCGGGCGTTTGCCGCTTCCCTGCTCGCCGCTGTCACAGCGCAGGCGGCAATCATATTGATTGTGCTGTTGTTCCTCATTTTTGCTTTGGGCGTTGATTTCGGAAACAGACTGGCCTATGTCGTTCTGACCTGTCTGGTCGGCACTGTTGCCGGCGTTACGTACGGTACGTTTATCTCTATCCTGAGCCATAAGAGCGAGGGTATTAAAGTAGGAACCTTAATCGGTACGACCATGCTGTTCTCCTTCCTTGCGGGCATGATGTACGACGGAATGAAGCTGATCATCAACAATAATGTTCCGATTTTGGGCTACCTGAACCCGGTGAATTTGATCGCCGATTCGTTTTACGCGCTGTATTTTTACTCCGGAACGACGCATTACTCTCTAAACCTTATGATCCTTGCCGCAATGGCGGTCGTGTTCGGACTGATTACCTTCCTTGTTCTCAGGAGGCAGAAATATGCAAGTCTATAAAGCCTTTTTTAAGATTATCAAAAAGAACCTGATTGAAATCTCGATATACTTATTGGTTTTCCTGTTTTTCGCAATCTTAATGACGACGACCGGAAGCGACCGCCAGAACATCGGGTTTGAGGAAACAAAAAAGAACATCGCCTTTATCAACAACGACAAAGAATCCGAAATCGTAGCCGGACTGCGGGACTACCTGAGCGAAAAGGCAAACATCGTCGAAATCGAAGACGACGCCGAGAAACTGCAGGACGCGCTGTTCTACCGCAAAGTGGAATATATCGTCCGGGTGCCCGCCGGTTTTTCAGACGACTTTTTGTCGGGAAAAGAATTTCAGCTTGAAAAAACGACGGTCCCCAACTCAACCGCGGCGATTTATATGGATTCTTTGATAAACAAGTATTTAAATACCGCTTCTATCTATTTAAAATATTCTGACAGTGCTTCCCAAGACGAGATAATCAAGAATATAAAAAAAGATTTAGAGGCCCATACGCAGGTAACCGTCAACAGCTTTAACACAAAGAAGGCGAACGGCCAGAAATATATGTATTATTTCAATTATATGGCGTATTCGCTCTTCTCGGTCATGATATTGGGCGTCTGCGCGGTGATGATTGTCTATAACAAAACCGATTTAAAACGACGGAACCATTGCGCTCCGATTAAGACAAGAAACATCAACCTCCAGCTGCTGTTCGGCAACCTGTCCTTCGCGTTGATCGCGTGGGCGCTGATGGTTTCTACCAGTTTCATCTTTTACCCGAAGCAGATGTTTTCGTTAAACGGACTTTTGTTCTTGCTGAATTCCCTGGTGGCAAGCGTCACGTTTTTGAGCATCAGCTTCCTGATCTCCAACATTATCAAGAGCAAAAACGCCATGTCCGCGGCGGCGAACGTGGTATCGCTCGGCTTCTGCTTTATCAGCGGCGTGTTCGTGCCGCAGGAAATGCTCGGCGAGACCGTTTTGAACATCGCCAGCTTCACGCCGACCTACTGGTATATCAAAGCGAACATCCGCATCGCCGAAACGGTTGAGTTCAGCATGAAACACTTAAAGCCGATTTTTACCGATATGCTGATCGTGCTCGCGTTCGCGCTGGCGAGCGTTACGGTCGCGCTGGTCATCATGAAGCAGAAAAGAACCAGCGAGGCGTAAAATTAGTAAAAAAAAATACGCTGTGACAGGTTTTCTGTCACAGCGTTTTTTTACTTGTTTTTCTTTTTACGGTTCAGGATTGCCGCAAGAACTCCCGCTGCGGCAGCCGCAGCCGCGCCGATTAAAACATAAAGCCATGTCGGGCTGCTCTTTTCTTCCGGCTTTTCCTCGCTCGCAGCCGATGCGGCGCTTTCTTCTTCCGATTCGGATTCTTCCAAAGCCGTATCCACGCCGAACACTGCGATTTCGCTCGACCAGCAGAAGTTGCCCTTCAGTTGATAGGTTACCCGCACATAGCGCGCGGGAACCGTTTCTGAAAGCGTCAGCGTAAAGTCGCGGCGTTTCCAGTCGCCGCCCGCTTTTTCTTCGGACATTTGCGCAAGTCCGATGCTGTTAAAACTCTTTCCGTCCGTCGAAACAGACACGCTTACCGTCGCCTGTCCGGGGTCCGGGATTCCCCAGGACGCGTTTCCGTACAAATCGGTGAACATTCGCTTAATCGGGAAAACCCCGCCGAGATCGATCGTGACGCTGGTTTCGCTGCCTTGATAACAGCCGATCGCGGTGTCGGTTCCGCCTGTCGCGATATATCCGTCGGTGAGCTTGCCCATCGGGCTGCCGTTTTCGTCGGTGTCCGTCCAGTTTTTATTTTGATAGACCGAACCGGACGGGACATAGCTTTTTCCGCGCGCGAGGTTACCATAACGTACGCCGTTCTCGGTATAAGCGAGGTCTTCGTCCGCATACTCGAATTTCTCGTCGCACGCCTTGACCGCGCATTTCTGCAGGGCTTCCGCCACGTCGTCGTCCAGCTGCGCCTGATAACTGTTGCCAATCGGCGAGACGCCGAAGAATTGATATAAGAACGTGCAGGCGGCAAGATAGCTTCCCTCTTTGGAATGGTGGGAGTTGTCGTCCGCGTAAAGGTTAATGTTCGGATATTCGTCCGTGCAGTAAAGAAAGGCGACCGCGACCGGCGCGCAAACGATTCCCCGCTCCTGCGAAATTCTGGTATAGGACCGATAATGCGTTACCGCGCCATTGTAGCGGTTGCTCGGATTGCTGTCTGCCGAGTAGCGCATGTACAAAAGCGGTGTCACGCCGTTCTCCTCAATAAGCGGGAGAATCGCATTCAGCGCGGCGTTGGTCGTGTAATAGGTCGCGCTGCCCGCGTCCTGCAGTACGACATAGTCGTACTTTTTGCTCCGCAGCTTATGCCTGAGCGCTTTGCCGCGTTCGTGGTTTTCATCGGCGAACTCCGAAAGATACGCGCTGCCGAAGGTGCAGTAATCCACGTCCACCTCGATGCCCGCCGCCTGGCATAAGCCTTTGAATTTAATCGGCGTGCCGTTGAAGTACGTCGCGCTGTTTCCGACAAACAAAAACTTTTTCGCGTTCTCGGACGGTTCGGCCGGGTCGTCGTAGCGAATGGTCAGCTTTTTCGCGTTTTTGTCATAGCTGCCGTAAACCTCGTAAATGACCGACATCGTCGCGTTGTAGAGCATAGCGCCCTCCATCGCGGCGTCATAGCAGTTTCTCAGTCCGCTCGGCGCGCCGTCGCGAAAGGCCACAAGAAAACCGCCGGCCGGAACGGTGACGGAAAGCTGCGGACTGCCGGTCACCCCGCTCGAGTTCGCATACAGGTTTCCGCCTGCTTCGATGAGCCTGCCTTCCTTGTCGAAAACGAGCAGCTTCGCGTCTCGAAAGCCGCCGTATTCTACCGATCCGATGACGCGTTTTGCACTGCTTTCGTTCGGATAAACACAAATGCTTCCTGCTGTCGTGTCCGTATCAAAACCTGCCACGTCAAACGTGTACTCATGTTTTGAAGCCGCCGCAGCCATAAAACAGGGCACTGCGGAAGCAAAAATCGACACGAAGGACAATACCATAATAATAAACTGTTTCATACTGGTCCTCCTGCGTACTTTTATTCGTATCTTAACACGTCCGCAGGCTTTTTTCTATATTTTTTTGCATTTTTTTAATTTTTTATATAAACAGCCCGTACGCGGAAGTTTTTGCTTCAGCGCATCAAAAACGGCTTCTCATGATTTGAGAAGCCGTTTTTTTCAAACTGCGCCGCGGCGCCTTATTTTATTCTTTTTTCTTTTTGTTCGCGACAACTACCGCGATGCCCACCGCGACAACGACTACGACCACGCCGATTAAGATATAGAGCCATGTCAGGCTTTCTTCTGCCTGCTCTTCGCTGTCGGCGGGAGCGCTGCTTTCTTTAGCGCTTGCAGTGGAGCTCGTGCTCGCCTTTGACTGAGCGGCAGGCTGAGAGCCTGCGGCGGAGCTTTCGGCCGGCTGAGAGCTTTCAGACGAGGTTTCGGGCGGCTGCGAACTTCCGGACAAATCCTCGCTGCCGAACACCGCGACCTCGCTGGTCCAGCAGAAGGTTCCCTGAATTTTATATGTAACCCGAACATATCTTGCCGCTACGGTCTGATCCAGCGTCAGCGTAAATAACCTTAACTTCCATCCTTCTTTCGGAATCTCATCCGATTTCTCGGCGTCTCCGATTTTGGCAAACGACTTTCCGTCCGAAGAAACGGAAACGGTTACCTCCGCAACGCTGGGATCAGGAATTCCCCACTCAGCGAAACCGTACAAATCGGTTGTAACCTGTTTGATCGCATACGCTTGGCCAAGATCGATGGTGACGCTGGTCTCGCCGCCTTTGTAACAGCCGATCGCTTCGTCGTTTCCGTTTGCCGCGACAACGCCGTCGGTCATCTTGCCCAGCGGTTTGCCGTCGGTTCCGGTATCCGTCCATTTTCCGTCATAAACGTCGCCCGTCCGCTCATAACTCTTCTCGAGCGCGACGTTCTCGTACTTGACGCCGTCTATGGTAACCGGCGTCTTGGCATCAAAGTCATCCTCGGCGGCTGCCGTAAAACCTGGAGCTGCAATGGAAAAAACCAACACGAAAATCAATGCGCTGATAATGAATTTCCTCATAACAACCTCCAATAATTTATTTTGAAATGGTAGTATATGTAGTATATTATATTAATTTTGTTTTCATCATTATAACACATTGATTTACATTTTTCCATATTTTTATCATATTTTTTTATGATTGCATATACTTTACGGTTCAAAAACCGAATTTCATAAAAAAACATCGGCATCATGCCGATGTTTTTTTTATGGTGCGGGTAACAGGAGTTGAACCTGCACAGCATCGCTGCTACTAGAACCTGAATCTTACTTTTTACGTTTAATCTAGTTTAGCCTAATTTATAAAAGCCCGATTTTACGGGCTTTTCTAGCTTTTTTGCTGGTATAATTTCCCTGTTGGTTTAGTCTTTTCTAATGTAATTCAATCGTTACTGCATTACAAACTGCATTACTGCAGTAACTCCAGGGGCGGCCTAGTGGCCGTTGTTTTTTGCGTTTCTGCTTTGCGCTTCCTGTAAGCGGCTTGTTTGCAAGCATCACTACAATATTCCCCCGTTTTTCTTTGCGGTACAAAAATGTTAGCGCATTCACTATGGGCGCATATTTCAACAGGTTTTTCATTCCTTATCAATTCCCACAAATCATTATAGATAGCTGCTAGCAAATAATTTGTATAGCGTTGTTCAGCAATGGAATAGCCTATCGGTGATTTTTTTGATGGGGTAACTTTCCCCATACCTAAGATTACTCCTCCCGCCAGATTGCGGCTAATAGTGCTGGCTAAAACATATGGAGCGGCATCTATAGGTAACATTGTTTCGGGGAAAACTTGCCCTGTTTCTATCCCATTTTCTTTCCATACAGCCTTAACGAAAGGCGTTTCCTCTTTATGTTCCGTCCAATTATATTGCCCGTTGTCCTGCAGTTTACATGTATGGCTGACCTTATAGGCTTGTTCAAAAATTATAATCTCATCTAAAGCCCCTTCAGCGTCAAAATTCTTATCAACCCTGGCCCTTCTAATTATTCGGTAGAGACGTAAAAGACGGTAAACTTCACCAGCATAATGTAACCACCAGTCTATTTCTTCTTTCCAAGATTCGCCATACATGGGTGGTTTATAAGCATCCTCCGGCAAGCCTGTTATCCCAAGTAACCCGAATTCTGCAACGAAAATCTCAAAGTCTTTTTTAAAATCCTTCTTCCAGGTTTTGCTGAAATTGGCAAAGCGAGAAGACAAGCCCCGAAACGGCCTTTCCTCTGGCTGCAGAAACCAGTGTCCATATCCATCATCCTCAACCTGGCGAGGCGGTGCAGAGATAACCCGCCCCTTTTTCCAGTCAACCTCGGCCCTATAGCCTGAACGATATAAGTACAGGTTGGAGTTTTTCATCGTTACCCCTTCACATAATTTTTTTTGATTGTTACGCTAATTGGCCTATATGTTACGCTAATTTAGCTGGTTTATTAGACTATACCATAACAAACAACTAAAATCAAGGCAGAACAAAAAGGGGGGAGATGGAACTATGCACATTCCAAGAAAACCTAAAATAGAACCTGCGGTTTACAGTGTGCCTGAGATAGCTGCGCTTTTAGACATTAACCTGCCGAAGGCTTATGAGTTGACCCGACAGCCCGGCTTTCCGGCTATTCAAATTTCCAACCGTAGAATCGTTGTCCCAAAAGCTGCCTTCGAGCGGTGGCTTGAGCAGGCTGCATTTAACAAGCAATCTTATGACACAGCGGAAAACCAGTAATGGCGGGCGTTGAGAAATGGGAAATGCAATTTTACTAAGGAGATATACGAGGGGGATGTTGTGCAGCAGCGTGTCGAGCATTGGATACTCGGAGATGAGGCCGTATCAGGCTATTTCCGTGGCGTTGTCGCCATCTATCCGAGCAAGGGCGTTTGCATCAAGAACACCTGGCTACATCCAGATGGAGACGAAGAGCCGATTGAACTGAAAACCCCCAAGCGATTGTACCGAAGGCTCTGCGAAGTCATTGGCAACATCCACGACAACCCGGAACTGTTGGGCCAAGGCGAGGGAGGGGAAGGCGGATGGCTAAACACGAGTACGGCGACCTCGAAGCCTTCCGTGGCTACACCATAGTGCCCCGCTACACCGAAGGCAGGCTGACCCTGTGTGACGTGTGGCAAGAGGACAAGCATGTGGCGTCCTTCCACGGACCGGACGCGAGGAGCAAGGCCAAGAGGTGGATTCTTGCGGAGGAAGCCAGGCAGAAATAGCCACGCATAAGTATGCGGCGAGTGAGTAATGGCAGGTAGAGATAGAGAAAGCGGAGGAAGATGCTATGGCACGTAAACGAATGATCGACCCGTCCATCTGGACAGATGTCAAAATAGGCAGCCTGAGCCGTGACGAAAGGCTTCTCTTTATCGGCTGCTTCTCAAACGCCGACGATGAAGGCCGCTTGCCGGGCAACCCAGCCTTTCTCCGCTCAGTGATATTCCCATACGATGACCTTTCAATTGCTGAAGTGCGCCGCATGAGGGACAGGGTCGCTTCGGTCTGCAAGAACTTCATCGTCTACACGGTGGGCGAGGATGAATACATAGCCTTCCGCAAGTGGCGTGAGTACCAGTCCGTAAGGTATCCGCAACCCAGCAAATACCCTGCTCCACCGGAGCAGAATGACTGCGACAGTCCCGATGAAAGGGAAGCAGAGTTATTGACGCAAGGTTGCGGTAAGACTGACGCAACACTTCCGCAAGACTGCGTCAATGATGTGTCTGCAAGTAGAAGTAGAAGTAGTTGTTTAGATCAGGTTAGTGATCAAGTAGAAGTAGAAGTAGAAGTTAAGAGGTCAACTCAAGATGAGGTTGACCTGCCGCCTGACGCCACACCTACTGAACGACTCATACTGCATGAGTTTAAACAGATTAAGGGCTATCCCCTTGATGTTCCCACGGACTTGGAGCATATCCGGGCGTTGGCCGTTGACTACCCGACAGTAGATCTACTGAACGAAGCCAAGAAGTGGCGCACGAACAAACTGGA
>JAKPGJ010000028.1 GCA_029550965.1 Bacillota bacterium
TATCTAAATATCAACATGCAGAAAGAAAATTTCGTTAAGTTTCCATATCCGGTTTACACCCATCCGTCTTTATCTTTAGATTTTATCCATAAAATGTACGATGTCAGCTTCGACGTAAAAAACGCAAAGGAAATAGCGGACAGCAATAATTTACGGTACGGGAATTATGAAGGAGAAATCAAGGTCAAACACTTCTATATTGATTACGAGCAGCCTTCAAGGTTTCATTACTATTCCGTGGAGATTGAGCGCATCAAGGTTTCCAGCGAAAAGCTGAAAACCGATTCTTCAAAAGGGGAAGCGTATAATGCGGCCATCACTGCATACAATGAATTTTTAAACGGCGAGAAAAACGCGGTATCCCGCGATAAAAAGCAAACCATAACCATTAACAGTATCGGCAACAGCGCCGGAGACCCCAGTATTATAAGTTACGCTTTGTTTGACGTAAACGGCGACGGCATACCAGAACTGCACGCGCGCTCGCTGCATTATTATATCTTCTCCTATCAGGACAATCGGGTAGTTCTATGGCATAAAGATACGCTCAACTTCTGGCTGCCCGAAGAATTTCCCCCGGAAGAAGGCGGCGCCATCGGCGAAGGCAGCGCAAATGTTCTGGAAAACGGCGCGATATTCTCTTACACTGTAGACGAAAACGGCAGGAAGTATTCCTATACGACCTTTGACGCAAACGGAAATCCCACTACGCTGAACTTCTCCGATCCTACCCAGTATTCCGGTCAGAAGGCACCGGCAGACGCTGTTTATACCTTCGACAATAAAATAGTTACAAAAGAAGAGTATGACAAAAAGACAAAGGAATATTTCGAGTTAGAAAACGTCTACTTGAAATGGAAAAATTATGTAAACAGCTCCGATTCTCAAAAACCTGCAACGAGCGAGCAATCGCAGACCCCAACGACGACGTTTATGCCGGATCAAAGTTATGTCGGGCGATGGTATAGTGACGCTATAAAAACGGATTCGCTGGACATTTTTGAAATAAATGATAAAATTACTTTTGAAATGAGCAAATACAGGCTGGACGATTTTGCCGGAACTGCCGAGCTAAAAGACAATCACATCGTATTTGTCGGCTACAACGGCAGTCATCAAAAAATAACCGGTATTCTGGTATTTCAGGACAACCAAATCACATTGACGATTACAAATTCGGACGCCGAATATTTTTATAACGGTGAAACCTTTGTCTTTCGCTTTAGAGACTGATTTGAAACCATTTTGATATATGTAACTTTAAATTTTATGTTTTTAAGGAGTGGAAAAATGAAAAGGTTTCTGTTCTTGATAATGGCAATCTTTATTACACTCGGGTTATTCGGATGCGTAGAAGGGCGCGAAGAGTTGAACAAAGAATCTTCGTCGGTCGAACAGCGGGAAAGCCGTCCGGACGAATCCAGCAAGACGGTTTCGTCCGAAGAATCGGCCGACGCAAGCGAAGCGCCGGATACGCCGAGCGCGGAATCCGTGTTGAAAGTAATCGATCTGTATGAGGGAAGAAGACTGTACCTGTCAAAATCCGGCAACAAGTACGCGTTGAGCCTGCTGGCCGACAACCGTCTCGAAGAAATCCATAAAGACTGGAATATTCGGCACATAAAGACTTCTCCGGATTTAAAAAAGGTTATTTTCAACGATTTCGACTTTGAGGTAACCGCGAAAGTGTATATGTATGACGCTGAAAAAAAGCAGAAAAAACAGCTTTCTCTGTCCGAGCTTCCGGAACAGAGAACCGCGGCATACATGGAATGGCTTGACGACCGGTACTTTTTGTTTGTCGTACAGCTCGACCAGGGTACCATCGTCAGAGGAGGGGAGTTGTATGTTTATGATACCGAAACCGACAAGTACAAAAAAATTGTAAAAGGCGAAACCGACTATATGCAAATCAGCGCCTTTGACACGTACGGCGACAGCTTTATCCTGATCACCTGCGAAGTGTACGACGAATCGTGGGCTAATGCCAAAAGAGAGTATTATCTTTTGTCCGTTAACTCAATCAAAGACAGCATCGCAAAAGAAAAGGTTATCACGCTTGTAAGAAAAAACGCCGTTTCGTTTTCCTAAAGTATTAAAGCCATAAAAAAAGCCGCTTGGTTTTCCAAGCGGCTTCTATTTTTACCGTTACGCTTCGGCTTTTACTTTCTTGAGTTTGACAAACCTGGGCAGTCCGTCCTCTTTGACCATGTTGACTTCGCCCTGAATGAGCGGGAGCGCGTACTCGACGAACTTCTCGTTGAGTCCGTCTTTGGTCTCGTTGAGCCAATCCAGCGGAACCTTCTTCTCGGTGTTCGCGACGATGGTTAAGTCAAAGAGCTTGACGTTGCAGACATATTTGCCGTCAACGTAGCTTCTCTCAAAGCCGACCATCTTGTCGGTAACACCGGAAACAGCGTACTCAACCGCAGCTTTGCCGGAGAGGAACGCTTCGTCCACGTCGGTTTTGGAAGCGCAGTGCGCGGCGCATCTCTGGAGAAGGCTCAGCTCGATGCCTCTGACCTTCGCGCCGGTCTGCTCCTTAAGGTAGTTCGCAAGGTAAGCGGCCAGTCCGCCGAGCTGAGCGTGACCGAAGGAGTCCTTCGTCTTCGCGAGGTCTGTGCCGTACTCGGAGATGTATTTACCGTCCTTGTCCTTGATGCCTTCGGAAACAGCGACAATGCACTTGCCGTTCTTGTCGTAGATTTCCTTGACTTTCTGCGTGAAGCTGTTCAGGTCGAACGGAACCTCGGGGAGGTAAATCAGGTCGGGTCCGCAGCCCTTATAGCAGGCGAGCGAAGCGGCGGCCGTGAGCCAGCCGACGTTTCTGCCCATGATTTCGACAACGGTGATCATGCCGGTATCGTAAACTCTTGCGTCGTGGTAAATCTCCATCAGGGAAGTCGCGATATATTTCGCTGCCGAACCGTAGCCGGGGCAGTGGTCGGTTCCGGCAAGGTCGTTGTCGATGGTCTTCGGAATGCCCATTACGCGGCATTCATAGCCGTTTTTGAGCATGAATTTGGAAATCTTGTTGCAGGTGTCCATCGAGTCGTTTCCGCCGTTGTAGAAGAAGTAGCGGACGTTGTACTTCTTGAAAATCTCAAGAATGCGCTTGTAATCGGTATCGTCCACATCGGGGTCCTTCAGTTTGTAGCGGCAGGAACCGAGCGCGGAGGAGGGCGTCTGGAGCATGAGCGTGAGCTCGTTCGGGTCTTCCTTGCCCATATCAATCAGGTTGTCGTTGAGAACGCCCTTAATGCCGTTCAGCGCGCCGTAAACCTTGGTTATATTTTCGTTTTCGAGTGCTGTTTTGATGCAGCCGTATGCGCTGGCATTGATAACAGAGGTCGGACCGCCCGACTGTCCGATAATGCATGCGCCTTTTAATTGACTCATAGTTTCATCCTATCCTTTCCTGATATAACATAAACTGTATTATTGCAATCTTTTACAATAATAACACAGCGAGTGTCAAAAATCAATCGGTTTTTCATAAAAATGAGCCGAGAACCGCTTGTTTTTCTGCATTTTTATAGAAAATAACATCAAAGCAAACGTGATTGGTATTGACATATCAGGCAAAAACTGTTAAAATAAAACGGTTAAAAAAATAAAAAGGAGATAATATAATATGCCACTTGTAACATCAAAGGAAATGTTCAAAAAGGCTTACGAGGGCGGCTATGCGATCGGTGCCTTCAACGTAAACAACATGGAAATTATCCAGGGTATTACCGAGGCCGCTCAAGAGGTTAACGCTCCGCTTATTCTTCAGGTTTCCGCCGGCGCAAGAAAATACGCAAAACACGTTTATCTGATGAAACTGATCGAAGCCGCGATTGAGGACACAGGGCTTCCGATTTGCGTTCACCTGGACCACGGCGATTCGTTTGAACTCTGCAAATCCTGCATTGACGGCGGATTCACTTCCGTTATGATAGACGGTTCTCATCTTCCTTTTGAAGAGAACATTAAACTGACCAAACAGGTTGTTGATTACGCGCACGCGCACGGCGTAGTGGTCGAGGGCGAGCTTGGAAGACTTGCCGGCATCGAGGACGCCGTCAACGTAAGCGAAAAAGACGCGGCCTACACCGATCCCGATCAGGTTGAGGAGTTTGTCTCTAAAACCGGCGTTGACTCGCTCGCAATCGCGATTGGAACCAGCCACGGCGCATACAAGTTCAAACCCGGTCAGAAGCCGCAGCTCCGGTTCGATATCCTCGAAGAGGTTTCCAAGCGGCTGCCCGGATTCCCGATCGTTCTGCACGGTGCTTCTTCCGTAATGCCCGAGTATGTTGAAATGATTAACAAAAACGGCGGAAAAATGCCCGACGCGATCGGTATTCCCGAGTCCATGCTCCGTCAGGCGGCAAGCATGGCAGTCTGCAAGATCAACATCGACTCCGACTTAAGACTTGCTATGACGGGAACCATCCGTCAGTACTTCGCAGAGCATCCCGACCACTTCGACCCCCGTCAGTATCTCAAGCCCGCAAGAGAGAATATCAAACAGCTTGTTAAGCATAAGCTCGTCGAGGTTCTCGGCTGCGCTGGAAAAGCATAAAAAAATCACAAAAAAAGAAGGAAGCAGTCACCTGCTTCCTTTTATTTTTCCCGCTTATTCGCTAACGTCGCTGACGTCTTTGGCGTTTTCGCTTTGCAGTTTTGTCCAGAGATTTCCGTAACCGGTAGCGGCAAGGCAGAGCATAACCTCTCCGTTCGTTTCGCGGTCGATGTTTTTATCGTCCAGATACTTCTTATACCCGCCGTTCGGCAGTCTGAAGAACAGATCCATCGCCGCGGACATCGAAGTCGAAACCTGTCCGTCGAGCGGAAGTCTTGCCGATATCAGCGCGTTCAAAACGAGCGCGGTCGCTCTTGCACTTTTTTTGCCGTTGATGTCGGAAATGGTGTTGTCGACGCTAATGACGGTTCCTAAATAGGTGACGACCTTATTGTAGCATTCATCGGGGAAAAGTTCTCTGTTTAACATGATGACGTTCAGAACATACGCGCTGCTCTCGGTATCCGAGATTTTGATGTCTTTGGAAGCGGGGAACCCGCCGTCTTTATTCTGTCTGCTCAGAATGTTTTCGGCGGCGGCTTCAAAGTCGTAATCCGTGTCGGACGCGACCAGCGCGTACACCGAAAGCGCGATCTGCTTGATGGTCATGGACTCGTAATTGCTCTCGACGTTGTTTTTGATCATCGTGACATAGCCGTCGATGTTGTAGGAAGAAACGTCCACTTTCTGTTTTATGAGCAGGGAAATCGCGATAACCATGCCGCATTTGTCTTCATA
>JAKPGJ010000007.1 GCA_029550965.1 Bacillota bacterium
TGAATGAACTTCCTCGTAAGCATCTTGGATACCGGACACCAACAGAACTATTTGATGAGTTTTTGGATCAGGTGTATTCGATTGCCAAAGTACAGGTAACTTAATTCTATTAGTGTTCAATTTGAAATTGCAATTTTAGAACAAAATATTTTGACATAATTTTATCCAATACAGGCGGTGCGGGTATGGATATTTGCGAATTAAAGCATAAATTAAGACAATTAAGGCGGCTGGAGCAGCGGATACGGTTCGGCGTTGAAATTCAACGAAAGGGAATCCTGATCTTCGAAAGCTTTTTTGATTTGGGAAATTCAAACTGCTGCGACGCGAAGTACGATTTGAAACGCTTATCCGAAATGAGCCGCGAAGAATACCGGAATGTGATGAACGAATATTGGACGTGCGTTTATAACGAACTGTTTAAAGATAAAGCCATTCGCGCAGCCGGAATTCTAAAATTTGATTTGCCGTACGACGCCGACGAGCAAACCATTAAGAAACGCTTTCGCGAACTGGCGAAACTGTATCATCCGGATGCCGGCGGAGATGCGGAGCAGTTTTTGGACCTGATGGATACATATAAAAGTCTGATGCGAAAGAAGAAATAAAAATGACCTGCTTTTTTTAGCAAGTCATTTCGTTTTTTAGATTCCCAAACGAGTAAGTGTATTTCGTTTTTTAGATTTCCGAACGAGCAGGGATATCTGGAAACAAGCGTCCGCGCGGCCCTATACTATTATACAAAATGCAAATTTTGTATAATAGAATAGGGGCGCCGAAAAGCGGATAACGCCTGCGAACCGGCTATTATCCGCGCGTCCGTTTAACAGTCTTTTCATAGGTTCTACTCGGCTTCCGAAACCGGCAAAAGTCCGCCGTAATCATACAGCGGTTCGCTTGACAGCGAATAAAGCTCCACGCCGTAGTTCCGGCAGAAATCCTTGATGTTCGCATATGCGCTAAACTGCTCGATATTTCCTGTGAACACCAGCAAATCCTTCGATACCTTTCCAGCGCAGCCGCCGATGAATCCGTTGCTGTAGCCGTTTAACTGTATGCCGCTTCCGTCCACATACAGACAATCAAACTTTAATTCCGATAGCTTTTTATAGATAGATTTGTCGCTTGTTATAAACGCGTTTTCCTGAACCAGCACGACCGAGCATTTCGCGTAGCCCTGCTTAAACGACACGAACGAAAAGCTCGAAAGTTCTTCGATATTCTCGTACATGCCGACGTTAACAAAGCCGCAGAATATGGTTTTTTCGACAACAAAACTGTTAAAAATACAGTCCGCCGGATATTTGTTCCCGATATGGTGCTTCACTTCTGTTAACAAATTGTTCATATTTATATTTCCCGGGAAATAATCGTTGTCAAACTCCGCCATCCATTTTCCGGGCATATAGTTAAAAAGAAGAATATCCGGATGATACGCCAGCTCGGATTTTAAACGCCTGCTTTTTCCGAGCTTCACAGGCTCTACGCCCAGCAAAATTAGCTCATCACAGATATTCTGCGGCAAAATCGAAGAAACAAACATTTTATTTACTTTTCCTGACGGAAGATTGGGAGTGCAGTATTTCATAAGACTTATAAAAAACCTCTGGCATTAATTAGCATGTAAAAATGTGAATAATATGTAAATCGCGGTTTATATTAAGGTCTGAGGTGGATAAATATGCTTATTGCCTGTACGGAAAAATGCGTTCATCAGCAGGACGGTTTGTGCACAAAAACCGACTGCGCGCCCCAGACCGAATTTATCAGCGGAAACATTAGCTGTCCGCATTTTGAGCCGGTGAAAACCGACGCGATAAGCGTAAAAACTAAATCCCCAACAGTTTCAGAAGATCAAAAACGCTTCTGACCGGTATGAATTCAACGCCGGAATACTTCCCTTTGCACTTCCCAACCGCTTTGAACGGAAGCGCAATCTGCGTAAACCCAAGCCTTGCGGCCTCGTTGATTCTCTGCTCGATGCCGAACACGCTCCGGATTTCGCCTGACAAGCCTACCTCGCCGATGACCATCAGGTTTTCCGGAACCGGCGCGTCCTTGAGCGAGGAAATCAACGCAAGCGATGCCGCCGCGTCGCAGGAAGTGTCGTCGGCCTTCAAACCGCCCGCGACGTTGATATAAATGTCCTGCGTAGAGAACCGCAGACCCAGCCGCTTTTCCAAAACCGCCAACAGCAGCGAAAGGCGGTTGTAGTCGAAGCCGGAAGCCATTCTGCGCGGCGACGGAAAGACGGTCGGCGTAGACAGCGCCTGAATATCCGAGATAATCGGCCGCGTGCCCTCTAAAATACACACAGCGCAGTTCCCCGAAACACCCTTCGGTCTTTGCTCGAGCATCAGTTCCGATGGGTTTTCTATTTCCCGCAGGCCTGCGTCGCCCATTTCAAAGACGCCGATTTCGTTCGTGGAGCCGTAGCGGTTTTTCACCGCGCGGAGAATGCGGTATGTCTGCTGCTTGTCCCCTTCGAAATAAAGAACGGCGTCGACCATGTGTTCGAGCACTTTCGGACCGGCAACGGCGCCGTCCTTGTTGACATGGCCGACCAGTATTATAGAAATCCCGCTTTCTTTCGCGATATTGATAAGATGGAGCGCGCTCTGCTTCACCTGCGTGACCGTTCCCGGCGCGGACGGATAATCCTCGTCGAACATGGTTTGAATCGAATCGACGATTGCAACGGCGGGGTTGACGGCCTTGATTTCTGCGATGATTCTGCCGATATTGGTTTCGTTCAGCACGAAAAGCCGCTCGCTGTCCACCCCTACCCTGTCCGCGCGTAGTTTTATCTGCGAGACAGACTCCTCGCCGGTTACATATAAAAGCGTCGCGGACGCGTCGATCGACTGGCACAACTGCAAAAGCAGCGTGGACTTTCCGATGCCCGGTTCGCCCGAAATGAGCACCACCGAGCCTTCCACAAGCCCGCCGCCCAGCACTCTGTCCAGCTCGCCGATGCCCGTGCTGATGCGCAGGTTGTTCGAATATGTAATGTCGCGAATTTTAAAAGCCTTGCTGCTTTCGGCGGGAGCAAAGCTTTTTACCTTATTCTGTTTGATTCCTTTTGCCGGCTGCGGAATCTGTTCCTGCTCCTCAAGCGTGTTCCATTCGCCGCATTCGGGACATCTGCCGAACCATTTTGAGGTGATATTTCCGCAGTTTGTGCATAGAAAGCTGCTCTTCATTTTAAACATCCGTATCTTTCTTTATTTTTCTTTCATCGCGAGAAACTCGGTCACGCCGCAGTATATGGTAAATGCCAGCTTATCCTGAAAATCGCTGTTGCTTAAATTCGCCGCGTCCGTCGGATTGGACAGGAACCCGCATTCCACGAGCACCGCCGGCACCTGCGTCCGGTGCAGAATGAATATCATGCCCGATTCCGGCTTGATTTCTCTTTTGTTTTCCGGCATCAGCATTTTCGTTTTGTTCTGCACGCACAACGCGAACCTTTGCGACAGCGGGTTGTTTTCCGAATAGAAGGTCTGCAGCCCGTGCACTTCTTCCATTGGGAATTTGTTCATATGAATACCGATATAAACGCAGTTGTCGTAACTCTCGATTAACTTCAGCCGGTTGCGCACGTCATAGAACTTCTTCGAGTATTCCTCGCCCTCGCCGTACAGGGCGGTGTCCGTCTTTCTGGTAATGACGACGTTATACCCGGACAGGGAGAGCAGGTCGTACAGTTTCAAGGCAACCTGAAGGTTCAGGTCTTTTTCCAGAAGCCCGTTCGCGACGGCGCCCGGGTCCTCTCCGCCGTGACCGGGATCGACAATGATGGTAAGCGGCTGATAGTTGTTGCCGATTACCTCTTTTATCCGGTTCTCGGCTTTCTGCGCCTGCAGGAAGGTGTCGTACCCGACCGAAGTAAAAATCGACGCGACGCAATAGAAAAGTATGATAAAAGCCACGAGGAGGCAAAGTATAAACATACTTTTCCGTACGTCTTTAAAATAATTCTTTTTCTTCGGAAGAGAAATTCCGCCTACGTTTTGCATATATTCCTACACACCCTTTTTTGCTGTCGTTTGACTGTTGTTTTACAGCCTGGTACATAGGAATATATGAATCGATTTTACTTTTTATTCTTTTTTTGGTCGTCAGGTTTTCTTTGATTTACCGGAATACCGAGAATTTTACGAATCGGCATGTCTTTGAGCCCTAAATAATAGCCAAGCGTCGTCGCGGTCAATACCGGCGCAAACGAAAGGATAAACAATACCGGATCCGTCAGGTGTTCGGCTAAAAGCCAGAAGAACCCGTTATAAGAGCCGTGCAGGAGGAAGATATATACGAATTTTATGATCGAGAAAAACACCGCCGCGTTGCAAAAATACGCAACCATCGCGATAACGGCAAACAGAAGGGTCGGCGCGTAGGCCAACAACCCGATTATGAGACCCTCCCACTTGTTCGGCTGAAACGCGTCGTGATTTCGAACCGAATCCTCGAAACCTTTTGTAAACATGATGTCATATTGCAAAAACACGAAAAAGCCGATGGAAAACACGATAGAGCCGATTACCAGCCCCGTATTACCAGTGGCGATCGCCGCTAAGCTCAAAATCACGCCGAAAACGCTCATCGTCACCTGGTTTACCCAGAACTTGAATATATACTTGGAATATTTCACATATAAATTGAAAAACTTCTTCATCGTATCGACCATGCAGGAAAGCCGAAATAGCCGGCCCGCACCTTCCTTTTTTAAATTTTCGCTTATATCATTGCCTTTTTATAATTTTACATTCCAAAACACTTATTTTCAATAGAAAAAAAGTAAATAATGCCAAAAAACACTGAAAAATGTCTCATTCGTACGGACTAATGCAGTATAAAAACAAAAATGGCGCAGCTTTCGCAGCGCCTTGTTATGTTTAACGTTTAGATGATTGTCATTACTTTTTGGAAGTTAAGCTCTCTTGTTTTATTGGATATTGTAAACCAATCGACGATGGTTAGAATACCGCAAACGCCGGCAGTAAGCAACTTTAAAACGCCCATTCCGGTATCGCCGATCATAAAACGGTCTACTCCAAGAGATCCAACGAATATGAAAATCAGAAGGATTGTTGTAGGATCCTTTAAATCCGCAGCGTTTACAAGATTGAGTTTTGATTCATCGGCTGACAGTAATTTTTCCTTCAGAAACATTATTTTTTCTGCTGGGAAAAACTTCTGGTTTGTCATAATGTACATGTCAACTTTTTGTGCGTCCATTTTTGTCCTCCTAATTGTTTTCTTAAGAGTAACATTTTGTATTCATTTTGTCAATATGTGATATTATATTTTTTTAAATTTTTACCCTTTTTAAATAACGCCAATATATAATCGATAAAAATATACAAGAAACACCATAATTCCAATAAAAACTACACATATATTTAATATATTTTTGTGTTTAGGAAACAATTTTTTATGTATTCCAAAAAAGATTGCCGCGACCAACGGAATCGACATGGGATACAAATGGAAAGAATCCGCGATTCTTCCCGTCAGCAAATAAATAATCGACCTTGTAACCCCGCATGTCGGGCAGTTAATGCCTGTTGTATAGCGAATCGGACATCCGATTCCCGAGAAGTGTAAAATTGAGATGTACAAAATGAGTATCAGAAAAATAAAAATATGCGTTCGAAATATCTTCATAGCTTACCGAAAAAGTACGTAGTTTTATCATATTTTGCTTAATATTATCATTATGTCTGTAAAAATGCAATACTATAATCAAAAATAAAAAGTCCAGTTTTGCTGGACTTTTCATTATATAATTATTTTTATACCGATTTTTTAATATGCCTGCCGATGAAAACCGCGCCAACGACGACGATCAGCACCGCGATAACACCGATAGCGGTTTTCAGCACGATATTGATATCGAAGTTGATTTTTTTCTCTTTTGCGATGTCGACATTCGTAATTTCTGCGCCGTCAAAATTGATTTTTATCTCCAGCGTGTTGCAGGAAACGAACTGATTGCCGTCGTCCATGACATCGGTATCGTCAATGCGCAGAACCGTGCCGTCGGCCGCTTCCGAAAGCACCTCAAAGGTAATATCCGTATAAAGGATGCCGTCCTCGGTAATGCCTTTGCCGGTTTCTTTCTCCGAATACATAAACGCGACATACAGATACAACTCGTCCGGATTGTCCTCGCTTGGCTTCGGCGCCGCGATTTCCTCAAAGCCGTCGCCCCAGGCTTCGGGCTTGTTGGTATTCCATTCAACCAGCCTTAGGCAAGTGCTGTCAAAGTACAGTTTGAACTGCGCAAGGATTAAACCCTCTTCGGTCTGAATGTTGTTTACCGTGACCCGGACTTTAAATACATCGCCGACTTTCAGCGTCGAATAGTCCGCCGTCGCGGAAAACTCGGCGCTCAACGCGCTTGCCGGAAGAACCGTCGCGCTCAACAGCACGATAGACACCATCAGAAAAACGAAAACCTTTTTGCTTTTCAACTTCGATATCCTCTTTCTAATCCTTTTTCGCATTCTTCCTGCGGCGCGCCGCCGAGATAGCCGCCGCCGCGACGCCGGAGAGAATCGTAAGCCCTATAATGCCCCAAAGAATAATCGAATTGTAGTCGGCTCCCGGCAGAATATCGACTTCTTCATTGTAGTAAGTCGCTCTGGCGGCCGCATCCTTCTTTGCGAAGCGCGCGTAAACGGTTAATCCGCCTTTCTGCATTTTTGCTGGGAACTCTACCTTCTCGCCGTTCTCTTTATCGGTAAACCAGCCTTCAAAGAGATAGCCGTTCTTTACCGGAGACGCGATGGGGGCAATTTCGCTGCCTTCCAGATAATCGACCGCGTATTCGGTTTTGTCGTCGATGACGAACTTGACGCTCTCGCCCAGCGACTTGCCGATGAAGAAGTAGTCGAAAACGACCGGGCTTTCAGAAGTCGCGGCGACAAAGGAAACGCTGGTGATGGTCACGTCGCCGCTGATTTTATCTTTGAACAAGCCGAGCGGAATATAACCCTGCCAGGTTCCCTGAATGTCGCTGGGAATATAATATTTCTCATAACCGAACAGCTCGTATAACCCCTGCGAGAAGTTCAGGTTTGTGCCGTTGCTAAAGTTTACAAGCAGGTTCCACTTCGTATTCGGGTCTGCCGTAACGCCGAAATACAGCCGGTCGTACTCGTCAATATTGATGTTCTTTCCGATCGGAAGCGTCGTGTTGACCCATGTCGAAGCGCCGGACGCGGTAAATTTCAGCACGTATTTTCCGTCTTCCATATAAGTCGGAATATAATCCCGAGAACCCGAAGCGTGCGTCGTGGGCTGCGATTGAGAAGGCATCAGGTTCAGCCCTGCCTTGACAAGCTCGGAGGAAGGAACCGCGTTGGTTTCCCCGCGCCGCAGCGTGGGCGCGACGCCGCTCATTCCGGTAACGACATAACGCTCGAACTCTATGGCATAATCATGCGGGTCTGCAAAAACAGGATACGAAACCGATTTGCTCTTCAGCGCTAAAATCTCGGTCGTGTGCTGGATGTCGCCCTGCGTGATTACGGCGAACATGCCGTCTTTGCCGGATAGGCTGATTTTATCCTTGCCAAATATACCCTCGTCCTTGATGTTGACGCCGACCGAGAAATCGATGGTCCGAATCGAGCGCACGGCAGGAATCAAATCGAGGTCGTAAACGAAGGAATCGACGTAAGAAGGATAGAAATTATATTTGTCCGCGGTCGGCGAATAGGTGGTCGCGATGACCTGACCGGCTTCGTTGAAGGTCAGCAGCCTGATGAATCCCTCGCCGTCGCAGGTCATGCCGTTCTCGACGTGCTGGGGCGGAACGCCGAGCTCTGCGAACTGGTAGTCCGCCAGAATTTCGAGAACATATCTGTCGCTGCCCTCAACCTGACGCAGCTGATTTGCAGCGCCCGCGTTGTGACCGCAGAGAATCATTTTTACGTTTTTGTTGGGAACAACGATTTTATCCCAGACAACTTTCGCGCGGTCGCCGGAGTACGCGCCCGACGGAAGGATATACTCGTGGGTGCAGATAACCGCGTTGCGCTCGGGATAAGCCTGCAGTACCGCGTTCGCCCAGTCAATCGTGCTCTGTTCCGCTTCTTTATAGCAGCCTAAATACAGGAACAGAAAATCATATCTGCCTAAGGTAATCAGGTCGAAGTGATTGGTGTTGTCGTCCTGATTGCCGCCGTACCATTCGAAGTTTTTATATCTGTCCGCGCCGAAATACTTTTTATAATAGCTGTAATCGGCTTCGGTATGCTTAATGTCGTGGTTTCCGGTGACGACGCCGTTCGGAACGTTCGCCTTGTCCAGAATACTCTGCGCGTCGGAAGCGACTTTGTACTGCGCGTGCGCGACCGCGTCGCCGACGTTGGTCTGGTCAACCAGGTCGCCGGTGTGCACGACGTAGCCGATGTTGCCCGCGATATACTCGTCTTTCGCGTAGTTCATGATTTTAGTATAGACGTGGTTCAGGTCCTCGTACCGCGAATAATACTGCGTATCGCTGACCCACAGCAGCGTGTCGCTGCCGTTGGAATAGACGTAAGGCGAGGCTTTGATGCGCATTTTTCCGTCTTTTGCGTAGGTCTCGATCGGAACTCTGATCGAAACGCTCACGCTGCTGTCGGTGCGGGCAAGCGTGTCCCAGCAGTTGTTCTGATAGTTCCAGCCCTGAATCAGAATGTCTTCGCCGTTTCCGGTTTCGCCCTTGTAAGATATAATCGCGTCGCCGGACTTGCCGGAAACGTCAATCACGAACGCCTGATACGGCAACGTGTTTCCGACCGATTCAGTAACGATATTGGCTCTTTCGCTGAAAGCGGTCAGCACTTCGTCCGACGAGCGCAAATCCTTCATGAAAAACTCGCCGAGCCGGTTATAATACATATTGATTCTGCTGATCAAATCAACCGAATAAATCTGCGCGGTCGCGTCGTCCGGAATCGTCAGCTGCGCAGTGCCGTTCTTCTTGGTCAGCGTATAATTCGGGACGGTCTGCTTAACGCTAAAATGCACCAGTTTTGACGATTTGTTTCCGACCGCGTCGGTTGCGGTGACATAAAGCGTGTGCGCGCCTTCGCTGAACGACTTTAAGGAAATGCTCGTGCCTTTAACGGCTTTTCCGTCCACTTCCGCCGAAAAGGTTACCTTCAGCCTGTCGTTCGCGCTGAAGCTGATGGTGTTGTTGTTGGCGATGGTTTCGCCGTTCTTAAACGAGAACGTGATTTCCGGAGCGGTGTTGTCGACCCGGATGGTATGCGTATCGACGAGCTGGTCGCTCTTGTACAGTTCGACCTTATACTCCCCGTCCGCCAGCTGCGTGGTATCAATCGAGAAATAGCGAATATTCTCAGACGGTTTGTTCAGGATATATCCGATATAAATCGGCACGTTCGGCGTAGAGCCGCCGAGATTGGTTTGGCTGTTCCACCCGTCGCCTACCGACTGATTCGGAACATACGACGCCTCGACCGCCTTCACCTCGTCGCTTCCTTCAACCGGCATGTATTTGATAATGGTCGTAGGCGCAATCGGATTCTGAACGCCGTAAGTGACGGATACCGACTCGACCACGATATCGTCCAAGTTGTATGTTCCGTAAACGCCGCCCGAGAAAGTAGAA
This sequence comes from Bacillota bacterium, assembly GCA_029550965.1. GTDB lineage: Bacteria > Bacillota > Clostridia > Oscillospirales > CAG-382 > UBA1049. The sequence continues at coordinate 9,635 of JAKPGJ010000007.1, forward strand.
GACCCGCTCGCGAGCATAATGCGTATTTCGTTTCTTCCGTCCAGCATATCGGAATTCTTAAACTCGAAACTGCATTCGCCGTTCGTCAGGCTTCCAAGCTCGGTTCCGTTCAGATATACTTTACTCTTATTGCTGTCGCAGCCTGATATTCTAAACGTGATTTTATGGACAATATTATCGGCAGAAACGGGATAATACTTGTTCTCGCCGATTTTGAGCATATCGGCATTGTCCGTCATGAGTTTATATACGCCCGCGACATCCTCCGGGTTTTCCTCCGCTAAAATAAAAATGCCGCTGAGCATGCCAAACAATAAAGCCAAAACGATTAATCGGGCTATACTCTTTTTCTTCATTAGAGTTTCTCCTGGAATTAGTAATCAAAATGTTATAGAAATCTTAATTTTTCAGATTTTTCTTTATTATAATCGACAATACGCCGAATGTCAAGCATTTGGTAAAGAGTTACAAAAAATAAATGCTTTTTTTGTCAATTTAGCATACTCATCACGCGGCGTCATCGACTGTTTCGGCCGGCTGCAGGGTTGACATTTCCACACGCTTTTGCTATACTGAACTGTAATAAATTACGGGGACTTTCTATGATTCAATATAAAACGATTTGTTTTGCGAACCAAAAAGGCGGTGTCGGGAAAACCACTTCCGCCGTCAATATCGCGGCCTGTATGGCAAGAGCCGGAAAAAAGGTACTGCTTGTCGATTCGGACCCGCAGGGTAACGCGACCAGCGGTATCGGCATCAACAAGCGCGCAGCCGGCGCTACCGTTTATGATTTAATCATCGGCAGAAGCAAAGCCGCGCAAGCCGTGCAGAAAACAGCGTACAAAGGCTTGTTTATCATCCCGTCCAGCATCAACCTCGTCGGGGCGGAGATTGAGCTTGTCGACGAAAACAGGCGGGAATTCCGGTTAAAGGATTCTATCGCGGAGATTAAGGACGATTTCGATTACATAATTTTAGACTGCCCGCCTTCGCTGGGCCTGATTACCATAAACGCGCTGACCGCTGCCGACGCCGTGGTGGTTCCCCTGCTGTGCGAGTATTACTCGCTCGAGGGTCTGTCGCAGCTGACCATGACCATCAAGCGCGTCAAGCAGCTTTTCAATCCGCAGCTCGAGCTGCTAGGCGTTCTGATTAATATGTATGACGGAAGGCTGAACCTTACGATACAGGTGCTCGAAGAAATCAAGAAGTATTTCGCGGACAAAATATTCAAAACCCCGATACCCCGCAACGTCAAAATCAGCGAAGCGCCCAGTTTCGGAATGCCGATTATCGATTACGACAAACATTCCAAAGGCGCGGCCGCGTACGCTTCCATCGCAAGAGAAATCATGGACAGATGCGAGAAATAAGTAAAAGGTAAGAAGTAAGAGATAAGAGATAAGAGATTCGGTTAAAAGTAAGGACGGTATTATAGGAATGATAAAAAAAGGTCTTGGACGAGGACTGGACGCGCTGCTGTATGACAATACGGTCGAGAGCAGCAACGGCGGAATAACCATGCTGAAAATTTCGGATATCGAACCAAACAGAGAGCAGGCTCGCAAAACGTTCGACGAAACCGCGTTGAGCGAACTGGCTGATTCTATTCTTCTCCACGGACTCGTTCAGCCGATTGTCGTCCGTAAAAAAGAAAACGGTTTTTACGAAATCATCGCCGGCGAGCGCCGCTGGCGCGCCTGCAAAATGGCGGGTTTGAGCGAGATTCCCGCGATCGTGAAAGACGTCGGCGATTTAAACGCGAGCGAGCTTTCTTTGATCGAAAACCTCCAGCGCGAGAACCTCAATCCTGTCGAGGAAGCGAACGGATACAGAGAATTAATCGAAAAATACGGGCTTACGCAGGAAGAAGCGGCAAAACGCGTCGGGAAATCCCGCGTCGCCGTCGCGAACCTGCTCAGAATCCTCAAACTGCCGCAGGCGGTCCTGACGCTCGTCGAGAAAAACGAGCTTTCGTACGGGCACGCGAGAGCGCTGATTCCCCTTTGCGACCATATGAGCGACGACGAGATTCTCGCCCACGCCAAAAAGATCGCTTCTTCCGGCATGTCGGTCCGCGATACGGAACGGCTTGCTAAGAATCTTTTGGAGAATAAAAAAGCGATTAACAAAGAAGAATCTATCATAGAAAAAAGCTATTACAAAGCGCTCGAGAACAAAGCGAGCTCCGCGCTGGGCAGACGCGTCGCCATCAAACAGTCGTCGGACGGAAAAGGAAGCGTTCAGCTCGCCTACTCCAGTTCGGACGACCTCGAACAGCTCCTGAAAAAGCTGTGCGGCGCCGACTTTTTTGAGGAATCATCGGACGAATAATATAATAATTTAATATTAAAGAGGGAATTATAAATGCTTGATATTAAGTTTATCAGAGAAAACAGGGATAAGGTTTTAGAACGCCTGAACGCAAGAAACACCGATTATACCGAGCTTGTCGATAAGGCGATCGAACTGGACGCCAAAAGACGCGCGATAATCATAGAGAACGAGGAGCTAAAGGCCAAGCAGAACGCGGTCAACAAATCCATCCCGGCACTGAAAAAGGAAGGCAAAGACTTAGCGCCGGTATTCGAGGAGTTAAAGGCAATCGCGAACAAAATCAAAGAAGACGACAAACTCCAGAGCGAAGTTGAAGCCGAGCTGGAGGCCGTGCTGCTCTCGATTCCGAACATTCCGGACGACAGCGTCCCGGTCGGAAAGGATTCGGAAGACAACGTTGAAATCAGACGCTTCGGCAAACCGACCGAGTTCGATTTCGAGCCGAAGCCGCACTGGGACATCGGCAAAGCGCTGGACATTCTTGACCCGGAAAGAGCCGCCAAGGTCAGCGGCGCGCGCTTCCATTTCTATAAAGGGCTCGGCGCAAGGCTGGAAAGAGCGCTGGTAAACTATTTTCTGGATACGCATACGGCAAACGGTTATACCGAGGTCTTCCCGCCCTTTATGGTCAACCGCGATTCCATGCGGGGAACCGGACAGCTGCCGAAGTTCGAGGAGGACGCTTTCCGCGTCGCGAACAACGATTTCTTCCTGATTCCGACCGCCGAGGTTCCGGTTACAAACTTCCACCGCAACGAGATTCTCAAAAAAAGCGAACTTCCCATAAAATACTGCGCGTACTCCGCCTGCTTCAGAGCGGAAGCCGGCAGCGCCGGACGCGACCAGAGAGGGCTTATCCGTCAGCACCAGTTCAACAAAGTAGAGCTGGTCAAATTCTGCGACCCCGAGAATTCCTTTGATGAGCTTGAAAAACTTACGAACGACGCGTGCAGAGTGCTTGAAGGTTTGGGGCTCCCCTACCGCGTCATGCTGCTCTGCACCGGAGATATGGGCTTCTCGTCGGCAAAAACGTACGACCTTGAGGTCTGGATGCCCTCTTACAACCGGTACGTCGAGATTTCGTCCTGCTCGTGCTTCACCGACTATCAGGCGCGCAGAGCGGCAATCCGGTTCAAGGGCGACGCCAAGGACAAAGCGACGTACGTTCATACCTTGAACGGCTCCGGTGTCGCGGTCGGCAGAGCCGTCGCCGCCATTCTGGAGAACTATCAGAACGCCGACGGCAGCGTCACCGTTCCGGAAGTGTTAAGACCGTATATGGGAATTGATGTGATACGCTAAAATTCGCCGTTTCAAACGGCGCGCGACCGGAGAAAGGAGAACATTACAATGGCTGGCACTGGTCTTACGGAATTGAATTTTATCATTTGGGCATTTGTAATCGGCGTCGGACTTGCCGCGGTTTACACTTTTTACATCAAAAAAGTGCTGGGCGATTTGGTGAGAAGGCTGATTGCCATCGACGCCTGCTCGCCGGAAACCGCGATTTCGCTTGAGAAAATCAACTACAAAATGAACGCCATCGTCCAAACCGAACTCAAGCGAAACGGCTCCTACGCGGAAACAGTCAAAGTAACCGAATCCGGTTTGTATTATATTAATCCCGAAATGCTGGCGAAAGCGAAAACCAAGTATAAAAACGATTTTATGCCGATTTTGTTTCTGGTCGTGCTTCTTGTCGCACTGGCCGGACTGGGCCTTTTAGCCACATATGTGTTGCCCGGGCTGCTCGAAAGGGTTTTCGACAGTTTTGGTCTTTGATATTCCCGACTCTGACTTTTACGAAAGGACAGGACATCCGGCTTTAGTATAGCGGATTTAATCAATATGGTTAATCAGACTGTAGCAAAAAAGCGCAAAACACCACCCGCCGTCATTATATTGGCCATCGCGCTGATTTTTGCGGCTGTAACGCTGGCGGCATTCTACTTTTTGGGATACCGCTACATCAGAACCGACAAGGTAAAGTTTATCGGCAAGGTCGTAAACGGTCAGCCGGTCAGCGGTTTATTAAGCTACGCGAACGGCGAGAAAGCGAAACTTGACTATTACAACGCCACCATCGTTTTCGATAACGGAGATAAATATGTCGGTCAAATCAAAGGGCTGTACCGCGACGGCAGAGGCGTCATGACCTACGCCACGACCGGCGACAGGTATGAGGGCGAGTTCTCGCAGGATGAGATTACCGGTACCGGAACCTACACATACGCGAACGGCGACGTTTACACCGGGTCGCTGCTCAACAACAAAATGCACGGCTACGGGATTCTTGTCTTCGCGAGCGGCGACAAGTACGAAGGAAACTTCAGCAACGGACTGCGCAGCGGCAGCGGCGTTTACACCTGGAAAAGCGGCGCGAAATACGACGGCAGCTTTGTGGACGACGTAAAGAACGGCTTTGGCAAAATGTATTACGCCAACGGAGACTATTACGAAGGGCAGTTTGTAAACGACAAAAGACAGGGCAGCGGCTATTACCGCTGGGCGGACGGCGAAAGCTACCGCGGCAGCTTCTACAACAATCTCATCGACACCCGCAAGGTTGACGGCGAAGGCAACTTTGTTAAAAAAGACGGCAAATACGTGCACGGCGATATGGGCGTTTACACCTTCGCCAACGGCAGGACGTACACCGGTTATTTTGAAGCCGGCGAAGTCGTGGGCGTCGATTTTGAGATACAGCCTCTTCAATAATTTTGACGGTAAAGGAAACAGAACATGATGAGCAAAGGTAAATTCATTTTCTCCGCGTTCGCGGACGAAATAGACTCAAATTTCGACAATCAGCTAAACGCGCTCAAGCAGCTTTCCATCGGGCTGATAGAGCTGCGCGGCGTGGACGGAAAGAGTTTTGTCCATCTGACCGACGACGAGGTTCAAACGGTCAAGGCAAAACTTGAGAAGAACCAGATCGGGCTTTCCGCGCTGGGCACGCCGATTGGAAAGATTGACGTGGACGGCGATTTTGAAGCGCACAAAAAACTGCTGAACAGAATTATGGACATCGGCGATATGCTGGGTTGCAGGCGCCTGCGCGTTTTCAGCTTCTACCCTGCCAAAGGTATGAGCGACGAGGAATTCGAGCAGAGAGTGTTCGCAATGATGGAGGAACTGCTGACAATGGCGGAGCAGCGCGGCTTCGTCCTCTGCCACGAGAACGAGAAGGACATTTACGGCTGCACGCCGGAACGGGTACATAAGCTGGTATCCCACTTCGGCGGCAGGCTGCGCGTCGTGCTGGACCCGGGCAACTTCTCCTTCTGCGGCGTGGACGCAAAACCGGCTTATCCGATGCTCAAAGACTACATTGATTATCTGCACATTAAGGACGCGGACGCCGACGGCGTCATCGTTCCGCCCGGAAAAGGCGTTTCCTGCATCGCGGAAACGCTCGCGGCGATTCGAAAAGACCGTCCGGACGAGGATATCGTTCTCACGATGGAGCCGCACCTGATGGTGTTCGAGGGGCTGTCCTCCTTGTCCAAACTGGACGACATCAAACATAAATACGCGTTTGCGTCTCCCTTTGAAGCGTTTAAGGTCGCTACCGACGCGGTCCGGGCAATGGTCGTATCCATCAAATAGAGCGATTCTTTGGGAGAAGTATGGTTAAGCTTGCTCAAAAATTAAAGGGGCTGAAGCTCAGCCCCGGCGCGTTATGCTTTTTAGCGGGAGTGATGTATGCACTCCCCTATTATTTTAAATACCTGTTTGTGCTTTCGTACGTAGCGCTGGTCCTGCTGTTTACGACGCTTTTGCAGGAAGAAAACAGAAACAGGTTCTTTAAATGCTTTTACGCGTTTGCCGTAGGCTTCTACCTCTTTTTATACTTATGGCTGAGCAAACTGTACCCGTTCGCGGGCTTTGATTTCACCAGGACGCAGGGGCTGGTCATCATCCTGCTCGCCTGCGTCGGAATCCCGCTTTACCACGCGCTCCTGCACACGCTGGTCATGTGCCTGACCAAACTTCTGCCGGACAACGACTATCTAATCACAATCGGCTACGGCGCGGCGTGGATGCTCAGCGAATGGGTCATGACGCTCGGCAAACTCGCCTTTCCGTGGGGCAGAGCCGCTTTAAGTCAGGTAGGGCTGCTGGTTTCGGTACAGACGGTTTCGTTGTTCGGGTCGTATTTTATCGTCGTCATACTCGTCTGCGCTTCGATGATGTTCGCTTTGGCGCTGCAAAAACATAAACGCCTGTACGCCGTCGTCGGCTGCTCCGTTATTCTTTTAAACCTGATTGCCGGAACCGCGCTTTATTATATTCCGGCTGATGCCGAAACCGATAAAAGCGTAAAGGTCGGCATCCTACAGGGAAACGCCGCTTCCAACGAAAAATGGGACAAAGCGAAAAGAGAAGAGATTCTGAACCGTTATGTCTCGATGGCGTATGAAGCGGCCGAAAACGGCGCCGAACTGATTGTTCTGCCGGAAAGCGCGATTCCGATTGCGTTTTCCGAGGGCGGCAGACTTTACGACAGGTTTGCGCAGATTGCGCAGGACAACAACGTGACCATTCTGGCGGGCGTAATTATTCTGAAAGATGACGAATCCAGCTACAACTCGGTGGTCGCGGTTTACCCGGACGGAAGCGTTTCCAAACCCTATCACAAGCGGCACATCGTGCCTTTCGGCGAATATATCCCCTATCAGTCGTTTCTTGAAAAAGCGATTCCTTTTATCAAGGGGTTAAATTTAGGGGGACTGGACTCTTTAGCCGGCGATAAAGCGGTCGTAGCGGATATCAACGGTATTCAAAACGGCTCGCTGGTCTGCTTCGATTCCATTTTTGACTCGCTGGCGCGGGACAACGTAAAAAGCGGCGCAGAAGTCATCACGGTGGTGACCAACGACAGCTGGTTTAAGGATTCCGCGGGCATCGAGCAGCATCTGAGCCATTCGGTCCTGCGCGCCATTGAGAACCACCGGCCAATTATTCGCGCCGCGAATACCGGCATCTCCGCCTTTATCTCCCCGAAAGGCGAGATTCTGCGGCGGACAGAGCCGCTGGTGACCGACATCATTTACTGCGACGTTTACGCGTCCGACAGCGAGACGCTGTATGCCAAAACCGGCAATCTTGTGCTTTACTTCGCGTTGGCTTTTGAAATAATTATAATTATCTTATCCGTTTACAGAAAGGCAAGGAAAAACCATGCAGAAAACCGTGAAACTGTATGACAAACCCATCTACGACGGCTGCGGTCAGGTAACGCTGGAATGCTACATCCATACCCCGTCGCCCGAACTGACTAAAAAACCCCGCCCCGCCATGCTGGTGTTCCCCGGCGGCGGCTACGCGTTCGTGTCCGCGCGCGAGGGCGAATCCATCGCCAGCATTTATTTCGCGGAAGGGTATAACTGCTTTGTGCTCACCTATATCACCGGCGAAAAAGCGGCCAAAAACAAGCCACTCATCGACGCGGCGGCCGCGATCGCGCATATCCGCAAAAACGCCGAAGAATACCAAATCGACCCGAACAGGCTGGGCGTAATCGGCTTTTCCGCCGGCGGGCATCTGGCCGGATACATCGCGACAAGCTGGCATCTCCCCTTCCTTTCCGATGTTCTCGGCGAGAAGAACGAGCTTTTTAAACCGAACGCCGCGATCCTAAGTTACCCGGTCATATCCGGTTTGGACAGCCCTCATGTCGGTTCGTTTGACAACCTGCTCGGAAAAGAAAGGACGGAAGAAGAAACCCGCTCCGCCTCGCTCGAAACGCTGGTTTCCGAGAAAACCTGCCCCTGCTTTATCTGGCATACCGCGGAGGACGATGTGGTGCCGGTCCGAAACTCGCTGATCTTCGCGGAAGCGTTAACCAAATACAATATCCCGTATGAGCTGCATATTTTCCCGAAAGGCAAGCACGGCATTGCCCGCGCGAACTGGGAGACGACGCCGGACTGGAGCAGCGGCGAGTACAACCGACCGTATGTGGCGCGCTGGGCGCGCTGGTCGGTAAAATGGCTGGAAAACCTGTTTTTTGGCGGTGATTTTTAAAATCGCAACCGATAGTTGACAAATTGAAAACTGAAATTGGTAGAGCAACCGACGTCTTTTTGGTTATACTGATGCCGCAAAAAAGAAGACGGAGGTTCTCTGACATGCTATTAAGAAGAATTTTTGAATTCTTTTCTTTCAAGGAAATCAAAGCGATGTTTATTAACCATGGCGCGATGATACTGCCGCTGTTATAACAACCAAAAGGACGGTGTTTTATGAACATAGAAATCGCAAACAGACTGTATCAGTACCGCAAAAGGTTCAACCTATCACAGGAAGAACTCGCGGAAAAGCTGGGGATTTCTCGTCAGGCGGTTTCCAAATGGGAGCGCGCCGAGGCGTCGCCAGATACGGAAAATCTGATTAATCTCGCCAAACTGTACGGTGTTACGATAGACGAACTGCTCAATAAAGACCCGCAGGACGAAATAAGCAAAAATAAAGAAGCGAATCCGTCCGCAACGGATACATCCGCAACGGGAGCATCCGTAACGGATACACCCGTAACGGAAGCATCCGCAACAGATACATCCGCATCGGATACATCCGCAACGGAAAACAAGTCCGAAACGCAATCTTCTTCCGCAGCGGACGCGTCCGCGTCATCGAGTACGGAAAACACCGATTCGGCCGAAAGCGAGCGTTCTAAAAAAACCGCAAAGGTCATTCTTGGCAAAGACGGAATCCAGGTCCAGAAAAACGATAGTGTCGTGCAAATTGATTTTAAAAGCTTGGAAGGCATTATCGGGAGCGACTTTGTGAAGGTCGCTCCGGACATCGCCAAGCCCGTAAAGGAGTATAAGATTTCGCTGGGCAAAAAGCGGAAGTGGATAGAGGCTCCCGTTGCGATTCTCGTCGTAATCGCCTATTTGGTAATCGGTTCGGTTTGGGATCTGTGGCATCCGGGCTGGCTTCTTTTCCCGATGATACCCGTAATCAGCGGCGTAATTCGGGCAATCGAAAAACGCAGGTTAAAAGAAATCCCCTACCCGATTGTTGCCGTAGTGGTTTTTCTTCTGCTTGGTTTTCTCTTCGAGCTGTGGCATCCGGGATGGATAATCTTTCTGACCATACCGGTGTTCTACTGGCTGGCAGATTAATAAAAATATAAGAGCCGGTTTGCAGCCGGCTCTTTTCTTTTTCATATTCTAATGAAACATATAACGATTATAATTCAAAAATCTGCACAGTGATTTTCCGATTTTCACTTTATTATTCATTTTTAGAATATAATCGAAAAGATAGCGTATCTGCTTTTTTGTATAGGGTCTGGCATTTAATGCTACATAAGCCAAGGCAAAAGTACACCCAAGGTCACAAATACCGGATTTTTTGGTCTTATTTTTTCCATATCTATCACCACGCAGATTGATAAAAACGCCAATATATTATATTATAAATTTAAATTAAATGCAATAAAAACTAAAATAAGTTCTAACATCTTAGCAAAAAAATATGAGCGGCTGTTGCCGCCCACATTTTTATAAACAAAAGTAATGATAAACATTACTTTGTTATGGTTACTTTGTTGAGATTTCTGGGTGCGTCGGGGTTTCTGCCCTTGACAGCGGTCAGCTTGCACGCGAACATCTGCGCGAACACCGCGAACAGGAACGGCGAAACCGCGTCGCTGCCCAGCTTCGGAAGCATGAACGCCAGCGGTCTGTTCGCGACGATTTCCTCGTTATCAGAAACCAAAATAACCTCCGCGCCGATCGAATCCAGTTTCGCGAGCATTTCCTTGCAGTTCTCAAAGACAGGGCCTTCGGACGCGTAGAGCATGACAAAGGTTCCCTCGTCAACCTGCGCGAGCGGTCCATGCCAGAAGTCGCTGACCGCATAGCCCTTCATCTTGACGTAGTTGGTTTCCTGCAGCTTGAGCATGGTTTCATACGCGACGGCGAGGTTAATGCCTCTGCCGAGTACGAAACCGTTCTCTAAATATCTGTAACGCTGAATGATTTTATCGATTTCCTGCGGAATATACGATAACTCCTGCTCTATGGCGGCGGGAACCTTATCGAGGTCGGCCATCAGCTGCTCGTTGCCGGACCAGTAAGCCGCGAGCAGCGCAAGCAGATACATCTGGCTGGTAAAGGTCTTGGTAGCGGCAACGCTTTCCTCGACGCCCGCGTTGCAGTAGAGATGGTAGTCGCCATAGGTAGCCATCGGAGAAGACAGGTCGTTGGTGACCGCGACGGTAAGCGCGCCGTTTGCCTTCGCGCGCTCCATGACCGCGAGCACGTCCGCAGCTTTACCGGACTGAGATACGCCGATGACCAGCGCGTCTTTTAAATCGAGCTTTCCGTTGTACGCGGTTACAACCGACGGAAGCGCGAGCGCCGTAGGAATCCCTACGAATGTACTGATCATATATGAAGCATAGATCGAAGCGTGGTCCGATGTGCCTCTGGCAGCAAAATAAACCAGCTTAATATCGCGATGTTTGATGTCGCTGACCAGATTCTTAAGCGTACTGTCGTTGGTCGCCTTGAGAGAGGCCAATACTTTTGGCTGCTCAAGAATTTCCTTTTCCATTTTTGTCATGATATTTTCCTTCCTTTTAGAACATATATATAAATTATTATTACTCCCAATTCATCCGCGATCCCTGAAGATCGGTTCTTCGTCCGGTTCTTTCGGCCGTTCCTCGGGATGCTCTTCATAATACGGCTCGATCATATACTTATCGATTACCGGGTAGGTGCAATAAATGCCGATGAACCATAAAAGCGAAATGGTAAAGATTCCCGGCAGAATCAAGCCGACGTTCGGGAAAAGCAAAAACACATATATGCTGGCAAAAACTACGAACGCGCTGCCCAATAGCAAGACGATGTTCCTTTTCAAGCCCAGCACGGTTAAGAGAAACGCGTTCTTGAATATCTTTCTGATCGGCAAATCGAAGGTAATCAGAATGGTATAGATATAATAGCGCATTACCAGGTACGTAAGCAGGAAAATGATAATCGCGATATAGAACGTTCCGTATATGAACGTACCGGCGTTCGCTCTGTACTGAACTAAATCATACCCCAAAATGAATAAAAAGAGCGCATCCAAAACGCTGATGAAAATGCCCTGCCTGAAGTTCTTCTTAATCGCGCCGAAGAAATCGCTCCAGGTAGACACGTATTCTCTTCTGACAATGCCTCTGATGACGTAGGTCATGCCGATCGCGGACAGTCCCAGCGTGAAAACCAAAAGCGCCGACAGATAAATAAACACTTTCGACGCGGTGGAAACCACCCGAATGCTCGTAGAAACGCCGAGAATACCGTTGAGCGCCATCACCGTCGGCGAGCGGTCGTTGAGCATGATTCCGTACAGCTGCCCGTAAAGCGGATTGGTCGGGGCGCTGACATAATCATCCATTCTGCCGGAAAGACCGTACAAAACAAATAAAACTACGATATTGCAGAGCAAAAAAGTGAGGTTTAAGCTGGTCAGCTTTCGCATCGAACGGCCGAGCAGCTTAAAGAAATAGCCCCACCCCATCTTTTTTGCTTCTTCTAACTCTTTTTTATCTACGCCTTTGCCTTTTTTGTTTTCCGTTCCGGAAAAAAAGTTAAAAACTTTGCTCAAACGTTTTACCTCTCAATTTTTCTCAACTAAACCTTAGAAAGGCAGTTCTAAGCCCTTGGATGAAACTTCATATAGCTGTTCTTCATCTTTTTCTTTAAGAACTGCGCATAACGCTGCGTCGAAGAAATATCGCTATGGCCGAGTATCTCCTGAATATCGTGAATATCCGCGCCGTTTTCGAGCAAATGCGCCGCGAAAGAGTGGCGAAGCGTATGCGGCGTTATGTCTTTGTATATTTTAGCACTTTCCGCGTAGTTTTTCAATATCTTCCAGAAACCTTGTCTCGTCATGCGCTCACCCGCCACGTTGACGAACAGCGCGGGCTCGTCCGCATGCAGCACGAGGAGTTTTCTGGATTTTTCTATGTAATTTGCCAGCGACTTCACAGCCAGCGGATAAATCGGGATGAACCTTTCTTTGTTTTCCGAACCGCACCGGATAAACGCAAGCTGCAAATTGACGTCGTCGATGTTGAGGTTGATCAGCTCGGACACCTTGATTCCCGTCGCGTACAGAAGCTCAAGCATCGCTTTGTCCCGTATTCCCTTGACGTCGGTCAGAGAAGGCTGCGCGAGCAGAAGCTCTATCTCCTTTGCGGTAAGCACCTGCGGACTCTTTTTGTCATACTTGTCGTTGGGAATTTCCCGCGCGGGATTATGGTCCACAGCGCCGACCGTAATCAAATACTGGAACATGCTTCGAAGCGCGGAAAGCGAACGGCTGACGGAAGACGGAGAGAGCCCAAGGTCAGACAGATATTTCTTGTAAGCGGCAACAGTATCCGTTTTTACCTCGCAGAAGGAAGAAATCACATTCTTCCGCGCAAACTCTAAAAACTTGGAAAGATCGCGCTCATAAGCCTGCAAGGTGTTATCCGAGGACTTCTTTATATCCCGCAGATAGCTGAGAAAATCATTCAATTGTAGGTAAATGTTTTTTTCTATTACCTGACCCTGCATTTTCTTACTCCGTTCAATTTATACTGAAATTATTATTTGCAGATTGTAAGGAAAATATAGGAAACCGTTAGATTCATACCCGTTATCAGGATATATGTAATAAGATAGCCCGCTATCCGTTTCGGCAAAAACATCTCCTTAGTCCCGCCGCGCGCGTATCCGGAATACTTAAAGACCTCGCAGGAGATTAGCAGGTCTATCATCATAAAAAGCGAAATGCATAAAAAATAGAGGATGATAGAGACTAACGAGGATTTTTCCTGCAGGTACTGTATCGAATACTGCAGCGAAAAGCCGACCAAAAAAGCGTCGCAGGCGGTAAAAAGCAGCGCTGAGGGTTTTCCGAAAATGGTAAATCCGGTTAAAAAAAGAAAAAGCGACGCAAAAAGATGCAGCTTTCTAAACCCGAATACCGCGCCGAAATCGAAAACGCCGCCCGTTTTTACCGGCGTGTAAATCGGAATCGGCGCAAGTCCGCTCGCCGCGGCGCTGTAATAATACAGCCCGAGAACCGAGAATATGCAGAACGTTAAGAATAAAAAACCGTAGGTCTTACGCCTGTTTTTATAGCAGTCGGTAATGAGCGCATCGGTTTTTCTGAAAAATTCAAAATACGGCGGCTTTTCGTACTCAATCTTCGGATACGGTATGAGCGCCCGCACTGCGTAATTCGGTCTGATCATAAAATCATTCCTTTCTCAAACACAATATGCGAATGCCCGGGCTCTACGTCGAACCGTCGATCGCGTACATTTCGGACACCGCAATATTGTTTTGTATTACACAGTATGCGGACAAGCCGCTGTTTATGCTTTAATTTCTTCGGAAATTTCGTCCGCGCGCTTCGTGCAGGCGGCCATCGCGCGCTTGATGGCGCCGACAAAATCGTCTTTGCCTAAAGAATCCAGCGCCGCGAGCGTTGTGCCGTTCGGCGAAGCGACTCTTTGAATCAGCGTGTCTATATCCACGTCGGCCTGTCTGATCATGCCGACTGCGCCTTCTACCGTCTTTAAAATCAGCGGCAGCGCCTTTTCCTTCGGTATCCCCTGCTCCGCGGCGCCCTCAAGCATTGCCTTCACAAACAAATAAACGTAGGCAGGAGAAGACCCGTTGACCGCGATGATGCTGTTCATACTGCGCTCTTCCAAAACCGCGACTTCGGCGATTTCCGAGAACAGCCTGCAGATAAACGCAAACTTTTCGGTATCTACCGCTTCGTTTTTGCAGACGGCGATTGCGCCCTGGCCGATCAGCATCGGCGTGCTCGGCATGGTTCGAATGATCGGAACCGTCATGCCTAAAAATTCGCAGATAGAATCCATCGGCACAGCCGCCGCGATGGATATAAAGGTTGTATTTTCAAACGCAGATTTGTCTGCGGAAAGCTCCTTCATCGAAGAAACGACAATCGACGGTTTTAACGCTATTACGGTATATTCCGCGCCCCTTACGGCAGACGCCGTATCGGGCGCAATTTTTATCCCGCGCATTATGTAGTTTTGATACTTTGAACTGTCGATGTCGAAAACGATTATTTCTTCCGGTTTCACCAACCCGCTTTTTAAAAAACCGTCCAGCAACGCGCCGCCCATATTCCCTACGCCGAGGAAGGCGAAGCGGTGCGCATAGCATTTCGCATTGCATTTTTTGCTTAAATTGCTCGTATTTTGGCTCATCTTATGTCATCCATTTCAATGCCTGAAAATTCGCGGTGAGTATATGATAATACAAACTTTCCCATTTTTCAAGAGCTTTTTTGCATTTTTTAAAAAATTGTGTATTATGATCATGTATTATGGTAAATGCGTTATGTAAACTTTATCAACCATAACATTATATAGTGTTCAGCCGGACGGGCGATGTCTATATATTGATTTTTTGATGAAATATTTTATTTTTACTCTTGCAATAAATTCTTCTTATATTTTTCGCGCGATTTTGATTGTGAAAATACACAAATAAAAAAACAGCCCGAAACCGCGCAGTACACAGCGGATTTCGAGCTGTATTTTGATTGCTGATTCTATTGTTATACGGTTATAGATTGCAGAATGTTCTGTACGACCTTCGGATCAGGAGCGCGCACAACGCCGTTACCAGCGCAAGGAAGAGTATGAGCAGACCGAAATCGCCGATCACGCCCGCCTTCGCCGACAGCAGGAAGTAGTCGGTGGCGGAAAGAATGCCCGGCAGCGAGATATACCCGGCGTCCTGCAGGCCGAACTTGACAAGCATGTACGGAAGTATCGTCGCGATGGTAACCGTGCCTAATACGGTTATATTTTTCCGCATAAGCTCCGATACAGACGTGATGATCAGGTACAACAGCATAAATCCGACGATCCTGACGACAAACATCAAAACCGCGTAGGTTTGTATCGAAATGCAGGAGGCCGCGGCTTCGAATCTCTCGATGCTGACAAGCGGCGCATCAGGCGCTGGCAGATAATTGTAATTGAACAGATAAACAATATCCAGCGCGGCGAACGCCAATGTAAAGACCAGCGCGGTTATGCCGCAGGTTATAAACTTGGCTTTGAACGTTTTATCCCTGCCCTTTTTTGTCGATTTGAGCAGCTGGTCGAAGCCGGAACGGTATTCGTCCGCGAACGCGCCGCTGAAAAGAAGCAAAAACAAAAGGAAAAGAACGAAATCGAACTCGGCAAAGAACATATGATTCCAGCCCGTGTCGTAAACGAAATGCGCGGTCTTCCCTTCCAAAGCCATTCGGTCGATATACGCCGCGTGCTGTTCCACTCTGAAAAAGACCTTGCTTTTTATCTCCGCGACGTTATACTGCGAGTAATATTTGCTGTACTCTTCGCTTGTGATTATGCCGCTTTGAAACTGACTATCCATTATACTCTTTTGCGCTATTATTTCGTTGAGCCTCTGTCTTTCCTCACGGATATACTGCCTTTTTTCCTCCGTCATTTCGCCTTCGAGCTCGACCATATAATCTTTATAAATCTCGTCCTCAAAAGAGTTGCCGACCCTGTACGCGGAATCGTTGACGAGCACCTTAATCATTACGAACAGCAGAATAATTAAGATCGTTTTGTTGGCGAGCAGCAGCTTATAGAACTCGTATCCGTACAGATTTTTTACGACTATCCGCTTATGCCAGCTTCTCACTCCGTTTCGTAGCGAAACCGGAATCTTCAGCGGGATTTTCAACTTTTTGCTCATAACGCCCATTCGTATGAATTTTACAAAGAGCAATCCGCCGACGATACCGGCCGCGATCAGAAACAGCGCGCAGACTGCCACCGTAAATCCGTAGTGCGGAACACAGTATCCAAAAACATTTACCCCAAGATATCTTGCAAAGAACTTTTCCGACGCCGTGATAAAGAACAGGTTCAGCACCCGGATCGGACTGTTCAGATTTGTATAAGTAATCGTGCTTAAATAATAGGACAGCCCGCAGAACGCCAGCGACGCGACAAAGGTATGCGTTACCCTTCTGAATAGAATCGAGAGCAGCATTACGACGGCGGCAAGCCCTATAAACGCCAGTATCTTAACGCCGAATGAAACCAGCAGAAAACGCCCGATGCTAATCGGCAAAGGATTGACAAAAAAGTAATCGATCGCCTGAACGCTGTTGTGGATGGACGAAAAACCGGTTGTGAAGTATATTGCCAATAATGGCAGACCTAAAAACAGAATACTGGTTACAACGCTTATGATTATACAAAATAAATATTTTGCGTTGTATAACCTCATCCTTCCGTACTTGGTGGTATGTATAATCTGCTTGAGTCCCGTATTGTCCTCCGCGAGCACAATGCAGGGAACCGCGATTAAAAGATAAACAATAATCAGCAAATTTGGGATCGAGAATCGAAAATAATCGTCCCAGCCTTTGATCAGCTCAAACTCGATTTTTACGTTTTTTACCTTCGAATAGACCTCAATAACGCTGTCTTGATACCGGTAAAGATAGCTGTCCGGCGAAATGCCCACCGAAATATAATCCAGCTTGTTCCGCTCCGCTGTTTTGATAAAGACATCGATATTTTTATCAAACTTTTCTATATAATCGATATGATGCAACACGTTTCTAAAAGCGGTTGCCTTTTTACTGATCGCTTTATATTCATCCGAAGAAAAATCGCCTTTTGCTACAAATTCACTCTGAAGCGCCGATATGGCGTTAAACTCCTTCATGAACGCTTCCCTGTCGGAAAGGTATAGCGCAAATACTTCTTCGACCTCTGTTTTGTCTATGTATTCGTTCGCCGCGTTCTTTTCATTAACATAGTAAACCGTCAGCGCCGCGTCGCAGACCAAAAGCAGAAGGAAAAATACGACCAAAAATTTGTTCAAAAAGAACTTTTTAGCTTCAAAACGCAGCACTTTCATAGGATGTCACCGAACACAAGCAGGTAGTAGTCTTCCAGAACCGGCGGAACCGAAACCGAATCATGCGTCGGCTGTTCGTCGGACAGAATCCGCAAAGCGACGCCGTCGTCGTTGTTTTGGATGTTGAGTATTCGAAATTTTTGCTGATATTCGGGCACCTGCTCGCTGGTTACGATCGTTTTCCATACCTTACCTTCCGCTTTTTTCAGCAGCGCTTCCGGCGCGCCGGCATCGGCGATTACGCCTTTTTTTAAGAAAATGATCTCTTTCGCTATGTACTCTACATCCGATACAATGTGTGTGGCGATGATGATGGTTCGGTTCAGTGCCGTGCGCGCGATGTAGTTGCGGATGGATATCCGCTGCTTCGGGTCAAGTCCCGCGGTCGGCTCGTCAAGGATAATCAGTTCCGGGTTCCCAAGCATCGCCTGCGCCAGCGCAAGACGCTGCTTCATGCCGCCGGAAAGCGTTTTAATCGCTCTGCTTCGAACGTCAGAAAGCTCTACCGCTTCCAAAAGTTCGGCGACCTGCTTATCCGCTTCCTTTTTCTCTACCCCTTTCAGAACCGCTATGTAGAAAAGAAAGTTCTCGACCGTAAACGCGGGATACATTCCGGGATTCTGCGGCATAAAACCGATCTTCTCGCGAAACTCCGCACCCATTTTCAGCGTATCGACGCCGTTCCAGGTGATATTGCCGCTGTCCGGCTTGAGGTTGTCCGTAATAATGTTCATCAGCGTGGACTTCCCCGACCCGTTCGGACCCAGCAAAGCATAAATCCCTTTGCCGAATTCGTAGCTGAAATCAATGAGCGCTTTGGTTGACCCGTAGGACTTTGAAAGATTGTTGATTTTCATAACGAATCCTCCCAAAGATACCGGCTTTTTATGTAACTGTTTTGTACTCTTTTATTGCTGTTCGCAACTGCGCACGCATTTTCTACCGTCACAGCGCGCTCGCCGCTATCGCTTTTCTTTTCAGAAAGGTCCCTTACGTCACCATCTTATACTCGCCGGTTATGATGTTTAGGACTGCGTACTCATATTCAATATAAACTTGACCATCACTATCTTTGCAATATTTATTAAATCTTATTAAGCAATAATTATCTACTGTACTTTTATAATTATAGTTATTTAGATAAAATGGATCTAAATGATCGCCAAAATCACATAATTCTATATTCTCAGATCCATCATATTTTGCACGATACAATTTACTTTCTATCACTTTATAATATTTTCTATTTAATACAGTATCTTCTATAATAAGCTCTTTTTCACTGTTAAATTTCGTATAATAAACATAATCTCCTATCTCAAGTGATAAGTAAGCTTTATCTGTAATAATTGAATCGTCCGCGCTTTTTATAATCGCATATTTAGTTTGCGGATCTTTTTCAAATTTGAATTTTCTTGTTTTTTTATTATTGCTTTGTTCAGTAACTCTATTATCTTTTAAGTCCAGCGTTGCGTTATATGATTTTGTAGGATTATCAGTTTGAAAGTAAAATATTCGATCATTTTCGATTTTTTCTATAAAATAATTACCCTCAATTTTATCATTATTTAATTTTATAGTTTCATCTTCTGCGGTGATTTTATAGAAACTTGTATATGTTTTAATTTCGTTGTTTTCATCTTTTTCATAACATATTTCTGTGAAATAATAGTCCTCTTTATAAGCAATATTTGATGTAAGAGTATCTTTGGTAGTGTAACATATTTTTAATTCTCCTGTCAATAAATTGTATTTTTTGACTTGGCTGTAAAAATTATAATTTTCATCCTTTTCAGATGTTTCGTGCAGAAAATATATAACATTACCGCTTTCGGTAACAGAGTAAGCTCCTGGAAGGCAATAAAAAGGGCATTTATTTTTATATAGATCCGAGTGATCACATAAAGGGTCTTGACAAATCGTTGTTGAAACAGCAGTTTCAACATTTATTTTGACTAATAAATCATTTAACACAAAAATAAAATACTTATCCGATAGCGATTTTTCATTTTCTTTTTTACAGGAGGACATCGGGGAGAATAAAAAAATGATAATTAAAAATATAGGAATAAACTTTTTCATATCTACACCTCTAAAAAGACTAAAAGATGTGGCGTTATTTTATTATTTAATTATTTTCCAAAATTCCATGAATAAGTAGGAATATTTCCTGATTGTGTTCCATTATCTGGATAATTATAATTTGCTTTATATTTTCCTCTAGCTGTTAAAACAACATTTCCAAAAGGATCATAACGTACGATTCTATCAGAGTAAGGTAAATATACCGCATTAGTTTGTTTACCACTTGTCATTCCTTTTGAAGCTGCAGATACCATATAACCACCTGTATAACTTCCACTTGTACCTTCCGAGTATAAGCAATAATCAATTATAGGTATAATTTCAACTAACTGCCTACCATCACCTGCTCTAATCTCTCCATATAAAGTATAAGGCTGACTTTGAACATCCCATAAGCTATAATAAGCTAAATCGATTGCTACAGGGCCTAAAATCATTTTATTTTCGACTATACTATATGCATTAGTAGATAGTGATGAACCAAAAAATATTGAAACGCAACATATTGATAATACTAATAATTTTGATATGTTTTTAAATTTTCTTTTAATATTTTCTTACTTTCTTTTGAAATTTTAAACAACAAATGAAACCATAATAACGCCACATCTTTTGTTTAATTTTATTATAACCTATATGGAAATATATGTCAATAATGTAATTTTATTTTTATATCATTTTATTTAGATCATTGTATTCACTAGTTATAAACAATTGCGTAATCAAACTTATATTTTGCATCTTGTATTTATTGCAACTACGACATATTTTGTCAGCTTGATTTAATTCTATGTAACCACCTCCTCATAATTTTAAAATGTTTTTACTTGACAAAATAATTAAGTAACTGTATATTGGTTATAAGATAAATTTAATTATTTTTGGTAATGGTAAGAAGTATGAACGATAAATCAAAGCTGTTTCTTCTTTGTACTGTTTGCTTTTTCATCTCGTCGCTGACGGTGTTTTTCATCCCGGCTTTTCCGAGAGATAGCAACGTGACAGGCGCCAACATACTCGCAGGCATATTCTGGATTTTTTTGATTGGCGGAATTGCCTTGGCGGTAATTCTTCTAAAAAATACAAAGAAGAGCACAAAAGGACTGAACGTGTTTCGGTTTTTTAAAAGCAAGCCGGCGATCATAACCGATACTATTCTGGTTATTTCCGCGGCTGCATTCGTGTTGCTGAATGTTTTGGATGTTCGTTCGGAAATCCTTCAAGAAATCACGGTCTTTCTGCTTCTTTTTTCCATAGAAATGCACTGCGTATTAAATCTTCTTGATTGAGTAAAAAAATCCGCTGCCGGGCAGCGGGTTTTTTATTGAACGACAGGACATTTTACGCGAAATATGAATATATATGAAAAAGAAAGGTGGCAAACCTGTGCTATCTTGCATAGGCTGTCTTTATGGACGGAAAGATCCGCTTTGCAGCAATAAACGACGCTTTTGATTGCAGGGTTTTTATACCGTTGTCGCGGCGATAACCCTGCCCAACGAAAAAATACGTCAGAATCCACAAGGCGTTCGGATTAAAAGAGGTCGGCGTTTACCGCAATATCGGCTATTCGGCAAATGGCGCGATGCTTTGCATATGCAAAAACCGCTGCGCGCGTACGACGCCGTCCCTGCCCCTGTCAAACCCATCAGCGAACTTCCGCGGGCGTTTTTTAGACGAACTTTTTTACAGGATAAACATATGATTCAGCTTATAAACATAAACAAAACCTACAAAACAATAAAAAGAAGCGCCGGTCTTTTCGCGGCGCTAAAATCGCTGTTTCATAAAGAATACGAGTATATCCGCGCGCTCGAAGACGTTTCGTTCACAATAAACGAAGGAGAAACCGTCGCGCTGCTCGGTCCGAACGGCGCGGGCAAGAGCACGATGATCAAAATGATGCGCGGCATGGTGGTTCCGGACAGCGGCGAATGCATCGTCTGCGGGCTGACGCCGTGGAAGTCCTATCAAGCGCATCAAAAAAATATCGGCGCTGTGTTCGGGCAGAACCTTCAGCTCTGGCCGGACGCGCCGGTCTTGGATTCGTTTGAACTCCTAAAAAAGCAATATGGTATCAAACCGTCCGATTATAAAAGGTCGCTTAACGAACTGACCGAAACGCTCGATATTTCGGCGTTTCTTGCTGTACCCGCAAAAGACTTAAGCCCCGGACAGCGGATGCGCTGCGAGATTGCCGCTTCGCTGCTGCATAACCCGAAAATTCTTTTTCTTGACGAGCCGCTGAACGGTGTGGACGCGGAATCAAGAAATATCATCATCGGCTTTTTAATAAGAATCCGTCAAGAACGCAAAACCACCATTGTCCTTTCGTCATCCGATACGCAGGATATAGAACCGCTGGCAGAGCGCGTTCTGCTGATGGACGAAGGCAGAATACTGTTCGACGGTCCGCTTGCCGCGCTAAAAAAACGCTGTCCTATGCATAAAAAGGTCACGGTCGAGTTCGCCGCGGGCGATTTTGAGCCGGCCGCCGGTATCGCATTGGAAAAGAAGATAAGCGGGTTTGCTGTTTTTACCGTAGATACCGATAAAATCCCCATGCCCGATGCGATTTCCCTGCTTTCGAAGCGGGCGGAGATCATTAGTCTCTCCGTCGCCGGCGCAAGCGCAGCGGAGATTGCCGCGCGGTTTAAAAGAGCGGTTCGCGCTGAAAACTAAATACGCAAAAAAACCCCTTTCTTACAGCCATGTGATTACGGCAGCAGAAAGGGGATTCTTTTTTATTTGCTATTCAGCAAAGCGATCGCGATCAGGCACGCGATATCGAAGACCGCGGCAGTGGCAAGCGTCTTGAGTCCAAACTTCCTGATTCTGATTTTTAAAATATAGGCGACGCCCAAAAGCAGGAAGAAAATTCTGAAAATCCAGCTCGTAACCGCAAGGTTGTCGATCAGCATGCTTATAAGAATCAAAAACGGCAGAAGAACGCAGCTAACCGGGATCGGGACGCCGGTAAAGTACTTCATGTTCAGATCCGGCGTATCCGAAAGCGCCTGCGTGTTGAAGTAAGCGAGCCGAATTGCGCCGCAGACGATAAAGAATATGTACAAAATCAAATCCAAAACGTCCCGATAGCCCATGTTGTAGGCAATCAGCGCCGGAACGACGCCGAAACTGATGACGTCGGCAAGGCTATCGAGCTGAACACCGTATATTTTTTCACGCTTTGCCCTGCTCGCGGCAACCCTGGCGATCCTGCCATCAAACATATCGCACAGTCCCGCAATCAAAAGCATCACGACGGCGAGCGGATACATCTTTTGACTCGAGCAAAAAATTGCCACGACAGATGATGCCAATCCTAAAAGCGTAATCGTATTCGCCAAGCTGAAATATCCGATGAACATTTTGAAATAACCCATTTCTCCGGCGAGAGTATGTATCGTTTCCGAACAGCCGTATATCGCCGGATAGACGGCTGCAACTGTCTTTTATGCGTACTTCTTTACACTTTTTATTTCGTCGTAAAGCCGAACATAGCTGTTGTGCCTGGAAGCCGAAACCTCTCCGCGGTTTACCGCTTCGATGACGCCGCATTCTTCTTCCTTTGTGTGCGTGCAGTCCGAATAACGGCAGTCCGCGGCAAAAGGCGATAGGTCTGGAAAACATGTGATCAGCTTTTTCAACTCGATGCCGCTGAAAAGCTCGACGTCCAGCATCGTGAACCCGGGCGTGTCGGCGATGTAGGTGTTCCCGCCGACCGGGAAAAGCTCGGTCACCCTGGTGGTGTTCTTTCCTCTTTTAATTTTCTCGGACAACTCGCCGACCTGCGTTTTCAGCTCCGGGTAAAGCAGATTGATCAGGCTGGACTTCCCCGCTCCGGACGCGCCGGTAAATACGGTGATCTTTCCGCTCAGCCTTTCCCGTATCTCCTCCGCGCATTCCGGTTTATAAATGCTGCTGGTTGCGACCGGGAACGGCGTTTTTCCGTAAATTTCGATAAGCTCTTTCGGTACGACGATATCCGACTTGGTTATAACGATATACACCGACGCGCCTGAAAGTACGGAGAGCACGCTGAGCCGGCCAATGTTATACGGCACCGGATCGGGCTGCGCCGCCGAAACAACAATCAAAAGCATGTCTGTGTTCGCAACGGCGGGACGGATAAAGCTGTTCCTGCGCTCCAGAACCGAAGTAATAAAACCGGTTCCGTCGCCGTTGTCGAGGAATAAAACATTATCCCCCGCCAGTATTTTCAAACCCGCTTCCTTGCGGATTTTCGAGGCAGAACGGCATTGATAGATGCCGCAGTCGGCTTCTACGGTATAAAGACCGTTCTGCCCTTTTAGCACTCTGCCTTTTCTTTGCAAATCCGTATAATTCGCTGTCATACCGCAGGTTATCAATCACCCACACCGAAAATCAGGCAAATATCCTGTTCAGAATTGATGATCGCGTTTTCCGGTATGCTCTGGTAAATGACGATCGAATCGTCGTCGTCCTCGTCAAACCGGTATCCCGATACGAGCAGAAAACTTACCGCGCTTTCAAAATCTTTGTCCCTGGTCGCGTCAATCGGGAACGTATCGTCCGAACGGACATAGAAAGTGTGATAATCCGCCAGATTCAGATACTTGATGCTGTAGATAATCTCGAGCGCTTCCGCTCTTGTTTTGCCGATCAGGTTCGGCATTTCAATGCCGTCCGTTTTCTTGGAAATCATGACCGTAACCTTTGTCTGCGGTTCGTTGATGGTTCCGGGCGCGATATCCTGACCGATCACTCGGTTGTTGCCTTCCAGGCTCGGAACCTCAATAAACTCTACGGTGTAGTTCGCGTACCGCAGCATGTTTTCCGCCTGCGTTCTGGACAATCCGGTCAAATCCGGCATAACGTCCGCTTGCGTCGCGGCGGCGCGCTGGCAGACCACCAGATTGATGGTTTCGCCCGCCTGAACGATGCTTCCGGCGGACGGTTCGGTCCGAATAACCTGACCGTCAAAGAAGTCGTAGTTGCTCTCGGTAACGATTTGCACCTTGAGCTGATACGCGCTGCTCTGCAGTTTCGACTTCGCCTCGGAAGAAGGCAAAAACGCTACGTCCGGTATGATGACATCCTCTAATTTCTTGCAGACGGTAATGGAAGTGAAATGATAGAACTTGTCGTTGTCTTTCGCAGGCTTTTTGCTAACTTTTCCAGCCGAAGGCTCCGTCGCGATAATTTGTCCGGAAGCGAAGTCCTTATGCTCTACATAAATGACTTCGTCAACCGTAAAATACGCGCCGTAGGCTTTGTTTCTCAGTTTTGCCTCGAGCTCGTCGTTCCAGTACTTGCCGACCAGATTCGGGTAGGACACATACTCGTCCTCGACCGCATCTCTAAAAAAGAAATAATAAATGGTTATAATACCTAAAACAATCGCGACAAGAAGGAATGAGGAAGCAACTCCCAATATAATCGGGAACATGGAACGGCTTTGCTTTACCTCTCTTCTTCTTTTGCTCATGTCTGAATCCTTATCCTTGTCTTTCGATTTCTTCTTCGGCTTTTGGTTTTCTTTTCCGAGCGCTTCCGCGATTTCGGAATCGTCGTAATCCTGTATTTCTCCCGTATCAATCATGTCGATCGAAACGGAAGCGTTGTCTTGGTTTTCCGCGCCTGCCGGCACCGGCTCAAGGTTAAATACGACGTCGGGGTTCCGAAGCACCCATTCGATCGCTTTGCACATCGAGTGCGCCGACGAGAAGCGCTTTTCCGGCTCCTTTTCCATCGCCTTTAATATAATCTGGCTGACGCCGATCGGAAGAGAAGGCACAATCTCCCGCGGGTTCTTCGGCGCCTGGCTGACCTGCATCATGGCGATGGACAGGGGGCTTTCCGCGGTAAAGGGCAGCTTTCCGGTAACCGCTTCATACAGCATAACGCCGACGGAGTAAATGTCCGAGTAATAATCGGTGGGCTTGCCGCTCGCCTGCTCCGGGCTGATGTAATAGACCGTGCCGATCGCCTTTTCCGTCATGGTCAAGGTTGACGTGTTCGGGATTTTGGCGATGCCGAAATCGGTCACCTTGATTTCGCCGTTCTTCTGCAATATCACGTTCTGGGGTTTGATGTCCCGGTGAATAACCCCTTTGCTGTGCGCGTGCTCCAGCGCGCGCAGGATTTGAAGAATATAGACGCAGGCTTCTTTCCAGGGCAAAGCGCCTTTATTGTCAAGATACTCCCGAAGCGTGATGCCGTCAAGGTACTCCATAACGATATATTTCATATCGGGATAAATCGCAACGTCGTACACGCTGACAATGTTTTTGTGCGAAAGCATTGCGACCGCTTTGGATTCGTTGATAAATCTGGTTTCCGCCTGCTCGTTTCCATTATATTCGTCGTTTAAAATCTTTATGGCGACGATGCGGTTCATGACAAGGTCTTCGGCTTTTAATACAAACGCCATTCCGCCCAGACCGATTAGCTCAAGAATCTTGTATCGGCTGTCCAGCACCTTGCCTATGAAGTTTTCGTATTTGTACATTCTATAAATCCATTCCTTTCACGCTGTAAGCGAGAAGTACTATTCTTTTCAATAACGTCTTTTTATACCAGAGCTTTGCTGCTCTCTTCCTTGGAAATGAGAACCGCCGTGATATTGTCGGTTCCGCCGTGCTCGTTCGCTTTTCCGATGAGCAGTTCGGTCTTTTTCCGAAGCGAAACTTTTCTCTTTGCGTTGCTGCCGAGCAAAATCTGGGTGATTTCCTCGTCGGTCACATGCGAGGTCAGACCGTCGCTGCACAGCAGCAGAAGGTCGTAATCCTCGTCGTTTAAAATAAATATTTCGGGCGTGACCGTTTCATTCACGCCGAGCGCGCGCAGGATGATGTTCCTGTTCGGATGATTCCTTGCCTCCTCGGCGTTGATGCTGCCCTTGTCGATTAAAAACTGAACAAACGAGTGGTCGTTCGTAATCTGCTTCAGCACGCCGTTCTTCATCGCGTAAAGCCTGCTGTCGCCCACGTTCGCGACATAGGCTTTCCCGCCGAAAATCAGAACCGAAACCAGCGTGGTTCCCATGCCCTCCAGTTCGGCGTCGCTGTTCGCGGTATTATACACAATTTCGTTCGCCTTGTCCACAGCAGTCGTGATAATCTGTATGATTTCATCGTCCGTTATGTTCGTTTCGGGAGTGACTTTTGAAAGAGCGTTTTTTACGACGCGGGAATACGCTTTTGTCGCAAACGCGCTCGCTACGTTGCCGCCTCTGGCCCCGCCCATTCCGTCGCACACAACCGCGCTCAGAAAGTTGTCTCTTGAAATGACCGCGAAGCAGTCCTGGTTGCTCTTCCTTTTAAGCCCGATGTCTGTTTTTCCGCTGTACTTCAAGCACCCACTCCCTTTGCTCGAAAAAGTTTAACTGCTGTGGCTGGCTCTCAGCTGACCGCAGGAAGCGTCGATATCGCTTCCGAGTTTGCGTCGAACTGTTACGTTTATTTTATATTTTTCTAATGTTCGTGTA
This sequence comes from Bacillota bacterium, assembly GCA_029550965.1. Classification (GTDB taxonomy): domain Bacteria; phylum Bacillota; class Clostridia; order Oscillospirales; family CAG-382; genus UBA1049. The sequence goes on from JAKPGJ010000007.1 coordinate 36,479, forward strand.
AATACCCCTATGGAATTTTTTTCACTTTTTTTATAATTTTTTCCACCAACCGGGTTAATTGGAATTAAGTTTACATGACACAGCATTCCGGAAAGCAGCTTGCCGAGCTTCTCCGCGTCACGGACGCTGTCGTTGACGCCCTGAATCATCGCGTACTCAAAGGAAATCCTTCTGCCGGTTTTTTCGATATACCGTTTGCAGGCGTCGATTAACTCCTCGACCGTCCATTTGTTCGCGACGGGCATCATCGACCGGCGCACTTCATTGTCCGCCGCGTGCAGGGAGACCGAGAGCGTCAGCGGAATATCCTCTTCCGCGAGCCTGTTGATCTTATCGACAAGCCCGCAGGTGGACAGCGATATATGGCGCATGCCGATATTCAGTCCGTCCTTGTGGTTCGCCAGCCGAATGAAGCGGATGACGTTGTCGTAGTTGTCCAGCGGCTCGCCGATGCCCATCAAAACGATGTTGGAAATCTTCTCGCCGGCGTCCGCTTCGGTTTTCATGATCTGCAGAAGCATCTCGCTGGGCGTCAGATTCCGCCGCCAGCCGTTCATCGTGGACGCGCAGAACGAGCAGCCCATCCGGCAGCCCGCCTGCGTCGATATGCAAATCGTGTTTCCGTGCTTATACCGCATGAGCACGCTCTCGATTTTCTCGCCGTCGTCCAGCGTGAACAGGTATTTCACCGTGCCGTCAATCGAAGAAACCAGCTTTTTTTCGACGGTTATCTGTTTGATGACGGCTTTTTCCTTCAGCTTGGCGATAAAGGTTTTCGACAGGTTGGTCATCTGTGAAAAGTCGGTGACGCCCTTGTACAGCCACGAAAAAATCTGCGACGCGCGGTATTTTTTCTCGCCGAGCGATTCGACCAGCTCTTCGATTTCATTCGGGTAAAGACTTAGAATATCAATCAATTTAACTCTCCGTCACTTTATGATTACGCGCTTATTTGTCAAGCCACTCTTCGGCGGCTTTTACGATTGCCTTCAGACTGCCTTTTACAAACGGAGCGATTACGCCGCCCTTTTCGCACAGCTCGACAAAGGTGTATTTTCCGCCGCAGGATACGAAATCCATATACTTCCTGAACGCGTCGTCATAGTCTTCCTGCGACATCGCCCAGTATTCCAACGCGACCGTCTGCGCAAGGCAGTAATCAATGTAATAGAAGGGATAATGGTAAATATGCAGCTGTCTTTGCCATACCCTTCCTTCGCTGTAGAAAGGAACGTCGTCGTAATCCATGTAGGGTCTGTAGATTTTCTCGAGCTTTTTCCACTCCTCGTGCCTCTGCGCCGGCGTGAGGTCGGGATTGTCGTACATGATGTGCTGGAAGTGGTCCACCATCGTGCCGTACGGGATGAAGGTCAGGCAGCTCTCCAGATGCGCGAACTTCGCTCTCTCCGCATCCGCGCCGTAGAACTTGTCGAGCCACTTCCAGGCGAAGAACTCCATCGACATCGAATGAACCTCGCAGGCTTCATAGGTCGGGTCTCTCAGCTCAAGCAGTTCGAAATTCCTTGCGGTGTAAGCCGCGAAGGCGTGTCCGGCTTCGTGCGTCAAAACGTCGACGTCGCCGGAAGTGCCGTTGAAGTTGCTGAAAATAAAGGGGGACTTGTACTCCGGGATATAGATGCAGTAGCCGCCGTTCGCCTTGCCCTTCTTCGACAAGCAGTCGAGCAGTTCGTTTTCGTACATAAAGTTGATGAACTCTTTGGTCTGCTCGCTCATTTCGGAGTACATGATTTTTCCGGCGGCGAAAATGTCGTCCGGCGTGCCGATGGGCTTCGGATTGCCTTCCTTGTAGGTGAAGTTGTCGTCGTAGAACTTCATGTCCGGTATGCCGATGCGTTTCGACTGCTTCTCCTTGAGCTTGCAAACGATCGGAACGATGTCCTCCACGACCTGCTGCCGGAACGAGGCGACATCCTTCGGCGTATAGCAGTTCCGAATCATGCGCAGGTATCCAAGCTCGGTAAAGCTGGAGTACCCGAGGGTTTTTGCGATTTTCGTTCTGATTTTTACGAGTTTGTCGTACAGCTCGTCAAGCTGCGGACCGATAGAGGTATAGAAAGAAGCGAGCGCTTCGTAAGCCGCTTTTCTGACGCTTCTGTCCTTGTCAATCGTGTAAGGGGTCATCTGGGAGGTGGTCAGCTTTTTCCCGTCGAAGTCGATCTGCGCCGACGCGGTGAGCTTCTGGTACTCGGAAACCAGGAAGTTCTCCTCCTGAAGATACGGCACAATCTCGGGCGAGAAACATTTCAGCTGCATTTCGATGTTGCGCAGGAGCAGACTGCCGTATCTTTCCTCGATCTGCGGTCTGAACGGAGAATCAATCAGGGTTTTTGCGAACGCCAGTATGTCCTCCTGCAGAAGCGGCATGCTCTCGTCCGCGTATTTGTTTTCCTCGTCGTAGAATTTATCTTCGGTGTTGATGGTGTGCCGGATATACGCAAGCGTGCTCATCGAGGAAATGTGCGAGTAAGCCTTCTCGTGCTCTTCGATGAGTTTGAATACTTCGTCCGCGCTTTTCGCATTTCGGGACGCTTCCGCCAGCCTTTTATACAGCGCCTTGCATTCCTCAAGATTGAACCGCTCGTACTTCATTTCTGAAAATTTCATACCCATTACTCCTAAATCATGATCAATATTATATTTTTATAATTTTAGCCGCGTAAAAGCCCTCTCCCGCTTCCGCATACGGAAGAAAGGTTTTTTCCTCGACCAGCCGATAACCGCCGTTTGCAGCGAGGAATGCTTTTACGATTTCCTCGTTTTCCAGTTTATTGAGCGTGCAGGTCGAGTAAACAAGGATTCCGCCTTTTTTAAGATATTCAGCGGAAGCGGATAATATCCGTTTTTGCGTTTCGTATAAGCCGGCGAACTCCTTTGCGTCCTTATAGCGTATCTCCGGTTTGGAAGCGATTACCCCCAGCCCCGAGCAGGGCGCGTCGCAGATGACCCTGTCGGCCGCGCCGACATATTCTTTCAAGCTCTCCCGGCTGTCGTGCTGCCGCGTTTGAATGATGTCGATGCCGAGCGACCGCGCCTGTTTTTCAATCAGCGGCAGCTTGTTCGCGTGAATGTCAAGGCTTATCACGCTGCCTTTGTTGCGCATGTCCAGCGCGGCGCCGAAACTCTTGCCGCCCGGGCAGGCGCAGACGTCGATGACCGTTTGCCCTTCCCGCGCGTCCAACAAAGAAACCGCGTACTGCGAACCAAACCCCTGTATAAAGTATTCGCCTTTTTTTAGACCGTTAATGACCGCGCCGCCGCCTTTTTTTACCCGAACCGTTTTCTCGCTCACCGCTTCCGCAAAGCAGTCCAGCGCGTTCAGGTCTGCCGCCAGTTTTTTTGCGGACGTTTTTTCGGTGTTTACGCGCAGATAAAGCGCTTTTTTATCGTAAAAAGAGGATAGGATCCTTTCGGCCTCGTCCGCGTACTGGCTCTTTAAAAGGTCGTATATGCTTTCGCTGACCGAGTATCGGATATATTCCGGCGCGCCGCTCACCGCTTCTTTGACGCTTTCTTCGTTTCGGGCGATGTTTCTGAGAACCGCATTGATAAAACCAGCTCTGCCCTTGTCGAGTGTCTTTTTCGCGATGTTCACCGTCTCGTTGCAGGCGGCGCTCGCCGGAACATCCATAAACAGCATCTGCTGCAGACCCAGCCGCAAAAGCAGCGTCGTGTCCGTATCCGCTTTTTTCTGAATGTACTGTTTTAAGATATAATCCAGCAGGAGCTGTCTTTCCAGAACGCCGAAAACCAGCGCCTGAACGAACCGTCTGTCCTGACCTTCATAGCGCTCAAGGTTGACCATTTCGATGTTTGAGTAAGCCTTGCTGACAGTGATTTTCTGCAGTATCTCAAACGCCGCCTGCCTCGGCGAGTCCTTTTTTTCAGACATTAAAGAAAGCTCCTATTTCCACTTTGTTTCCGCACACATATTCGTCGGCGCCCATTCTGCATTTGCCCTCGCAGCACAGCTCGGTCAGCACGACGCTTCCGTCGCCGCAGGCAACCTCAATGCCTTCTCTGCTCACGGCCAGTATTTCTCCGGGCTCGCCGGTTTTTGCGCCGATTTTCGCCTGATAGATTTTAATTCTTTTCCCGTTTAAGAACACAAAAGCGCCGGGAAAAGGGTTCAGCCCCCGTATCTGGTTGACCGTCTCCTGCGGGGACATCCGAAAGGTGACAAGACAGTCGCTTTTCTCTATCTTTTTCGCGTAGGTCGCCAGTGATTCGTCCTGTTTTATTCTGGGGATGTTTCCGCTTTCAGCGAGCTGGAGGAACCGGACGATGCATTCCCCGCCGAGAACAGCGAGCCTGTCGTGATACTCGCCGGCCGTCATGTCCGGCGGAATCGCTATTTCCTCCTGCAGAATGATGTCGCCGGTGTCCAGTCCCTCTTCCATATACATAATCGTAATGCCGCCCTTGGTGTGCCCTTCCATTATCGCGCGGTTGATCGGAGCGGCTCCTCTTAACGCCGGCAAAAGCGACGCGTGGATATTGATGCAGCCCAGCGGCGGAATATCGAGCACCGCTTTCGGCAGTATTTTTCCGTAAGCGGCGACGATAAACACGTCGGCGTTTGCGCTTTTTAATTTTTCGATAACCGATTCGTCTTTGAGCGTATTCGGCGTAATGACTTCGATTCCGTGGGCTAAGGCTAACTTTTTAACTTCGGAGGGTTCCAAACGGTAGCCCCTTCCCTTCGGCTTGTCCGGCTGCGACACGGCAAGGACAATGTCCTGCCCGTCGTGTATTAAAGCCTCCAGCGCTTTTGCCGCGAACTCCGGCGTCCCCATAAAAACGATTCTCACTGAAAGCCATCTCCTTAATGTTTCGCTGAATTCTTTCTATTCGGAAAATTCGTCACGCTGTCGAATATTCGCGATGACGTCCCTTGACCTGCGGCGCAGGTTTTAAATTTTTTCTATGTATATAAACCTGCCTGTTTACTTATTCGTCCTCTTCTACTTCGCTCTGGTCCAAAACTTCGCTCGCCAAATCGGTGTAAAGCACGCCGTTCAGATGGTCTATCTCGTGGCAGAACGCGCGCGCGGTGAGCTCCTCGCCGGTGACGGTAAACTCGTTGCCGTTTCTGTCCAGCGCTTTTACGGTGACCCTCATCGGTCTTTTGACGGTCCCGTATTTTCCCGGAACCGAAAGGCAGGCCTCGAAACCGGTCTGCTCCCCTTCGGTCTTTACGATTTCAGGGTTGATAAGCTCCAGTATTTTTTCGCCGTTGTCCACCACCACGACGCGGCGCAGAACGCCCACCTGCGGAGCGGCAAGCCCGATTCCGTTGGCGGCCCGCAGCGTGTCCTTCATGTCGTCCAAAAGCTGGAGGATGCGCGCGTTGATTTGCTCGACAGGACGGCTCTTTTTTCTGAGCGTTCCGTTTTCTTTGTCGTCGTTTACATTTATTATGTTCAAAATTGCCAATCTTCTCACCTTTTTTAAAAAATATAGAATCGTTATACCACCGACGGATTGACGTCCAGATCAAGCCGAATTCCGTCGGGCAGTTCCGACAGCGCGTCGGAATAAACGTCGTCAAGGAACGCTCTTGACGAAGCGTTATCGGCATATTTTATGATAATCCGCTGCCTGTAACGTCCGCCGATTTTGTAGATCCCGTCCTTGAAAGGACCGAAACGGATGATTTTGACGTCCTGATGATGTTTGCTGTGTATTTCGTCCAGCTTCGTGCTGAACCGCTTTACGTACTCCCAAACGGCGCTTTCATCGCCGCCGGAAACGCCGAACACGGCCAGCGAACAGAACGGCGGAAAAAGCACCGCTTTTCTTAATTTAATCTCGCTCTCGTAAAATTTTTCGTAGTCCTGTTGCGCGGCGAGCTTTAAAATCTCGTTGTCGGGGTTGTAGGTCTGCAGAATCGCGCGCCCCTGCTTTTTCGCCCTGCCGGCTCTGCCGACCAGCTGGGTAATCAGCGAAAAAGTACGCTCTCCGGCGCGGAAGTCGTTCATATACAAAAGCGTATCCACCGAAATAACCCCGACCAGGCTCACGTTGGGAAAATCCAGCCCTTTCGCGACCATCTGCGTGCCGAAAAGAATGTCCGCCTCGCCCTCGCTGAAACGCTTTAACATTTTATCGTGCGAATACCTGGCCGAAGTGGTGTCGGTATCCATGCGGATATACTGCGCGTTCGGGAAGCGCGCGGCAATCTCGTCCTGCAGTTTCTGCGTGCCGAAACCGAAAAAGCCGATGTGCTTGCTTCCGCAGGACGTGCAGATTTTGGGCGGCAGGCTTACATAGCCGCAGTAATGGCAAATCAGCCTTTCCTTTCTTTCCGAACCGCTGTACGCATGGTAGGTCAGCGAAACCGAGCAGCTGGGGCAGGTATAAACCATCCCGCAGCTTCTGCAGGACAAAAAGGAGTTATATCCCCTGCGGTTCGCGAACATGATGGTCTGTTCCTTATTCTCAAGGTTTTTTCTGATTTCCTTTTCAAGCCGTTTGCCGATCAGGTTATCCGGGAAAATGTTCTCGTCATTCCGCAGATCCTCAATGACTACTTCCGGCAGCTTTATTCCGCCGTAGCGTTCGGTCAGCTTGATGAGCGTATAGACGCCGCTCATCGCTTTATACATGCTCTCGATCGAGGGCGTCGCCGACGCGAGCAGCATCAGGCATTTGTTTTCTCTGCACCGGAAGCGGGCGATGTCGCGCGCGTGGTATTTCGGCGTAATCTCGGACTTGTAGGTGGTTTCCTGCTCCTCGTCCAATATGATGACGCCGATGTTCTTCAGCGGCGCGAAAACCGCGCTGCGTGTGCCGAGCACCACCCGTATGTCGCCGTTCGTGATTTTGCGGTATGTATCGATCCGCTCGCCCACCGACAGCATGGAGTGTATTACAGCGAGCTTGCCGCCGAAAACCGCCTTGTAGGTGGCAAGCGCCTGCGCGGTCAGACCGATTTCGGGCAGCAGAATAATCGCGGTTTTGCCGGCCGACAACGCTTTTTTGACCGCTTCGGTAATCACGCGGGTCTTTCCGCTTCCGGTCACGCCGAAAAGAAGCGCCGCTTTCGGTTCGCCGCTGTCTATCAGCTCCGATAACTTGCCTACCGCTTCTTTCTGCTCCTGCGTAAGCTCACCGGCGCAGACGTCTTTTTCTTCTAAATAAACTTCTTCCTCGTACGGCGTGCGCTCGACCCTGTCCTCGTACCGCTCGCAGATGCCCTTTTTGACCAGCGCCGAAATCACCGAAGATGAAATGCCGCTGATATCCTCGATTTCGCTCGCGCTGATTTTCGGATAATGCAGCAGCAGCGCGATTAACTCTTTCTGCTTCGCGGTCAGATTTCCGTCGCTTTCCAAAAGAAGCTGCGCCTGCTCTTCGTCAACGGTGAGCCGAATCAGCTTTCTGCTCTTTTCATTAATATGCTTCGATACTTCGCTGCGCTTCTCAAGAATGCCGTTTCTGACAAGGGTTTTTAAAAGCTTTTCGCTTTCCTCGCCGTACTCGGCGAAAATCTCCTTCTCGTACGCTTTCTTTTTGGTTTTGATAAATCGAAAAAGCACTTCCGAGACTGTATTGTATCCGTCCGGGAGCGCATCCACCGCTGCCGTATAATACACGGACGTGCCTAAGTTCACGCCGGGCGGCAATACCGTCCGCATCGCGTCGCCGAACGTGCAAAAAAACCTTTCCTTCATAAAAACGCAAAGATCGACCAGCTCCTCGGGTATCTCGATCGGATAATCCAGAACCGAGCTGACCGGTTTGATTCCCGGATAATCGGTCGTGTCCGAGAAGCCGACGACGACTGCGCTTTTCTGTTTGTTCGCATTTCCAAAGGGGACGACGCATAACGTGCCTTTTTTCATTTCGGCACGCAGTTCCGGCGGCACAAAATACACATACCGCCGGTCTATTCGGTATGGAATATCTAAGATATAGACGGCGGCATAAATCTTATCCAACACAGTATTCCCTTTATTTAGTCCGCAATGATTTTATACGTTCCGTCGAACAAACGCTTGATTGCAAGCGAAACCGCCTTGTCGTTTGCTGCGTCGTAGCTGGTGTCCTGCCTTGAATCCTTTGAAAAACGGTCGTTTTCCTTATGCGCTTCTGCGGCTTCCCTTTCCTCTATCGCTTTTTGCGTGATGTAGCGCGCGCATTTCGCAGTCGCGATGACAAGCATATAACGATTTATTTTATCATTTGTAAGCTGTTTAACGGATGGATAAAGCATGGCTTTTCTACTCTCCTTTTCTATGTGACTGTTATATTTTGCCAATTACAATATTTGCTTAATTCATGAAATTCCGAAGAATCTCCTGCGCTTGGGCGTCTTTAACATATGTCCCGTCCGCGATTGCCAGGATGTCCCGCGCCGCTTTTTCGGACTCGCCGGTGCGGTTTACGATAATATAATCGTATTCTTTCGCGAACTTTATCTCGGTCAGCGCGGTTTTGAGCCGTTCCTCCATGGCCTCGTCGGTTTCGGTTCCTCGGTCGTGCAGGCGTTTTTTCAGCTCCTCAAAACTCGGGGGCGTAATGAAAATCAAAACCGCGTCGGGAATCTTTTCCTTTATCTGCATCGCGCCGCAGACTTCGATTTCAAGGATGACGTTCATGCCTTTGGCAAGCTGCTCGGCAACGAACTTCTTCGGCGTGCCGTACAGGTTGCCGCAGAATTCCGCGTACTCGAGCATTTCGCCCTTTTCGATCATATCGATAAACTGCTCCCGGCTGACGAAAAAGTAATCGACGCCTTCCTTTTCGCCCGCGCGCGGGGGACGCGTTGTAGCCGAAACCGAATAACAAAAGTTGTCGCTCATTTTAAACAGCGCGTCAAGCACCGTGCCCTTTCCGCTTCCGCTCGACCCGGAAACGACGAAGAGCTTTCCCATTTTACTGCTCATGCGAAAACCTCTCATTCAGTTCCTGCGGCGTCTCCGCGGACAATACGATATGGTCGCTGTCGGTAATCAAAACCGCTTTCGTTTTCTTGCCGCAGCTGACGTCAATAACGCGGCCGATGTTTTTCGCGTCCTGAATCAGTCTTCTGACCGGCAGAGAATCCGGGCTTATGACCGCCACAACCCTGCCGGCGGATATAAAGTTTCCGTTGCCTATGTCAACCAGTTTCATAAAATACCTTTCCGGATATATTATACTTAAAGTATTTATAAATCTATTATGAAATTATTTTGCAAATTTTACTCAATGTTCTGAATCTGTTCCCGTATGCGCTCGATTGCGCATTTCGCGTCGATTACATAGCGGGCGATTTCCGTGTCGCAGGCTTTCGAGCCGATGGTGTTGACCTCGCGGTTCAGCTCCTGCACCAAAAAGTCCAGCTTTCTTCCGGCGGGCTGCTTCTCGTTTAAAATCTCCCTGAACTGCGCGAAATGACTGCCCAGTCTTGCCAGCTCTTCGTTGATGTCGGTTTTGTCCGCGTACACCGCGCACTCGGTGAGCAGCCTTGACTCGTCCACCGGAACCCCGGCGAGCAGTTCCGCCACCCGCGCCTTCATGCGCTCGTTGCTGACGCGCAGCGATTCGGGCGCGCGCAGCGCGATTTTCTCGGCAATCTGCTCAAGTTCCGTCAGGTTGCCTAATATATCGTTTTCGAGTTTTAAGCCCTCGCGGATTCTCATTGCCAAATGCTGTTCGAAAGCCTCTTTTAAAACCTTTTCAATCGCGGTCCAGACCGCTTCCAAATCCTCGTCCACTTTGCGCGCGATAAACACCTCGTTTTTCGACGCGATCATGTCGAGTGACAAATCGCCGGAAAGCGCGTACTCGTTCTTGATTTCATTTAAAAGCCTGATATAGCTTTCCAGGTACTCTTTGTTGACGGACAGGTCGATTTTATCGCCCGCGATGCTCTCAACCGAAATGTATATTTCCAGTTTTCCGCGCGAAATATAGCTTGCCGCAAGCTGTTTGATTCTGTCCTCGAGCGGAGAATAGAGCTTGGGCATCTTGAGCGTCGTATCCAGATAACGGCTGTTTACCGACTTTACCTCGCAAAGGATATCTCTGCCGTCTATGACTTCTTTGTACCGGCCGAACCCGGTCATGCTTTTTACCATTATATCACCATTCTTAACGCAGTTTGAAAGTTCTATCAAAGATCTTTTTGATTTTTACGACATACAAAAGAATCAGTCTGTCCAGCGCAATATCGAACAGCACGAAGGTCAGATTGCCCAGCAGATATACGACCAGCTTGAAGCTGTAAAAATCATCGTCCAGCATGAAAAGATACATGCCCGCCGCGATGATCGCAGTAAAAAACAGGTTGAAAACGGCCAGCTTGGCGATGAGCGCCAGCCATTTGTTCGGGATGCGCTGCAGGTATGCTTTTAAAATCGGATACAAACCCGCGAAAACCGCGAAAATGATGCCGGGTGATTTATATGGCAAAAGCAGGACCGTTAGTACCGAACTGACCGCATAAATGGAAACCGCGTATCTCGTTCCCAGCTCCACCATTGCGAACGCAATGGTCAGACTTGCCGCCGCGGCGGCCGTCAGATCCATGCTCTGGAAAACGGAGCCGATGAACATAATCAATATATTCAGCGCGCTCAGCATGCCCGATAACGCTATTTTTTTACTGGATTTTACCGTGCTTTTCATATCCGCTAACAACAACTAATCAAATCTCCGCCCATACATTCGCAGCAGGTGTCCGCGATGCACAGGCCGGCGCAGATGTCGCAGCCGCTGCAGCTTTGCGCCTGACGGCCGGAATACGGGCTGTACGCCGAACCGGTATTCAGGCTGTCCAGTCCCGCCCGGTACTCGGCGTTGTACGGGTCAAGACGGCATGCCGTTTCCATTTCGTTGCGCGCGTCGAACAGCCAGCCCTTCTGATACAGCACATGCCCCATCAGGAAGTGCCACTCAGCGTTCCGCTGGTTTTCGGGAATCCGCAGAAGCAGAATCTCAGCTTCCGCCGCCCTGCGCGTCGCAATCAGCTGCCGTATGCGCAGATAAACATTGCCGGTGTACGCGTCGGAACCGGAACCGCCGCCGGAATACCCGGTATTGCTTCCCGAATACCCGGAATACCCGTTCGATGCGTTCGCGCGCTGACGCATGATCGTGTCGTACGCTTCGTTGATTTCCTTCATCTTCTGCGCCGCAAGGTCGGCAAGCGGGTTGTTCACGTAATTGTCCGGATGATACTGTTTCGCAAGCTTTCGGTAAGCCTGCTTAATTTCTTCGTCTGATGCCGTAGGGGATACTCCCAATACTTTATAGGGATCTGTCACGTTTACCTCCGATTTTCACTGCGAGCGTGGACTTTGTCAAGCGCCGCTCTGCCGCCGAGCTCGCTTATGTTAAAAAGTATTTGATCGTAAGCCGTAACGCCGTCTTCAACCGTGTGCAGTCCGTAAACCGAAGAAAAAGCGTTCAGGCTGTCGATAATGGTTGTTTTGATTTCGTCGGCGTGTTTGAGAACCGCTTCCGCCGTTCCGTATTTTACAAGAAACGGGTTGTACGAACCGCTTTTTTCGTCGTCATAAATATCGTCGTACGCGTCGATTAAATAGATATATCTGCCGATATGATACCCGCATTGGGAAGCGATCAGCTTTTTGCTTCCTTCCAGTCCGAAGGAAGCGATATCCTGCGTAATCTTCGCGAAGCAGTCCGCGACGGCGTCCAGCCTTGCTTCTTTCGCCCGCTCAAGCTCGTCGAGCTTCGCCAGTCCTTCCCGGATGCTGTTTTCAAGCTCTCCGTATCCGCTTGCCCTGTTTTTGATCCGCTTAAAAAAGGGCAGCGTAAGCTTCTTTACAAAGCGTTTGACGCCTTTTGAATCCCGGATATCGTCCAGCGCCTTGTAATAAAGCAGAATCGCGAACGCCGAACAGGTCAGGTCGTAAGCGTTATCCGCGCGCAGGGTGTTTTTCTTCTTTAAATGATAAGGGCAATACTTTTTCTCAACATTCGGTTTTTCGTCCGTCAGCGCAAGCCTTAACAGCGCGAGCGCGACGAAATCGTAGTTTAAAAAAAAACGGGTAAAATGCGATATGCGCTTTCCACCGTATCGGCACAATCCGCAGTAAACCGCCCGGTAAAGCTCATATTCTTTGACCAGCAGCTCTCCCTGCACCGGCCGTATATAACCGAACATAAAGGTTTTCCCTTTCGGAGTGTTGTATTTTATCGAATTATTATACCATATATTTTTTGAAAAGGCAATATAAAAAAACAAGCGCGCGTATTGTATTTTTTGTTGATTTTGACGTTATATTCATATTCTTTAAATATTGACAATCCCATAGTTGTGTGATAATATTAGTACAATATTAAATTGGAGGACTGCTATGAGTTTACGTGTAAACGGTTTAACCAAATCGTTCGGCGACAAAATTGCCGTCAACAACGTCAGCTTTTCGATGGAAAAGCCGGGCGTTTTCGGCTTGATCGGCACAAACGGCGCCGGCAAAACCACAACCATCCGGTCGGTGCTGGGCATCATGACGCCGGACAGCGGGTCTGCCGAATGGAACGGAAAAAGAATAACCCGAGAAACCCTCAGCTTCGGCTATATGCCCGAAGAACGCGGCATCTATATGAAGACCAAAGTGCTCGAACAGCTTATATACTTCGGCATGCTCAGAGGCATGACCAAAGCAGATGCGAAAAAGAGCGCGCTTTCCTATTTAGACCGGCTCGGAATTATGGAGTATAAGGACGTTCCGGCGGAAAAACTGTCCAAAGGCAATCAGCAGAAGGTTCAGCTGATCAGCACGCTGATTCACGACCCGGTTCTGATATTTTTAGACGAACCTTTTTCGGGGCTCGACCCGGTCAACGCCGTCATGCTGAGCAATCTGATCAAAGAGCTGGTGGAAAACAAACGCTATATCGTCATGAGCAGCCACCAGATGAACACGGTCGAGGACTACTGCGAGAACATACTGCTTCTACATAACGGAAGAACGGTTCTTCAGGGCAATCTGAAGGAGATTAAGAAAGGGTACGGACACACCAATCTGGTTATTTCCGCCGACGAAAGGGTGCTCCCGATTGCGGAGAAAAACGGACTGGTCCTCCTGGCAAAGCAGCCTGAAACCTATGAGTTCAAGATAACCGGCGACGCGATGGCGGAAGCGTTCCTGAAAGACGTGGTTGCCGCAGGCATCATGCCCACGAAATATGTCGTCAAGGAACCTTCGCTGAACGAAATATTTATTGAAAAGGTGGGTGAAGAGCAATGAAGCAGATCAAAACAGTATTCGCGTTTACCTTCAGGGACGCCGTTCGGAAAAAGGCTTTTATCATTTCTACCGCCATCACGCTGATTATTATATTAATCCTGTCGTTTTTGACAAGACTTTCTTCCTCTTCCGGGGATGAAGAAACCGAGTATTACGGCGGTTATACGCTGTATTATATTGACGAGAGCAACCTGATAAAAGGCGGCGCCGACGCGCTTGCGGCCGCGATGAACGGTTCTGCCGTCATCCAGGGCAGCGCGGCGCAGCTGGACGAATACAAGGAAAAGATCAATACCGAAAATGGCGTTTATGCGGTTCAGGTAACCGAGCAGAACGGCCAGCCGTTCATCACCGTCATCAGCAAAGACTTTATGAGCAGCATTTCGTACGATTATATCACCGAGGTGCTGAGCAAAACCTATACCGCGAACGCCATGCGGGAATACGGTCTGGACGACAAAGCGATCGCGCTCGCGCAGACCGAGCTTCGTTATACCGCAGAGTTCACCGGCGAGATGAACATCAACGGCTATATCGCCGGCATCCTGCTGACGATGCTGATTTTCTTCGCGATCTATTATTACGGATACGGCGTCGCGATGTCCATCGCGACCGAAAAAACCTCGCGGGTTATGGAGACGCTGGTGGTTTCCGCAAAACCGTCGCGCATTTTAATCGGCAAATGCCTGGCAATGGGACTTCTGGGGCTGCTTCAGTTCGCCGGAACCATCGCTTTCGCCGCGCTGTGCAAAGAGGTTATCATTCCGGACAACTTTTCGCTGCTGGGCGCGCCGCTCTCTTTCGACGCGTTCACGCCGGAAGCGATTCTCCTTTTGCTCCTCTACTTCATTTTAGGCTATGCGCTGTACGCGGTTCTAAACGCTGTATGCGGCGCCCTGGTCAGCAAAATAGAGGACTTAAACTCCGCGCTGATGCCGGTTATATTCCTTTCGCTGATCTCCTTCTATTTAGGTTACATTACCGCAGTTTCCGGCAGCGAGGGAACCCTTGCCAAAGTCGCTTTGTATCTCCCCTTCTCGTCGCCGTTCATGATACCGTTTAAACTTATAAACGGCGGCTATACAGCCTCGCAAATCGCAATCTCCATAGCGCTTCTTGTCGTATCCATTCTCGTCATCACCTATATCTGCATACGGGTTTACTCCGCTTCCGTGCTCCACTACGGAAAGAGACAGAAGCTGGTTGATCTGTACAAGACGAAGTTATAATTATAAAAACAACGTATCAGCGCGGACCGGCCTCGAGCTCTCCGCGCTGATTTATTCAACACGCTTTTATAAAAAAATGTTGCCATTTTTTAAAAAATATCTACACAAAAAGGTTTTTTTGTTTTTGATGCGTATATATACTACAAATTAGCGCAATCTATTATTTTGCACCTTTTATAGTGCGAAAACGCTTCTTATAAAAATACAAAAAGAAACGGAGCCTGTTATGATACTGGAAATGCGCAATGTCACCAAATACTTTGGAAAACGCAAGGTTTTGGACAACGTTTCCCTGACGGTAAACGAAGGCGAGATCCTGGGCTTTCTGGGTCCCAACGGCGCGGGAAAAACCACGGCGATCAAAATTATGCTCGGACTTCTGAACGCCGACAGCGGCGAGGTCATTATCAACGGTTACAGCGTCAAAAAAGATTTTGAGAAAGCGCTCAAAAGAGTGGGCGGCATTATCGAAAGCCCGGACATGTATAACTATCTGACCGGATACGAGAACCTAATGCTTTGCGCCAGAATGCACGGGCTCGGCAGAGAGCGCGTGCTGGAGGTTGCCGAGCAGGTAAAACTTGCGGGCAGACTGAACGACAAGGTCAAAAAATACTCGCTCGGTATGCGCCAGAGGCTTGGTGTTGCGCAGGCGATTATCAACAGGCCGAACCTGCTGGTTTTAGACGAGCCGACCAACGGGCTTGACCCGGTGGGCATCAAAGAGTTAAGGGATATGCTGCGCGATTACGCGCGGCAGGGCGCGGCGGTGTTCGTATCCTCGCACCTGCTCGCGGAAATGGAGCTGATGTGCGACACGCTCTGCATTATCGAACAGGGCGTAGTGATTGCGCAGAAATCCCTGCGCGAGTTTATTACGACGACGGACACGGCGGACCGGCTCAACTACACCTTCTCGGTCGGCGATTTGGAGAAGGCGGTAGCCCTTTTGAACGCCAACGGGTACGAGGTGACCGTGTCGGATTCGCTGATTCACGCGCAGATTACGAAAGAGAAAGCCGCCGCGATGGCGAAACTGCTGTCGCTCAACGATGTCGATTTGTATTCCATGACCGCGGAGCAGAAGAGGCTGGAGGACGCGTTCCTGCAGGCTACGCACGGCTCCAAAGACCAGATTTCTTAAAAGGGGGCGGCTTAAAATGAAATTGATTGCGACGCTTATCAAAAACGAGTATATCAAATTGTTTAAAAAGAAAAGCGTGCCCATTTTGCTTTTTGTGCTCTTATTGTTCATTTTCGGCATTTCGCTGATAAAACCGTTTAATTACGGCTTTATCGGGCGTGACTTCTATTCCCCGTCCTATTTCGAGAACGAAAAACTGCAATACAAATATAATATAGAGAATTCCGTTTATGAGTATTTCGGCGAAAAAGAGGATATCAGCGACGAGATCAAAGCGGTGATCAAAGAGTTTTACGAAAAGCAGATCGCGCTTTGCGATAAAGCCATCGCGATATTGGACGAAAGCGAAAACGACTGGAGAATATCCGCAATCACCGAGCTGCTGAATATGAGCGTTCCGCAGTATCTTTCGGATTATGCGACCGGAAACGGTGAATACGCCGAGGTAGTCAATGAATATTTAAGTAAAATCGGCTATTTTTATGGTTACGAACGCTATCTTTCCTACTCGGCGCAATTCAAAGCCATCATGGAAAACGATTACAGCGAGTCGAAGCGCTACTTATACGATTTAGCGGTCAAAACCTCCGATTCTTTAAAAGCGCAGCTCGATGAACTGAAAAGCAAAAAAGAAAACGGCGCCGGCGGCAGCGATATTGATTTTAAAATTTTCAAAGTCAACGGAAGGTATATAAACAGCGAAAGAATCGTAAGAGCTTACAAAGCCGCGCTGGACAAGAAAATCGAATATAATTCCGTACTGGACGAGACTTTGCGGCGTACGATCAACGCGCTGCAATCCGCCATGTTCGGATATGAAAGCATTTTATCCGAAGAAGAGTTCCAGAAGAACAAAGAAAACGATACGAACAACTATTATTACTATAGCGGCTACTACTATGGCTACAACAGCAACGATACTTATGAAGATTACTTGGAAAATTCAAAGAAATCCATTGAAAACGACGAAAACAAAGGTTTAGTCGGTTTGTACTCGCTCGAGAACGACGTGACCGAAATGTCGCTGGCAAATTCCGCGCGAGACAAGAGTCTGTCGTTTATAAACCTTTTCTGGTTTATCGCGCCGCTTGCGATTTATTTCGCAAGCAGCATGGTATCGCAGGAGTTCTCTACCAAGACAATTAACCTTTTGCTTATCCGCCCGGTTAAGCGGTGGAAGATACTGCTTTCCAAGTATATCTGCATCGTAACGCTCACCCTCGGCATGATCGTTGCGTGCGCGGCGGTTTATTTGGTCGGAACCGGCATCAGTTTCGGTTTCTCCGACTTTTTGCAGCCCTACATTTATATTGCGTCCGGCGAAGCGCATGCCGCAAGCTTTGTTCCGTGGTTCTTGTGGAGGGTTTTCCTGGCGGCCGTTCCGGTATTCTGCCTTGTAAACCTCACCTTTATGTTCTCGACAGTCACCAAGGGAACGGCGGTATCACTGATACTCGGCGTCCTTTCGCTCTTCTCGTCGATCCTGATCCTGTTCTTCACAGGGCTGTTTGAAAACCCCGACATCATCACCTACATGCCCTTCCCGTATTTTTCCATGTGGTCGTACGTGTTGAGCGATATCATTTATTTGGACGGTTCAAACGGGAACATTTTCAGTTATCTTATAAACGCCGACCTTACCTACGGCTTCATATTGATGCTCGGCTTTATCATACTTTCTGTAATCTTGGCGTTTGCCGATTTTACAAAGAAGGATATTAAGTAAACGGTATGAAGGACGTCACTTTGAAACGTGAGGAGCAGTTCCTCTGCAAAGAAGCATTTCTGACGAAAAATACCAGAGGCAGGATGTACCCCATCGACGACTGCCCGGTGCGCACTGATTTTCAGCGGGACAGGGACAAAATCACGCATTCAAAAGCCTTCCGCAGGCTGATGCACAAAATGCAGGTTTTCCTCTCCCCTGTCGGCGACCACTACCGCACCCGGCTGACGCACACGCTGGAGGTCACGCAGATTGCGCGCACCATCGCCAGAGCCATGTGCTTAAATGAGGACCTGACCGAAGCGGCCGCGCTCGGGCATGATTTGGGGCACACCCCTTTCGGGCACTCCGGCGAGCGCGCGCTGGACAAGCTCTGCCCCGGCGGGTTCCGCCACTATGAACAGAGCCTGCGCGTCGTGGACAAACTGGAGAACAACTGCAAAGGACTGAACCTCACCTACGAGGTGCGCGACGGAATTCTAAACCATTCGGGCGACAATCTCGCCTGCACGCTGGAGGGGCAGATTATCAAATTCGCGGACCGGATTGCGTATATCAACCACGATATCGACGATGCCATCCGGGCGGGGATTCTGAAGATTACGGACATTCCGAAAGAAATCTTAGACATTTTAGGATACACGCACAGCGACCGGATCACCGCCATGGTGACCGCCGTCATCAACTACGGCACATCGCGTCAAAAAATCGGCATGGTCGAGCCGTACGGAAAAGCGATGATGGATTTGCGCAATTTCCTCTTTGACGCGGTTTACACCAACCCGGTCGCAAAAAGCGAGGACGAAAAGGTCAGCCGGACGATTGCCTTCCTTTTCGAGTACTACTTAAAGCACATCGACGAACTGCCCAAAGAGTATCTGACCTATCTGGAGACGGACGGAAAGGAGCGCGTTATCTGCGATTACATCGCCGGCATGACCGACCGTTTCGCGCTTGCTGCCTTCGAGGAGTTATTCGTTCCGAAAACGTGGCAATATAAGTAAGTAAGAGGTAAAAAGTAAGAAGTAAGAGGTAAGAAGTAAAAAAGTGAGAGGTAAGGAGGGATTCTGTGGCGTTTTCTCAGCGATTTCTGGAAGAAATACGAGAAAGAAACGATATCGAAGAAGTAATTGGTCAATACGTTCCGCTGAAACGCGCCGGTTCGAACCTGGTCGGACTATGTCCCTTCCATAACGAGCGAACGCCGTCTTTCACCGTTTTTCCCGGAACGAGAAGCTTTTACTGCTTCGGGTGCTGCACGGGCGGCGACGTTTTCACCTTCGTGATGCGGTCGCAAAACCTCGATTACCCGGAAGCGGTCGAATTCCTCGCCAAACGCGCCGGAATCCCGATCGAAGAAGACGAGTTCCGGAAAAGCGAGAAGCCTTTGGTGAAAAAGGAAAGGATTATCGAGGTCACCACCGAGGCGGCAAGGTTCTTCCGCGACATGCTGTTTTCGCCGCAGGGCGAAGCGGCAAGAAGATACCTGCTTGAAAACCGAAGGCTGACTTCGGCTACCATAAAGCATTTCGGCATTGGTTATGCGCCCGACAGCTGGGATGCGCTGACCAGGCATTTGACCGAAAAAGGCTTTACCCCGCTGGAGCTGACGACCGCCTTCCTTTCCGGAACCGGCAAAAGCGGAAAGCTTTTTGATATATTCCGCAACCGGATTATGTTCCCGATTTTCGACGCGCAGGGCGAGGTTGTCGCCTTCAGCGGCAGAAGGCTGAACGAAGCCGACGAAAGAAAGTACGTAAACACGTCCGACACGCCGGCTTTTAATAAACGCAAACTGCTTTTCGGACTGCATATCGCCAAAAACACCAAAGACGCAACGCTCATCCTCTGCGAGGGCGCGGTTGACGCGATCGCTTTGCATCAGGCGGGATTTTCCAACGCGGTCGCGACGCTGGGCACGGCGCTGACCAGCGACCACGCGCGGCTGATCGCCAAATATGCGAAAACAGTTTTTTTGGCGTACGATGTTGACAGCGCCGGAAAAACTGCTACAATGAAAGGCATCGCGCTGCTCAATCAGGTGGGCGTTGACACGAAAATCATTTCCTGGGGCAGCGACGCAAAAGACCCCGACGAGTACATAAAAAAACACGGCGCGGACGCGTTTCGAAACAAGCTCATCGGCGCGATCGGACAGGTTGATTATAAAATTAATGAAATTTTGGCAAAATACAATAACAGTGTTCCCGACGAAAAAATCCGCGCGCTGGGCGAACTGACCGACTTTATATCGGATTTCTGGAACAGAAGCGAACGCGAGATTTACGCCGCGCGCGCCGCGGAGCTGCTCTCCCTGACGAAAGCCGCGGTGCTGGAGGACGTGGAGCGAAAAGCGAAAATCAAGGAGCGGCGGCAGAAAAAAGCGTTTGCGGAAAAAAGCATTCAGGCGTCCGAAGGGTTCGGCGACAGAGTCAACCCGAACAAACTGCGGTTTTCCGCCGAAGCAAAGCTGGAAGAAGCGATACTGGGCATCATGCTGCTTTGCACGGACCTTGCGCCGAAAGCGATGGCGGAGCTGGACGAGGACTGCTTTGTTACCGAGTTCAACCGCAGGGTGTTCAACCTTTTCAAAGAAGAATTCTCGGAAGCAAAAGAAGCCGTATTGTCGAAAAACGGCATACTTTCGCAGGATGAAATCAGCGCTGTCGCACGGTATATCGCTTCCCGACGCAGGCTGAACGAAAACAGCGAGGAAGTTTTGCTTTCTTACATTCATACATTAAAGGAGCAGAAGAAGAAGCGCGATTATGAAAAGAAAATCGAGGAAAACCCGTTGGAAGGGCTGACCGAATATATCAATTTAAAAAAGAAAGGTTGAGCTTTGGTTTTTTCGGCTCGACCGGCGGTTTAAACTAAAACGTTGTTTATAACCGATAAGAAAGAACACCACTTTTTTGATATACAGGAGGAAAAGAGATGGCTGACGAAAAGAATTATTTAAAACCCGAGCTGCTGGAAAGTTCGCGGATTAAGGGCAGCGTAACGCCTGCCGACATTATGGAATCCATTGAAGATACCGATGTTTCCATAGAAACCCTTGAAAAGGTTTACGAAGCGCTCGAAAGCAACGGAATCGAGATCGCTACCGACCTTGACAACAGCGTCTTCGACCTGCCGGAAGAAGAACTGATTGACGAGGATCTGGACGACGCGCCGGAAGATGTGGACGAGCTTCTCAATCAGGAGGGCGTCTCGATCGACGACCCTGTCAGAATGTACCTGAAGGAAATCGGAAAAGTTCCGCTTTTGTCTGCGGAAAAAGAGATTGAGCTTGCAAGCAGGATGGCTGCGGGCGACCGTGAGGCCAAAAAGCAGCTGGTTGAAGCAAACCTTCGTCTTGTCGTCAGCATAGCAAAGAGATACGTCAACAGAGGCATGTTTTTCCTCGACCTGATTCAGGAAGGCAACCTCGGTCTGATGAAAGCCGTCGAGAAATTCGATTACGGCAAGGGCTACAAGTTCTCCACCTACGCGACATGGTGGATCAGACAGGCGATTACCAGAGCCATCGCCGACCAGGCAAGAACCATCCGTATCCCGGTTCACATGGTCGAAACCATCAATAAAGTCTTGCGTGTTTCCAGGCAGCTTTTGCAGGAGCTGGGCAGAGATCCCACCGACGAAGAAATCAGCGCCGAAATGGGGCTTCCCGTTGACAAAGTCCGCGAAATACTCAAAATCGCGCAGGAGCCTGTTTCCCTCGAAATGCCGATCGGCGAAGAGGAGGACAGCCATCTGGGCGACTTCATTGCGGACGACAACACCCCCGCCCCCGCCGACGCCGCTTCCTATATGATGCTGCGCGAACAGCTGCTTGAGGTTCTGCATACGCTGACGCCGAGAGAGGAAAGCGTGCTCAAGCTCCGGTTCGGCCTTGAGGACGGCAGACCCAGAACCCTCGAAGAAGTGGGCAAAGTCTTTGACATTACGCGCGAGCGTATCCGCCAGATCGAGGCGAAAGCGCTCCGCAAGCTGCGTCATCCGAGCAGGTCAAAGAAACTCAGAGATTATTTGGAGTAAAACGATACAATTGTAAGCATACACTGTATATACTGCAAATCAACATTCGAGAAAGGTTATATAAAGGACAATGAAAGAGCAACTTGAGAGCATCAGAAAACAAGCCGTTGATGAAATAAGCGCAGTAGGCTCAGAAGCTGAGCTGGACGCTTTGCGCGTCAAATACCTCGGTAAAAAAGGCTTGCTTACCGGAATTCTTCGCGGAATGGGACAGCTGTCCGCCGAGGAAAGACCTGTTGTCGGCGCGCTTGCCAACAAGGTACGCGAGGATCTTGAAAACTACATAGCGGAAAGAAGCGCCTTTTTGAAGGAAAAAGAGCTTCAGGAAAGACTGATTTTGGAAAAACTGGACGTTACCCTTCCGGCGAGGAAGAAAACGCTCGGAAAACTCCATCCGATTACCCAGATTGAGAACAGAATGAAGGAAATCTTCCTCGGCATGGGCTTCGAGATTGCCGAAGGGCCGGAGATCGAGAGCGCCTACAACAACTTCGACGCGCTCAACGCGCCGGCCGACCACCCGTCGCGGGATTTTTCCGATACCTTTTATATAACGCCGGAAGTATTGCTGCGTACCCAAACCTCCCCTGTTCAGGTTAGAGCCATGCGCGGCAAACAGCCGCCGATTCGGGTAATATCCCCCGGCAGAGTTTACCGCTTTGACGAAGTGGACGCCACCCACTCGCCGATGTTCCATCAGCTCGAAGGGCTCGTCGTCGATAAGAACATCACCATGGGCGACCTGAAGGGAACGCTCTCGATTTTCGCGAAGAGCATGTTCGGCGAGGAAACAAAGACCCGCTTCCGGCCCCACAACTTCCCGTTCACCGAGCCCAGCGCCGAAGTGGACGTCTCCTGCTTTGTCTGCGGCGGAAAAGGCTGCCGGCTGTGCAAGGGAGAGGGCTGGATCGAGATACTCGGCGCCGGCATGGTGCATCCGAACGTTCTCTCCGGCTGCGGAATCGACCCCGAAGTATATTCAGGCTTCGCATTCGGCATCGGACTGGAGCGCGTCGTTATGATTAAGTACAACATCAACGACATGCGTCTGCTGTTTGAGAACGACATTCGATTCCTGAAACAGTTCTAATTGGGGAGGTATGCGCAATGAGAGTATCGTTAAACTGGCTGAAAGATTACGTTGACATAAACAAAGACATCCGCGAATACTGCGAAATCATGACGATGACCGGTTCCAAGGTCGAAGGTTTCGAGATTCTTGGAGAGAATATAAAGAACGTTGTGGTCGGAAAGATTCTTTCCGCCGAAAAGCACCCGGACTCCGACCACCTGATTATCTGCAAGGTGGACGCGGGTCAGGAATACGTTTTGCAGATTGTCACCGGCGCGCAGAACGTAAAGGCGGGCGACATGGTTCCGGTCTGCCTGAACGGCGCGGTTCTGCCGGACGGAACGACCATCAAGACCGGAAAACTCAGAGGCGTGCTTTCCGAGGGCATGCTCTGCTCTCTGAGCGAGCTGGGGCTTACGCTGAACGACTTCCCCTACGCGGTTGAGGACGGCATCTTCATCTTGCAGGAGAACTGCAAGCCTGGCGACGACATCCGCGCGGTATTGAATTTAAACGACATCGCCGTCGAATTCGAAATTACCTTCAACCGCCCGGACTGCCTCTCCTACATCGGCATCGCCAGAGAAACCGCGGCTTCGCTCGGCGTTCCGCTCAAGCTGAAAACGCCTGTCGTTCCAAGCGCGAACGACGGCGACCATATCGACAAGCATCTTTCCGTGCGCGTCGAAAACCCGGTTCTCTGCCCGCGCTACACCGCAAGAATGGTGAAGAACGTCAAAATCGGCCCCTCGCCGCTGTGGCTGCGCGCCAGACTGCGCGCCGCGGGCGTTCGTCCGATCAACAACATCGTCGATATTACCAACTACGTCATGATCGAGTACGGACAGCCCATGCACGCGTTCGACTACAATTACATCTCGAGCAAGCAGATTATCGTCCGCAACGCGAAAGCGGGCGAGAAAATCACGACGCTGGATGGCGTTGAAAGAACGCTCACGCCCGATATGCTCTGCATCGCCGACGGCGACAAGCCGGTCGCGCTTGCCGGCATTATGGGCGGACAAAACAGCGAGATTCTTGACACCACCACGACGGTCGTGTTCGAGTCCGCGAACTTCAACCGCGAGAACATACGCCGCACTTCGAGAGAAGTCGGTCTGCGCACCGAGTCCAGCTCGAAGTTCGAGAAAGGACTTCCCGCCTGCAACACGCTTCCCGCTGTAGACAGAGCGGTTGAGCTTGTGCTCGAATTAGGCTGCGGCGAAGTTGTAGACGGCGTTATCGACGTTCTCAATACGGACGTCGAACCGCGCAAAATCAAGTTCGACTACAAGCGCGTCAACGAGCTGCTCGGCACAAACCTTTCTTTCGACGAAATGGCAAAACTGCTGGAGCCGCTGGATTTGCGCGCCGACAACGACGGCTACCTTATCGTTCCGCCTTACAGAAGCGATATCGTCAACACCGCCGACATCGCCGAAGAGGTCGCGCGGCTGTACGGATACGACAGAATCGCCGAGAGCAGGTTCTGCGCCGGCATACGGGAGGGCAAGCTGACGCCGTTCCAGAAGTTTAAATATTCGATCAACGACGCGATGACCGCTTTCGGCTTTACCGAAGTATATACCTACTCCTTCATCTCGCCGAAAATGTACGATAAGATACAGCTTCCGGCGGACAGCGCGTACAGAGACAGCATCCGCATGTTAAATCCGCTGGGCGACGACACCTCTATTATGCGCACAACCGCGCTTCCCTCGATGCTTGAGGCAATCTCGCACAACACCAACCAGAGAATCGCTTCCTGCAAGCTGTTCGAAATGGCGACCGTTTACCGCAAAAATCCCGACGCGAAGGACGCCTCGGATTATTCAATTGAAGAGAAGAACCTCGTGTTCGCTTTCTACGGCGACGGCGATTTCTTCGACGCGAAAGGATACGCGGAGGGTCTGTTCGACTATCTGGGCGTAAAGGATTACGAAGTCTGCGCCGACAGAGAAAACCCCGCCTTCCATCCCGGCAGATGCGCCGTCTTTAAGAAAGGCAATCTTGTCATCGGCACGGTCGGTCAAATCCATCCCAAAGCCGCCGAGAACTTCGACATCGACGAAACGGTATTTGCAGCGGTGCTTAACGTGAACGCGATGTTCGCGGCGCACGATTCGAAAAAAGAATACAAGCCGCTGCCGCTCTACCCCGCCATCGAACGCGACCTCGCCCTGATTGCGGACGACGATATCGAAGCGGGAACCATCTGCGCAAACATCCGCGCTTACGCCGGAAAATCACTGACCGACGTTTATGTATTCGACGTTTACAAAGGCAAAGGCGTTGCGGAGGGCAAGAAAAGCGTCGCGGTTCGCCTGACCTTCCGTCTGCCGGATAAAACCATGACGGACGAGGAAGCGGACAACGCGGTCAAGAAGATTCTCAAAAAGCTGGATAGCGAAATGGGAATTGTACTCCGCTCGTAACTGCAGAATACACCTGGAACTTTTTTAGAAAAACAAGGCTGTTTTAGCAGAATTCAAAGAAATTTCGTAAAAAAAGTATTGACATATAAACTTTGGTCTGTTAAAATAGCCTTACCTCTGGATTCGAGGTTTTTTTGTTGTGCGCAGAAGGTTTGATTTCCGCCTTCTTCAGCCCGAAAAAGAATCAAGAGGGAGGTAACAAAATTGGAGGTGCCGATAAAGAATGAGAGTAAAAATCACAATGGTTTGCAGCGAGTGCAAACAGCGAAACTACGATACCATGAAGAACAAGAAGAACGATCCGGACAGACTTGAAATGAAAAAGTACTGCAGATTCTGCCGCAAGCACACTCTCCATAAAGAGAGCAAGTGAGGTGGAAGTATGTTTTATAGCAAACTCAAATCACTGCTTGCGTTCGCGCTTGTGCTTTTGCTTTCCTGTTCTTTCGCGGTATTTGCTCACGCTGAAGAGAATTCGGACGTAGTTTCTTCAGAATCTGCGGTTTCCGAAACGCAGTCGGAAACTTCTGACGACAGCGCCGTATCCGAGGACGAATCGAAGGATGCCTCGTCGGATGCGTCGGAAGCTGAAAGCGAAACTTCTGCGGAAAGCAGCGCCGCCGGCGACGTAAGCGAAGAGGATACTTCCTCCGGTGCTCCGGGTTGGCTTGGCTGGGCGATAGCAGGCGGAGTAATCGTAGTAATTGCTCTCTGGATATTCATTTCAATCAAGAGAAAAACGCCTTTTGGTCAGAAGGTAGTTAAGTTCTTCAAGGATTACAAGAGTGAAATCGGAAAAGTAGTCTGGCTTTCTAAAGAAGATCTTGTTAAAAAGACAGTCGTCGTTCTTGTTACGATCATCATCGCATGTATCGTAATCGGTTTTCTTGACTGGGCGTTTACAAAGCTGATTACTTTGATATAAAACCGCCGATTTCTCATCCATCATAGGGTTTTAAAAATACTCTGTGAACGAATCTATTCTATTTACCCTGTTAGGGGTTGGAGATTAATATGGGATTACCGCAGGATACGACTCCGCACTGGTATGTTGTTCACACATACTCCGGCTACGAGAACAAAGTAAAATCGAATATAGAGAAAATCGTAGAAAACCGCAATCTCGGACATTTAATTCTGGAAGTAAAAATCCCTGTTGAAAAGGTAATCGAATCCGACAGCAAGGGAGAAAAGGAAATCGAACGCAAATTGTTCCCGAGTTATGTCCTTGTAAAAATGGTTATGAACGACGAGAGCTGGCATGTTATTCGAAACACTACCGGTGTTACAGGTTTTGTAGGTCCCGGAAGCAAACCGGTTCCCCTTACCGACGCAGAGGTAGAAGCTCTCGGTGTAGAAACCAAAGTGATTGAAATCAAGTACGCTGTCGGCGACAGCGTAAGAATCTGCGATGGACCGTTATCCGGCTTCGTCGGCGTTGTAGACGATATCTCGCCAGACAAGAAGAAGGTTACCGTTACCGCTTCCATGTTCGGCAGAGAAACAAAAGTCGAGCTCGACTCCATGCAGGTTAAACCGTTAGACGATTAAAAATTTAAAAAGGAAAAAAGAAAAAAGAACGCTTAGTTGCCATTGAGCGTTCGGCTGTGCGAAGCACAGTTCTGTGGGAGGGAGTAATGCTCCCGAATTCAATACCACGATGGAGGTGTATATATTTATGGCAAAAAAGGTTATAGGTTATATTAAACTTCAACTGCCGGCTGGAAAGGCAACGCCGCAACCCCCGGTAGGTCCCGCGCTTGGTCAGTACGGCGTAGCGATTCCGATGTTTACGAAGGAATTCAACGAGCGCACAAAGAACGACATCGGTATGATTATACCGGTTATTATCACTGTTTACGCAGACCGCAGCTTCACATTCATTACAAAGACTCCGCCCGCGGCAGTTCTTATCAAGAAGGCTTGCGGAATCGAGAGCGGCAGTCCGAAACCCAACTCGACAAAAGTAGCTCAGATCACAAAAGAGCAGATCAGAAAAATTGCTGAACAGAAAATGCCCGACCTCAACGCGGCTTCCATCGAGGCAGCTATGAGCATGATTGCCGGTACGGCCCGCAGCATGGGCGTTACGGTTGTAGATTAAGGAGGGCATGAGAAATGAAGAGAGGCAAGAAATATAAAGAAGCTGTCGCAAAAATCGACAAGACAAAGCTCTACGACAGCTTAGAAGCGATGGCTTTGGCATGTGAAACTGCAAAAGCGAAATTCGACGAAACCGTTGAGGTTCATATCCGTTTGGGCGTTGACTCGCGTCACGCCGACCAGCAGGTCAGAGGCGCCGTCGTACTTCCCCACGGCACCGGCAAAAAGGTCAGAACTCTCGTATTTGCGAAGGGCGACAACGCAAAAGCAGCTGAAGAAGCAGGAAGCGATTATGTCGGCGCTGAAGATTATGTCGCAAAAATCCAGAACGAAAACTGGTTCGATTTCGACATCGTTATCGCAACTCCCGACATGATGGGCGTTATCGGCCGTCTCGGTAAGATTCTCGGTCCGAAAGGACTGATGCCAAACCCGAAAGCCGGCACGGTTACCAACGACGTCGCAAAAGCGGTTCAGGAAGCAAAAGCCGGTAAAATCGAGTACAGACTGGACAAGACAAACATCATCCACTGCCCCATCGGCAAAGTTTCGTTCGGCAAAGAGAAGCTGGTCGAGAACTTCGAGACGCTGCTCCGCGCCGTTATCAAGGCAAAACCGGCGGCTGCAAAGGGTCAGTACATCAAGTCCTGCGTTATCGCGACCACGATGGGACCCGGCATCAAAGTAAACACCGCGAAAATCAACGCTTAATTTATAATTTCACTATTGACAAGCCATAGATAATATGGTATATATAAGCAGTAATATGTATTCCTAAGACAGTAGGCACCGTGTGTTTAATGGTTTTATACCGCCTGCCGAGGAAGAAATTAAGAGTTAATTTATAAGGATTATTATGCTCTTTTATTCCTTCCGCGGCATGACGCGGAAGGAATTTTTTTCGGTCCTCTGTCATACAGCGCAAGCCGTTTTCCGGCAGCGAACGGTTTGCCGATTCCCTACTTCATACTGCCGGAGAAAGGACTCTGTTTTGGCAAGTGCAAAAATTTTAGAGCAAAAGCAACAGATCGTCGCCGAATTAGCGGATAAAATGAAGAACGCAAAAAGCGGCGTTTTGGTGAACTATCAGGGCGTTTCGGTTGCTGACGATACCAAGCTCAGAAGCGATTTGCGCAAAGCCGGTGTCGATTACACGGTTGTGAAGAATACGCTTACATCAAGAGCTTGCGACCTGATCGGCTTCGATCAGTTAAAAGAGCACCTCGTCGGCATGAACGCGCTCGCAGTCAGCGACGACCCTATCGCGCCCGCAAAAATCCTGTATGCGTTCGCTGAGAAGAACGAAAACTTTGTGATTAAAGCAGGTTTCGTTGATGGCGAATATCTTGATGCTGAAGGCGTAAAGCAACTCGCAAAGATTCCGTCAAAGGAAGTTCTCATCGGAAAGGTTTTAGGTTCTCTGCAGTCCTCGCTGTACAGCTTTGCTTATGTATTGCAGGCTATCATCGACAAGAACAGCGAAGGCGCGGCCTCGGCTGAGGCAAACGCGTAAACAATGCAAAACGGCATGAGCGCATTGTTTACAGATTCAGATTTTTATAGGAGGATTATTTTAAATGGCAAACGAAAAAACACAACAGATTTTAGACCTTGTTAAAGGACTTACCATACTCGAACTTGCTGACCTTGTAAAAGCACTTGAGGAAGAGTTCGGCGTATCCGCTGCTCCTGTCGCAGTCGCAGCAGCTCCCGGCGCAGCAGCAGCTGCTCCCGCAGTTGAAGAGAAGACCGAGTTCGACGTTGAGCTCACCAGCTACGACGAGGCAGCTAAGCTCAAGGTTATCAAGGAAGTTAAGGACATTACCGGTCTTTCGCTCAGCGAAGCTAAAGAGCTTGTTACGAGCGCTCCGAAGGCTGTTAAGACCGGCGTTTCCAAGGAAGAGGCTGAGAAGATTAAGGCTCAGCTCGAAGCTGCCGGCGCTAAAGTTACTGTTAAGTAATTTCACACAGACAAAAGAAAGGGTTACGCAAAAAAGCGCGTAACCCTTTTCTGTTATGCCTAAAAAAACCGTATGCTAAGCGGCGGCGTCCGCTTTTCCGTCATACAGAACCATATAAAGCAGACGACAGACACGGCGAAACATGATAATCAATGGTACGAATATAAATGTCAGCAAAATATGGAATTAGAGAATTGACTTTCCCGGCTGAAAATGATACATTATATGCAGTCTATGAGAAGGAAGTGTTTCTTTTGAATATTTTAGAGACGATTGGAAAAATCGGCATTATTCCGGTCATAAAGATTACGGAGATCGAAACCGCGCTTCCCCTCGCGAAGGCGCTTTGCGACGGCGGACTGCCCGCGGCGGAAATAACCTTTCGAACCGACTGCGCGGCGGAAGCGATTTCCCTGATTGCGAAAAACTACCCGAATATGCTGGTCGGCGCCGGAACGGTTCTGACCGTCGCGCAGGTCGAGCAGGCGGTAAACGCGGGCGCGAAGTTTATCGTCAGCCCGGGTCTGAACCCCGCGGTCGTCAGCTACTGCGTCAGCCGCAATATCCCGGTGATTCCGGGCTGCGCCACCCCGTCGGACATTGAAAAAGCGCTGGAATTGGGTTTGGATACGGTCAAATTCTTCCCGGCGGAAGCGGCCGGCGGTCTGCCCATGATAAAGGCTTTGTCCGCGCCCTATAAGGTAAAATTTGTGCCGACGGGCGGCATCAACGAGAAAAACATACTCCCCTATCTGCTCTACGACAAGGTTCTTGCCTGCGGCGGCAGCTTTATGGTAAACGACGAGCTTTTAAAGAACAAAGACTACGCCGGCATAACGGCGCTGACCAAAAAAGCCGTAGACATCATGCTGGGCTTTACGCTCGCGCACATCGGCATCAACGCCGAGAACGAAGCGCAGGCAAAGAAAGCGGCTCTGCTGTTGTCCGAGATGTTCCATTTCAATGTTTCCGAACTGCCGGTATCCTACTTCGCCGGTCCGTTCGAGGTGATGAAATCAAAAGGCGCCGGCAGGAACGGTCATATCGCCGTCGGCACCAACTCGGTCGAGCGCGCCTGCTTCTACCTGAAAAACAAAGGCTTTGAATTCGACGAGAGCACGATTCTGTACGACGACAAAGGCAGGATGCGGTTTATTTACTTAAAAGACGAACTGCTCGGATTCGCAATACATCTTACGCTGAATAAATAGAAAATATTATATAATACCAAGCAAACTGTTGATTTGTTTGATTTTATATTGTATTATAGTACCATAAAGCATGTGGAGGCTATAATATGAAAAAACTTTGTTTGTTCATTTTGGCTGTTACATTGATCCTTGGTACCGCGGTCTTTTCCGCCAGCGCCGAGACAACTTCCCTGCTTCCGACGGACGTCTCCAAGTGGCGGAAAGTCGATGCCGGCGGCGAAAGCGCGACCGTAGTCATTCAGGACGGCGCCACGGTGGTTTCCGGCAGCGTCGCGTCCTGGCCGAACGTGACCTACACGATGACCGAAGACGAGTATGTCACCGTCCCGATTAAGGGATACGCGATCGAGTACGACATCTCGCTGGACAAAGGTCAAACCAACGTCCTGATTCTTTTTAAGGACGGAAAGAACTTCCAGTTCCCGAACTGCATCGATACGCCGAACAAGGACCCCGGCAGCGGCGACATCAAAGCGGGCGCGTACAAAGGCGTCATCACGATTGAGGACATGATGAAGAATCAAAGTTTCCCCGCCAATGTCGCAAACGCGGACGATACCATCACCATTACCGGCATAACCATTTTCACGGTTTCCGGCGCGACGGTTACGGTCAATAAGTTCCAGATTGTCGAGGCGGACGAATCCTCTGTCGGTTCCGAGTCCGAAGCAGGCTCAGAATCCAAGTCCGACTCGTCTTCCGCAGTATCGTCAGCTTCCTCGGCTGCGAGCGCAGCCGGCGCATCCAGCGCCGCTTCGTCCGATAAGCCCGCTTCTTCCGCAGAAGCATCTCAGCCGGCAGAAGGAGCTTCGAGCGCAATCTGGTACTACATAATCGGCGGCGCGGCGGTCGTCGCGATCATTATTATCGTTGCCGTGGTCGTAAGCAAAAAGAAGAAATAATAAAACGCTAAGGCTGTTTTACCCTTTTTGAAAGGCGAACAGCCTTAAAAAATACGGTGGTTTTCTATGAAGTATATACAGTTTAAGGATACGAACCTCCAAGCGTCCGAAATCGCGCTGGGCTGCATGCGCATTTCCGGTTTGTCGGAGAAAGCGGTGGACCGGCTTATCGGAACCGCGCTTGAGGAAGGCATCAACTTCTTCGACCATGCCGACATTTACGGTCAGGGAATGTCCGAGGAGGTTTTCGGCCGCGCCGTGGCAAAAACGCCCGGACTAAGAGAAAAGATTATTATTCAAACCAAATGCGGCATCCGGCAGGGCTACTACGATTTCTCCAAAGAACATATTCTCAACGCGGTGGAAGGCAGCCTGAAGCGGCTCAAAACCGATTACATTAATATTTTACTGCTCCACCGCCCCGATACCCTGATGGAGCCGGAAGAGGTCGCGGAAGCGTTCACAAAGCTCCAGGAGAGCGGCAAGGTGCGCCACTTCGGCGTAAGCAATCAAAAACCGCTGCAGATCGAACTGTTGTCGAAGTATGTAAAGCAAAGGATTATCATAAACCAGCTTCAGCTGAGCATTACCGACACGGGCATGATTGACTCCGGCCTGAACGTCAATATGAAGAACAGCGCGTCGCTGGACCACGACGACAGTATTTTGGAGTACTGCCGCTTAAAGGACATTACCATTCAGCCGTGGTCGCCCTTCCAGTTCGGCTTTTTCGAGGGCGTGTATCTTGACAATCCCAAATTCCCGGAACTGAACAAAAAGCTGAACGAAATCGCCCGGGAAAAAGGCGTTCGAAACTCCGCCGTCGCAATAGCGTGGCTGCTCAGGCATCCGGCAAGAATGCAGCCCATTGTGGGCACGACAAACCCGCAGCGGCTTATAGACATCTGCAAAGCTTCCGACGTCGAGCTGACCAGAAAGGAATGGTACGAGCTATACCGTTCCGCCGGAAACAGGCTTCCGTAACGCAAAGAAACCTGCGGCGTAAATTGCCGCAGGTTTATTTTATTGCGTAGGCTTATCGTCGTCGTCTTTGTTGCTTTGGTCGTGCATCTGCTGCATGACATCTTTGAGCTTTTTCGGAACCGGCAGCCCGATATGCGCGACGTTTTCCAATATACTGATTCCCTCGTTCGAGATATAAAAGCAAATGATTGCCGTCCGAAAAGCGTTGCCGGAACCGATGAGTTTTTGATCGATCAAATGACCTACCGCAACCAGCATGAAAGTGATGATTTTCTTAAATATGCCTTTGAACCCGATCGCGCTGGAGAGCTTTCTGTCAACAATCGCGCACATTACGCCGGTCAGATAATCGATCGCCGTAAAAGCGATGAGCACATACAGCAGTCCGTCCAGCCCTCCGAGGATATAACCCAGCCAGGCGCCGATTGCGCAAATAGCCGCCCGGATTGCGTTCCACACCTCTTTCATATTAGAATCCCTCTCTTATAGAGAACGGATAAACCGATTCTCTACTATAACATATGTAAAGAAAAGCATCTTGGCAATAAACCAAGACGCTTTTCTCTTTTAATGAAAAGCTGAAGGAGACTTGACGCAATTGGAATACGGAATTAAAAACTTTCGGATACCGCTCGAATAGGGCGCGATATCGTACTGCTGATAAAAAATAACGACGCCTTCCTGCGTTAAGTAGAAGTTGTTCGGATTAAAGGTTTCCGCAATCAGATTGTTGTAATTCTCAAAGTATAAATCCTTTTCGGGTTCTATTTGCTTTCGCACTTCGTCGAGGATGTACGACCTGTAATCCGTCCGGCAGGTTATTATCTGATTCAGTTTGACCGGACTGTACCGGTAAAGGTTATAGGTCTGCGCATCCCGCTCGGTACTGCCGTGCGCGCCGCCGGCGTATTCATATTTGTCAAAGTATAGGCTCAAAACGCCCGACGCCAGATAGGTTACGCGAAAGGTCATCACCGCGTCGAAAACGCGCACCGGGAAGTTGTTTTCCAAATCCTTTTTATACTGTTCCACCGCCGTATTAAAAAGCGTTGTTTCGCAGTGCTTCTGAAACGTCATCGCCTTGACTTTATAAAGCATGTTGATCGCTTTGAGCGGGATTCGATAAAAGGTAGAGACAAACTCGGGATACTCTATTTTGCAGTTGAGAAGCGTTTCGCCGTTGTAGGACATCTCCCCTTTCAGCGTAACGGTGTTTACGGATACTGTGCTTTTCTCTATGACTATCACCTCTTTTCAGGCTATGAAGCAGTATGAAATAAGGTGATTTTATCATAAACCGGTAATTCGCTTGTAAAACTGCCGTTTTTGACCTACCTGCTCGGGATGCAGATAATCTGACAGCGGACCAGG
Source organism: Bacillota bacterium (assembly GCA_029550965.1). Taxonomy (GTDB): domain Bacteria; phylum Bacillota; class Clostridia; order Oscillospirales; family CAG-382; genus UBA1049. Next base: position 69,887 of record JAKPGJ010000007.1, read on the forward strand.
TTGTTGAAATCCACGTTCGGATTGGCGGCGACAATCGAAGCCGGGCAGACGTTGAACCGGTTCGCGATTCTGTAAAGGTTATCGCCCGCGCTGACTACATAGCGGAAAGAGTTGCTTGCGCAGCAGTTGAGCGGGATATACAGCAAGGTTCCCGGCTGTATGTTTCTCGGATTGATATCCGGATTTCTGGCGAGTATGCTGTCCGGGCTGACATAGAATTTCCTCGCTATGCTGTGGAGGGTTTCGCATTCTTTTACCATGTAAACAAACTGATCTTCGTCTGCGGGCGCCGTTTCCGGTTTTTCTTCTACAATCGGGATGCAGATGGTCGCGCCGACCTGCGGACTGTTGACGTTGATGTCCGGATTGAGGTCAATAATTTTCTGCACGCTGACGCCGAAGTTTAAAGCAAGCTGCCAGAGCGTGTCGCCCGCTTCGATGGTGTACGGGAATGCTCCTTTCGGACAGGTTCGCGGTTCTCTTTGCGGACGCGTCGGTTCGGGAACCGGTTCGGGCAGGGTTTCTTCCGGCAGCGGTTCTTCCGGCCGGACCGCTTCCGGCAGTTCCTCCGGCGCCGTTTCCGCCGCGGGAATACAAATGGTTGATCCGACCTGCAGATTGTCCGCGTTGACGCCCGGGTTCGCGTCCAGAATGCGCTGCACGCTGACGCCGTAGAGCTGCGACAGCTGCCATAGCGTATCGCCCGGCTTGACCGTATAGGAAACGCTTCCTTCCGGGCAGGCTGCCGTTTTCGCCGGCGATGTTTGCGGCGGCGCCGGCATTTTTGCCGCGGCCGGAATGCAGATCGTCGAACCGACCTGCAGGTTGTTCGCCGGCACGCCCGGATTCGCATCGACAAGGCTTTGCAGGCTTACGCCGTATATCCGCGACAGTTTCCAGAACGTATCGCCCGGTTTGACCGTATAGGAAATACTTCCTTCCGGACAATAGACCGGTGTCGCCGGCGGCGGAGCGGGCTTCTTTTTTACCGCGGTCGGAATGCAGATGACTGAACTAACCTGCAAATTGTTGACCGGAACACCCGGATTCGCGTCGATAAGGCTTTGCAGGCTTACGCCGTATGTCTGTGACAGCTTCCAGAACGTATCTCCCGGCTTAACCGTATATGTAATGCTGCCTTCCGGACAGGCGGACTGCGCCGTTCCGACCTGCGGCTGCGTTCCGGCGGTCGGAATACACAGAATACTGCCTTCGCGCAGATTGTCCGCGTCGATGCCCGGATTTGCGTTCCTAATGCTTTGCACGCTGACGCCGTAGGTTCTTGCCAGCTGCCAAAGCGTGTCGCCTCTTTTCACGACATGCTGCGTATAGTTTTCTGGGCATATTCTTTCCTGATACATAAAATAACACCTTTAACCGTTGGATTTTATCGAAATATCAACAATTATGTTCATTATATCTTATGCTTTCCAACCATTTTGTTGCAGGTATTTTCAAACAATTGCTTTTATCTGTGCGAATAATATAAATTATCCGTTACACAGACGAATGGAAGTTCGGCGTGAAATGCAATTTATTCGGCAAGAAAAATAAAAAACGCGTGTTAAAACCTTTCGATTCTAACACACGTTCTATGATGGCCCGCCCTAAGGGATTTGAACCCCCGACCAACGGAATCGGAATCCGTTACTCTAATCCACTGAGCTAAGGGCGGATATCGGCAACTCGCCAAACCGAATCGCCGTACTATATTAAAATACAAACTTATGAATTAGTTATGAACAACTCCTATTTTTTTCTGAAAACAATATATGCGAAAAAGAAAACAAGCGTGATCAGCGTAAAGATGCAGATCGCCAGCACGCTGAAGAAACCCAGCCCTCTGGCGTCGCCGCCGAACAGCGCGAAAACCGCCTCCGAAACGACCGACGAAACAATCGCCGGCAACAGAAGAAACGCGCCATCGCAGAGCATAAACCGGCGTATATCCTTTTTATCCGCCTGTTCCCGCCGTATTCCCTGCAAAGCGAGCATGAAAGGCGCCGCGTACAGAAGCCCCATAAAGAACATGACGTAAAACAGCAATACCAGGCCGTTTTCGGCGTCAAAAAGCATTCCTGCCAGCTCCGCCAGTACAGGAAGCAACACGGCATATACGGCTTTGTAAATGAGAAATTTGCCTGAATACAGTTTATCGGTTGTCATTTTCGTGATACGCTTTGTGATCCTGTTCCCGAATCGCGGCGCGGCGTATTTTGCCGCTGGTCGTTTTGGGTAGTTCATCCACAAACTCAATGATGCGCGGATACTTGTAAGGCGCGGTGACGTGCTTTACATGCTCCTGTATTTTCTTTTTTAACGCCTCGCTCGGCGTGTATCCCTTCGCGAGCACAATCGTAGCCTTTACGACCTGCCCTCGGATGGGGTCGGGCGCGGCGGTAACCGCGCACTCCAAAACGCTCTTGTGCGTCATAATCGCGCTCTCGACCTCAAACGGGCCGATGCGGTAGCCGGAGCATTTGATTACGTCGTCGCTTCTGCCCTCGTACCAGTAATAGCCGTCCGCGTCCCGCCAGGCCAAATCGCCGGTGCTGTACTGGTCGTGCTGAAAGGCTTTTTTGTTGGCTTCCGCGTCTTTATAATATTTGATAAGCCCGCACGGGTAATGTTTTGAAAGATTCTTGACGACGATGGTTCCGACGACGCCGTCCTCGCAACTCTCGCCGTTCTCGTCTACTATATCGACGTCAAAATCCGGCGAGGGTTTTCCCATCGAACCCGGCTTGATCGGGAAACCGTCGAAGTTCGCGACCAGAACCGGCGTTTCGGTCTGTCCGAAGCCCTCGGTCAGCGTCAGCCCGGTCAGCTCCTTGAACCGGTAGAATACCTCCGGATTCAGCGGTTCGCCGGCGATGCAGCAGTGCTTGATGCTGGATAAATCGTAATGCGAAATGTCTTCTTTAATCAGGAATCGGAAAATGGTCGGCGGAGCGCAGAAACTGTATAGCTTTATCTCCTGAATCAGCTCCAACGTGTTTTTCGCGTTGAATTTGTCGGTGTCGTACGCGACAACAACCGCGCCGCAGATCCACTGTCCGTAAATCTTGCCCCACGCGAACTTCGCCCAGCCGGAATCCGACATGGTCAGATGCAGTTTGCCGTCCTCGACATGCTGCCAGTACTTTGCGGTAATGATATGTCCGAGCGGGTATGTATAATCATGCACGATCATCTTGGGCATGCCGGTTGTTCCGGAGGAGAAGTAAATCAGCATCTCGTCGCTGTTGTGATTCGGTATGCGCTCCAGCGCGTCGGGCTGCTTGGCGATCTCCGCCCTGTAATCAATAAATCCCTCCACCGGCTTGTCCCCGACGGAAGCATAGTACTTGACCGTCGCGCATTCGTTTCTCGCCGCGTTTATTTCGTGGATGACGTATTCGTCGTCAACCGCGATAATCATTTTGATTCCGGCGGCGTTGCAGCGGTAAACGATATCCTTCGCCGTCAGCTGATAGGTTGCCGGAATACAGACTGCGCCGATTTTGTGCAGCGCAAGGAAGGTTATCCAAACTTCCGGGCGCTGTTTGAGCAGCAAAAGAACCGGGTCGCCTTTTTGTATGCCGAGTGAAAGGAGCAAATTCGCGGCTTTGTTCGACAGAATTTTCAAATCGTAAAAGGTGTACATAACGCGGTCGCCCGCGTCCGTGCAATAAAAAAGCGCCTTTTTGTTTTTATCCTCTTCCGCCCAGGCGTCCACGACATCGTATGCGAAATTAAAGCCGTCCGGAACGTTCACTTTGTAGTTGGCTTTTAAATCCTCATACGAATCAAACTCAATTCCAGGCAGAAATTTCTCCAACATAACACTTAATCCTTCGTTTCCATTGAAAAATCAGAGGATTTTCTCCTCTGTATTTTTATACATATAATTTGAAAAATAGTATAGCCTATCGAAGCGCGCTTGTCAAGGAAATTAAAGATATTTTCTTTATTTCATCGTTTCCTGCTTCGTCTTTTTGTCGATGATATGGCGGGATTCCAGCTCTTTTTTGATGTCATCGACGGTAATGTTCATCTCGTTCATCAAAACGAGGATATGATAGCAAAGGTCGGAAATCTCAAAGATGGTCTCCTCTTTGCTGTTCTTCATCGCGCCGATGATGACCTCGCTGCATTCCTCGCCGACCTTTTTGAGTATCTTTTCTCTGCCCTTCTGGAAAAGATAGGTCGTGTAGCTGCCCTCCGGCATAAGTTTTTTGCGCTCTGCCAGCAGGTCATAGAGCGCCTGCAGAGAAAAGGGCTTTTTGTCCTCGCCGTAGAAAAGCTCGCTAAAGCAGCTCTCGGTGCCCAAATGGCAGGCGGGGCCGTCTTTGATCACCTTAATCACAAGCGCGTCTTTGTCGCAGTCGGTTTTGATGGAAACAACATGCTGTTTGTTTCCGCTGGTCTCGCCTTTCCGCCACAGCGTCCGCCTGCTTCTGGAGTAAAAGCAGGTGGTTTTCTCATTGAGTGTAATCTCCAGGCTCTCGCGGTTCATATAGGCGACCGTAAGCACCTCGTTCGTGTAAAAATCCTGAACCACCGCCGGGATCAGTCCGTTTTCGTCAAACTTAAGTTCGTTTATATCCACTTTTCTCACCGCTAAATCCTTACAGGTATGTTGTTTTCTTTCAGATACCGTTTCAAGTCGCCGATCAGCAATTCTTTGGAATGGAAAATGCCTGCTGCCAGCCCCGCGTCGATGCAGTCGAGCGCGAACAGGTCCTTGAAATGCTCTTTGCAGCCCGCCCCGCCGGAAGCGATGATCGGTATTGTAACCCGCTTTCCAATCGCTTCCAAAAGTTCAAGGTCAAACCCCTCTCGGACGCCGTCGGTATCGATGCTGTTCACGACCAGCTCGCCGGCGCCGCTCGCATCCCCTCTCTGCGCCCATTCGAGCGCGTCAATGCCGGTGTTCTCCCGGCCGCCTTTTGCAAACACGCGGAAAGCCCCGTCCACCCGCGCCACGTCCATCGAGAGCACGACGCACTGGTTTCCGTATTTCTTCGCCGCTTCCGAAATGAGCGCCGGGTTTTTAATCGCGCCGGTGTTGACGCTCACTTTGTCCGCGCCGGCTTTGAGCACCCGATCGAAATCATCGATCGTATTGATGCTTCCGCCGACCGTCAGCGGGATAAAAATCTTCGCCGCCACTTTTTCAAGAATGTCGGTAAACAGCTGCCGGCCCTCGAACGATGCGGTGATGTCATAAAACACCAGCTCGTCGGCGCCGCTGTCGTTGTAAAACTCGGCGAGCTTGACCGGGTCGTCAATATCCTTTATTCCCTTAAAGTTTTTTCCCTTCACCACCCTGCCGTCGCGGATGTCAAGGCAGGGAATAATCCTTTTCGTAATCATATATGAACTCCGAAAAAATAAGTTTACTCTGCTGCCCGCAAAGCGTCCTCCAACTTTATTTTGCCTTCGTAAAGCGCTTTTCCGATAATGGCGGAGGAAACGCCTATTCTCTTTAACGCTGTAATATCGTCTAATGAGCTGATTCCCCCGGAAGCGGTAATCTCCAATCCTGTAATTTGCGTCAGCCTTTGATAAATCGCGGTATTGGCTCCCCGCATCGCGCCGTCCCGCTCGATGTCCGTGTAAATGACATTTTTGACGCCGATGTCCCGAACCTTTTCGCAAAAGGCGACGCTGTCCGTATCCGAAACCGTGGTCCAGCCGTCCACCGCGACAAAGCCGTTCTTCGCGTCCACGCCGACGGCGATTCTGTCGCCGTATTTTTTAACCATCTCAACCAGAAACGGGAAGTTCTTCAGCGCGGCGGTGCCCAGTATCACTCTGCCCACGCCGGCGGAGAGATACCGCCGGATGCGCTCCTCGTCCCGTATGCCGCCGCCGACTTCAACAAACATATCGGTCGATTTGATCACTTCCCGGATGCTGTCAAAATTTGAAAGACTGCCGTCCTTCGCGCCGTCTAAATCAACAATGTGTAAAAACCTCGCGCCCTTTTTAAAGAAACCCTGCGCCGCTTCTACGGGCGTGATATTGTACTTTTCTTTTTTATTGTAATCGCCCTGCGTCAGGCGGACGACGCAGCCGCCGATGATATCGATTGCCGGGTATATGTTCATTTTATCTCTCCAAACGCTTTTAGAATCTTCAGTCCGCAAGCCCCGCTTTTTTCCGGGTGGAACTGACAGCCGAAAACGTTGCCGGCGCCGACCACCGCTGGAACCTCGATGCCGTAATCCGCGGCCGCGATCAGCGAATCTTCGCAGTTCTTCGCGTAATAGGAATGCACAAAATACATAAAGTCGCCGTCTTTTATAAATTTAAGAAGCGCGCTGTCTTTCTTGATTTTCAGCGCGTTCCAGCCGATGTGCGGCACTTTTATGTCGTACCCTTTCGCTTTTAAATCCGGCTCCATCGGGCAGACCTCTCCTTGTAAATAGCCCAGCCCCGTATGGACGCCGTACTCGTAGCTTTTCTCAAACAGCAGCTGCATCCCTAAACAAACCCCGAGCAAAGGCGTGCCTTTTTTTACGCAGGCGTCCAACGTCGGAATCAGCCCGGTCGCTTCGAGCTTTTGAACCGCGTCCCCGAAAGCGCCAACGCCGGGAAGCACGATGTGCGAGGCGGACTCGATGGTTTTTTTATCGTCGGTGATGACGTTATCCAGCCCGATATAGGAAAGCGAACGGGAGATGGAAAACAGATTCCCAACCCCGTAGTTTACAATCGCGATCATAAAATCAAACCCTTTGTCGAAGGAATTCTGCCGTTCATTCGTTGGTCAATGGCTACCGCCGCTTTTAAGGCTCTTGCGAGCGCTTTGAATGCGCCCTCGATGATGTGGTGGCTGTTCTCCCCTGCGAACTGTTTTACATGCACAGCGGCGCCGAGCGCGCGCGAGAATGCGGTCATGAACTCCTTGACCAGTTCGGTATCGAAATCCCCGACCTTTTGCGCAGGAATCTCCAACGCGTATCCCAGCGCGGCTCTGCCGCTGATGTCCACCGCGGCAAGAATCAACGCTTCGTCCATCGGCAGTATCATGCTGCCGTAGCGGGTAATGCCCGCTCTGTCGCCCAGCGCCTGGTCAAACGCTTTGCCGAGCACGATGGCGACGTCCTCGACGGTGTGGTGGTAGTCCACCTTCGTATCGCCCTTGCAGGTCACGGTCAGGTCGAACGAACCGTGCGCGGCGAACAGCTCGAGCATGTGGTCAAGAAAGCCGCAGCCCGTGTCGATGCTGTATGTTCCGCTGCCGTCCAGATTCAGCGTCAGCGTTATCTGCGTTTCTTTGGTGTTGCGGGTGATTTGCGCTTCTCTCATTTACATTTCTCCTAAAATCGTCTTTGTTACTTCGTACAGCTTTTCCATCTGCTCCATCGCGCCGACTGAAATCCGTACGAAATCCGCGCTTCTGCCTTCGGGGAAGTACCGGACCAGGATGTTGTTCCGCCTTAATTTTTCAAAGTAGTCCGCGGCGCTCACTTTTTTGTTCCTGCCGGCGAAAACAAAGTTCGCTTTGCTGTCAAGAACCGTAAACCCCAGCTCGCGCAGTTTCTTTGCGATATATTCCCTGTTTTTGATAACCGTGCTTCTGCACGTCTCGAAATACGCCGTATCTTTCATCGCCGCTTCCGCCGCCGCTATGGAGAGGGCGTTTACGTTGTACGGGTTAAACGCGTACTTCATCCGGTTCAGGTCCGCGATAATCTCCGCGTCCGCGACCGCGAACCCGATTCTGCCGCCCGCCAGCGAGCGGGATTTGGAGAAGGTCTGCACGACCAGCAGATTTTTGTACTCATCGATCAGTTTAACCGCGCTCTCGCCGCCGAAATCAATATACGCCTCGTCGACCACCACCAGCCGGTTCAAATCCTGATTCAAAAGCCTTTCAATTTCGCTCAGCGGCAGGCAGATTCCGGTCGGGGCGTTCGGATTCGCGATGACGACGGTGCTTTTGATGTCCTTATAATCGTCTATCTGAATGTTAAAATCATCATCCAGCGGAACAACCGTTTTCCGAACGCCGAACATATCGGCAAACACCTTGTAAAAACCGTAGGTAATATCGGGAAAAGCCGCGCCGTTTTCGCAAAGTCCATGAAAGATAAAGGATAATGTTTCGTCGCTTCCGTTGCTTACGAATACGTTTTCTTTCCGGACGCCGTAGAAGGCGGCGATTGCTTCGACCGCTCTTACGCAGGCCGGGTCGGAGTATAGGTTTAAAGACGAAACCGTTCGGTTTACCGCTTCAATCACCATCGGACTGGGCGGGAACGGGTTCTCGTTCGTATTCAGTTTAATAAGCCCCTCAATGCCGTGCGGCTGCTCGCCCGGCGTGTACGGAACCAATTTTTCCAGCTTTTTGTCCAAAAACGCGCTCATCTCTGTGCCGTTCCTTTTATTCTGAAAATCTGGCGTTCACGCTTCTTGCGTGCGCTTTTAGCCCCTCTTTTTCCGCGAAGGCCGTCACTTTGTCCTTTACCCTGCCCAGCGCTTCTTTTGAATAGCTGATGTAGCTGCTTTTCTTAATAAAGTCGTCCACCGATAACGGACTCGAGAAGCGGGCGGTTCCGGACGTCGGCAGCGTGTGGTTGGGACCGGCGAAGTAATCGCCCAACGCTTCCGGCGTGTATTTGCCGAGGAAAATACTGCCCGCGTTTTTGATTTTATCCAGATAATCAAACGGGTTATCGACGCACAGTTCCAAATGCTCGGGCGCAATCTCGTTTGCGATTTCAACCGCTTCGTCAATGCTGTTCGCCACAATAATTTTACCGTTATGGTCGATCGAAGCGCGCGCGATGTCCGCTCTCGGCAGTTCTGAAATCTGCTTTTCGAGCTCGGCGCTCACCTGCATGGCGAAATCCCTGTCCGTGCAAATCAACACGGCGGCGGCGAGCCTGTCGTGCTCCGCCTGGCTGAGCATATCCGCCGCGACGCAGCGCGGGTCGGCCGTGGAATCCGCGATGCAGAGAATCTCGCTCGGGCCCGCGATCATGTCGATCGCGACCTGACCGAACACTTTTTTCTTCGCGGTGGCGACATAGATGTTGCCCGGTCCGACGATTTTATCCACCATGGGAATGCTCTCGGTGCCGTACGCGAGCGCGGCGACCGCCTGCGCGCCGCCCACCTTGAAAACCGCGTTTACGCCGGCGATTTTCGCCGCCGCAAGAATCGCGTCCGGAACACGCCCGTTCCTGTCCGGCGGGGTGACCAGAATAATCTCCTCCACGCCGGCGATTTTGGCGGGAATCGCGTTCATCAGCACGGTTGACGGATAACTTGCGGTGCCGCCCGGAACGTAAACGCCCACTCTTTTTAACGGCATTACCTTCTGCCCGAGCACAACGCCCTCTTTGGTTATTTCAAAACCGCTGCGCTTCTGATTCGCGTGAAACGCTCGGATATTTTCAGCCGCTTCTTTTAGAATATCCAAAAAGCCGCCGACGTTCCGGTACGCTTCCTCGATTTCCCGCTCGGTTACTTTCAGGTGATTCAGCTTTACCTTGTCAAACTTTTTGGTATAGTCTATCAGCGCCTCGTCGCCGCGTTTTCTGACGTCGGCGATAATGGCGTCAACCGTTTTTTCGACTTCCGCGAGCTTTTCCGCATCCGCTACCGAGCGCTTCAGCATCTCTCTGACCGAAAGTTCGCCGCATTGATATATCCGTATCATAATATCGCTTCCAGCTTTCTGCAAATAAAATCTATCATTTCCGATTTGAACTGGTACCGGCTCTTGTTCGCAATCAGCCGCGCGCTCGAGTTGTACGCCTTCGCGTAAACCGAAAGGTTGTTCTCGCGCAGGGTGGTTCCGGTTTCGACAATGTCAAAAATCACGTCCGAAAGCCCAAGAATGGGCGCAAGCTCGATGCTGCCGTTCAGTTTGATGATCTCGATCTGCCGGTTGACCGAGGCAAAGTACTTTTGCGCGAGGTTCGGATACTTGGTCGCAACCCGCAGCGGCGCGCTTAAATCGTCGGTCCAGCCGTTCTTCGCCGCCACGGCAAGAAAACACTGCCCGATTTTTAAGTCCAAAAGTTCATACACGTCCGGGTTGTACTCCATAAGCACGTCCTTCCCGACTACGCCGATGTCGGCGGCGCCGTGCTCGACGTAAATCGCCACGTCCGAGGGTTTGACAAGCAGGTAGCGGATCCCTTTCTCCTCCGACTCAAACACCAGCTTGCGGTTGTCCTCGAGCATAGACGGGCAGCCGTAACCGATTTCGGAAAAAAGCGTATATACTTTATCGCCGAGTCTTCCCTTCGGCAAAGCGATGTTAAGCATGTCTGATATCTCCAACTTCTGAAATATTCATAATTTTTCTTGCCCGGATGCCTTCCGGAATGCTGCGTTCCGCGCGGATATTCTTGTACTCGGGTTTCAGCATTTCTACGACTTTCAGCGCGATTTTGGCGGGCATATTGCCGTATATGAGCAGCAGGTCGGCATCGTACTCCTCCGGCTCGCTGAAAAACCGCTCCAGCTCGCCTAAATAGAGCGCAAAGCCGATCGCGTTCCGCTGTTTGCCGAACCGGCGCATAAGGTTGTCGTATCTGCCGCCGGAAAGCACGGCGCGCGGTATGTTCGGCAAATAACCCTGAAAAACAATGCCGTTGTAGTAATCCGGGTCGTTGATTACCGAGAAATCAAGCTGCAGCTTCCCGTCGCAGCCGGTAAAACTCAACGTATCCGTCAAATCCTGCAGTTCCGAAACCGCCGCCTGCATGGCGTCGCTGAAAACATAGTCCGACAGCTTTCCGACCGCTTTTTTGATGCTTCCGGTAACGCTCATCACGGCCCTGACCGCTTCGGCTTTGTCCGGATCGACGCCTGTTTTCTGCATAAACTCGCCGAGCCCGTGCAGGTTCTTCTGACGCATCAGCGCGATGCATTCCGCCCTGTCGCCGTTTTGAATACCCGCAAAGTCCATCAAAGCGGCGATATAGCCCATATGCGCGACATTCAGCCGGTATTCTTCGTTGATCGCCTCAAGGCTTCGCATCGCAAGCAGTATAACCTCGGCCTGCGCGTAGCTGTTGTCCCCGCCGATGAACTCAAGCCCCATCTGGTTGATTTCGCAAAACTCGTTTCTGCCGGGCAACAGGCGAAAGACGTTCTCGTTATAGTACAGCTTTCTGGTTGCGTCGCTGTCGGCCGAGTTCTTGATAATGCTCATGGTTACATCGGGTTTTAATGCCATCAGCCTGCCGCTCGGGTCCGTAAAGGTGATAATGCCCTCGTTTTTTAAAAAGTTCTTGTTCTCGCGGTACATATCGTATGGCTCAAATTTATCCATGCGGTACTGCTTGTATCCGTATTTTTCGTATATTTCGCGCAGCTTTAAGGGAAGCTGCTCCCGGAACGGCAGTTTAATCATATCCTGTTCACCCGATATACTTTAATTTGTTAGCATATTATCATACTATTATAATGATGTCAAGTATAAAATCAGATAAATTTTATGATATTTTTGCGCAAAAAACCGCTACCGTCAAAAACGGCAGCGGTTTTATTTACGATTAACCGTTGGTGCCGGACGCGTCCGTTTCGGATGCGGCTTCGCTTTCGCCGGCGTTATTGTCCTCGACAAAGGTAACAGACTTTATCACCTGTTTTTTAACAGGCTTTTCTCCGACTGTCTCGACGCGCGCGATTCTGTCGACAACGTCCATGCCCTCGATTACTTTACCGAAAGCGGCATACTGTCCGTCCAGGCTCGGATAGTCCTTGAGCATGATAAAGAACTGGCTGCCCGCGCTGTTGTAGCTGTCCGCCCTTCTTGCCATGGAAACCACGCCGCGTTTATGCGAGAGGGAGTTGTCGAATCCGTTCGCTTTGAATTCGCCTTTGATGGAATATCCGGGACCGCCGGTTCCGTCGCCGTTCGGATCGCCGCCCTGTATGACAAAATCCTTCGATATTCTGTGGAAGGTCAGACCGTCATAAAAATGCTCGGATACCAGCTTTTTGAAGTTGTTGACCGTAATCGGCGCGATGTCGGGATAAAGCTCGATCTTTATCTTTCCGCCGTCCTCCATTTCGATCAAAACGATATTCGGCAGTTTCGCGTAATCCTCGTCGCTTTTTTGCGCGGACGACGCTGCTTTGCTGGCCGCCTCGCTTTCCGTTGCATTGTTCTCTTTGCAGGAAACAAGAAGCGGAAGCAGCAAACATGCAGTTATGAAAACGAATAGTCTCTTCATTTTTTTAGTTCCTTTTCTTTGATTTTTTTACGAAAATAAAAAACCGAACACAACGGGCTGTGTTCGGTAGTTTATGGTGATCCATCGGAGAGTCGAACTCCGGACACCATGATTAAAAGTCATGTGCTCTACCTTCTGAGCTAATGGATCGTATCTGTTTTTAGCGGTTTTTTTGTTCCGTTTTTTGACCGCTCAAAGAGAATACCATAAACGAACCGCGTTGTCAAGCCCTTTTTTTACATTCTGCGCTTTTTGGTTAAAATGTATAAAAAAGTCGACTTTTCTATGAAAAATATGGGTTTATGGAAAAATTCCGATCAATAAAACCGGTAATTCGCAATCACTTTGCCGAGAATCGTCGGGTTCTTTACCAGAATCGGCTTCATCGAAGAATTCGCCGGCTGCAGGCGCACCATGCCGTTTTCCTCGCGGTAAAAGCGCTTCACGGTTGCTTCGTCGTTCATCATGGCAACCACAATATCGCCGTTGTCGGCGTACTGCCTGCTCTCGACAATCACAATATCCCCGTCCAAAATGCCGGCTTCGATCATACTTTCGCCGATGACGCGCAAAGCGAAAAGATTCGAGCGCCCTCTGGACATGGACACCGGGAAATCGACGTAGCCCTCGTAGTTTTCAACCGCAAGGATGGGAACGCCGGCGGTAACCCTGCCGAGCAGCGGAACCCGCATCACCTGGTCGCCGTCAGTATTGCCGACCGCTTCCAGCTTCAGCGCTCTGCTCTTGCCCGAGCTTTTGGTCAGATAGCCTTTCTGCTCGAGGCGGGAAATATACGAATGTGCCGTGGACGTGGATTTAATTTTCAAAGCGGCGCAAATATCCCGGACCGACGGGGCATAACCATCCCTTTCGATGCATTCCTGAATATACTTGTATATGCTTTTCTCAAGTTGCGTAAGCTCCAACATATTTGCACCGTTCCTTTCTTTTTTAAGATTACTTCTCTGTTATATATCCCTTTTCAAACAGCTCTTTCGCCCGCGCATGCCTGCCGGAAAAATACAGCCAGCCGAACAGACACTCCAGCCCGGTCGCGCGCCTGTAATCGACGGCGGAAGCCGAACGCGGCGCGTGATTGCTCTTGGCGTTCCTGCCCTGCTTATAAACCGCGAGCTCCTCGTCGGTCAGCAAAGGCAGTATCCGTTCCACAGCCGCGCTCTGGGAGACGGCCGTCACAAACTCCTTGGCGCGCGTGTTCAAAGCGGCGGGACTGCAGTTGCCGTCCCCGATTATATACGCGCGCGTCAGAAGCTCGATGTAAGCGTCCCCCATGTAGGCGAGCACGAGCGGCGCGTAATTCTCAGGCTTAAAGGTTATGCCCTTTTCCATTTTACCCCCTGCGGCGTGTCCTCAAGGATAATGCCCTTTTCGCGAAGCTCGTTCCGAATCGCGTCCGCGAGCGCGTAGTTCTTCGCTTTCTTCGCTTCCGCGCGCTTCGCGATCATTTCCTCGATATACGCTCTGTCGGAATCGTCCGTTTCCGCTTTTACAAAACCGAACAGCCTGCAGAATCCGCCATAAATCTCGTCCGCTTTTTCCAAATACCGCTTTGAGATGTCGTTTTCCGCAAGGCAGGTGTTAATCTCCCTTGCCATCTCGAACAGGCAGCCGATCGCGTCTGCGGTGTTGAAGTCGTCGTCCATCGCTTCGATAAACTGCAGCTTTTTCTGCTCGAGGAATGCGACGCTTGCTTTCTCTTTTTCGTTCAGTTCTCTGTCGGACGCGCTCGCCAGACGGAACTGCATATTGTCCGAGCAGTTCAAAAGCCGCTCAAGCGCCGCGGCGGACTGCTCGAGGATTTCGGCGGAAAAGTTGATGGGGCTTCTGTAATGCGCGGAAAGCAAAAAGTAGCGGATTGTCAGATAACCGTACTTCTGCGCAGCTTCTCTGGTCATGAAGAAGTTGCCGAGCGATTTGGACATCTTCATGTTATCCACGTTCAAAAAGCCTATGTGCAGCCAGAAACGCGCCATCGGCTCTCCGGTCGCGCACTCGGTCTGCGCGATTTCGTTTTCATGGTGCGGGAAAATCAAATCGGGTCCGCCGCAGTGTATATCAATGTTCGTGCCGAGATAGCGGTTGACCATGGCGGAGCACTCGATATGCCAGCCCGGTCTGCCCTCTCCCCACGGAGACGGCCAGCTGACCTCCCCTTCCTTCTTCGCCTTCCAGAGCGCGAAGTCGTACGGGTTCTTCTTCACTTCGTTTACGTCGATGCGCGCGCCGGCCTCCAGGTCGTCCAAATTATGGTGCGACAGTTTTCCGTACTCCGGATCGCTCTTCTGGTCGAAGTAAACGTCCCCGCCGGAAACGTAAGCGTGGCCTTTTTCTATCAGCTTCTTGATGAACTCGATGATTTTGTCAATGTTCTCGGTTGCTCTGGGATGTACGGTCGCCTCGCGGATTCCCAGCCCTTCCGCGTCTATTTTGTATTCTCTGATATATTTTTCGGCAACCTCGGCGACCGTCGTGCCCTCCTCCGCCGCTCTGCGGATCAGCTTGTCGTCGACGTCGGTGAAGTTCTGGACGTAGATGACCTTGTATCCTTTGTACTCAAGGTAGCGCCTGAGCATATCGAAAACCACAAAGCAGCGCGCGTTGCCGAGGTGGATATAGTTATAAACGGTCGGACCGCACACATACATCCGTACCGTGTTGTCGTGTACGATAAACTCTTCTTTTCTTCTCGTAAGCGTATTATAAAGTCTCATCGAAAAATGCCTTTCCTATTTATTCGTATCAAGATGTTTCCAATACGTGACCAAATAATTCACGCCGGACCAGACTGTAAAGACGACCATGACCGCGATTGAAACAAGCGACAAATAGCCGTATGTAAACGGGAACAACGCCGGCTCGAGGATAATCAGCGACACGCAGATGATCTGCGTGTTGGTCTTTATTTTGCCCAGCTTGCTCGCGGCGACGACCGTTCCCGCCCCGCTGACCACCACAAGCCGCATGGATGTGACCGCGAGCTCGCGGAAAATTACGATCAGGGCCGCCCAGAAGAAGATATGCCGCATGGTAACGGGAGCGAAAACCCAGTCTTCCGGAAAAATGAAGTCCGATACGCAAATCGAAAGCAGCGCGCCGAAAATCAGAAACTTATCTGCAAGCGGGTCCATAAACTTTCCGAAATTGGTAATCAGATTTCTTTTTCGCGCGATATACCCGTCCAAAAAATCGGTGACGGCGGCCGCGATGAACAAAATACCCGCAATGATTCTGCATTTATATTCGCTGAAAACCGGATATACGAGAAATACCATGAAAAAAGGAATCATGATAATCCGCAAAAGCGTCAG
Source organism: Bacillota bacterium (assembly GCA_029550965.1). Lineage (GTDB taxonomy): Bacteria > Bacillota > Clostridia > Oscillospirales > CAG-382 > UBA1049. The sequence goes on from JAKPGJ010000007.1 coordinate 85,407, forward strand.
TCTGTTCGGAGTATTCAGACTCATTGTAATGAACAATCCTTTCGTCAAAGAGCAGGAACAGTGTTGTAAAACTGGTTAATTGCTAAAGAACCGCTTTTCCGACCAAATCATAGTCCAGCACTTCGGTGATTTCAACGTCGAGCATTTCCCCGTCTTTCAAATTTTTGCCGGATGAGAAGTAAATCTTTCCGTCGATATCCGGAGCATCCGCGTAAGACCTGCCGTAGAAGGATTCTGCTACCTTATCGTAGCCCTCGCAGATAACCCGCAGCGTTTTTCCGACAAAGGTTTCGTTAAACGCGTTGTGAATTCTCTGCTGCTCCCGCATCAAGATGTCATAGCGCTTCTTTTTGACCTTCTCGCTTACCTGATTCGGCATGCCGTACGCGGGGGTGTTCTCTTCTCTGGAATACGTAAACACGCCCAAACGCTCGAACTTAGTTTCTTTGATAAACTTATGAAGCTGCTCGAACTGCGCGTCGGTCTCGCCCGGGAAGCCGACGATGACGGTGGTGCGCAGAATCAGCCCCGGAATCCGCGCGCGCAGCTTATGAATGACCGCCTGAATGCTCTCGCAGGTGTCGCGGCGGTTCATCGCCCTCAATATATCATTATTAATATGCTGTATCGGCATATCAATATACTTGACAACTTTTTTATTGTTCGCGATTACATCGATCAGTCCGTCCGTTATCCTGTCCGGATAACAATACATAAGGCGAATCCATTCGATGCCTTTCACTTTCGAAATTTCCGTAATCAGGCTGTCCAGCGCGTAGGTGCCGTAGATATCCTCGCCGTACCGCGTCGTATCCTGCGCGATAAGGCAGACTTCCTTGACGCCCAAATCGGCGAGCTGTTTTGCTTCCTCAAGAATCTCGGAAAACTGCCGGCTCCTGAATCGGCCGCGCAGCTGCGGGATTACGCAGTAGGTACAGCAGTTGTCGCAGCCTTCCGCGATCTGAAGGTAGGCGAAATAGCCGGGCGTGGTGATCACGCGCTCACCGCCCAGCGGGATGCTGTTTATATCCTTATAGCTTGTGTACTTCTTTTTATGATATGCAGCTTCCACCGCTTTGCAGATTTCGTCATAACTGCCGGTGCCCAATACGCAGTCAACCTCGGGCAGCTGTTCAAGAATTTCGTCCTTATACCGTTCGGCCAGACAGCCGGTGACAACAATCCCCTTTAACGAACGATTTTCTTTGAGCCAGGCTATGTCGAGGATATTGTCGATTGCCTCCTTTTTCGCGCTTTCGATGAACGCGCAGGTGTTGATTACGATAACGTCCGCATGAATATCCTCTGCCACGATTTCATAGCCGTTATCCGCCAGCTTCGAAAGCATTTTTTCAGTATTGACAAGATTTTTCGGACATCCGAGTGATACGAAGCCGACTTTAATTCCCAAAGAAACCACTTCCTAATTTTCCAATGAAATTAAAACATCTGTTATATCGCTGTATGAATAGCCCATCCGGTAAAGATAGGCGCTGACTTTTTGTTTTTGCCCGCGGACAGCTTCGGCGTCTCCGCCGAACTTCTCGACCACAAGCGCGCGCATTTTTTCACGATGGTCAAGCTCCTCCATAAAAGCACAGGAGGCGTCTATGTCCTCCTTTGCAAAACCCTTGGCATACAGTTCGCTTTTGATTCTGTTGGGTCCCCAGCGCTTTATCTCGTAAAAGTTTTGCGCATATTTCCGCGCAAGCAGCGAATCGTTGAGATAACCGCGCGCTTTCAGCAGTTCGATTACCGCATCCACAATGTGTTTTTCAAATTTTGCGCGCAGTTTGTCTGCCAGCTTTTTCGCCGGCATGTCGCTGTACGACAGGTAGGAAAAAGCCTTTTTAATGCAGGAAAGTTTGCTGTCGGCTTCGCAAAGCTGCGCAAACGCTTCCTCGTCCAGCGTTTCGCCCTCGAAAATGCCAAGATGCTCAAAATCCGCCTGCGTTATCCGGAAACTTGCTCCCGAACAGACGACGCCTGCTTCGTGATTCTTGCTGTCGAGCAAGACCTTTTCGATGATGTATTCCATATTGGTAAAAAGCCTATGCTGTTCAAATACGTCCTGTCATTGCGGCCGGATTAATCCAGTTCGAACGGTTCGTCGTCCGGCTGCGACTCGAGCTTGATGTCTTTAAACCTTGCGCGGATTTTCGCCTCAATTTCCGCGGCAAGCGCCTTGTTTTCCTCGAGCACCTGACGGGCGTTGTCCTTGCCCTGTCCGAGCTTGTCGCCGTTGTAGGAGAACCACGAACCGCTCTTTTCGATAATGCCGAGCTTGGTGCCGATCTCGATCAGCTCGCTCTCTTTTGAAATGCCCTTTCCGTAGAGTATATCAAATTCTGCGGTCTTAAAGGGAGGAGCGACCTTGTTTTTAACGACCTTGCATTTGACGTGGTTGCCGACAACCTCGGTGCCGGATTTGATTTGGTCGGTCTTCCGGACGTCGATGCGGACGGAAGCGTAGAACTTGAGTGCTCTGCCGCCGGTCGTGGTCTCGGGGTTGCCGTAAAGAACGCCCACCTTTTCGCGCAGCTGGTTGATGAATACAACAATGCAGCTCGACTTCGCGATCGCGCCGGACAATTTGCGCAAAGCCTGCGACATCAGACGCGCGTGCAGTCCGACGTGCGCAGCGCCCATATCGCCGTCGATTTCGCTTCTGGGTACCAGCGCCGCAACCGAGTCGATGACGACAACGTCAATCGCGCCGGAACGTACCAGCGCTTCCGTAATCTCCAGCGCCTGCTCGCCGTCGTCCGGCTGCGAAACAAGCAGCGAATCAATATCGACGCCGAGCGCTTTGGCGTACTCCGGATCCAGCGCGTGCTCCGCGTCTATAAACGCGGCTTCCCCGCCGTTTTTCTGAACCTCGGCGATGATATGCAGCGCAAGCGTGGTTTTACCGGAGGATTCCGGACCGAAAATCTCGACAATTCTTCCCTTCGGCACGCCGCCGATGCCGAGCGCCATGTCCAGCGAGAGCGAACCCGTCGGAACGCCGACAACCTCCATCCTGGAATTTTCACCAAGACGCATAATCGCCCCTTTGCCGCACTGCTTTTCGATTTGCGCGATAGCGGTATCAAGGGCTACTTTTTTATTCTCTTTGTTATCGATTTTGCTTCTGGTATCGTTGACTGCCATACATCTTCTTCCTTTCGTTTTTTATGCGTCCGGTTTGTTGAAAATAACAAAAATAAAACTTTTTATTCAGAACCAATGTTCTTAAAAAGAATATCATATTGCCGCAGTTTTGTCAACCGACAGCTTTCTGATTTTGAAATTTTACATTTTGATATTTTTCGTCAAATTACGTCAAAAAAATTGCATAATTTGTGTAAATAGACTATATACAACGCATAAAAAATAGGCTAAAATAAAAACTAAAGAAGTATGCGTTCGTCGCGAACGAGAATGAATAAATTGAGAATTGAAAGGATGTTTGGTTTTATGGTCGGCTTATGCAACCATGGAAAACTCGGATTGATTGTTCTTCGCAGCGCAGCAAAGTTGGGCGAGCTTGTCGAAAACAGAATTAAAGTCATCAGAGGCGAAGAGAATTCGGATGTGAAGTACATCATCCCGATCGAAGAGGTACGCTTCGCCAACGGTGAGGGCAAGATTAAGATTCTTGATTCCGTAAGGGGCAAGGATATTTTTATTCTTGTCGATGTCGGAAACTACAGCTGCACATACAAAATGTTTGGTTTTGAAAATCATATGGGACCGGACGAGCATTATCAGGATATCAAGCGTGTGCTTTCCGCGATCGGCGGCAAGGCAAACAGGATTACCCTTATAATGCCCTTATTATATGCTTCCAGACAACATAAGCGCAAAGGCAGAGAGTCGCTGGACTGCGCTGTTTCGCTTGAAGAGCTTGAAAACCTCGGTGTCGATACCATCATTTCATTTGACGTACACGACCCGACGATTCACAACGCGATTCCGAACACATCCTTTGAGAACATATTCCCAACCTACTCGATTTTAAAAACCTTCATCGCCAACGAAGGCGACGATATTTTCAAGGAAAACATGGTTGTCATCAGCCCGGATACCGGCGCGATGGACAGAGCGGTTTACTACGCCAACGTTCTCGGACTGGATGTCGGTATGTTCTATAAGAGAAGAGACCATACGAAGGTGGTCGACGGAAAGAACCCGATCGTGCAGCACGAGTACATCGGCGGCCCGCTGGAGGGCAAGCGCGTGCTGATTGTCGACGATATGATCGCGTCCGGCGAATCGGTCATCGACATTATCAACGAGCTTTCCAGAAGAAAGGTTACGGACATCTACGTGGTCGCGACTTACGCGCTCTTTACCGAAGGCGTCGCCAAGTTCGACAAACTGTACGAGGAGGGCAAACTCACAAAGCTGTACTCCACCAACCTTTCCTACATTCCGGAAGAGATAAAGAACCGTCCGTGGTTTGTGGAAGCCGACCTTTCAAAGTTTATCGCGAAGATTATCAACACGCTCAGCCGCGACGAGTCCATTTCGCCACTGCTCGACTGCACAACCCGCATCCGGAAGCTTTTAAAGCATTACGAATAAGCGGTTCTTTTAAAAAGATAGATGTGCATAAAATCTTTTCAAAACAGATGCTTGACAAGCATCTGTTTTTATGTTAGAATTATACGAAATTTGAAAACTTTTAAGGTTTTACTCTTTAAGTTTTCTCCTTGCCTGTCTTAAAAAAGGGCAGGTCGTTCCCGTTTTTTAAAGAGCGGGATTAATGTCCAGAAGGAGGTGCAGTTATGGAAAAGAAGAATCTGTACGAGACCGTCTTTATTGTAAACAACGCTTTGGGTGAAGAGTCCGTCAAAACCCTCGTCGAGAAGTTTACCAGCCTTATCTCTACGCACGGAGAGATTCAGGCTGTTAACGAGTGGGGCGTAAGAAGACTTGCTTATCCCATCGAGGATCACACCGAAGGCTATTATGTTCTCGTCAAGTTCACATCGGGACCCGAATTCCCCAGAGAGCTCGACAGAATCTACAACATCACAGACGGTATTCTTCGTTCGCTGATCGTAAAGTGCGAAGAGTAATGAATTTTGGAGGTCTATATGGCAAGCTTTAACAAAGTCATATTGATGGGCAACCTCGTTGCCGACCCCGAGCTGAAGCAAACGCCCAACGGCATTCCGGTCACTACCTTCCGCATCGCGGTAGGCAGACGTTTTGCGAAGCCGGGAGACGCCCAGCAGGCAGACTTTTTCGACATCGTCTGCTGGAGACAGACAGCCGAATTCGTTACCCGCTATTTCAGCAAAGGAAAGCCGATTTTGGTCTGCGGCTCGCTTCAGACCCGTTCCTGGGTGGACGCGAACAACAACAAGCGTTATACGACCGAGATCGTAGCGGACGAAGTAACCTTTGTCGAAAGAAAATCAGGCGATTCTGTTCCAAGGGAAGGCGGCGCGGCCGAACTCCCGAATTACAGTTCTCCCGGCGAGTCCACGTTCGAGGACCTTTCCGCCGACGACGAACTGCCGTTCTAACTGCAATAAACGAAAAAGGAGGTTATCACGTTGGATAAGGAAGTAAAGACCAAAGATACCAAGGAAGCAGAGCAGAAAACCTTCCGTCCCCACAAGAAGAAGGTTTGCGCGTTCTGCACCGAGAAGATAGAAGTTATCGATTACAAAGACATCCCCAGACTGAGAAAGAATCTTTCTGAAAGAGCCAAGATTCTTCCCCGCAGAGTAACCGGAACCTGCGCGAAGCATCAAAGACAGCTTACCATCGCCGTCAAGCGCGCAAGACACTTAGCGCTGATTCCGTACATCGCGGATTAAAAAATAAAAAATTTCTTTACAGATGCCGCAATTTTTTGCGGCATTTTTGGTAGCGTTATGTTTGAGAAAATAAGAGAGATTTTCCTTTCAGAAAACATCGAATACGTCGGCGTAATTCCGGCAAGCGAAATGACGGTCATCCGCGAACGCCTGCTGCCCGACGCCGAAATAAAGAGCTGTATTGTCTTTTTGGCGCCGTATAAAACCGATTATGAAGTAAAAGACCATTACGGCGTCTCCCTCTACGCGCGTTCGCAGGATTACCATATTTACTTTTCGGCACTATACGGCCGAATCATCCCGCGTTTGTCGGTGCTTTTTCCGAACGAGCAGTTTTTCGGCTTTGCCGACCACAGCCCCGTCAACGAAAAATTAGCCGCCGCGAAGGCTGGGCTCGGCCGCATCGGTCGAAACTCGCTTCTGATAAACGAGAAATACGGAAGTTTCGTTTTTATCGGCTCCCTGCTGACTACCCTGCCCCTGCCTGCCGCCGCGCGCGAAATTCAGGGCTGCGACAACTGCGAAATCTGCGTTCAAAGCTGTCCGGTTCAGGCGATTGCGGAAAAAGGCATTGTCCGGGAAAAATGCCTTTCAGCGCTGACGCAAAAAAAGAACAAGAATGAAAACGAATGGTCGATTATAAAAAAACACGGCGCCGTTTGGGGCTGCGACGTTTGTCAAAACGTGTGCCCGATGAACCAAAACAAAGCGCGATCGAAGATTGACTTTTTTGCGCAAAACAGACTGGACGACATTTCGGAAGCGTTATTGGTTCGCATGCCGGACGAAGTATTCAAAAAATATCCCTTTTCCTGGAGAGGCAAAGAAACGATACTGCAAAATCTCAAGAACCTCTCGGACAATGGCACCTAAAACGAAATTTAACGCTTAGGATATGACAATTTTGTTGACTTTGTAAAATATGTGTGTTAATATAGTTTTATCATTTAGGGGAGGTATTGAGATGAGTAAAAAAATATTGTGCCTATTACTGCTTCTTATCCTCATTTTGCCCGTAATCAGCGCGTGCAAAGATGATAATGGCGATAATAAGAAAACGACGTCAACCGGCGCAATCACCGAGGCCGAAGCCGCAGGACTAACGCCGCGCAATTTCGGCGGAAAACAGATTAATATCGTCACCGTCGATGAAAAAAGAGGCTATACATATTACAACATCGAATGGGCTTCCGATAAGCTCGACGACGATGAAGATAAAATTCTCTCGGCGCCGATCAACAATGCCGTTTATAACAGAACGCAGATTCTTCGCGACGAGTACGGCATTGATCTAAACGTAATATACACAGCAAAACCCAGCGACGATTATAAAAACGAAGTCATGTCAGGCACGAGCGACATTCATATCATTGCCGACGGCGTCGTTTATCTCGCGCAATGGGGCTTGTCCAATCTCCTAAAGGACCTGAATAAGATTCCCAACCTTGATTTGACAAAATCCTGGTGGGACCAGACCGCGATCAAAGATTTGTCGATGGCGAACTACCTCTTCTGCATTACCGGCGACATTATCGTCAGCGATAAAAACGCAACGTGGGCCTGCTTCTTTAACAAAGACATGCTGTATAACAACGGTCTTGAGGACCCGTATCAGCTTGTTCGGGATGGAAAATGGACCGTCGATAAACTGCACGAGATGGCAAAAGCGATCAATCCGAACGGCGCGCAGCTTTCCGACTGGCAGAACGACACGTACGGATTCCTAACGCAGACCTACGACGCAATCGCTTCCATGTGTTCTTATAATCAGAGAATGATTATCAAGGACGAAAACGACTATCCGCTTTTGAACATCGACAACGAGGATACGTATAAGAAGTTCGAAAAAATCTTCAACCTGATGACCGACAAATCCTGTTCGATTGTCACCGAAGTCGCGATTAAAAACAGCCAGGACCTATACAGGGACATGGAGAACATCTTCCTATCCGGAAGAGCTTTGTTTGAGTATAACAAGGTAGCCTACGTTCAGAAGATTCAGGAAGCAAATACAAAGTTTGAGTTCGGTATTCTGCCGATGCCGAAATATGATGAAAACCAGGATAAATACTATACGACCTGTACGGTTTACTTCTCCGAATTCATCGGAATTCCGATCTGCGTAAAAGATGAGGACCTTGACGCGATCGGATATACGCTGCAGCTAATGGGCTACTACGGCGAGAAGTACGTCAGACCCGCTTACTACGACGTAACCCTGAAACTGCAGAAAGTAAACAGCGAACAGGACGAGGAAATGCTCGACATCATCTTTGCGAACAGAGTGTACGACCTTGCTGCAGTCTTTAACTACGAAGGTTCGCTTACCATGTACACCAACATCGTCATGAGCGGCGTCAACACCCTCACCTCTGTCGTCGAGAAAAATTCCGATCGAATTCAGGCATATATAGACCAGACCATAGAATCGTTTAAGGCGCTTGACCAATAAACAACGCGCGCATCCCTGCCGGCCCTGCCGGCAGGGATTTTTCATTTTGCCGTTCTTTTTTATTGACTATGATATTTTTCTATGATAAAATAATTTAGATGTAAACAAGCTATTATTATCATGATAACAGATGAGGTTTCCGTATGAAAATGACATTTCGCTGGTATGGCGACAACGACCCGATTCCGATTGAATATATCGCGCAGATTCCTTTGATGGACGGCATTGTTTCGGCTGTGTACGACGTTCCGCCCGGAAAAGTCTGGAGCAGCGAGAGCATACTCAAAATTAAAAACGCGGCCGAAAAGCACGGGCTTACCTTTGAAGTGGTCGAGAGTGTGCCGGTTCACGAGGACATAAAGCTGGGCAAAAAATCGCGTGACGAATACATCGAGGTCTATCAAGAGAACATCCGCAGGCTCGGTAAAGCCGGCGTCAAAGTCATCTGCTACAACTTTATGCCGGTCTTTGACTGGCTGCGTTCGCAGCTGGATTACAAAAACCCGGACGGTTCCACTTCGCTGGTTTACCGTCAGGAGCAGATTCTGAAAATGGACCCGAAAACAGGCGACCTTTCGCTTCCCGGCTGGGACGCCAGCTATACAAAAGAAGATTTGGTCGCCTTGCTGGACGAGTATAAGTCGGTGGACCACGAGGTGCTGTTTAAGAACCTGAAATACTTCTTAGACGCTGTTATTCCGGTCTGCGAGGAATACGACGTGAAAATGGCAATCCACCCGGACGATCCGCCGTTCGACATTTTCGGTCTGCCCAGAATCATCACCGACGAAGCGAACCTCGACCGCTTCCTCTCGCTGTATGATTCGCCCTATAACGGCCTTACGCTCTGCACCGGCTCTCTCGGCGCCGGCAGAAAGAACGACATTCCGAAGCTGCTGCGGAAATACTGCGAAATGGGCAGAGTGCATTTCGTCCACGCGCGAAACATCAAGCTCATCGGCGACTGCGATTTCAACGAAACCGCGCACCCGAGCAAATACGGTTCGCTGGATATGTACGAGATTATGAAAATTCTTTACGATACCCATTTCGACGGCTACATCCGCCCCGACCACGGCAGAATGATATGGGGCGAAACAGGAAAGCCGGGCTACGGGCTTTACGACCGCGCGCTCGGTGCGGTTTACCTTTCGGGACTTTATGAGGCGATTCAGAAGTCGGCTAACCTAAAATAACGAAAGGAACGAGGATTTTTTCCTCGGTGCGGGTATACTATCTATGATTATGAACGAGCAGATAAAACAGGTTGCAGACAGAATACGCTATCTCCGCGAAACGCTGGAGATGCGCCCGGAGCAGGTCGCTTCCGCAATCGGAATGGACGCCGAAGCGTATATACGTTACGAAAGCGGCGAGAAGGACATTCCGGTCAGCATGATATATTCCGTCGCGTCTGTTTTGGGCATTGACCCGACCGAACTGCTGACCGGCGAGAGACCGCGCATGAACGATTACACCGTGACCCGTAAAGGGCACGGCGTGGGCATCGAGCGTTTTAAGGGATACGCGTTTGAATCGCTTGCCTACAACTATATCGGCCGGAGCAAAGAGCCCATGATCGTCACCATTTCGCCGGACGACCAGCGTCCCCAGCTGGTCACCCACTCCGGACAGGAGTTTAATTACGTGCTGGAGGGCAGAATCGGCGTCATCCTGGGCGAAAAAACGATCGAGCTTTCGGAAGGCGATTCGATTTACTTTAATCCGAAGATACCGCACGGGCAGATCGCGCTCGGCGCGACGGCGCGCTTCCTGACGGTTATCGACAAGGAATAAGTTTTTAAGAGAAACGGCAGGTTTTTACTATCGGTACGGAATTTAAAAAGAAAAAGCATTACGGGCAGAATTTTTTAATCAATCAGGCGATACCGAAAAGAATCGCGCAGGAGAGCGGGATAACCGGCGTGTGCGGCGTGATTGAGATTGGTCCGGGTTTCGGCGTGCTGACCAAGGAACTCTGCGCAATCGCAAAAAAAGTGGTCGCGGTCGAAATCGACAGCGACCTTATTCCAATTCTTGCGAAAAATACGGAAGGCATCAAGAATCTGAAAATCATCCATCAGGACATATTAAAACTAAATATCGCCGAACTCATCGCCGGCGAATTTCATGGAATGCCGGTCTGCGTTTGCGCCAACCTTCCCTACTATATCACCACGCCGATTATTATGAAGCTGCTGGAGGGCAGGTACGGCTTCGAAAGCATTACCGTCATGGTCCAAAAGGAAGTCGCGGACAGGCTGTGCGCGAAAAGCGGCACGCCGAACTACGGCGCGATCACCGCTGTCATCAACTACTACGGCAGCATCAAAAAGCTCTTTACGGTCAGCGCCGGGTCATTCTCCCCCGCGCCGAAGGTGGATTCTGCCGTCGTAAAGCTTGATTTATACAAAGAACCGCCGGTTTTTGTCAAAGACGAGGAACTCTTTTTCTCCGTGATAAGGGCATCCTTTTCGCAAAGAAGAAAGACGATTGTAAATTCTTTACATTCTATCTTAAATTCCCGCTTTACAAAGCAAGAATTATGTGATATTATTATCGAAATAGGGCAAAAGCAAAATGTTCGCGGAGAAGAACTGAATATTGCGCATTTTGCTGAAATCTCAAACCGGATATATGAAAAACTACATATAAAAATGGAGGCAAACTATGACACAAAATCCGAAAATCAATGCCTGGATTAAGGAAATGGCCGAGCTTGTCAATCCTGCGAACATCGTTTGGATTGACGGCAGCGAGGAACAGGCTGAATTGCTCAGAGCTGAAGCTTGCAGAACCGGCGAGATCTTCAAACTGAATCAGGAGAAGCTTCCGGGTTGCTACCTTCACAGAACCGCAGTGAACGACGTTGCGCGCGTTGAGAACCGTACGTTCATCTGCACCACAAAGAAAGAGGACGCCGGCCCCACCAACAACTGGATGGATCCTCAGGAATGCTACGCGATGATGAAGAAGCTCTTCAGGAATTCATATACAGGCAAGACCATGTATGTAATTCCCTATTCCATGGGCGTTATCGGCAGCGAGTTTTCAAAATACGGCATTGAGCTGACCGACTCCATTTACGTCGTTCTGAACATGCTGATTATGACGCGTGTCGGCACCAAGGTTCTCGAAGCGATCGGACCTGACGGCGACTTTGTAAAAGGTCTCCACGCGAAGGCCGACATGGACGAGAACAACAGATATATCGTTCACTTCCCCGAGGACAACACCATCTGGTCGGTCAACTCCGGCTACGGCGGAAACGTTCTGCTCGGCAAAAAGTGCTTTGCGCTCCGCATCGCTTCCTACCTCGGCAGAAACGAAGGCTGGATGGCCGAGCACATGCTCATTCTCGGCATCGAAAATCCGCAGGGCGAGGTTAAGTATATCGCAGCCGCATTCCCGTCCGCTTGCGGCAAGACCAACCTTGCAATGCTCATTCCGCCTGAGTATTACAGAAAACAAGGCTACAAGGTATGGTGCGTAGGCGATGATATCGCATGGATCAGAAAGGGTCCGGACGGAAGACTCTGGGCGATGAACCCCGAGAATGGCTTCTTCGGCGTCGCGCCCGGCACAAACGAGAAGTCCAACCCCAACGCGCTCGCTACTACCAGATCCAATACCATCTTTACAAACGTTGTTTTGAACCTCGACGACAACACCGTTTGGTGGGAGGGCCTGGACAAGAATCCTCCGAAGAACGCGCTCAACTGGAAAGGCGAGAAGTGGGATCCCGCTTCCGGCGAGAAAGGCGCGCATCCGAACTCCAGATTCACCGCGCCCGCAATCAACTGCCCGTGCATTTCCAAGGAGTTCAACAACCCGAACGGCGTTCCGCTCTCCGCTATTATCTTCGGCGGCAGACGCGCCAAGACCGCTCCGCTGGTTTACCAGTCCTTCAACTGGGAGCACGGCACCTTCGTCGGCTCCATCATGGCGAGCGAGACAACCGCTGCTGCAACCGGCGCTGTCGGCGTTGTAAGACGCGATCCGATGGCTATGCTGCCCTTCTGCGGCTACAACATGGGTCACTACTTCCAGCACTGGCTTAACATGGGCAAAGTTGTCACCAACCAGCCGAAGATCTTCCACGTCAACTGGTTCAGAACCAACGAGAACGGCAAGTTTGTTTGGCCCGGATTCGGCGAGAACTTCCGTGTTCTGGAATGGATCATCAAGAGATGCGAGGACAAAGTTGACGCTGTTGAAACCCCGATCGGCTATGTTCCGAAGCCCGAGGATATCAACCTCACAGGTCTTGAGTACGAAATCGAGCCCGGTCACATGTTCGCCTTCGAGGACCTCAAGAGCATCCTGACCGTCGAAAAAGAATACTGGCTTGAGGACGTCAAGGGCATCAAGGAGTTCTACGACATGATCGGCGATACCGTTCCCGCAGAGCTCCGCAGCCAGCTCGCCGCTCTTGAAGCAAGACTTACAAAGTAATAAGTAATAAACGCTAACGCAAACCCGCTCCGTTCGGAGCGGGTTTTTGTTTTTATAGAATAAATACCCGCCGCTTTTTGTCGCTGACAAGCACGCGCTTAAAAAACATCCGTAAAAAAGCATTTATATTTCGCAGCAAAAAACTGAATGGAAGTCCGCCGCTTTTACCTTCCATGCAGTTTTTATTTGCCGCTATGTATTCAGAATTATAATGTAATCTTTACCTCGTCCCCGTCGGCGCTGTGAACCTCGACAAGGTCCAGTTTGGGGTGCTTCTTTTTGATTCTGTTTATTTCGCGCATCAGCCGCCTTAAGTCGCTCGCTCTTAATTTATAGCCGCTGTCTGTTCCAATATGCTTGTTCACGATTCCCGCTCCGATTGTTCCGGTAAAGCCGTTAAAAAGCATTCTGGTCGGAAACCTTAAGTGGATATTTTTTCTTTCTTTCGAGCGGACAACAATTCTCATTCCACCACAACCTCAATTATGTCGCCGTCAGCGCTCTCGATCTCGACCAGCTTTCCGATAAGCCCTTTGTCGACCATAGCCACGAGCTGCGAAAAATCAATCCCCTTCAAAACGTCGCTGCCCGAAATCTGCGGCATCTTTAAACCCATTTCAATGCCCACCTTAATCAGCGGCATCGGCAAGTTTACCTTTATCTTATCACCGTCAGCGGAGTTAACGCGCACCTTAAACAAAAGGTCGTCCGGGTTCTTGCGCTGTTCCTGCGGAAGCATCATGGCTTCCTTTTTCGTGTTTTTTGCAAGTGAGATCTCCCCACTTTTGCAAAATTTTTCCCCCAGGCACCGGTGGGGAATTTTTATGTAAACCCAGTGACTTTCCCGTAAGTTTTTTATGTGTTTAGTACAGCTTCGCGCATCCTGTTGCTCTGGCCGGGAAACAGTAGCAAGTGACAGTGATGAAGTAGCCGGTCGATAATGGCGCCTGTCATCTGCTCGTCATAGAACACGTTCACCCACCTTGAAAATTCTATGTTGGTATTGATGATCACCGATTTGCGTTCATAACACTCGGATATGACCTCAAACAATAACTGCGCTCCTATACGGTCGAGGGGGACGTAGCCCCATTCGTCACAGATCAAAAGATCTGCTTTATTCAGGTCCTTCAAGAAGCCTGACAATGTTCCGGCTTTCTTTTGTTCCGCCAGCCTGTTCACGAGCGCTGATGTCCTGAAAAATCTCACCTCCAATCCCTTCTTGCAGGCCTCTACACCTAAAGCAATTGAAAGATGCGTCTTTCCTGTGCCCACATTGCCGTACATGACGATATTGTGTTTGTTTTCGATAAACTCGCACTCTTTAAGATATTCCGGAGTAACGCCACTGGGCAGCTTTACTTCATCAAACCGGAAGCTTTCAAATGTCTTTATGGTATAGAAACCTGCTTTTTTCAGCAGTTTGTCTTTCTTCAGTTCTTCACGATGCCGGATCTCTGATTGAAGAAGTTTAAGCAGGTATTCCTGGTGGCTGACTGCCTGTATTTTACCTGACATCTCCACTATGTTCCGGCTGAGGCGAAGCCTTCTGCAACATGCTGCAATATCAGATGTCAGCATTTTTCTTCACCTGCCTTGAGACTTCTGTCATATGCCATAAAATCAGGCACATATCTGTTTAAGTGAGGTATATGCTCGGGCAAATGTATCGGCTCCAGCTGCAGCACTTTTTCATACAAATATCTGTGCAGATTTATCAGGCTGTCCACATCGGCAGCACCATAGGACAGGGCAGTACTGACAGTCTTAATGGCCTTTTCGAAGCTGCTCTTCTGTGTCAGATCAGCAATTACTCTTAATACTTTCCCTCTGTCTTGCTTGCTTAGCTCTTCCATGTATTCTTTCACAGGCTGTGGCAGCATCTGATATATACCTGTGTATTTCAATGCCCCCGGTCGCCGTGCCAGCTGAGTCAGATATGGCAGCCATTGCATGCTTTGCTGCTTGTAGTCGCCGTAGAGTCTCTCATGACGCACTATCTCCCGATGGCTTTCGTCAAGCACTGTTACATGAAAGGCAGTCAGCCTGACCAGTACATATTTGTTTGCGAATTTTGGCGCTGAGGAATATTCGTGCAGGCCTTTGTTGAGCAGAAATTTGCCATATCCGTTTGTCTTCACTGTTATGTA
>JAKPGJ010000008.1 GCA_029550965.1 Bacillota bacterium
TGCGGAAGGCGAAAGAGCCTTCCCCCGGGCCGATTTATTACAATTTTGCGAAATTGTCTGAGTTTGCTTTGCAAATTTTGAGATTATATAAAGAACCGGCTTTCTCACTTGCGTGAAAAACCGGTTCTTTGACGGACTGAAGCCCGCTCGGTAAGAGCGGGCGTTTTTTTATCCGATTAGCCGTTTGGTGAGCGTATAAAACTGCTTGATGGTGCATTGAAGGGCTTTCCGCTTGCTGCTTTTCAGATAGAACAGGTCGCTGCCCCAGTCCTTCGCGCAGTCGTAATCCCATAAATCGCCTTCGTAAATCACAAAGTCTTTGAGTATGTTTTCCACATCCGCGATGGAATAATAGCGGTCGGGCTTGATTTCTTCGGAAATACCGCACTCCGAAAGCACGCTGTTCGCAAATTCCAGGCAGGTAAAGGCTTGTCCGATATGAACGCGCTTATGGAACAAAGCCAGAACCATCGAGAAACTGTTGTATATGTACTGCGCGGAGTTTTCCTTTATAAAATTGATGTACGCAACCGCTTCCTTGTATTTCTGGTCTGAAACCGGGATTGCGCAGATTTTTATGGGGATTGAATCGGCGTCGTAGAGCGAATACCGCAAAATAGACTCCTCGATAAAACCGCCGAAGAATGGAATATTTTTATAATACCGCGCGAAAGAATACATCGAGCCGAGGTTTTTTTCAAAAGAAACCGCGACGTGACTGTATAGATTTCTGGTAAAAAACCGGATCGTCTTGCCGATTCCGGTCGGCGAGCTGATAAAAACTATGTAAATATACTTCTGTGACGGTTCGATTTTCGGTTTATCCATACATTAACACCCAAAAATACTATATCATATTCCGGTGTGTTTGTCTATACATAAGTTTTTACATTAAAAAATAAAAAAGCGGGATCATCAGATTCCCCGCTCAGCAAGCTTGGCGACGAAGGACTGCATTTCGCTTTTGCTGTTGATATTATGAATTTGCGAAAGTATGGCCTGGCGTTCGCTCTCGGAAAGAGAAGAGAAGTATTCCATCGCTTTTGCGTTCTGCGCGAGCGCCATACCGAATCCGAGCGGTATTCCGTCGCCGTTCGCGTAATTTTTCGTTTCCATAAAATCCTTTTCTCCAGTGGAAAGTATTTATAAAACGGTTTTTTACGAACCGTTTCAACCTTATTATTCTTTTTTTTATGAAAAATATTCGTATAAAACATTTACGGATTTCTGCGAATGACAAGATATGGCAATCTGCGGCGTTATAATAAAAACACAAATCACAATCGGCATGAGGTGGTAATTTTAGCTTACGAACGCATATACATGAATATACCTGCTTGTATGTTCTTCTTTCTCAGCGGGGTTTCTGCCTGTTCTCAAGTAGGAAAGGAGCACAGAAAATGACAAAACTGCAAGCCGCGCTGAAGCGGGCGGCAGAAAAAGAAAACACCCTCGGCGTCGCGCTGAAACTTTTTTATAAAATATTGTCGTCAGCGAACTTTCAGGCTGTCGTCAGTTTTATTTTCACCTTTTTAATCGGAAAATTTACGTTTACCGACGAGCATAAACTGAATCTGCCCTTTTTACTGCCGGTCGGCGGCAGCTATATCATAATCAGCATTCTATTTATACTGGCAAATAAGTATAAAAACAAAGTCTCCACGCAAAGTAAAGTAACCGCCGGATGCTTAAAGGAAATAACGACCATAACATATACTGTAAAAGAAAGCATTACGAACGCAAGAATCGCATATTATGAAAACAAGAACGAACCCTTAAAGCTGAACCAGTATTATACCTGCGCCGTTTCGGTTTGCGAATCGATCTATTATCTACTGTCCGGCGCGTACGGACACAATCGGTTCAAAGTAACCATTTTTCAGCAGTACAAGCGCAAAGACGGCAGCCGGTACGCGAAAATGATCGCCTACAAAAGCCACGAGAACAAGCGCCCGAAGAGTTACAACAAAGAGCTTCCGCTTTTTACGAACAATGAAAACAAGCTGTTCGTCGTCAAACTGTTTGAGCAGAACCTGACCGACATTGTCTGCTTTGACAAAAAAGAGCAGGTTGACGAGCAGTTTATACGAATCGACAACGGGAAAATCAACACGAAGCAGTACATGGCGATACCCTGCCAGTCGGACTGCGATTCCATAGCTTTTATCATCCAAATCGCGTCTTATGAAGCGAACATGTTTGAAAGCGCCGAACAGATGAAAGAGCTGGGCGATGAAATACTTGTTTCCTACCGCGAACTGCTTGCGCTGATTAATGAACAAAAGAAACTGATTGAAAATATAATTGCTAATGAAAGAAAGGTGGTGCCTTACAGTGCTGCAGGCGAAGACGCAGGAGCAGAAACTGCCAATAAGGGAAGAACCTTTGAACCGGTGTGACGATGCGGCGTATGACGGCGACCTCTGCTGCGAAGAGGATTATATTGATACGGAAGCGATTAAAATCATAGAAACGCTGAACCTGAATCGAAAAAAGCTGTATAAAAACATTTAAAGGACGATCACCTGCAAAAGGTGGTTTTTCTTTTTTATTCGCAAATATAGCTTTTTACTTGCATATTCTGTACTAACAGCGTTTAAGGAGGTGGTAAACATTTTGCAGAAAAACAGATACAATCGCGCGAAAGTTAACATAATGCTAAGGCAGATCATCCGCGAGCTATGGGAGCAGCACGGTTTTTGGACCCAGTCGTTCATCGTCAGCGCCGTTGACGGGCTTGAAGATACGGAGCTGGTGACCAAAAGGCTTTTAAGAAACCCGGCGGACTTCGCGGCGGTGCTGATCAATTTTTACGGCGAGCAAAACGCGAACCAGTTTAAAGACCTGCTCACCGAGCACCTGACCATCGCCGCCGATATGGTCAACAACGCCAAAGCCGGAGACATGCTGCGATACAGCGAGCTGAAAAAAGACTGGTTTCGAAACGCGGATGAAATCGCCGCCTTTCTGTCAAGCATAAACCCGTACTGGAACCGGAGCGAGTGGCAGAAGATGCTGCATAAGCATCTGGATTTGGTGGAATCCGAAGCGGTTACACGTCTGAACCGCCAATACGAGAAGAATATCGCCGTCTTTGACGAGATCGAGAATCAGTCGCTTCTCATGGCGGATTACATGTCGGACGGAATACTCAGGCAGTTTGGATATTCTTAAAAAGAAAAATCTCAGCAATATGCCGATCGGAAGGTATAACGCTGGGATTTTTAACTTGTCGGCGTTGTTTGTTTACAAAACGGAAAACGTAAGGTATAATAATTTTATAAAAACCTGCGCGACTGCAAATTCATGATTGACAAACACGAACAAATGTGCGATAATAATGCCGATATATCGCAGCAGCTCTATATTGTTGAAAAGTCGGCATTTATGTGAATTGAAATTCAGGCGGCATTTCTGTTTCTGTTCATGCGCAGAATGCATAAAAAACGGCGGTTAATATGAGGGATAACGACGAACTCTTTACAATCGAAATCAAAATAAATCTAAACATTCCCGAGAAGAAAAAGGAAGCGCCTGCAAAACAGGAGACGACGCTTCGCGAAGACGGCAGGGGTCAGTTTGTTTTGTTTGCGGAGGCGGAGCGCAAAAGGCAGGAGGAAAAGCGCAAAGAATATCTTCGCCTGCGCGAAGCCATTTTCAACCGCAACCGGGGACCGGTCAACTGCACCTTTCTTCAGCAGGCGGCTGCCTACGCAAACGAGGAGGGTGAGCCGGCGGAGTTTGTGCCGTTTTCCTGCTACTGGCCGACTTATGACGTCATGACCGATTCGCAGCTGAAATACTACTTTTACTGGCGCGGTCAGGTAAGAAACGGAATTTACCCGCAGACATCGCTGTCTTATATTTTTATTTACATTTATGAACTTATCAACAAAGTCGGCATTCAGGACAAAGCGGACGGACTTTTAAAACTCTGCGCCGTTTGGGGCGAGTACAGGACGCACTATCCCAATCTGGACCGCTATCTCAAGGCGTGGGTCGCGGACTATATCGCGATTCATTTCCCGGACGGTCTGCCGGAAGGTCTTTTGGCGAAAATACCCTATCCAGACGTCATCGCGCGTCTGCCCGACCATATCGTATCCGATCTTTTTTTAAACGCGGAAGAGCCGGATACGTACAGAGAGAACATCCTTGACTTTCTGCTCAAGTATTCCAATTATAAGCTGAAAGCGGGCGGGTTCTATCAAAACTATGCAGCGATGGTCGATTCCTATCTGCCGGACGCGTTCCGATATTTGAACAAATATCTCAGGAAGAAAACCGGCAAAGGGATTTTTGACGCCTTTAAATCCGAAATTACGCAGAAGAAAATGCCCTATCAAAACGCGGTGTATCAGGGAAACGTCAAGTGGATCGAAACACGAGCCGACGACTATGTCCGAAACAAACCGCTTCAGGGGTTTATTACTGCAGTGATGAAAGAAACCGAAAACTGCCTGCGCGGGATCGTCGGCTACAAAGGAAAGCTGAAAAGCGGACTGGATGACGAGTACGCGCGGGTTTTAAGAAAGTTTATCTTAGAAAAATACAAAAACAAAAAGCTCGAAGAAAAAGCAAATTTCCGCATCGACCATTCCAAAGTGCAAAAACTAATCGAAAACGCCGAAATCATTCGGGACAAGCTGCTTGCGGACATTCCCGAAGCGGAATTCGAAGAAACGGCAGCCGAGACGGAAGAAGCAGAATCTGCAGCCGAAACTTCGGCAGTTACGGAAACAGATTCCGCCGAGCAGGTATTTACGCAGACGGACGACCCGTACGGCGAACTGACGGCGCATGTAAGCGACCTGCAGCGTAAAATCCTCGGCTTTATTATGGAACGCGGTGGAACCGTTACCGTATCGGAGCTGTCGGACGTGTTTTCCGGCGTATTTCTTGATATGGAGATCGACAGCATCAACGAAGCCGCGATGGACTGTCTCGGCGATATTCTGCTGCTGACCGAAGGCGAAAACATCATACTACTGGAATAAAGGAAGAACTGCATTGAGCGACGTCAAAATTCCCAAACGAATCACCACCGCTTTGCTGAACTCGCTCGGCTCGGGCGTTACGCCCCGCATCGGGCTGGAGTACATCGCGGTTGGAAGAAAAAACGAAATCGAAACCCTATTAAACGACCTTGCGAATATTAAGGAAGGCGGCTCGGTCTTCCGTTTGATTGTCGGAAGATACGGAAGCGGAAAGAGTTTTCTTTTGCAGATCATCCGCAATTACGCGATGGAGCGCGGCTATGTCGTAGCCGACGCCGACCTGTCGCCCGAGCGCAAACTCTGCGGCAACAAGGGGCAGGGGCTTGCGACCTACCGCGAGCTGATACAGAATATGTCCACGAAGGTGCGGCCGGACGGCGGCGCTTTGTCCTCCGTGCTGGAAAAATGGATCGCGCAGATTCAGATGGACGTGATGAAGGAGTATAATCTAACCGCTTCCGACCCAGCGTTCGCCGCGCAGGTCGAGCTGCGCATCTATCAGGTTATCAACAGCATGGAAGCGATGGTGCACGGCTTCGACTTCGCAAAGGTGCTGACCGCGTACTGGGAGGGCTGCAAAACCGGTTCGCTGGAGAAAAAGAACAGCGCGCTCAAGTGGTTCCGCGGCGAGTATTCGACCAAAACTGAAGCGATGAGCGAGCTGGGCGTCCGCATTATCATTGACGACAGCACCTGGTTCGATTACATCAAGCTGATGTCCCTGTTCGTGCGCCGCATCGGCTACAACGGCTTTATCGTGCTGTTGGACGAGGGCGTCAACCTCTATAAGATTTCCAACACCATCGCAAGAAACAACAACTACGAAAAACTGCTGACCATCTTCAACGACACGATGCAGGGGCGCTCGAGCGGGCTGGGCATCTACCTGTGCGGCACGCCGCAGTTTGTGGAAGACACGCGGCGAGGGCTTTTCAGCTACGAGGCGTTAAAATCCCGCCTTGCGGCGTCGCGCTTTTTAAAAGACGGTTTGCGGGATATGCAAAGCCCGGTCATATACCTTGACCGAATCTCAAACGAGGAGATTTACGTTCTTCTTTTAAAGGTGCTGGACATTCACCAGCAGCATTACGGCTATACAAGTACCGTAACCGAAGACAACCTGATTTCGTTTATGAAAGCCGCCACCAAACGCATCGGCGCCGACGAACTGCTGACGCCGAGAGAAATTGTACGAGATTTTATCGGCATCCTCAACATCCTGCAGCAGCGCAGCGACATTACCTTTGCGGATTTACTTGGCGGCGACCTCTTTAAGACAAGCGGCAGAAGCGGCGAGCTGGAGGACGACTTTGACGACGACTCCGCCGAGTTTACGCTGTAAAAAGGGAAATTATGATGAACGACGACGTTTTTAACAGGCTTGCGCCTTTTATTCGAGATTTTATCTACCGCAACAACTGGAACGAGCTGCGCGAGGTTCAGGTCGAGGCCTGCAAGGTGATTTTCGACACCGACGCGCATCTGCTGCTCAGCACGGGAACCGCGTCGGGCAAAACCGAGGCGGCGTTTCTGCCCGTGCTTACCGAAATAACCAACGATCCCCCGATGTCGGTCGGGGTTTTGTATATCGCGCCGCTCAAGTCGCTCATCAACGACCAGTTTTACCGGCTCAACGATCTGCTCAAAGAAGCGAATATTCCGGTCTGGCACTGGCACGGCGACGTTTCGTCCAGCCATAAGCAGAAGTTATTGCGCAATCCGAGCGGCGTGCTTCAAATAACGCCCGAATCCATGGAAAGCATGCTGATGAACAAGAACCGCGACCTGATGCGCATTTTCGGCGATCTGCGCTTTATCATCATCGACGAAGTGCACAGCTTTATGGGAACCGACCGCGGAATACAGGTGTTGTGCCAGCTCGAGCGTCTGCAAACTTTCCTGCGCACCAAACCGCGCAGGATCGGGCTTTCTGCGACGCTCGGCGATTATACCATGGCGGAGGAATGGCTCGCTTCCGGCACCGACAGAAAGGTGATAACCCCGATGATAAAGGGAAGCACGCAGAAGATACGCCTGGCGGTCGAGCATTTCTATGACCCGAGCGAGCCGGAGAAAAAAGACGAAGCGGCGGACGCCGAAGAAACCGCAGAGGAACAGCCCAAGTCGAGCGCTTTCTGGGAGTATATCTATGATAAAACCCTGAACCGCAAGTGCATCATCTTTACCAACATGCGCAATCAGGCGGAATACTCCATCGCGATGCTGCGCCAGATTGCCGAGCTGCGAAACACGCCGGACGTTTATTTTGTGCATCACGGCAGTATTTCGGCGCCGCTTCGCGAAACCGCGGAAAGCGAGATGAAGGAAACCGAAGGCCCCATAGTGGTCGGCGCGACGCTCACGCTCGAAATGGGCATCGACATCGGAAGGCTGGAACGCGTCATTCAGTTGGACGCGCCCAACTCGGTGTCCAGCTTTCTGCAGCGTCTTGGCCGGTCGGGCCGGCGCGGGAACCCTGCCGAGATGTGGTTTGTCTGCCGGGAGGAAAAACCCTCAGGACTGCCGCTTCTGCCGTTGCGGCTTCCCTGGAAGCTGATGCAGGACATCGCGATTATACAGCTTTATTTGGAGGAACACTGGATAGAGCAGCCGCGCCTTCAAAAATACCCGCTGAGCATGCTTTACCACCAGACCATGAGCACGCTCGCGCAGCTGGGCGAGGCGACGCCGGCTCTGCTCGCCAGGCGCGTGCTGGGGATGGCGGCATTCCGGCATATTTCGCACGACGATTACAGAGAACTGCTTCTGCATCTTATAAAGCTCGACCATATTCAGCCGACCGAGGAGGGCAGTCTGATTATCGGTCTGAACGGCGAGAAAGTGGTAAACAACTACAAGTTCTACGCCGTTTTCCCGGACGAGGACGAGTACACGGTTGTTTCGGAATCCAATACAATCGGAAAAATCGACGTTCCGCCGCCGCCGGGCGAGCGTTTGACCATCGCGGGCAGGACGTGGGAAGTGCTTGAAGTGGATATGAAAAGCAAGATCGTCAACGTCAAGATGGTCAAAGGCAAGATCAAGACCTACTGGGCGGGCAGCAACATCAAGACCGACAACCGCATTTTGGAGCGCATGCGGCAGGTTCTGATTGACAAAAAGGATTATCCCTACCTGCAGAAAGGTGCGAAGGAGCGGATGGCGGAAGCCTACTTCCTTACGCAAAACACCGGCATCGACCGGTACAACGTCGTCAGCATGGGCGGCAAGAGCGTCTGCATTTTCCCGTGGATGGGGAACTTCGACTACTACACGACCATGCTTCTCATCAAAAAACTATGCGGCTATATGCTCAACATCAAAAGCATCGGCGGACAGGCTCCGTATTTCATCACGCTGAAGCTGGGAAGCGGAGAAACGACCGCGGAATCCTTCCTTGAAACCTTCAAGGAAGCGTTCAGCCAGCCGATAAACCTAAAATATATGCTGACCGACGAGGACGTTCTGGAGCTGAAGCAGCAGTATGAGTTCAAAACGCCCAAGTTTGACGAGTACGTTCCAATCAGCCTTCTAAAGAAAGCGATTATCAGCGATTACATCGACCTGGACAGAATCCGCGAAAAGATCAACGGCTGGAGAGCGTTCCATGAGCAGTAATTTTCACCGGCTTTCGCCGTTTATAAAGGAATACGTCTACAAAAGCAACTGGGATTCGCTCAACGAGATACAGGAGGAAGCCTGCCGCGTCATTTTTGACACGGACGACCACCTCCTGCTGACTTCCGGCACCGCGTCGGGGAAAACCGAAGCGGCGTTTTTGCCGGCGCTTACGGTGATAAGCGAAGACCCGCCGGCGTCGATCGGGATTCTGTACATCGCGCCGATGAAAGCGCTGATCAACGACCAGTTTTACCGGCTGGACGACCTACTGAAAGAAGCCGGAATCCCGGTCTGCTGCTGGCACGGCGACGTTCCGCAGAGCAAAAAGAGCAGGCTGATCCGGAACCCCGCCGGCGTCCTGCAGATAACGCCGGAATCGATGGAGAGCATGCTTTTGAACCGCAACCGGGATTTGGTGCGCCTGTTTGGCGATTTACGGTTTGTCATCATAGACGAGGTGCACGCCTTTATGGGCAGCGACCGCGGAATCCAGGTGCTCTGCCAGCTCGAACGGCTGCAGAAGTACATCCGCACCCGTCCGCGCAGAATCGGGCTTTCCGCGACGCTGGGCGATTACACGCTCGCGCAGCGTTGGCTTTCTTCAGGAACAGACAGAGCTACATCAGTCGTTTCCGGCGCTGTGCATCAAAAAATCCGGCTTTCGGTCGAGCAGTTCAACATGCCCATTCTTGAAACCGAAATGAGCCCGTTCAACGACCCGACCTGGCCCTACCTATATGAAAAAAGCCTCGGCAAAAAGTGCATCATCTTCTCCAACGGCAGGGAAGTCGCGGATGCGGTGATTACGAATATGCGCTATATCGCGGCGATGAAGGGAACGCCGGATATTTACCATGTACATCACGGCAGTATTTCCGGGCCCTTGCGCGAAGAAGCCGAAACCGATATGAAGGAGTCCGAGGGTCCGGTTGTGACCGGCGCGACGGTAACGCTGGAAATGGGCATCGACATTGGCAGGCTCGAGCGGGTCATTCAGATCGGCGCGCCGATCTCGGTTCAAAGCCTTGTTCAGCGGCTGGGCAGGTCCGGCAGAAGGGGCAACCCTGCCGAGATGTTCTTTGTGGACTGGGAGACGCTGCCCGAGAGCGACGCCGCGCCGTTTCCGGAACGAATACCGTGGCGGCTTTTGCAGATAATCGCAATGCTGCAGCTGTACCTTGAGGAGCGCTGGATGGAGCCGCCGAAAATACTAAAATACCCGCTGAACATGCTCTACCAGCAGATTATGAGCGTGGTCGCGTCCGCGGGGGAGATGTCGCCGCGGGCGTTGGCAAATCAGATTCTGACGATGGAGAGCTTTCGGTATATTCGCGAGAGCGACTTTCAGGAGCTGATTATGCACCTGCTGACGCTCAACCACCTCCAGCTGACCGAGGAGGGCGGTCTGATCATCGGGCTTGCGGGCGAGAAGATTATAAGCAACTACAAGTTCTACGCCGTTTTTACCGAGGAAGAGACCTGGAGCGTCATGCATGGCTCGCAGAAAATCGGCACGATCGAGGAGCATGTAAAACCCTCGCAGTACATGACCGTCGCCGGGAAGTGTTGGGTTGTCAAGGCGGTGGACGACCAGAAAAGGCTCATTTTTGTCGAGGAAGCCCAGCGCAAAATACGCCTGCTTTGGCTCGGCGACCGGGCGGTCGTACACAACCGCATTCTGCAGCGCATGAAGCAGGCGCTTTTCGAGGACACCGAATACCCCTACCTGCAGGAAAACGCGGCGAAACAGTTAAAAAAAGCCCGCGCGATTGCGCGGGAGCATGCGCTGGACAGGATAAACGTGTTCGACCTCGGCGGAAGCAATCTCTGCGTTATCCCCTGGATGGGGCATGTCGGTTATTACACGCTGCTGAAAATGATTCGGAAGTATATGTCCCGCCCGGACAGCGACGATTTCAGCGTGAAAAAGACGGGCGGAATCCAGCCGTACTATTTCACGTTTAAGCTAAAAGGCGAGGAGAGCATGCCGGAAGTTTTCCTTGAGCGGCTGAAGTCTGTTATAAATTCCGGAATTACGCCGGAAAAACTGGTGGACGAAAAGGACATCCGCCAGTTAAAGAAGCAGTTTGAGTACAAAGAACCCAAATACGACCGCTTTATCCCCGATCAACTCTTAAAAAAACAGGTCATTGCGGACTATATCGACCTTGATTTTCTAAAGAATGAAATAAACCGCTGGAATTGCTAAAAAGCCTGCGTTTTTAAGCGCAGGCTTAGCTTTTTACAGCGGTAAAGATATACGCAAACTCGGTTTCAAAGCGCTTTATAACCGTCAGCCCGGACTCTGTCAGGTACTGCTGTGTCTTTTCCGGGTCGCCCGGGTAGTAAACAATCTTCCGGTCACCGTAATCGACGACACTTTCCCGGTCTTTGCTGATGGACAAAACAAACCTGCCGTTTTGATTGAGCAGGGAAGCGATTCTTTCCACAGCCGCTTTCTTATCCGGGAAATGAAAAAAGGTCAGCGTGGAGTAAATCACGTCAAAACGAACTTTGAAGCCGTCGGCGCAGATCAGCTCGACATTCTTAAACTCTTTCAGGTTCTCTCTTGCTCTTTTAATGGTTTTTGGCGAGAAATCAATGCCGGTGAAATGTCTGCACAATCCGCACACTCTGCAAGCAACCCTTCCGGTGCCGACGCAGACTTCGAGAACGGTTTTGGTCTTGTCCAGCCGCATTTCGTCGATAAACGGCTGACCGTCCCATTTGTCCATATACGCTTTCAATTCCGGCGGGTCGCGGAACGGGTCGTTGCTCTCGTCGATAAGTCGATCGTAATGGCTGATGACGTTATCCATTTATGAAAAATCCTTTCTTATAAGATAAGTTAGCTTAACAGTTCAGCAATTCCCGGTATAAACATATTTCAGGCTTCTTCTTGCGACTTCTGCAAGGCGGTAAACCTTTTCAACCGGCGTCGGTTGTCTGTCCAAATATCGATAGCGCGGGAAAAAGCGGGATATATGCAGGGGTATTTCACTGCTGATGCCGGACAGCCATTCGGAAAGCGAGGCAATCTCTTCCTCGCTGTCGTTCTCACCGGGAATAATCAGCGTCGTGACCTCCACATGGCAGGTCTTTGCGGAAAGTTCAATCGTGCGCTTGACGGTGTCAAGGCCGCCGGATATTTTTTTATAAAATGTGTCCGTAAAGGCTTTCAGGTCAATGTTCATCGCGTCAATCAGCGGAAGCAGTTTGATAAGCGGCTCTTCGCAGATGTATCCGTTTGTAACAACCACATTTTTTAGCCCTTTTTCGCGAATCAGCTTCGCGCAGTCATACACAAACTCGTAACCGATCAGCGGCTCGTTATAGGTGTACGCCAGCCCGATATTGCCCTTAGCAGTCGTATCGACCGCTTTTTGAACAAGCGCTTCGGGCGTAACTGGCAATGTATCGATGGTTTTATCCGAAGCTATAGAGATTTCGCAATTCTGACAAAACGGACAGCGCAGGTTGCAGCCGTAGCTTCCGACCGAGAGAATCCAGCCTCCTGGCATAAACCGGTAAAGCGGCTTTTTCTCAATCGGGTCGAGCGCAATCGAGGTGATTTTGCCGTAATTGGCGCAGACGATTCGGCCGTTTTGATTGGAACGCGCGCGGCATAAACCGGTATGCCCTTCCGCAATTTCACAGTGATGCGGGCATATTTCGCATTTTATTCTCATTTATGTCGTACCACCTCAAAGCGCTCGAGCGTGTATTTCTCGTTCGGACCGATGCCCGCTTTGCGCTTTGCTATTTCAATCTGCTGTTCAATGGTGTCAACGCCTTCCAGATTGGGCAGCAGAAGCCCGCGCTTGCGCCCGCTGGTCACGATAACGCCGTATTTGACCGGGTCAAGCATATCCGGCGAAGAGACAGGCTCGGCAGGGGAGAGGACATCAACGCTGTAGATAAGGTCGTCCAGTTCGTCTGCGCGGACCGGTTCAAAGCGCGGGTCCTCGGAGCAGGCGCTGACCGCGTTGCGAAGAATTTCCTGCGCGATGTTCTCGGTAACCGGCGCAATCGTGCCGATGCAGCCGCGCAGTTCGCCGTGTTTTTTGAGCGAAACGAACACGCCGGCTCTTCTCGCGGTCATTTCGGAAGGCAGGTTTTCGGGCAGGCTTGCGCATCTTTTCGTCTTTACAAAGTGTTCGACCGAGTATCTGGCGAGCCGAACGTACGCGTCCTCGTTTTCCCGGATTTGCCGCATCCGTTCGCTTTCAAATTCATAATATTTATCCAGTATTCTCCGTTCCGGATCGTCGCCTTCGGGAATAAAGGAAGCCACGCCGTATCCGACGCCGAAAGGCCCTTCGTAGGAGAGCAGTTCGGCTTTTACATTTTTGCCGTCGAGCGCGCCCGCCATGATGATAAAGGAGCGCAGACCGCATTCCGCCGCTCTATCCGCGAACTCGTAGGGGAAGGTCATGAATCGCAGAAAATCGCCTTTCGCGAACGCTTCGGTAATCTGTTTGTCAAACTCGGGTCCTTCCGGCGCAAGCCCGTACGGGCCGTCCTCCTTGAGTTTATGGGATAAATCGCCGCTCGCGACCAAAACGGCGTCGATACCGAGCGTATCCGCAACCTTTTGAATACACATGCCTAACTTGTAATGGTCCGCGAAGGATAAACCCGAAAGTCCGATGCGCACCAGTTTGTAGTTCGTATAAAACTCGTTGACGAAGGCGAGCGGGATAACCGACGCGTGGTCGTAGTCCAGCGACGGATTTCTTTCTCCGAGCGTGCCGGCGGGAATTTTCTCTTTTTCCGCTTCGTTCGTCAGCGCTTCGACAAAACGGGCGTCGTACTCGACCGAAACCCGCACGTCGGGCGCGCCGAAGCGAATCAGGCTGCCGGACGCGGTTTTTCCGGGCGAAATATGAAAATAATCCGCGTACATGATGCTGTGCGGGGAGGTCAGAATAATCGTCTGCGGTTTGAGCGAAGCAATCCGCCTTGCGACTTCTCTGTAAGCGTCGATGGTTTTCTGAATCTTTCTTTCCTCGCCTTTTCCGACCTGCGGCATGATAATCGGCGGATGCGGAACGGCAAAAGCTCCTAAAACAGCCATAAAAACCCCCTGCCCTTTACAAAGTGAAATTATTTATATATAATATAGTTTGACTAACATTTTACAATATTTTAGTATATCCTTTATATATATTGTTTTAATGAACAATGTATGAACAATTAACAAGCGGCGCGGCCGCCATTTGGACTACATAGGAAAGGATTGTCTTATGGAATTCACAGGAATAAAAGAATACCGGTATCAGAAAGAGCACCTGAACCAGGTCAAACATATTACAATCAATCCGAACGGCCCCGGCGTGGTACGCATTCACATGGTTCCGCCGAAGCTGAGCTTTAATAAGGACGTGCCTTACGTTCTCATCATCAACGGCCAGGATATTCTGCCTTTAAATCTTTCCTGGGCAATCCTTTTGTCCGCTTTTATAGACGAGATGCACCGGCATGAGAACCGGGAGATTGCGGACGACGAGTGGGCGGATATCGTTTCCAGAACGGTCGCCGAGGTGCAGAAGGTTTATAATAACGTGCCCGCGGAAACGTTGTCCGGCGACCTAATGCGCATCATTGAAACCCTGACCGACATCGCGCGCGGCAAGCAGCCGTTCGAGGATATCGGCGTTATTTCATTAAGCGAATACGCGAAGTATATGACCGCTCCGCACCGCATGGACCTGATGATCAGCTCTATGTGCAAGGACGGCAAATGGAACTGCAACCAGCAATGCATCCATTGCTACGCGGCGGGGGAGGAACTCGCGCAGGTCAAAGAACTGACCACCGACGAATGGAAAATAATTATTGATAAATGCAGAAATGCGAATATCCCGCAGCTTACCTTTACCGGCGGCGAGCCGACGCTGCGGGCGGATTTGGTCGAGCTGATCGACTACGCGAAATGGTTTGTCACCCGGCTGAACACGAACGGCGTGCTTCTGACAAAAGCGCTGTGCGAGGAACTGTATCAAGCCAGCCTTGACAGCGTACAGATCACCCTTTATTCCGCGGATGAGCGCGCGCACAATTACCTCGTCGGCGAGAACAACTGGGACAAAACGGTGGAAGGGATTCAAAACGCTCTCTCCGCCGGACTGAATGTCAGCGTCAACACGCCGCTCTGCTCGATCAACAGCAACTATCTCGAAACCGTCAAATTTATTCACAGTCTCGGCGTTCGGTATGTTTCCTGCTCGAGCCTGATTGTGACCGGCAACGCGCGCACCGTGCGAAGCGTGATTACGCAGATTTACGAGCGCGAGCTTTCGTACAGGCTGAAAAGCGCGTTCGATTTCTGCAAGGCTAACGGAATGGAAATCAGTTTTACTTCTCCCGGCTGGGTTTCGGAAGATACGCTGCGTCAAATCGGCTTTACGTCGATTCCTGCCTGCGGCGCCTGCCTGAGCAATATGGCCGTCGCGCCCGACGGCAGCGTTCTGCCCTGCCAAAGCTGGCTTACGGACGGAAACCTCGGCAATATGCTGACCGACGACTGGAAGGAAATATGGAACGGCAAAAAATGCGCAGAAATCCGGAAGGTTTCCGCGAAAATGGAGCAGAAATGTCAATTGATGGGTGACGGCAGATGAGAAAAACGTTATTTTTTTTATGGCTAATCCTTGTATTCGTTTTCCTGCCGCTGACAGCGCTCGCCGCTCCGCTTGACGAGATACAGGAGTACGACATAACGGTTGACGTGCGGGACGACGGAACGCTCGACATAAAATACCACATCGTCTGGAAGGTACTGGACAGCGACGCAGAAGGTCCTTTGAAATGGGTAAAGATCGGCATACCGAACCGGCATGTCGACGAGATAAAGGCGCTGAGCGACAATATCAAGAAAATCAAGTATTCAGACAACGGCGGCGACTTCGTCCGTATCGACTTTAAGGAGAGCTACGGCGCGGACTCGGTGATCAACATTGATTTTTCACTTCACCAGTCCTATATGTACACTGTGAACGATTCGACTGTAAACTACGCGTTTACGCCCGGATGGTTTGACGATATTCATGTCAATACCATCAAAATCCGCTGGAACGGCAAAAGCGTATTGAGTTCCGACAGCGGCGCAGCAGAAGGCGATTATCTTGTCTGGAGCGGGTCTCTGGCCGCGGGCGAGAAAAAGACGGTCAATGTCTCCTATAAAACCGAGGATCTGAATGTCGATTTGAAAAAGCAGACCGAACATGTCGCTTCTGTTTCTGAAAATCACCATAAAGCAGCCGCGTGGTTCGGCATACTCTTTGCCGTCGGCATTCTTATTCTCCAGCTTGTTCGAAAATCAAGAAGCAAATACAAAGGCGGATTCGGCAGAAGCGGGTTTATCGGCGGAATCGGCGGGCGTTGCGCCTGCGTAAGCAGCTGCGCATGCGCCTGCGCTTGCGCCTGCGCGTGCGCCGGGGGCGGCAGAGCAGGCTGTTCCGCGAAGAACTTCTACGGCGCATCGGTGGACACGGAAAAACTGAAAAACGCAGTCGAGCGAACGCGGCAAAAAAACGAGCAATAAACGGTGATAACAAGAGAATTAGAATAAAGCGCGGCGTTTATGCGCGCCGGACAACACCAAAAAATGCGGTTTGACGCGCCGATCAAGCAAGAAGCCGAAGTCGAACTGCTCGAGCGCGTCGGCTGTAAACGGCGCGAAATAAAAATCTGCACGAAATGAAAAAACGCCGATAAAGTATCGGCGTTTTTTTATGATGCTTCGTCTATCCGTTTAGGCGTTGAAATCAGGGCTGTTCGCCGTTAAAAAACTGTTGCTCTGACTCTGGTATACGATTGCGCGCATTTGATTTCTGTATCGTATTATTAATACGGACATAATAATGAGGAATGCGGCGAAAGTTCCCTGGTGTATAATTCTAATAAAGTTTACTCCATTAAAATAAAGTTCGCTCCATAAAAATAAAGTCCGTTCCAAAATCCCGTAGCAGATGCAGGAGAAATCTTAATTTGCTGCGGGGTTTGCATTTTAACAGGTGAAAGGGTTAAGGTGTAAGGAATAAGGTTATTATGGTTAAGAAGTATTAGATAAGGTTAGAAGTATTGATTTT
>JAKPGJ010000018.1 GCA_029550965.1 Bacillota bacterium
GGTCGTAATACTGAACATTGGGGATTTTTTCACCAAAAGTCTTATCGATGTTCATGAAATTCTCCGAACTTAAGATAATTTTTGTATTTTTATAGTATCATTTTTTATGAATAAGTCAATAAAAAGAACTGCTTTTCAAACTGCACCGCACCAGATTGTGCGGACTGCACAAAAAGAACCCTATGGTAGGTAATTAAAAATCAAGCTGTAAACTGACTTCGTTTTTCAAGCGGAGTCAGTTTTGTTTTAAGCTGGATGCGCTGGTTGTTGTAAAAGTAAATGTACTCATCGATGAGAAGGCGAGCTTCCTGTAAAGTCTGAAGTTTTGTACGATTAATGCATTCGGTTTTAAGGATTGAGAAAAAATTTTCAGCTAAAGCGTTATCATATGGGTTTCCACGTCTTGACATTGACGGAGTTATACCGTATGATTGAGTTAGCTTGAAATACCCGTCTGAAGTGTATTGAAAGCCTTGGTCACTGTGGAGTTGCACATCTGCGGCGACCTTCTCTTTTTTCTTAGCCGCTCGAATTGTTGAAAGCACAAGATGAACATTTTGTACTGTTCCGGTTTTGTATGCAACAATGCTGTTGTCGTACAAGTCTCTTATGATCGACAAGTACAGAACTCCTTGCTTTGTGTGTATGTACGAAATGTCGGTAACCCATTTTTGATTCGGCTTCTCGGCAGTAAAATTTCTATTGAGAAGGTTTGGGTATTTATGAAGTACTGTCCCGCAATTACGGTATTTCTTTCTTCGGATAGCAGACAGTAAGCTGTATTTTTGCATTACTTTCAATACTGTTTTTGGGTTGCGGTAAATACCTTTCCGTTCAAGCCAAATATGCACCCGACGGTATCCATAGGTTTGACCGCATTCTTTCTGACATTCCCGTATCTTTTCGGCTAACGGCAGATCAAATGCGGGTTTATCCATACGCGATACATATCCGTAATACCCGCTTCTTGAAACACCAAAAAAGCGGCACATCTCACTGATTGAATATTTCTCCTTGTTACGGTAGATTACCAGATATTTTATGCTCTTTCTCACTTCCTTTCGGTGAGCGAGAGAAAATCCCGCATTAACTCATTTTCCATTTCAAGTCGTTTGATTTTGTCATCCTTGCGAGCAAGAATATATTTCAGTTCAGCGACTTTGTCCTGTTCGCTTACTACATAATCTTTTGGCGGTCTGCCTTTGCGTTTTAAAGCTATTCCTGCTGCAAGCTTTCGTTGATTCTGGTTATATCTGCTGATAAAGTTATGTATTTGTTCATAAGTGAACCCATATTTTTCACCGATTTCTCGTTTTGTAAATCCCTGAGCTTTGAGCTTTAATATTTCTTTTTCATATTCTTTTATATGTTGGTAACTTCTTGGCATAAAAATTCCTCCTATGGTAGTTGTTTCTATTCTACCATAGGAGGTTCTTTTTTGCTATTGTCCGTTTTTACTGGACTTGTGCAGTTGTAGATCGGTTTTTTCATATACTCCGCCAGATACTTGCCGTCCGCGCTTTCCAATGCGAAGCTGTAGATATCCTTAAAGTAAACCGCCGCCTCATAGGCGGTCATGCTGCAGAAGTGCCCGCTGGTGATCCTGCTGGAAACGCCAAGCTCCTCGGAGTAACTGTTGAAAACCGCTCTGCCGTATTTCCGAATCAGTTCTATGTAGGAGTTGTTGTCGCTGTGCACAAGCGAGTAGTATATCAGCTGATCCACCGTCAGCTCGGCGCCGGCCGGAATATTGCATACATCCTCTTTTATCGCGACGACTTCGGATGTGTCAACGCCCTTTTTTAAAACCGCCGCGATATAAGGCGCTTTGACCACGCTTGCGCAGAAATACGCTTTATCGGGCGTCGCGGCGATCGCAATTCCGGTATCTAAATTCTCATAGTAAAAGGAAACGCTGTTTGGATGGGATTTAACGATATCTTTCAGCTTAATCAGCAGTTCTCTGCTGACCCCGTCCAAGTTTCCTTTACATACAAGAACGACGTCCGAATCGTCTTGCGAAGGGTTTTTACCGCTGTCGCGGGACGTGTCGCTTGAATCCAAGCCGGGTTCGGATACGGCGCCGGATTCTGCGCCGGAATTGCCGGATTCCGCATCGGAACTTGCTTCCGTATCGGAATTTACTTCCGTATTCGATTTGTCGGCCGAAGCTGAATACCCTTTTTCAATCGACCGAACGGTAGCGGAGCACAAAATGCAGAATGCGGAAACAACAAGCATTGTGCAAATCAAAATGACAATCTTTCGAATGATATACAACGCTCTTCCCTCTATTCGCTTTTCATCTTACAACACAATAGTGGTGAAAATTGTTGCAAAAAGTTTCAAACTAAAAATTTTATAATATTTTAATAATTCGTAGATTGCTTTCCGTAAAAAATATGTTAGATTGCTATTGTAAATATATGCAATATTTACAAATCTTTATGAAAGGACGATGGTGATGAAAAAACGTATCAGCTCCTCCTGGCGATAAGCATATCTGCTGTTTTTTTCGGCTGCTCTGTAGAACAAGCGAATCTTAAAGACGGAACGTATATGAATAGAATCCCATTCGACAATGCCGCTTTGCGCGGCGAGACCTCCGGCGAACCGGGACATCTGCTTGAAAACCCGATTATGAAAACAGCAGACGAGAACGTATCGACCTTCTCCATCGATGTGGACACCGCGTCCTATGTCAACTTCCGCAGATATATTTCACAATTTTCGCTTGCGGAATTTCAACAAAACAACTATTCGATCAGAACAGAAGAAGCCATTAATTATTTTAGATACGACTATGTAAAACCGGACGGCAGCCATCCCGTCGCGGTCGGCACGCTGGTCGGCGACTGTCCGTGGAACAAAAACGCAAAGCTCGCCGTCATCACCCTCGCCGCCAGGGATATCGACAAAGAAGCCCGCAAAGGCTCGAACATTGTATTCCTAATCGACGTTTCCGGATCGATGGATTCAGATGATAAATTGCCGCTGGTAAAAGAAACGATCGCGATGGCGGTGAAAAACCTGAACGAGAACGACACGGTCTCGATCGTGACCTACGCCTCGGGCGTGAAAACCGTTCTTTCGGGCGCGAAGTGCAGCGAAAAAGAGAAAATCCAAAACGCCATCGACAATCTCGAAGCCGGCGGCAGCACCGCAGGCGCGGACGGACTCAATACCGCTTACAGCCTTGCGGCGGATTACTTTATCAAAGACGGCAACAACCGTATTATACTTGCGACCGACGGAGATTTCAATGTCGGACCGAGCTCTATTGAGGAAATGAAACAGCTGGTGACCGAGAGAAGAGAAAGCGGCATTTTCATCACGGTGCTCGGCTACGGCGTTACATACAACAGCGGCGATAAAAAGCTTGAAGTGATCGCGGACAACGGAAACGGCGGTTTTTACGTCATCGACAGCCTTGCCGAAGGCGAAAAAGTGCTGGACGAGCAGTTCTCCGGCAGCTTCTACACCGTCGCGAAAGACGTTAAGGTGCAGGTCGAGTTCAGCAAAGAAACGGTGGAAAGCTACCGCTTAATCGGCTACGAGAACCGCGTGCTGGATAACGCCGACTTTGAAAACGACAAAAAAGACGCCGGCGACATGGGCGCGGGTCAGACCGTCACCGCCATATACGAAATAACCGTCAAGGACAACGCCGCAGAAAACCTCTTTTCGGTCAAAGTCCGCTATAAAGAACCAGACGAAAACGAATCCAAACTCTACGAGCATCAGGCGTCCGTCAGCACGGAACTGAACGGCGATTTCCACTTCGCCGCCGCCGTTGCCGAAGCCTGTCTGGTAATCAACAACTCCGAGTACAAAGCCGATGCTTCGCTCGAACACGCTTACAACACCGCGAAGGAATACTGCGGCGATGATGTTTTTAAAAAGCAGTTTGTAGAGATTTTAGCGAAAATCAAAGGATAATCTCCCTTATAAAACAACAGCCCGGGTCAGCAGACCCGGGCTGTTGTTCTTTATTGAATCATCATTAAAGTTAGGAACTCGCCGTCGCGGCTGTCCTTCGGCACATACAGCTTGCCGTCGTTAAAGGCGAAGATGGTGGTCAGATATCCTAAATCGTTTATAGCCAAACGCATTAATAACGGCTTATAGGATTTCAGATGCTTCGGTATTGTCTTATCGTAGTAATTGGAAAGGTCATCTTGCAAATTCTGTATTGCATCGGCGATTTTGGAAACGATGGGCTCAAACACGGATTGCTCTAGCTGTTTATGCTGTTCAGGCGAGAATATGCAGAAGTTGGGAAGCGCTTTTCTGCCGTCTATGGTCACAAATCCCTTTTCAACCAGTTTTGCAAGGTTGAATCTGTCGTTTTCGTTCAATGTCGATACATCATATTTATTGTCCACAATCCGACAAAGCAGTTCGCGCAATTGCTGCCATTCCGGTAAGCTTCCGCCGATTAAGTACTGAATTTCCGACTGTCCGAAATTGTAAAGGCCGAACCACCAGAAATTGCCGTTGTAAATACTGCCGTTACATGCCCATCCCGATGTATCGACCACTTTTTCTATTTTATCAAAGTCCGTGCGGTCAAAACCAAGCGGATAGTATCTTCCGCCGTCGGGACGAATAGGAGGATCTAACGTAAAGGGCACTCGAATATATCCCGCGCATTGGTATATCAGCAGCCACAACAGCTTTTCCATCGGCTTGTCGCTGCCACAAAAACCGATTTTGCGGAGTTTATCCTCTTATGAAAACAGTTCGTTGATGATAACATCCGAGAGTTTCTCTTTATGCTTCAGATAAATAGCATTCTTTTCCTGCTCGCTTTGTGCGGTTTCAATGGCAAAAGACGTGGAGTACTTTTCTTTTTCTTCTGTAACAAATTCTCTTTCAATGAGCCACTGTAAATCATACTCGAGATATGCTTTTGGAATGCCAAGTATCTCGTTCAGTTCGTCTAAGGTTCTGGGCTGATCATAACAGGCTACACAGATATTCTGTTTTGTCAAGCTGTTGTTGATTACATCTGTATCGGCATAGGAATAAGACTGACCGCTGATTGCCATGTGGAGTTTGCGCGGGCGGTAAACATAATCGGTGTTTTTCATTGCTATAATCTCCCTTCTCAATTTTTTCTTGTGTCAAAGAGGTGCCATTTAACCGCCTGCTCGCTTATGTTCAGTTTCTCGGCTATTTGCTTTACCGTTAGTTTGTCAAGGTAAAAGCTGATCATAATTTCACGCTGCAAAAAACTCAGCCTTGCAATCTGTTTTCGCATACGCAAAATCAACTGCTTTTCATGTTCCTTTTCCGCGTATTCGGCAACAAAATCCGAGTCGCTGCTGATTTGCAGTTCATCTACATGAACATACATTCTGTAGGTTTTTAAGCGGCGCAAATGATGGCACCATACATAGTGCGCGACTTTCCAGACCAGGTTTTCGAGCTTTTCTACCTGTTTTCCGGCTTTAATATCCTTTTTTATTGTTGAAAAGACCTGCACAAGAACCTCTTGCGCCAAGTCCTCCGCTTTTTCCCGGTCGCCCAGCTTTTTGTACGCCCAGTTGAGCAACATTAAAGAATATTCGTCGGCGATTTGTGTGAAAAGCTGTTCATAGTCCTTCAAATCTGCACATTCCTTTCAGAAAACCAGCGCTGATTTTTCTGTTCGCTTATGTAGTGACACAAAAAAAGAAAAGTTAGGGAAATTTAAACCAAAAGCGGAGAAAAAACTCTCCGCCTGCAAAAATTTATTTATTTACCGATTCGATGAAGCGTAAAAACGCTTCCCTGCCCGCTCGGGTGCATTTATAAACGCCCGCGTCCTCCAGCACGCCTAAGTACACAAGCCCGATCTCGTCCTGCAGAATTTTATCAATGTTTTCCGCAGTTATTTCGTTGTGTTTCTTCATGACTTCCTCCGCCCAGTCGGCGTGGGAAGCAGTTTTTTCGTTTGCGCGGATGTCTTTTTCGTTCAGAATAGCGTCTTTGAGGAGCTCAATTTCGGCAAGCAGTCTTGCCGGAAGCACCGCAAGCCCCATCACCTCGATCAGACCGATGTTTTCTTTTTTGATATGGTGCTTTTCCGCGTGCGGATGATAAACGCCGAGCGGATGCTCGTCGGTCGTGATGTTGTTGCGCAGAACCAGGTCGATTTCGTAGTTTTCGCCCCTGCGTCTCGCGATCGGCGTGATTGTATTATGTAAACCTTTTCCGGTTTCTGCGTATATGAACGCTTCCTTGTCGGTATAGCCGCGCCAGTGCGCAAGAATCCTGTCGCACAGTTCTACCAGTCTTTCTTTGTCCGGGCAGTTTAAGCGGATGACCGCCATCGGCCATTTGACTATGCCGGCGGTTACGTCCTCGAAACCTTTAAAGGCTATCGGAATCTCGACCGGCGCCTTCTCCATCGCGAAGACGTATCGGCCGCCCTGAAAATGGTCGTGCGAGAGAATCGAGCCGCCCACAATCGGCAGGTCGGCGTTGGAACCGATGAAGTAATGCGGAAGCAGCGTGACAAAATCGGTCAGCTTTGCAAACGTGCTGCGGTTTATCTTCATCGGCACGTGCTTAGCGTTAATCGCGATGCAGTGCTCGTTGTAGTACGCGTAGGGCGAATACTGCAAGCCCCAGTGCTCACCGTCCAGCCGTATCGGAACAATGCGCAGGTTTTGCCTTGCCGGATGATTGATTCTGCCGGCGTACCCTTCGTTTTCAAAGCACAAAAGGCATTTCGGATACCCCGACTGCGGCGCCGCTTTCTCGGCGGCTATCTGGCGCGGGTCTTTTTCCGGTTTGGAAAGGTTAATCGTGATATCCAAATCGCCGAACTCGGTCGGCGTGACCCATTTTTTGTCTTTGGCGATACGGGTGGCTCGGATGTAGTTGGTGTCCTTGCCCAGTTTAAAGAAGTATTCCGTCGCTCTCTGCGGGCTCTTCCGCAAAAGGCTGTAAAACTGCGCCGCGACGTCGGAGGGACGCGGCGTTAACACGCCCATGACGGCCGTGTCGAACAAATCGCGCGACACGACGCCGTTGTCGGGTATAATGCCCTTCTCCGCCGCGTAGTCACACAGAAAGCCGAGAATTTCGTCAAGGCTGTGTGTTTCTGTTATTTCGGGCTTCTCGAAGCTGTCCAGCTTGAACAGGGGTAACAGGCTGTTGATTATGTAAACCTCGTCCATCGGTTCGATGAGGTCGTTTTTAATACCGTATAAAGCAAGCTCCGCAATCGCTTCGTAAATCGTCATCTAACCTGATGCTCCTAAATAATCTTCTTAATCGCTTTTAGATAATGTTTCGCAATCAGCATCGCGCCCGCTTCGGACGGATGAACGCCGTCGGGCGCCCAGTAGGTCGGTTCTTTCTCGACCGACGCGGCGGCGAAAATGCCGTCGAGCGGAACAAACACGTCCGCGAACTCGCGCGCGAGCGCGCGGGTGATCTGTATCTTCGGGTCGAGGTCCACTCTGTAATGCGCTTTGTCCGGCGTGTAAAGCAGGAATTGCTCGAGCAGAATGATTTTTGCTTTTGTCTTGGTTTTGACCTGCGTCAGAATATCCCGGTAGCAGCTTTCGAAATACTCGTTCGGCATCCAGGCGCCCTTGTCCGCGAAATGCCAAGTGTCGTTGACGCCGATGAGAATCGAAACGATATCCGGCTGAATGTCGATGCAGTCGGTCTGCCAGCGCGCCTTTAAGTCTTCCGCTTTGTTGCCGCTGATGCCCAAGTTGATAAACTCGAACGCCCTGTCCGGATACGCTTCCCGAATCAGCTGCGCCGCGAACTTCGCGTAGCCGTTGCCCAAATTATGATAATCGCTTCTGTCTCTCGAAGCGTCGGTTATGCTGTCGCCCTGAAAAAGTATTTTCAAACAAATCATCCTTTTTTTAATATTTTAAAACAGTAAAAAGTATAGCACACGAAGAAAACATAGTCAATATTCAGAATCGGTTTGTTTTGAATTATAAATTGACTTTGCGGCGAAAGCTGTGTATAATTTAAACAATCATTTTCATTACAGGGAGCGTCGAAATGAACAAGTTACTGAAAACTGTAATCTCCGCCGCATTAGCGGTAGCGCTTTTCGTCCCGTTTTTCGCTGTTTTCTCGGCGGACGCGGCAACCGTCGAACCGGTCAAGCTCAGCGGA
Source organism: Bacillota bacterium (assembly GCA_029550965.1). Classification (GTDB taxonomy): domain Bacteria; phylum Bacillota; class Clostridia; order Oscillospirales; family CAG-382; genus UBA1049. Next base: position 8,137 of record JAKPGJ010000018.1, read on the forward strand.
ATCAACATTGAGCGCAAGTTCAACTACCTGGTCGTATATACCGACGAGTTCGGTTCCGGTTCGACCCAGACCGACGACAACGGGATTGAGGCCGTGGTCAACAGCGAAGGCAGGGTTATCTCTGTCGGCGGAAACAACAACAATATTCCAAAAGGCGGTTTTGTCATTTCCGGCTCAAGCACCAAAAAGACCTATATCGAAAAGAACATCAAGGTCGGATACGTCGTTTATCTGGACAAGGACGCGCCCGCCATTACCGTTGTTCCAGACGATTACAACCCGTTCTACGCAAAAACCATCGAGTTTACCTCCATCAACACCACGCGTTTTGAGAACTACCTTGTCATCTATGACGGAAAAGACGGCAGAAAGACCACCGGCACGAACCAGTGGGGCTTTGAAGTTGCCGTCGATAAAAACGGATTTATCATCGCCGTCGGCGGCAACAACTTAGAGATTCCCGAGGGCGGATTTGTGCTCAGCGCCATCGGCACCAAGAAAAACGCGCTCTCCGAGATCGCGCGGCTCGGACTTTCGGCTGCCTATGATACCGAAACCAAGATCGTCACCATTTCATACAGCAAGGAAAACGCCGTCGAAGCGCCGCGGCTTATCCTTGAAAACTGGAAGAACGAATACAACATAGCAAAAAAGACTTACAGGAATATCAATTACGGCGCGGTCGAGGATTTGATGCAGGACCTCGAAAAGTACTTCAATCTGATAAAAGAAGCGGTCGATAAAGACGATATGCTCGCATATACCATCGCGCAGAGCAATTTTGACAAAACGTCAATAAAACTGAAAACCCAGCTTACCGAAAGCCCCGCGGTTGAGGGCAGAGCGATATGGATCCGCCCGACCCAGACGACCATGGAGGAAGTAAAGAAGGTTATCCGGGAAATATACGAAAACGGATTTAACATCGTCTGCATCGAAGGGCTTTTCAACAACACCGTCATTATGAAACTGCCCGAGGGCAACTACCTTGAGCAGAATCCGACGTTTAAAAACTTCGACGTGCTCGCCGCTTACATAGAAGAATGTCACAAACACGGCATGGAATTACACCTGTGGATGCCGGTTTTCCGCGTCGCGCACGACGGCAGCAATTATCCCGATCTCGGCTTGCATAAGAAGAAGCCGGAATGGGTCAATATCTCCAACACCGGCATTAACTATGTTTCCAACGAGTACGGCAGAGGCTACTTCCTGAACCCTGCTCTGCCCGAAGTGCATGAGTACCTGCTCTCGGTTTACAAATATATCCTCGAAAACTACTCGATTGACGGATTCCAGCTGGACTATATCCGCTACCCCGATACGGTGAACGGCGTTGACTACGGATATGACGAATACACGCGGAATCTGTTCAAAGAGCAGCACAACGTCGATCCGATCACGCTTTCGCAGTCGGACGCGCTGTGGAAGACCTGGTACGAGTTCAGAGCCCAGTTCGTAACCGATTTCGTGCTGAAAGTAAAAGACCTGATCGAAGAAATACGCCCGGATATCTACCTCTCCTGCGACGTCGTGCCTTCCTTTGACGAATCGCTGCAGCGCACGAAGCAGGACACGAAGAAATGGCTGACCAACGCGTACGTCGATATGGTGTTCCCGATGGCGTACGGAAACACCGACAGCGTAAACAAATGGTCGAAAAACACCGTAGCGCTGGCGGGCGACAAGGTTTTCGCCTATATCGGCCTGAGCGATTACGGCGCGGACACGCTGTTTGACGAAATCGTCATTTCCCGTCAGAACGGCGCCGACGGCATCGCGTTCTTCGCGTACGCGCAGTACAAGGACGGCGGCTACGAATCCATCCCGCAGACCATTTTCGCGGCCCGCGCGGTTTCGCCGAGCTACAACGGCAAAAAAGCATTGACCGCGCAGCTGAAGTTTATGAAGAGCCGCATTAAGAACGTCATCCTGCCCTCCAAAGCGGACGGCGCGGATGCGCTGGACGCGCTATGCGCCGACATTGACAACCTTATCGCGAGGCTGGAAAGCGCCGGTATCACCGCCTGCAGGCAGGACGTCGAAAAGCTGGTCGGCGATTTCAACGCGGTTTTAGGCGAGAAAGTTACGGATGAGAATCTGAAAAAAGCGGTTCAGGGCGATCTGCGGCTTGTAACAAAGATAACGCTTTTGTCAAAGGACGACGAAAAAGCGGAATACTACAAGGACCACCCGCTGCCCGAGCCGTACGAGCTTTCGGACGTTACGCCGGAACCGAACAACAGCGCCCCCTCCGGCAGCGAATCTGAGAGCAGGCTGAGCACCGCCGAAAAGGTGATTCGCGGCATCGCCATCGGCTTGATCGTAATCTCGATCGCCGGACTTCCGCTCTACTTTGCGCTCGAAAACAGAAGAAAGAAAATAGCGGCTTCGTTCGAAAAACCGGCGGAAAAGTCAGACGAAGAACAAAAAGACGATTCTGAAAAAGAATAAAATAAAAAAACACGGCGGAGTTTTATATAACTCCGCCTTTTCTTTATTCTTTCTGTTTTTCCGCGAGCTTGTCCAAACGCAGGTTTCTGAAATAGACGATCAGATCGACGGACACAACGCAGAAGTTCAGTATGTAAAAGAACACAACATAATTGACGTTGCCGGCTAAGAACTTGGACGCGATCCCCATCGCGTAGCCGAACAGGATTAACAGCAAAAACCAAAGGCTCTTGCCCTTTGCGGTTCTCGCCCGAATGGATTTTAAAATCGACAGCGGCCATGACAGTCCGAACGAAACCACCATAATCGCTTCAAAAACATACGCTAACTCTTTCACAAAAATACCTCTTATTTTACAGAATACTGAATATATCGAAAAGGGCAGTTCGTTCCTTCCATGTCAATCCGGCATAAACCGCCCTCATCTCCTACCTCTCATCTCTTATCTCTTACTTCTCATCTCTTATCTCTTACTTCTTATCTCTTATCTCTTATCTCTTACTTCTTACTTCTTACCTCTTACTTCTTATCCCTTACCTCTTACTTCCAAAACCACCCTGTTTATCCCCTTTCCGGTACGAACAAAGCTCTCAAGGTTTTCTTCCAAAATCTTCAAAAGGCGTTTTCTTGCCGCGACCGATGTCCAGGCGGCGTGCGGCGTGATGATGCAGTTTTTCGCTTTCAGAAGCGGGTTGTCCGGTCTGGCCGGTTCTGCGGCGAGCACGTCCAATCCGGCGCCGGCAAGTTTTCCGCTGTTCAGCGCGTCGGCGACATCCTGCTCGTTGAGGATTGCACCCCTTGCGGTATTAATGAGGAACGCGCCGTCCTTCATTCTGCCGATAAACGCTTTGTCCACCATGCCCCTGGTACCCTCGTTGAGCGGACAGTGCAGCGAAACAACGTCGCTTTTGCCGAGCAGTTCGTCGAGCGGCAGAAAGGTCACGCCGTTATCGCTACCGGACGTGCGCGTGCGCGTGGTGGCGATCACGTTCATGCCGAACGCCTGCGCCATCGCGCCCACCCTTTTTCCGATCGCGCCGAAGCCGATGATGCCCAGCGTTTTGCCGGAAAGTTCAATAAACCGTACGTTTTCGTAATGGAAGTTGGGCACTCCGGTCCATTTTCCCATCTTGACGATTTCCGTAAAGCCTTTGATATCGGTCACAAGGTTCAAAAGCAGCGCGAACGCGAACTGCGCGACCGAATCGCTCGAGTAGCCCGGCACATTGCAGACCTCGACGCCGTGTCTTTTGCACGCGGCAAGGTCGATCATGTCGTATCCGGTGCCGAGCGCGCTGACATACCGGATTTTTGGGCATTTACAGAGCAATTCTTCGGTAATTTCCGTCCTGTTCGTAAAAACCGCTTCCGCGTCGGCGCAGCGCTCCGCGGCAAGCTCGGGCGGCGTTTTATCGTAAACGGCCGCTTCGCCGTATTTGCTCAGAAAATCCCAGCTCAAATCGCCGGGGTTTACGGCAAAGCCGTCCAAAACCGTTATTTTCATCGTATCACCTCGCGATTATTATGAATAATACCATTTCGCAACCGCCCTGTCAAGGAACAGATTATATAAATTCATCGGAAATATGACTTAAAAAAGGGCAGATTTGCTAATCTAAGCACAAAATCTAATAGAATCAAGAAAAAGCCTGCCGGCTTCCCGACAGACTTTTTCATATGGATTGGCAGAACTTTATGACGGAAATACAACCGTTAGCAGCATTTTAAAGGGTTCCGGCGCTTCGAGCGCGTGCGGAATCCCGGCCGGCATCACGATCGATTGCCCTTTGATCAGGCGGTGTTTGGTTTCGCCGATCGTGATATCCGCAGTGCCGTCCAAAATGCAGACCAGCGCATCGCCGGTTGACTTATGAGCGCTGATTTCCTCGCCTTTGTCAAAGGAAAACAGCGTAATGCTTACCGCTTTGTTCTGCGCCAGCGTTCTGCTGACAACCTGCCCCGGCTGGTACGCGACCAGGTCGGATAAGTTCAGCACGGTTTCGGGTTCGATGTTTTTCATAATTTTCATGACGTTAATCCCCTTCCATTAAATTAGCCGAGTATGCTTTTCAGGTCCTCCTGCGGCGTTGTGATCGGCTTTATATTATAATTTTCCACAAGGAATTTCAAGATATTCGGCGAAAAAAAAGCAGGAAGCGACGGACCCAGCAGGATGTTTTTAATTCCCAAATGCAGAAGCGTCAGCAGGATTGCGACCGCTTTCTGCTCGTACCACGAGAGCACCAGCGTCAGCGGCAGTTCGTTGACGCCGCAGCCGAACGCTTCGGCGAGGGCGACCGCTACCCGGATCGCGCTGTACGCGTCGTTGCACTGCCCCATGTCCATCAGGCGCGGCAGTCCGGCGACCGTTCCTAAATCAAGGTCGTTAAAGCGGTATTTTCCGCACGCGAGCGTCAGTACGACCGTGTCGGGCGGCGTCTGCTTTACGAACTCGGTGTAGTAGTTGCGGCCCGGCTTCGCGCCGTCGCAGCCGCCGATCAGGAAGAAGTGCCTGATTTTTCCTTCCTTGACCGCGTTAATGACCGCGTCGGCTACCGAAAGCACCGTGCCGTGACCAAAGCCGGTTGTCACCTTGGTTCCGCCGTTAATGCCGGTGAACGTCATATCGGTTTCATAGCCGCCAAGCTCCAGCGCTTTCCTTATAACCCGCGTAAAGTCCTTGTCCTCGCCGATATGCACCAGTTCCGGATAGGCGACGACCTCGGTCGTGAACACGCGGTCCGCGTAGCTTTCCTTGACAGGCATCAGGCAGTTTGTCGTAAACAGCACCGGCGCGGGAATGTTTGCGAACTCCTTCTGCTGGTTCTGCCATGCCGTGCCGAAGTTGCCTTTGAGGTGCTTGTAGGCCTTCAGCTTCGGATAAGCGTGCGCAGGCAGCATCTCGCCGTGCGTGTAAACATTGATTCCTTTGCCCTCTGTCTGCTCGAGCAGCAGTTTGAGGTCTCTTAAATCATGCCCGCTGATAACGATAAACGGGCCTTTTTCCACCGTCAGCGGAACCTCGGTCGGCACAGGCGTTCCGAAGGTCTCGGTGTTCGCTTTGTCGAGCAGTTCCATGCACTTCAGGTTCTTCTCGCCCACCTCAAGGGCAATCGGCAGCAACTGTTCTACCGTCCAATCCTCGCCGACCGCGAACAGCCCTTTATAGAAGAAATTGTTTACTTCATCGTCGGCATAGCCGAGCATCAAAGCGTGGTAAGCGTAAGCCGACATTCCGCGCAGGCCGAACAGAATCAGCGTTTTCAAGGCGCGGACGTCCTCGTTTTCCGCCCACAGCTTTTCCATGTCGTAATCGTCGTTCTTCACGCAGCGCGCAGAGCAGGCGCAGCAGCCCGGCGCAAGCGCGTTTTTCTCGCGTTCTACCTCCGCGATCCGCTCCTGTATGGCCTTTTCGTCGAAGTTTACGTTTGTTACGGTCGTGAACAAACCCTTAATCACCGCCGCGTGCGTGCGCTCGGTCGGAACGCCGCCGGACGCCGCGCGCGCAAGGCCGATCAAAGCGCCGGTCAGTTTGTCCTGCAGATTTGCCGTGGCGGCCGTCTTGCCGCATACGCCGGCTTTGCCAGTGCAGCCCGTACCTTTCGCGGTCTGCTCGCATTGGAAACAAAACATTTCTTGTGTCATCTTGCGTATATTCCTCCAGATTTATAAAATTTAATCCAATATTCTTCCGTCCGTCGAAACGACAACGACCTGCCAGGGAATGAACTTGCCGCTGTTCATCAGCGCGGTTTTCGCCGCCCGCTCGATGCCGCCGCAGCAGGGCACTTCCATGCGGACAATCGTAACGCTTCGGATATTGTTGTTTTTGATAATTGCCGTCAGCTTCTCGGTATAGTCCCCTTCGTCCAGCTTCGGGCAGCCGATCAGCACGATTCTGTTCTTGATAAACCGGTTGTGAAAATCCCCGAACGCGTACGCGGTGCAGTCCGCCGCGATCAGCAGGTCGGCGTTGTCGAAATAGGGCGCGTTGTACTGAACCAGCTTAATCTGAACCGGCCACTGCGACAGCCTGCTCTTGACCGATACCGGTTCCGCATATGCGACGTTCTCAGCGTCGGTCCGGCTGATTCTTCTGGACTGCGACCCCGGGCAGCCGAAGTGCAGGGGCTGTTTTTCAGCCGTTTTCTTTGCGTTTACCGCCGCTTCGTCGAACGGCGCCGCTTCGCGCTCGATAAACGTAATCGCGCCTGTCGGGCATGCCGGCAGGCAGTTGCCCAAACCGTCGCAGTAATCGTCGCGCAGCAGCTTCGCTTTTCCGTCCACGAGGCCGATCGCGCCTTCGTGGCAGGCGTCGACGCACGCGCCGCAGCCGTTGCATTTTTCCTCATCTATTTGTATAATTCTTCTGACCATGATGCATTTCCTTTCATTTCTTACTTGATTTTACGGCGCTATTGTACTATAATGGCGCATAGATGTATGTTGTTTTTACAACAAAACAAAAAATTTTGGGAAAAAGTTTGGTCGATTATGGAAAACATCAGCAAAATACTCAAAAACACCGGGCTGTTCGCCGGAATCGAGGAAGAAAACATAGACAGGCTTCTGGGCTGTCTTTCCGCAAGGGCGGCCGAGTTTAAAAAAGACGTCTATATCATGTCGATGGGCGAAAAACCGTCCGACGTCGGCATCGTCCTGAGCGGAAGCGTGAACATCATCAGCGAGGATTACTGGGGAAACCGCACGATTATCGCGAAAGCGACCGCCGGCGAGCTGTTCGCCGAGGCTTTTTCCTGCGCGGACGTAAAAAAACTCCCCGTCAGCGTCGTATCGGCTGAAAAAACAAGCGTTTTGCTTATTGATTACAAAAAGATCATTACCACCTGCACCTCCGCCTGCGTCTTTCATACTTCGCTGATTCGCAATATGCTGCAGATTCTTGCGAACAAAAGCATCTACCTGATGAAGAAAATCGAGCATACCGCCCGCCGCACCACGCGCGAAAAACTGCTTTCGTATTTATCCGACCAGGCGATTGCGGCGGAGAGCAGTTCGTTTGACATTCCATTCAACCGGCAGGAGCTTGCCGATTACCTCTGCGTTGACCGCAGCGCGATGTCGAACGAGTTGAGCAAGCTGCGGGACGAAGGGATTTTGGAGTTCAAAAAGAATCATTTCGTGCTGAAATAATAAAAAGGTGAGAAGCGAACGCTTCTCACCTGTTTTTATGCTTTTATTAAAGCGACCCTTTGCGGCGCTTTTTGAGCGATGCGCAGAATCCCAGCGCGCTTATCGCCATGAAAGCAATCAGCAGAATCGGCTGCGTACGGTCGCCGGTGTCTACATTATCCGGTTCGCTGGATTCCGCAGGTTCACTGGATTCCGTCGGTTCGCTGGTATCCAATTGCTCTTGAATCTTCGCCAGCAATTCGCCGCAGGTATCGATGATGCTCTGGAGTTTCGCTTTTTCTTCGTCCGTAGCGGCATCGGTTTTAACCGCCAGAACGGCATTTTTAACGCTCTCAATCGCGGCGGCGTCGTTCTCGGTTACGTTTTCGGTCGTCAAGCCTTGAATCGGCGCTGCCAGTGATTGAATGGCTTTCATATAAACCGTAACCGTCGTTGTGTTGCCCGCTTTATCCGTAGAGACAATGACATAGGCTGCGTCCCGGTCGCCGGGCAGCGTTACGACGTTTGCCTGTTGATTGCCGGACAGTACGCTAAAGATAGCGTTACTGCTTCTTGCAATTTCGCCCATGTACGCTTCGCCGTTGACCGTCAAAGATTTTAGGTTGGTTTCATCCACGGTAATAACCTGCGTGGTGTAATAGGTTTCGCCGTCAACCACGCCGCCGATTTCCGGTGCGGTCAAGTCGAATACCGCGCCGTCGGTGGACAGATAGGTCACATTGCCCGCGTTGTCGGTAATCTTCACATAGTAAACAAAGCTTTCCGCGTCGTTCGGGGCGACGGAGATTTCGCCCGCGTACGCCGTCCATTCCGTAATGTTCTCGATCTGCTCGACTGCTTTGTCCGACCTGTAGTATTCGATGCTCGCGATGCCCGACAAATCGGAATCCGCAGTGATGATGATCGTCTGCGTCTCCTTGAAGAACAAACCGAACGTAATGGTGTTCAGGAAGGAGTTCCAAACATTGGTGCCGAGCGTGATTTTTCCGGTCGGGGCGGTATTGTCGACCTTATAGCTGTCGCTGAGTAGCTTGTCGGTCTGCGCGCCGTCGGAGGTACGTTTTAAGTAATACTCGGCGGTTTTATCGGTTCCATCTGTGTTGTCCAGAACGACCGAACCGCTCCAGTTTGCGCCGTCCAGACTGATCTGGAATCCCGCGGGTGCCGTCAGGCGGACGGCCGCGTTGTCTTTGAACCAGCCGCTGCTGCCGTTCGGGGTGTCCAGAACCGCGCGCTCGGAAACAGTCAAGTATTTTATCTCAAAATCAGCGGATACGAAGTTGATCGCATAGTTTTCGGCTTTGAAAGCGTCGTTATCGGCAAGCACAAGGCTTCCGAGCCGGATCGCGTAGCTGCCGATTCCCTCGCCTGCTTCGCGGGTCAGCGAACCGGTGAACGCGGGCGTCTCGCCGCCGACTGCGCCGGAATAGCCGTAAGCGAATACCGGGTCGGCAGCGCCAAGATACTTAAACTGCCCGGAATTTGCCGCTATGGTAAGGGTTCTCTTTTCAACCGCGACTTCGACGGCGGCGGCAGCGCTGTCATGATAGTTCTCGTCGCCGACTCGAACAACCTGAACCGTAAACGAGCCTACTCCTTTTGCCGTGACAAGTCCTGTGCTCGGGTCAATCGTCGCGATGGAACCGGCCGGTGCGCTCTCGCCGGATATATTCTTCTCATTTACGATGCTCCAAACATATGCGCCGGCGCCGCTTCCGCCGCTCGCTTTGAACGTGAAACTGTCGCCGTATGTGATTTTATCGGTCGATGCAGAGATCGCAACGCTTGCCGGATTTGCTTTCTCTACCGTAATCGTGACGGGGTCGGAGGTGATCGGGTTGTAGTCGTCATCCCCGGCTTTGGTCGCCACTACGGTCGCGGTTCCGGCTTTCAGAATCTTGACCGTGCTGCCATTGATGCTGATAACATCCGTGCCGCTGGTGACGGTAAAAGTAACTTCACCCGTACCGCTGCCGCCGGTCGCGGAAAGCGCGAAGTCCGAATCTCCGTACGTCTTGGCGCTTACCGGCGCAATGACCAGCGGATTCTGGCTGCCCTTTGAGAATGTAAACGTTGTTGCTGCGCTAATTGCGCTGTTGTAGTTTTCGTCGCCGCTGTAAACTGCGACAAATTCATAGGTGTCGACGCTTCCCTGCGCGTAGAAGTCCGCCGTGCCGCCGACCGGAACGGTCGCGATCTCGCCGTTGTTCGCGATAAACTGAATGGTTCCGGTCGCGCCCTCCAGTCCGATGACCGAAAGGGTTACCTTGTTCGGTCTGGACTGCGACGACGGTGTGACGACAATCTGCGGCATTACATTTGCTTTCAACACAATCACGTCGATGCTGGTCGTGCTCGGCGCCTGATTGCCGGGAGCGTCCGCATAAGTCTCGCCCAGCGGGTTATAGCCGATGATCAGCGTGTGAACGCCCGCCGGCAGGGTTTTCAGATAGCTTGCCTTAAAGGTAATCGTATCGCCGCTGACCGTATAATCCGTGCTCGGCGTCAACGCGGCGCCGTTTCGTGTAATCTCCTTTATCGTATTGCCGTTGAGCGCAACGCGGGCGGTTACATCGGTTTCGCTAATTTTTATAAACGCGACGCTGTCGTCTGCCTGCGCGCTGTCGGTGTAAACCACGATGCCGTCCGTGTCAAGGTAGGTTACGTTGCCCGCGCCGTCGGTGATTTTGGCGTAGATGAAGCACTTCTCATTCGGGTTGATGTTAAACGACGCGCCGCTCACCCAGCCGGAAACGCTCGCGATGTCTTCCGCCGCAATCGGGGTTTCGGACTTGTAGTACGCGACCGTCGCGCCGGACAAATCGCTGTCGGCAGTGATGGAAACCGTCTTGGTCTCTTTGAAGAACAAACCGAACGTAATGGTGTTCAGGAACGAGTTCCATACATTGGTGCCGAGCGTGATTTTTCCGGTCGGACTCGTTTTGTCCAGCTTGTATGTAACCGTGCATTCATGAATGATGCCTTCCAAATCTTTTACATAGAAGGTAAAGTTCGTGCCCGACGCCGAATCGGCCTCTTCGGTAATCGTCAGGCTGTTCGCGTAGGTTCCGGTCGGGGTTAAGCAAAGCGTGCTGCCGCCGACGCCGATGATGACGATGTCCTGATTGGTCCAGCCGTCGACGCCGCCGGAAACCGCATACAAACCGCTGTCATTCGGCGCGTATGCGATGCTGAATGTTCTGGCTGCCGTTCCGCTGTAGTTTCCTTTGAACGATATGGTTACCGTCGCGGTTCCGATATCCGTATTATTCTCATAACTTAACGCATAATCCGTGCCTTCCGCCAGTGTAACGCCGCTGCCTGTCACAATGGTCGGAACCGGCGCAATCGGATTTCCGGTGAAATAATAACCTGTGTCGATTCCGGCGATTGTAATATTGGCATCAGACGAAGCTTTTGGCTGAATGGTAATGAGCGAAACCATAGAAGCGCCCGCATAGTTCTCGTCCGGTTCGACGGTCGCTTTGCAGTAATAGGTTCCGGCGTCAACCGGCGCAGGAATCGGCTCTAAGCATAGGAAATCCTTGTAGAACTGATATGTAATCGCACCGCTTGAACCGATTGCCGTCGCTTTTTCAATAACATCTACCGGATCGCCGGAATACTCCACGGTTTGATTCGGGAAAATTATTGTGGTCACATCTAAGATTTGATACGGCAGTTCGGCTATTGCCGCATTGTAATTGCTGTCGCCGCTATATACAGCCGTAATGCTGTTTATGCCGATATTTTGGGTTGCGCTGTTCCAATTCAGATTTACTGTGGCTGAAGAAGTGTTTACAGCGTATGTTGCGATCGTTAATGTGCCGTTCTTAATCTCTAAAGTTCCATTTAAAGCCTCCGCGCCGGTAACGCCTTTCAGGGTTACTATTAAAGCAACTTCAGTTCCAATCACCCGCGGCGAAGCCGGCGTCGCCGAGATGGTGATTTCCGGCGTTGCTTTGGTGATAATATATTTTACGTTATGATTTAGTCTAACCTGATAAAATGGGCTATACAGCGTGCCGATGCTGGGTGTAGACTCGCCGGGGTTCTTTATAGCCGGGAAGCTGATGCTTCCGGTAAACGGTTTGCTCTCGTCATAATAATCGCTGCAGGTGTAATCCAGAGAAGGGGTTACCTCAATGCCGTCATAGACCTTGCTTCTGCCGCCGGTCGGCGTCACCAGCGTGTAGTTATGAATGGACGCCAAATACGGATACCCGCAGCCGTCCGCATATATCCCCCAGTTGTTCGTGTCAAAAGTCCAGCCGGAGTATGTATTACGCCGCATCATCTCTTCGGTGGTTTTTCCGCTGACGTAGATCGTCAAACCGCCTGAAACTTCAGCAGCCGCATTGATTCCGGAATTGACGCTAAGATCAAAGAAGCTGGATACAACGCTGCCGCCGGCCAACCTGCCGACCAACCCTCCTTTGGTTGCGGTAAGATCGTCTATTTTGACGCTTGCGAAACAGTTTTGAATACTGCCCTGCTCTTGAACTCCGACCAAACCGCCGGCGCAAATGCCCCAAGTTTCTATATTTCCTATAGCATAGCAGGATGTAATACTCCCTTTATTATACCCGACCAAACCGCCGCCCAAAGTAAAAGCGGTTACATAGCTGTTCGAATAACATTTCGTAATTGTTCCGCCATTTAAATTACCGGTCAGGCCGCCTATATTTTCATTTCCGATTACCTCTCCGACAGTATAGCAATTTTGGGTATTTCCGCCGGATTGATAACCAACCAGTCCGCCGACATTGTAGCCGCCGATTGTTCCGCCGGAAAATAATTCACCTCTCACTTGCCTATACAGTAGACGTTTGTGATGTTGCCGTACTGCGCGCCTGCAAGAGCACCTACATAATTTTTTCCGAGTACTTCCTTGCCATCGGCAATGATAATGCCAAGGTTCTTTACCTCACTGTTCGCGGCCAGTCTGCTGAATAATCCGACATACTCGGTATTCGTTTTGTTCATCCATAGTCCTTTGATTACGTGTCCGTCGCCGTCTAAATGCCCGTAGAACGCCTCGCTTCCGCCGATCGGACTCCAGCCTTCACCGCTTGTCAGATAGGAGGAAAGATCAATATCGCAGGCGAGCTTCCAATAGGTGTCTTTGTAAGCGGCTCCTAAGAAGTTTCGTATATTATCCAGCTGCTGCGGAGTTCGAATGAGGTAGGGATCATCGATTGAACCGCTGCCGTAACCGAAAACCTGATATCTCAAAACAGGATACTTTCCGCTCTCCATATACCATACGCTGGTGAAATTCCAACCCAATCTGTTTGTATATGTATCTTTATTTAGACTTTCCGAAACAGATATATCAGCGCCGTCTTTTTTATCTGCGCCTTTCCTAAGCGTTACATCTGTACCGGTAGTCTGATCATAAACCCGCATATTGGATAATGCATAGTTGTTCGATAATTCGATTGAGATATCATCATAACCATTCACACAACCCATGTTTTTTGTACCGGAAACTGTGCCTTCGATTGATGCGTTCAGAGCAATGCAGTTCGTTATACAAAAACCATAGCCAACAATACCGCAGCAGTGTTTTCCGCTTACTTTGCCGCTGGCGTAGCAGTTTACGACTCCTTCGCTCACATCATCAGCGTAACTAAAACCGGCCAGTCCTCCTGCATAAATTTCTCCTTCTACATTGCCTGTGGCATAACAGTTCTCTATGGCCGTTTCAGTTGCAAATCCACACAGACCGCCGACATATTCATTTCCATACACGTCAGAGGTTGCATAACAATTTCTAATAACCGAAAAACTTGCGGTCCCTATCAGCCCGCCTGCTCTCACTTTACTCGTTGGCTCACCAAAAACGCCGCCGCCAGTTACATTGCAGTTTGTTACAGTAGCTCCATTGATACATCCAATTAGCCCTCCTGCACCCATGTTGCCCCCTCTTACGCCTTTACTCGCATCAATGTTTACGCTAAGGTTTTTAATTTCACCCTGTCTAACCTCAGAAAATAAACCAACAAAAGGAAGAGTTGGGCGGTTAATCCATAATCCGTTCACAGAATAACCCGCACCGTCGAAATTCCCATAAAAAACTACAGACGACACATCAGACCATGAACCAATCGGAAACCAGCCTTTCGTAGGAAAATTCGCAGCAAGAAAATCGGTCAAGTCGATATCGTTTGCCGCTTGAAGTATTTATTTCGAGAAGCATCATCAGTAAATTTTCCAACATTATAAAGCTGCTCCGGCGTTTTTATGATATATGGGTTGCTCGCTGTTCCGTCTCCCCCTGCAAATAACGATCCTTCTGCATTTACAGTCTCTGTAAATACAGGCACTTCGGGAGCGACCATTGCAAGCAAAAAAGAAAAAACCAATCCTATTGTTATAAACTTCTTACTCAGTGATTTTTTTGCACGCATATTCTTTTCTCCCAAAATAAAAAATTTATTACGATTAAAAAATATGATTCGGACAAAATCAGTATATAATAAAAAATTTAATTTGTATAGTGTTTTCTTAATTTATTTTTGGTTTTTTTGCAAAAAAAAACGCCTGCCGAGGAATCGGCAGACGCAAATTTCTTACCCATTGACTGAAAAGAACGCATACGCTTCCTCCGCTAACCTTCTTAAAGAATTGCCGCCGAGCGTATGCGCAGTAAAATGAAAATAGTCGGGTTTTTCATCCGACTTTTTTATTGCTGTTTTCTATATAAAATCGCGCTTCATGCTTATTGTACGCTAACGCGTTTTATGCTTTTTCGGCGCCGCTTTTGACATTGAGCAATATGTTCAGGTCGATATCACCGATTTCGGAGCAAATCTGCATGCCCGAGACGAATTTGTATTTCGCGGACGCGTCTGCGATTGTTTCTGGCGCGATAAACTCCGGCGGCAGAATGTCGCAGGTAATGTCCTGTGTCGAAAGCGCCGACATCACGTTACCGCTGATGATGTTCGCGATTTCGCCCATCGCGGACGCGACAAACTCGTCCACCTCGTTAAACTCCATGCCGCCGCTCATAATCTTCACGATTTTCAGAGAGGTTTCCTTCGGGAAATGATAGACAACCATGCCCTCCATGTCGCCGATTACGCGTATCGCAATATCCACATTGCCGGCCGGATAGCAAACGCCGTCCACGCAAAGCGGCTTGTCGGTTATGTTGCTGATATCCAGCATCAGCTGAAATACTTCACGCGTTGCGTTGAAGAAAGGTTTATACAATACGTTCTCCATACCTATGCCTTACACCCCTTTCTTTTTCGCGTAAGCGCCAATCTTCTGGTCATCCGCCGCAACGTGATGAATAAGCCATGCCAACAGCTTTCCGGCAAACTGCTGGATTAACTTTTCGTCATAGCCCTTCTGCTCGTATTCTGCGGCAAACTGCGCTACGTAGCTTACCATATCGTCATGCGTTTGTTTATGCGCGTCATACTCGGGATAACCGATTTGAATCTGATATGCTTCCTCGTCGCGGAAATGCGTAATCACGTAATCTTTCATAAAGCTTAAGGTCTCGTTGACCTTGCCGACCCTCTCCTCCCACGAGGACGAAGAGCGCAGGACTTCTAAAAAATCGGACACTCTTCTAAACAGCTCCCGATGCTGCGCGTCAATCTGCTCGACACCGAGATTGTACTTGTCTTTCCACAGCATGTAATCATCCCTTTCTTTTCAGTTTCGATTAAAAATGACATTTTTTCCATATTATATCGTTTGTTTGTTCATAAGTCAAATATTTTTAACCAATTTTTCGGTAGAATTTTTTTTTAATCAACGCTGCTTGCCCCGCTTTACAAACGCTATGTAAAAATGTATTATAAGAACCGAACGTTTATCATCGGAGGTACAGATTTAATGGAAAAAGTGTATCGGTTTTTTAAGGAAGTCGGTACTTATTATCTTGCGACAGTAGAAGGCGACCAGCCGAGAGTCCGGCCTTTCGGCACCGTTCTCATTTATGAGGGCAAACTGTATATTCAGACCGGCAGGAAGAAAGCCGTCTCGAAACAGCTTGCGAAAAACCCGAAAGCGGAAATCTGCGCGTTCAAGGACGGCGTATGGCTGCGCGTCGCGGGCGAGCTTGTTGACGACGACCGCTATGAAGTAAAAAAAGCAATGCTGGACGCTTACCCGGAACTTCGGTCCATGTACGACGAAAACGACGGCAACACGCAGGTGCTCTATTTTAAAAACGCGACCGCGACCTTCAGTTCTTTCACCGCCCCGCCGGAAGAGATGCAGTTTTAAGTGAATAGAAAAAATCCTGCCGCATCCCCGGCAGGATTTTGTTTTATGACAAAAGAGCCTTTCTGCAAAGGCTCTTTTGCGTTATTCTAAAAAGATTTTTACGAATTGTATTTTAGCATTCTTTCCTTCTGTTTCTGAGAACAATCATAATAGATACCAAAGCGGCTACGCCTACGATTGCGAATGCGTAAATCAAGTCGTCTTCTCCCGTCTCAGGATTGGAAGCGCTGGATGTTCCCGCGCTGCTTGCTGCGCTGGAAGCGCTGCTGGAAGAAGAACTTGCGGGCTCAGCAGACGCGGAGCTGGAAGGCGCTTCAGAAGAGGGAGCGGAACTTTCCGTAGGCTCAGAGCTTTCAGACGATGACTCTACGCCGAACACCGCTACTTCGCTGGTCCAGCAGAAGGTTCCGTTAATCTTGTATGTAACCCGAACATATCTTGCCGATACGGTTTCACCGAGCGACAGCGTAAACAACCTTAGTTTCCAGCCGCCTTCTCCTTTTTCCTCAGATTTCTGCGCGTCTCCGACCTTGGTAAAGCTGCTGCCGTCCGAGGATACGAAAACGGTTATGGTAGCCAGATCAGGGTCGGGAATTCCCCAATCCGCGAAACCGTACAAATCGGTTGTAACCTGCTTGATCGCGTACGCTTTGCCGAGATCGATGGTAACGCTGGTCTCGTTGCTTTTGTAACAGCCGACTGCTTCGTCGTTTCCGGCTTCTGCGACGACGCCGTCGGTCATCTTGCCCAGCGGTTTGCCGTCGGTACCGGTATCCGTCCATTTACCGTCGTATACGTCGCCGGTCCGCTCATAACTCTTATCGAGCGCGACATTTGAATACGCGACGCCGTCAATGGTAATGGGCGTCTTGGCGTCGAAGCTTCCCGCTGCGGATACTGAAAAACCTGGAGCTGCAATGGAAAAGAGCAACATAAAAATCAATGCGCCGACAATAAGTTTTCTCATAACAACCTCCAATTTTTTATGTTAATTAATATAGTAATATGTTATATGACTTCTAACATTATAGCACATCGCTTTTCGTTTTTCCATACTTTCATCACAATTTTTCAATATTTTTTTAGCGACAAATTCTTTCAGGATAATCAACGTTTCTTGACTTTGAAATACTTATACGCTAATTCTGATATAATATAAAAAATATAAAAAGCGATCATTCGCAAATCGGACGGAAAAGTTTTAGCGGCATGGGTCTCCGAATAAATACCGCAACGCTTGACATACGGCCAATAATCGAATATACTGCCCCTTGACCGATTAAATTTTTGTATTAAGGTTTTAAATGGACTACACGCTTCCTCTGAAATGGCATTATAAACCGAAAAAAGGCTGGTCAAGCGACCCGAACGGACTTGTCTGGTTTAAAGGGTATTACCATGCTTTTTATCAGCACGCGCCCAATCACGAAATCCCCTGGCAGGAACCGTTTTGCTGGGGCCATGCCCGCACGAAGGGTTTTTTAACCTGGGAAGAACTCCCCATCGCGCTGCAGGGCGATCAACCCTACGACCAGGCCGGATGCTGGTCGGGCACGGCCATCGTCAAAGACGACATTTTATATCTGTTTTACGCTTCGGTAAACACGCTTGACGAGGAAAAAATGATGCAGACCGTGAGCGTCGCCTATTCTGCCGACGGCGTTCATTTTGAAAAATACGAACATAATCCTGTCATCGCGCACTATCCGCCCGAAGGCGGACGCGACTTCCGCGATCCTGCGGTTGCCTGCATCGACGGCAGGTACTATTGCGTAATGGCAACCGGCAACCCGGAACTGCGGGCCGCGCGCCTGCTTCTTTACGAAAGCGAGGACCTGTTTGATTGGAAGCTGAGCAGCATTTTGTGCGAATGGAGCGACGCGAAATTCGCGGAGTGCCCTTCGTTTATGCAGGTCGGCGACAAATGCCTGCTCGCGACGTCGGTCTGCAGGCTGGACGGAAGCCACTTTTTCTCGGTCATGTACGGCAGTTTCAAAGACGGCCGCTTCACGCCGGAGATCACCGGAAACGTGGACAAAGGCCCCGACCAATACGCCGGTCAGATTTTTACCGACCACAAAGGACGTAATCTGCTGATCACCTGGATTCCCGGCTGGCAGTACGCCCGCTTTGCCGAAAAGAACGTCGGCTGTCTTTCGGTTCCGCGCGAGATTACGGCGAAAGACGGCAAAATCTACGGCTATCCGGTCGAGGAAGTGCGCCATCTCCTGCGCGACAGCGACCCGGCGGTCAAACGGACGGCGGACGGATTTATCATCGAGCGCAAACTGCGCGATTCCATCGTCCATAAAGGCGAAATCAAAGATTTAAAAATCCTGCGCGACGAGTATATCGTCGAAGTCTTTGTCAACGGCGGAGAAACCGTCTACTCGGCGCTTCTCTGCTGACGGCTTTTAAACGAGCGCAAACAAAGCGGCCGAAAAACGGCTGCTTTTCTTTTTTTTAAAAAAACATGCGGAATTTTGAATTGATTTTCATTCTTTCTTTTGCTATAATAACGCTTTGTGTGATGCAACTTTACGGAAAAATATCCTTTTTAAGGAGTACTGCATGGAAAGACTTACACTTTTTTGTACCGAAAAGGGTCAGGAAGTCGTGGACGGTCTTTACGAGGACCTTTCGCGCAGGTTGACCTTTTCGCCGAAAGGCAACTGTCCGGTCACGCTCTCGAACGCGTTTTTGAAGCTGTGCCTTGCGCAAAGCTGCGGAAAATGCGTTCCCTGCAGAATCGGACTGGACGCGCTTGTTACAATCACCGATAAAATACTTGCGGGCAAGGGCAGCGAAAACGATCTCGCGATTCTTGAAAGAACCGCGTCGGTCATCGCCGACTCCGCCGACTGCGCGATCGGCTTTGAATCGGCAAGGTTTATTCTGGAAGGTTTAAAAGGGTTCAGGGACGATTATCTGTCCCACGTTCAAAACAACCGCTGCACGAAAAACTTCAAATCGGTTCCCTGCGTTTGCGACTGCCCGGCGCATGTGGATATACCCGGTTATATCGCGCTGATTAAAGCGGGCAGGTATGCCGACGCCATCCGCCTGATACGCAAGGACAACCCGTTCCCGAGCGTATGCGCGTTGGTCTGCGAGCATCCCTGCGAGCACCGCTGCCGCCGCGGCATGGTGGACGCGCCCGTCAACATCCGCGGATTAAAACGCTTCGCGGTGGACAACGCCGGCGAGGTTCCGGCTCCGCAGATAAAGGCACCCAAGACCGGCAAGACGGTCGCGGTCATCGGCGGCGGTCCCGCCGGACTTACGGCCGCTTATTATCTGAGCCTGATGGGCCATTCGGTCACCATTTTTGAAAAAAGACAGCGGTTGGGCGGCATGCTCAGATATGGTATTCCATGCTACAGACTGCCCGACGAGTATCTGGACAGAGATATTGACGCCATTCTTTCGCTCGGCGTAAAAGTAAACTTAGGCGTTACGGTCGGAAAGGACATCACCCTTGACGAACTGAGAAAACAGTTCGACGCCGTTTACATATCCATCGGCGCGCACGCCGACAAGAAACTGAAAATCAAGGGCGAGGACAGCCGCGGCGTTTACTCGGCGGTCGAGTTCCTCGGCAACATGGGCGACAACAACAAGCCCGACTTCACGGGCAAGCGCGTCGTGATCGTCGGCGGCGGAAACGTCGCGATGGACGCGACCCGCACCGCGATGCGCCTGAACGCCGCGTCGGTCACCTGCGTTTACAGGCGGCGCATCGAGGACATGACCGCTTTGAAAGAGGAAATCGAGGGCGCGATGGCGGAGGGCTGCGAGATTCTGCCGCTGATGGCGCCGGTCAGCATCGAATCGGACGAAAACGGCAACGTCGCCGGCATTGTGCTCCAGCCGCAGATTATCGGCGACTACGAGAAAGGACGTCCGAAGCCCTATAACGCGAATAAACCGCCGGTGCTTCTTCCCTGCGACATCATTATCGTCGCGATCGGTCAGGCAATTGATTCTGTCCACTTCGGCGAGAGCGGCTGCAAGCTGAAATGGGATATGATCCTGACCCAGAAAGGCGCCGCCGTCGAAGGCATGCGGGGCGTTTTCGCCGGCGGAGACTGCGTTTCCGGCCCGCTGACGGTAATCCGCGCGATTGACGGCGGAAAGGTCGCCGCCGCGAACATCGACAACTACTTGGGATACAACACGAAAATCACCGCCGACGTGGAGATTCCGCCCGCTTCCTTCCGCTTCAAAACCCCCTGCGGCCGCGTGAACCTTACGGAACGTATGGCAAACGAGCGTAAAAACGATTTCTGCCTGATGGAGAACGAGATGACGCTTGAGGAAGCAAATCAGGAGTGTTCCCGCTGCCTGAGATGCGACCACTACGGTTTCGGCGCTTTCAAAGGAGGCAGAGAAGTTCAATGGTAACACTGACAATCGACAACAAACCGATAACGGTAGAAGAGGGCACCACCATTCTGAACGCCGCAAAGAAGCTCGGCATTAAAATCCCTACCCTCTGCTATCTGAAAAATATCAACGAGATCGGCGCCTGCCGCATCTGCGTCGTGGAAATCGAAGGTTCGCCGCGGCTTTCGGCAGCCTGCAATACGGTCGTCGAAGAAGGCATGGTTGTTTATACCAACAGCGCCCGCGTCCGTCAGGCAAGGAAGTACAACATCGAGATGATCCTCTCGCAGCACAACTGCCACTGCCCCACCTGCCTGCGGAGCGGCAACTGCTCTTTGCAGAAGATGGCGAACAACCTCAACATTTACAACCTTGATTACGAAACCAAGGTTGACGAGATGAACTGGGATATGTCCTACCCGCTCATCCGCGACAACTCGAAGTGCATCAAGTGCCTGCGCTGCGTCACCATCTGCGAAAACGTGCAGAGCATCGGCGTATGGGAGGTCAACGGCACCGGCGCGAACATGAAGATTGCCACGCGCGACGGGCTGAACATCAAGAAAACCAGCTGCACCCTGTGCGGTCAGTGCATCACCCACTGCCCGGTCGGCGCGTTAAGAGAGCGGGACGACACCGGCAAGGTGCTGTCGGCCATTTACGACCCGGAAAAAATCACGGTCGTACAGCTTGCGCCCGCGGTCCGAACCGCCTGGGGCGAGAACCTGAACCTGCCGAAGGAAAAAGCGTCGGTCAACCGCCTGGTCGCCTGCCTGCACGCGCTGGGAATCGATTATGTGTTCGATACCGACTTCACGGCTGACCTGACGGTTATGGAGGAAGGCACCGAGTTTATCAACAGCTTTAAGAAGAACAAACCCCTTATGACCAGCTGCTGCCCCGGCTGGGTGCGCTTCCTGATAAAAGAGTACCCCGACATGCTCCCCCACCTTTCGAGCGCGAAGTCGCCGCAGCAAATGTTCGGCGCGGTCGCAAAGACCTATTTCGCGCAAAAATTAGGCGTGGATCCCTCCAAGATATTCTCGATATCCATCATGCCCTGCATCGCGAAAAAATACGAATGCGAAGTGCCCGAGGTTTCCGACTCCGGCGCGGGACAGGATGTCGACGTCGTGCTGACGACCCGGGAGCTGACCCGTCTGTTGCGCGCCTGCCATATTGACCCGGAAGCGCTCGAGGACGAACCGTTTGACTCCCCGATGGGGCTGGGAACCGGCGCCGGCGTGATCTTCGGCACCACCGGCGGCGTTATGGAAGCCGCGCTCCGAAGCGCGTACTATATGCTGACCGGCAAGAACCCCGACCCCGACGCGTTCAAGGACGTGCGCGGCATGGGCGGCTGGCGGGAAGCCACTTTTGACATCAAAGGCGTTCCGATCAAAGTCGCGGTCGCGAGCGGTCTTTCCAACGCGCGGAAACTGGTCGAAGCGATCCGCAGCGGCGAAGTCGACTATGACTTTGTCGAAGTGATGGCCTGCCCCGGCGGCTGCGCAGGCGGCGGCGGACAGCCGATTCAGGACGGCAAGGAGCTTGCCGAGCGCAGAGGCGAAACGCTGTATGAAATCGACGCGAACTCCCGCATGCGCTTCTCGCACGAGAACACCGCGATTCAGCAGATTTACAAGGAGTTCTTCGGCGAACCCTTGTCCGAACTGGCGCACCACCTGCTCCATACGGTGCAAAGCTCCTGGACGCTGGATAAGGAAAAATGCGATCACTAAGTTTTTGAGGACAGTTAAAAAACTGTCCTCTTTTTTGTTGTTTTTTCAATAAATATTGTTTTGACACTTATGCAATAATACTTTATACTGTAGCAACAAGATGTCTTCGAACAATTGGGTGTCAGAATATGCCGTTGTCTCTATGCACCGACAACGAAAGCATAATAGAAACCGTAAAAAACGAGTATGACTTAAACGGTAACAAAATCAAATCTCTCTATATCAAAGATGGTGCGGTCACGAATTCCGAATGGAAATACGATGCCGACGGAAAAATGACAGAAGCCGTATATTTCGACAGCAACGGAAAAATGAAGCAAAAAAGCATCTATTCAATCGACGCAGCCGGAAATAAAACCGAAACATTACAATACGACAGCAACGGAAAAGTGAGCTTTCGAATGATTCATCTTGAATCTGAAGGTCAAACCATATTCGACATTATATACTCAGGCAACGGCGAGATTTTTAGCGGCACAGAAGAAAAACGCGATGCCAACGGCAACATTATCGAACGTATATTCTATAATTCTGGCGAAATCAATCTTCGTGAAGAATGGGAGTACGGCGAAAAGGCTTTTTGGTAGAAAAACGAAAATACTATAAAAACGGCGAACTCGGCTCGCGGCAAGAGCGCAAGTATGACGCAAAGGGCAATCATATCGAAAGCATTTATTATAACTTCGACGGTACGGTAACCGCTCGGTATGTGTATCAATATGCATATTTAGATCTCACACCCAAACAATACGCGGAATATACGAAAGTCATAAAAAAGTATCCTTCCATATTCGAATAAATACAAGGAGGAACCGAACCAGTTCTTTTCCGCAGTGACTTTTTTAAAAAGTAGAAAACCATAAAAACCAAAAACCAAAAAAGCGGGCTGTATGAAGCCCGCTTTGTTTATTCTATCTTATAGATTTTAACTAAACAGGATATAGAAGAAGATTGCCGCCAGCAACAGAATGATTAAGATTATCAATATTGTGATAATGATAACCAGTTGGTTATCCGGGATAATGTTAATATTAATCGGACCGTTTTCGACGTTCGGGTCGTCGATGGTCGTGATGGTTGCCAGATTAATACCGGTAACATTTCCGGATACGTTCGATTCTATAATGTCAATATCATATAAGTCTATGCTTGCCGCGTTCAGGTTCTCCAGGTAAGAACCGCCGGGCGCTTCGTTGGTGATGTTGGAATAAATGATATTGATATTCTCTGTGCTGTCCCCTCTCAAGACGACGGTTGCGACCGTGTTTGAGTTCGAGGTCAGTACGCTGTTGTTGATGGTTACAGAACCGAGATTGCTGATAGCGCCCGCGTTCTGACCGCTGCGGACAGCATATTCTTCTACGTTGAATACACAGCTGTCTACTACCAGGTTGCCCACACCGTAGAAGTTTACGCCGCCGGAAGCGTTGTTAACAATGCAGTTCTGGATAAACGCGTATCCCGAAACCGCTTTCAGCTGCGCCAAGCTGTGCATATCCGTAGCGGTGCAGTTCATAATCGCGATGTTTCTTGAACCGCCCGGAATACTTTGTACCGCTACCGTCGTATCGAAAACGCCTATAAACGTACAGCCGTTGATGGTGACGTTATGCGGATAGCTGAATCCGATATGCGGCGGTATAAGATTAAAATCTATGCAGTTTGCCGGCGCGCCCGGACCTGTGAAATCAAAGATAAACCCTTCGATCAACAGTGTTTCCGGATTGCTCAAATTTCCGTTTCCATCAATTGTAATGGTATTGGTAAATGTGACAGTTGCTCCGAGCTGCGGTTTTATTACTAAATTTTTATTTGGTTGCTGTGTTATATTTAACGCGTCGCTTACCGTTCCCGCGGCAACTTCAATTACGAAGTCGGTGCCAGGTGTCACCGTTACCGCGTTGACCGCCGCTTGAACAGACGGAAAGTTTCCGACAAACACGCCGTCTACTCGCAGCGTTGCTTCCGGCGAAGCCGCGGACACAGTCACTGACATCGCAAAAAAGCATATAATAATTACTAAAACAAAAATTATTTTTTGTTTCATGTTTTACCTCCAATTTTATTTTACGTATACTTCCTCATTATTTTATATGCTCATTGAATATGCAGTGTTCATTGCTATTCGACGCGTATAAAAAATGATAGCGAGTGCAAGCATTCCGACGCCTGCATTCGCTATACATGAACATAACCGGTTTCTCAAAATGTTGAGAAACCGGTTTTTGTTATATGCAATTGATATAAGTGCCTTACACTTTTTAGTAAAAATCATGACGGATATGGGAAGCAATTTTTTGTCGTTTATACGAAACCATTTCATGGGTAAGGTATATATCCCCATTTGCCATCCAGGCAAACAGCCGCCATACCCTCCTTATAGCTGCTAACTTCACTATACTTACATTCTACAACCGTGTTTCCCTCTTTATCAATAAAGCCCCATTTCCCTGTTTCGCTGTCGCCGATGTTTACTGCCGCATAACCTTCGTTAAAATCATATGCAGAAAAGTAATGGAGTGGAGTGATTTCGCGCCCGGTTTTGTCAATAAATCCCCATTCACCAACTTGATCCGAATTCATGCAAACCCTTGCCATACCTTCTATAAAGCTGAAGGCCCATCCGTATTTAGGGTTTATAACAAGTATTCCATTTTTGTTAATAAATCCATATTTACCGTTTACTTTTACTCTTGACATTCCTTCTTTAAAATACCAAATTCCATCGTAATAAATCGGTTGCACAATGATTTTTCCGCTTTTGTCAATCACGCCGTATTTTCCGTGATCCATTTTAAACCATGCTAAGCCTTCGGAAAAACTTGGGATTATTCCCGAAATAGCATACTCATTAACACAAGGAATAACCTCGTTGCCGGACAAATCTAAAAATCCCCATTGTGACCCGACACTGGCTGCTACCAAACCTTCGGATACATCGCCAAACGTTGAATACTTGCCTTCCGGCACAACGTCTTTACCCGTTTTATCTATTATTTTAAAATTTCCTTGCTCTGTAATGACGATCGCAACACCTTCTTGAAATCTAAACTTCTCGACATAAGAATACTGACAGGGAATAACCTCAGTACCCGTTTTGTCAATAAAGCCCCATTTGCTGTTTATGTATTCCACCTCGCCCAATTCGTCTTCGGGTGGTATATATAACTCTCCGCCGTTCGCAACAGCTGCCATTCCTTCGCTGAAAGAACTCACCCGATCGTATTTCGGAGGAACAACTTCTCTGCCGGTTGTATCAATGAACCCCCATTTCGTCCCCAATTTAACCGCAGCCATTCCTTCGGCGAAAATAAAGGCATCATCATATTTGCATGGAACAATCTCTTTACCGGTCTTATCAACAAAGCCGTATTTACCATTTTGACAAACTACTGCTAAGCCGTCCGTAAAGGCGGAAGTCCTTATTCCACGCATAGTGCCCAAGTAGCCAATCCATTCATACTTCAATGGAATAACGATTTCACCGGTTTTGTCAATATACCCCAGCTTGTCATCTATGCAAACTGCGGCTAAACCTTCTGAAAAATCCTCCGCCCGATCGTATTGATGTGCAATAGGGGCTAACTTCGTTTCTTGAACCTGCGAGGACGAATCGACCGTTTCTTGAACCTGCGAGTACGAAGCACCTTCACTTTGCGCGGTTTCATTGCTGTTTTCCGAACAAGAAAATAAAAAAGAAGAGATTAAAAAAATCGAAACAAAAAACGATACTTTGCGCATGAATTTCCCTCTTAAGTTTTCAAATATTTACTTCTCTACAGCAATAGTGGGCAAATCTGCGCAAATAGTTTCAGGAAAATAAAAAAGAACGCAGACTGTTCGTCAATAAAATGTACGCCCCGTTCTCCCTATTGGAAAACGGGGCAAAGAACCCTATTTTGCCTGCGTACGAAAGCAATTTGCTGCCGGAATCGCGCAGTTTACTTTATCTTGCAATCCGTTATTTTATGCTTTCCGCATGGTTTCTTCATAAATTAATTCGAACCACGCCTCAAGCGGCATTTTGCTTGTTTCAAGACACGCTATTCTCCCTTCATGTCGATCGCGTCGCTCATCACATATCGTGAGCAATTGCAATAGTTTTTTAAAATTTTTTCACTATTAGTGAGGCATATTGTATTTCTCATAATGCGTGATAAAATAAACGTGAGGTGTGTATAATGTTTCCAAAAAGATTGAAAGAGTTGCGAGGTGATAAAGGTTTATCACAAAGAGAATTAGCCAAACTTCTCAACATATCATCTAGCACAATAGCAATGTACGAAACCGGCCAAAGAGACCCTGACACTGAGACATTACAGCGACTAGCCGAGTTCTTTGACTGTTCAATAGACTATCTATTAGGAAAGAGTAACATCCGCGAACCTGCCGACGAAATAGCCGAAGCGGTCAAAGATGACCCTGAACTTGCGGACTTCTGGAATGTGTTACGGGAAAGGGAAGATTTGAAGCTGCTGTTCAAGCAGACGAAAAAGCTTGAACCAAGAGAGATTAAGCAGATAATACGGATTATCAAGGCGATTGAGGACGAGGAAGGGAATACATGAGTATTTTTGATAAATTCCTCAAAAAAGATAATGATGTAGATGATAATTTAGAATTTGCCCAAGCCTTATTTGATTGCTTAAAACTGAGCGTAGGTTTTGGAAGTGAAGGCAGTATTCAAAAGAAGGCAAAAGAGTTTGTTAAAAATGCAAAAGATAGGCATGAGGTATTGGGTAAAGTTATTGAGTTGTGCCAGGGCATAGAAAATCCTGAAGCATATTACCTTATAGGCACGGCTTATATATGGAAAGGCGCTAAATTCAGGCAGCAAGCTATTTTTTATTTAGAAAAATTTTTGAGCCTTAGTTATCCAGAAACCAATACTCTTTTTAGAATTTACATAGATTTAGGTAAAGCATATGAAGGAGAATATGATTTTTATAATGCCCTACGATACTATCTGGAAGCGAAAAATGTAAACCCTTCCATATCTCCAAGTTACGCACATATCGCAACTATATATGTAAAAATGAATAAACTAGATGAGGCAATAAAATTCCTAAAAGACGCAAAGAAGCTGCCATATTATAAACCACGCAAAATAGTAAGCCCTATTGATGGAAAAGTAAGCTATGATGACACTTTTAAAATTGTTATAGATAGTTATTTGAAGGACATAGAAGAAAAGAAAGCCAAAGGATATGTATATAGACCTAGAAAAAATAAAGAGTCAATTTAATCTAAGGAGTGAACCACATGAATGACAGGGAATTACTTGAATTTATTGCTACAAAGGTTGCAGACCTGGACGCCAAGGTGGGAAACCTGACAAACGATGTCTCTGGATTAAAAAATGATGTTTCTGGCTTAAAGGATGGCCAAAAACGTATAGAGATTATGCTAGAGCATGATATAAAACCTAAAATTCAAGCCTTATTTGACGGCTATAAGCAGCATACAGACCAACTTGACCGTATAGAGAAAGAAGTATCCAGACACGATGAGTTTATCCTTAGAAGAATAAAATAACTAAAACAGCAATATTTTTGGAGGCTTTAACGATGCCAGTGGATTTATTGGACAAGCCACTTTTGAAAGGCTTGCTGGAGGGTAATATCCCTTTCTATGAATTGATGAACTCATACGGCATAAAAGTAATCATAGCAAATCTATGCACTAAGATATACGGTTTTACATATGTCAGTAATCATAACAATATCTACATAATCCTGAACGGCAATATCTCATACGAAACACAATGCAAGGTACTAATCCACGAATTGAAGCATATTATCAACGACATTCCAAAGCAAAGCTACTATATTGGTCTTGATATGCAGTATGAATACATCGAAAAAGAGGCAGACATGTTGACCGAAAAAATTATTAAAAAAATATAAAATAGTCAGGAGGTTTATCATAATGAAAAAGATTTTTGTATTAATTCTCATTTTGTCGCTTGCATTATCTTTGTTTTCAGCGTGTGGCAGCTCTCAAGATGTAAAACCCGAAAAAGTAGACAGCGAAACATCTCAGCAAAAGGAAACTAAGACAGAAACAGAAACATACGAAATCGGGGATTCCGTCAAAGCCGGAAATTTGATTTTCACAGTGAATTCAACAAGGACGGACGCAGGCGGCGATTTCATCAAGCCAAAGGATGGATATATATATTACATCATCGACGTTACTGTTGAAAATACAGGGGACAAATCTGAATCCGTAAGTTCTCTTATGATGTTTAAACTGTTTGATTCCCAAGGATATAATTACACAATAACTATTGGCCCGGAAACTCAAGGATCTGTTAATGGTGAGATTTCTGCAGGCAGAAAACTCAGAGGCGAACTTGCATTTGAAATTCCAAAAGATGCAACAGGTTTAGAATTACAGATAGATCCTACATTATTTGGTAGCGGTCAAATTATAGTTGAGTTGGATAGGTGATAAAAATATATCAAAAGGAGGTCATATTTATGAAAAAAGCAGGAGGAATTATTGCTCTGATTGCTGGGATTTTTGGTATCATTGCGGCGATAGTAACAATGTTTATTGGCGGAGTTGGAGCGGCTTTTGGCGGAGAAGGTGCAGAAACTATTATCGGTTTAGGTTGGGGAGGTATTTTATTTTCCTTTTTAACTATTATTTTCGGCGCAATAGCAATGAACGCAAAATCAAAAGTGCCAGGTATATTGCTCATAATCTGCGCTATTGCAGGTGCTATTCTCGGCGGTACATTTGTAGCTATTTTTATGGTGCTGGCACTTGTCGGCGGGATACTAGCCGTAATTGGCACGAAAAAGGCAGAAACAACCCAAGCATCCTAAGAGGTCAATATGCAAAAAGCCGCAGCATATGCACGATACAGCAGCGATAACCAGAGGGAAGAAAGTATAGAGGCTCAATTGAGGGCTATTCGTGAATATTGTCAAAAAAACGATATACAACTCGTTAAAATATACACTGATGAAGCACGGAGTGCAACAACCGATGACAGGCCCGGCTTCCTGCAAATGATACAGGACAGCGCATTGGGCCTGTTTTCTGTTGTCATCGTTCACAAGCTGGACCGCTTCAGCCGGGACAGATACGATAGTGCATTTTATAAGCGTCAGCTTAAAAAAAACGGCGTCCGGCTTATTTCCGTCTTGGAAAACCTCGACGACAGCCCGGAAAGCATAATACTTGAGTCTGTTCTTGAAGGCATGGCCGAATACTATAGCCGTAACCTTGCACGGGAAGTGATGAAGGGTATGCGCGAAACTGCCCTGCAATGTAAACACACCGGCGGAAAGCCCCCGCTTGGGTATGACGTTGCACCTGATAAGACATATATCATAAATGAACAAAAAGCTAGAATTGTACGGACCATATTTGAAATGTATGCTGCAGGGAAGGGATACAGTGAAATTATACATAAGCTAAAACAGTGCGGATATAAAACTCAATCAGGCCGGCCATTCGGCAAAAACAGCATACATGATATTCTTTGCAATGAAAAATACAGAGGGGTGTATATTTTCAATCGTACTGAACGAAAAATCAACGGCAAGCGTAATCACCATAAAAGCAAAAGCGAGGACGAGATCATAAGAATTGAGGGTGGTATGCCTCGGATAATAGATGACGAAACCTGGAAGGCGGTGCAAGTAAGAATGAATAAAAATAAAAAAGGCGCTAATTCTGCAAAAGAAATATACCTACTAGCCGGATTGATTTATTGCGGTAAATGCGGCGGTGCCATGACAGGAACCAGGAAGTTTGCCGGCAGGAACAAGGACCTTTATGTGAGCTATGAATGCTCTACCCGGAAAAGAACAAAAGGGTGTGGCATGAAAGCCATCAATAAAGGTTTTGTTGAAAATGCCGTAATTGAACACCTTGAGAAAAATATATTTTCTCCGGATGCGATCGATAAACTCGTAATAAAAATAATGGAGTATTCCAAGGCTCAAACTGTTGAAATTAATAAAGATATAAAACTGTTCACCGACCAACTCTCAGGAGTACAAACAGAGATAAACAATATAGTAAATGCTATAGCTGCCGGGATGTTTCACCCGTCTATGAAAGAAAAAATGGATGAACTTGAAGCCAAAAAAGCCAATCTCACGATTAAGCTGGAGGAAGCCAAGCTACAAGCACAAACTCATGCGCCATCCGAAGAAATGATCCGCCATTATCTCCAAAAAGATTCTGACATAAAAAACAAAAGCCCGGAAGAGCAAAAGCGCATCATCCAGGCTTATGTAAAAAAAGTTATTGTCTACGAAGATAAAATTGATATAGATACAATTGTGACCTTTGATGGTGGAGGCGACGGGAGTCGAACCCGTGTCCGAAAATTCCTCGCCGATACTTTCTACGAGCGTAGCTCTTCATTTACATTCCCGCGCGTATCCGCCGAAGAGCAGGCTGATATGCTTGGTAGCTTCATAAGTTCATGGC
>JAKPGJ010000030.1 GCA_029550965.1 Bacillota bacterium
ATGAGAGGACTTATTCCATTCGTTGGCAACAGACCGGATTATTTCGATTCGTTCTTTGATGATTTTTACAACATGCTGGATGACTTCTTTGCAGACAGCAGGTTGTACCGCAGACATTATGCCGGCACTTTTAGGGTCGACGTAAAGGACAACGGCGATGATTATACAGTTGTTGCGGATATGCCCGGCGTCAAGAAGGACGAGATAGACGTTACCGTGAAGGACGGAACGCTGTGCATCTCTGTCAACAGAAACGAAGAGCGCGAAGATAAAAACGATAAATACATCCACAGAGAGAGACGCTGCTGCGCAATGTCCAGAAGCATCTATCTCGGCGATATTGACCAGGTAGGCATCACCGCAAAACTGGAGGACGGCGTCCTTCGCATCACCGTGCCCAAGAAAGAACCGAAGAGCAACACCTTCAAGGTGGATATCCAATAAACCCCTCCGGTATCGCAAACAAAACTGAAAAAACCGCCTTTTTGGCGGTTTTTTCTTTTTTGTAAGCAAAAGAGGGTTTTGCCTCTTTTTCTTTTTGACGTTTGTAGTATTATAGAATAAATTTTTTATATTTTGCGCACGGTTTTGCGGTTTTAAATCGTTCGTAGTAATAGAGGAGGTGTTTCGTTGGAAAGAACATCGGGCGATCACGGTTTTATCGAATATGTGGTCGAGAAGTATTCGGACATGGTGGTCCGCATCGCGTATCAGAATCTGAAAAATCAGGCGGACGACGAGGACGTGACGCAGGAGGTATTCATCAAGCTGCTCAAACAGCCGGATTTCAACGATGAAGAACACTTAAAAGCCTGGCTGATCCGCGTCACGATCAATCAGTGCAAGGATTTGCGGAAATCCGCCTGGTTCCGGAAACGGCAGCCGCTCGACGAACAATGGAAGCCGCGCGGCGAAAAGCAATTGGGCATCCTGGACGAAATCTGGAAGCTGCCGAAGGACGACCGGAACGTCATATACCTCTATTACTACGAAAACTATACGGTTCCCGAGATTGCGCGCATACTCGGCAAAAATGAAAACACAATCAGTTCCCGCCTGACAAGAGCGCGCAAAAAACTGAAAATCATTCTTGCAGAAGAAGGAGTGAAGATATGAACATCAACGATTACCGCGAAACCATCGGCGATATCAAGGCGACCGAAAGTCTGAAAAGAAGAATTAAAAACGCATTGAAAAGCAAAGAAACAACCAAAAGAGCGAGATTCAGCAAGCAGGTTATTTTCGCGGTGGCGACCTGCCTGGCCGTCGCGGTTTTAATACCGATACTGGTGTTGACGGTCATCCTGCCTGCCGTCGATTCCGCGGGGAGTTCAACATTTTCGCAGGATGTTTCTTCAAATTCCGATGCGTCCGGTTTGCCGAAACTGCGGATTTACGATATAAGCCCCTTAAGAAGCGCCACTGGCCCCGTTACGTTTACGGCTGAGGATATTATAAAGAATAAATTCTGGACGGAGAATTTTGATATCGAAACCTTTCCGGTTTATCGAAAAATCGTAAACCTTGATTTGGAAGAAGCGATCGCAACAGCAGAAAAATATGCAAAAAAACTGGGCATAACGGAATACGACTGGTCGGTTTATCCGAGCGAGGAAGAAGCGAACAGCATAATCGATGGTTATAAAAGCAGGGGCGAATCGTACGACGAAGAATCCATTCGCGCGCCGCAACAAGTCATATTAAGCGACAATACAACCTATATCTTGGTTTCCTTAAATGGTTATATCCGCATATCCTCTGACTGCTTATTAAAATTTCCGGAAGAATTTGATTTTAGCGGTTTTGACGCTGTAAACGCGCAAAAAGACGCTATAACCGATTACTTGATGCGTCACTTAAATGTTACGGATATTCAGTCTCCGGCATCCTCCGTTTTTAATATGGGCGACAATTATTATAGCATTCGGGTGTATAATAAAGACGCAGATAGCGCAAGCAAGTTGTTGGAGTATTTCACGATGCCCGTAAGATTTTCGATCAGCGCCAAAGGCGAGCTGAAGTCAATTGAAATCCGCGATTATAAAATGTATGAAAAACTTGGCGACTATCCGCTAATAACGCTGGAAGAAGCGTAAGAATTATTGCTTAAAAACCACTATATTTCGTTAAGCAAGGACGTGCCGGCCGAAAGCAGTATTTTTGCCATGCAGCTGTACGTCCTGTCAGATAACCTGGTCCTGATGCCCTATTATGCGTTTTATATAGACAGCTCAGAGTTTGCGGGAAGATACGGGATTTACTTAGTTCCGGCGGTCAGAAGCGAATACCTGGTCAATTTCCCAAGCGAGGACGACCCTGTGCACTATTTTTGGGACATCATCACGGCAAATTAAAAATGCAGCGTTTCCGCTGCATTTTTCTTTTATATTGAGGCATACAGGAATGTTTAATTTTCTGCGTGCGCAAGTTCCTCCTTGGGATCTATAAACTCCGAGCCTAATTTGACCTCGAAATGCAGATGAGGCTCGTCCGCGGATTCTATAATCGCCGTATCGCCCACCGCGCCGATGACGTCGCCTGCCTTAACAGCCGCGCCTACCGTGACGTTTTGCGGGATATCGGCCGCAAGATTCATATAAATCGTCTGCAGACCCGAGCTGTGTTCTATGATAATCGTGTTCCCATAGAACGGGTCTTTTTTGATTTCCGCGATGGTTCCGTCTGCGTAAGCGCGAACCGCAGTGCCTTTCGGAGCCGCTATGTCCACACCGGTATGCACTCTGTAATCCTTCAGGGTGGCGGAGAATACGAGCGCGTCAATCGAGAAATCCTTTGCGATCTGACCGTTTTCAATCGGGTTTACATACATCGGTCTGGTATCGATGGTGTCGGGAACATTGGATTCGTTCCCGCCCACAGGCGCTTCGCTGTTGCCGGGCGAGCTCGAAGTGTTGTTGTTCAACTGCGACTGGGTCTGGTTCTGCGGCAGCGAGACTTCGGGTATGCTGATGCTGGGTATTTTGCTGTCGTACGACATGGAGAAAATGCCGATCGTCAGCGCTGTCAAAATGCAGATTGCAAGCGCCAGATAGATGTAAGCGGAATAACCGGTAATCTTTTTGATCTTTATATTCCTCTTAAGATCGTTTCCGCTATTCTTCTCGTTGTCGTTGCTTTCGGGCCGGCTGTTTTTCTCGGTATTCTTATCGTTCATAATATTTCCCCCTGTAAAATGTAGTTACGCTGTTATTTTGCGCCTAAATTAGGGGAAATATTCACTTTGTTTCTAATTATTTTCTTTTTTCAATCTCTGTATTTTTGAAGTAAAATGATAATATTTCTTTATAGGTATAGCCCTGCGAAGCCAAAATGTTCGCGCCGTACTGGCTCATGCCCAGTCCGCTGCCCAGTCCGTAGGAGGCGATTCTGTACCCTTCGCTCTCTTTTACGATTTCGATGCAGTTGGAGTTCAGCCCGGTGATGGAACAGAATATGGAGGCCGGTATCTCGGCGCTGCCGAAGATGACGTACTCGCACCTGCCCGCGCTGTTCACGGCGGGGAAGGCTTTTTCGCCGTCTTTGTACGCATAGTCGTAGCCGTTGTCGTTCAGCAGCTTCTCGAAGTCGGCGAACTTATAAAACACCTCTTTCTTATATTGAACAAAACCGGACTCGTCCACATTGTCCACCGAAACCAGATAAGGAACCTTTATTTTAAAGACATTCTCGTAGCTCTCGGTTTTGGCTGGGGAGGAGATATGGTACAGCGCCATGGCGGTTTTCCCCTGGTAGGTCAGCACTTCGCCGCTGGTTTCATAAACCGCCGCGCTCATCGCCCGAAAGCGTTCGTTCGCGTTTTCCTTGCTGGTTTTGGTCAGCAGTTCGTCGTATGTAATATAGTTACGGCAGCATTTCCCGTCCGAGCACAAATCGGCGTCTTTGTGTTTGGGGATTTTGTTCTCGATCAAATACAGCGCATAGCTCCGGATGGCGACCGCCTGCGCGCGCAGAGCCTCCTTTTCGTAGTTCGCCGGCATTTCGGTCAGCATGACGCCGAGCGTGTATTCGTCAATCGTCATTTCGGTTATTTCGCCGCTTGATTTTTTTACTTTGTATTTCGTCTCATAGTTTATCGGAATGTCGGCGCTTTCCACCTTCGCCAAAGACACGGTGAAGGGCAGCAGCGCGGTCCACAGAATCACGGCAAAAAAATAAAGCAAATAGTTTTTCAAGGGTTGTCCTCCTTTTTATACTTTTGCTTTATTTTATTCCGCGGTTATTTGATTTATGACGTTATGGCGTTGTGACGTTTTGACGTTTTTTGCTATATGCTTTGCTCCTGCTCGTTTTCGCATCCGACGCATTTAAGTTGGAAAAGACGGGCGGCTACATACATCGCGACCGTCAGGTCTACTGCGGCGTAAAGCAGCTCGCTGCTGGTCGGGAATACCCAGAAAGCGGACAGGTACAGCGTAGGCAGAGAATAGGTAAGCGAGAGATGGATGGACAAAAATCCAAATAGCATATATGTTCCGACATTGCCGCTTCCGGATTTGAATTTGCCTTCCGCGAGGAAGAACAGCATAAACGCGATAATGGAGAGCAGCAGATATACCGACGACGACGGGTAATGCGAGGTCCCGCGCTTCATAAACTCATTCAGCAGCCGGAACGCGTAGCATGCGATCGGCGCGACCGAAAGCCAGGCGGCCGCTTTCCGGCGGGAAGGGGCTTTTCCGCTTGCGTTGAGCAGGAAATAAACCGAGCTGATCAGAGCGGTAATGATGATGGCGACAACAAAAAAAGAAAGTTCTCTTTCGTCGCCTAAAAAATAAAAGAAATAATAAAAAATACAGCCGATGATTAAAAAGCCGCTCAGCGACGACGTAAAAATAACGGAAGGCTCGACGGATTCTATTTCATTATTCATTTTCTTTCTTAAGAAAAACGCGCAGACAGAAAACAATACAAGCAGTACAACCGTTATCACCGCGAAGGCTACTGTTTCGTCCGTATCCTTGAGGTAATAGTTTGCGTCCTCCGCTGTCGGGCTTACGTCTATGTTATTCTGAATTACGAAAATCCGATAAATGGATACGGCAAGGCTCAGAATAATAACGATTGACATTATGATTCTTTTCTGCCTTAAGTATTTTGTCATATATGCAACCAACCCCTCGCCGTGTATTATACAACCAAGGCGAGGGGTTTGTAAATAGCAGAAGAAATAATTTACACTTTTGAAAAATAAGATTTATGCTTTATTATTATTGAAAATTAGAATTTGCAAAACATTTCACAGCATATATGATAAATTTCAATGTTTAGTTTTGAATCTTCGAAATTTCAGTTCCGGGGAAGTAGAACGCGATTGTGTACTTGTAGTCGTAGCCCTGCTTCACCAGCTGTTCGGCGCCCATCTGACTGTAGCCGACGCCGTGTCCTCTGCCTTTTCCGTCAAAGGTGATCCGGTCGGCGGTAATGGTCGATATGCTGCCGCTCGCGTCGATGACCGAATGGGTTTCGCCGAACCGGATGGTTTCGATGCCGTCCGCGGTGATAACGCTTGCGGCGGATTCTTTTTCGCCCGCGGCGGTTTGGACTTTGCGGTCGAACGAGAATTTGATCGCGAAGTTCGCGCTGTCAAAGCCCAGCGAACCCCTTACCGACGCCGCGTTCCGGACCGTGACGGTGTTCCCGTAGATGTCGGTCGCCGCGAACGCCGTAACGTAATCCGAACCGAGCGGGTCTTTTTCTACAATCTCAACCGAAGCGATGCCGCCTTTTAAGGACGAGAACGCCGGGCGTTCTTTGAGGTAGGCGAACAGCTCGTTTTTTGTGAAGGAGTGGCTCCAGACGACGGTGGCTTCGCCCTCGTCCAGCTGCACGCTGTTTAAATAGGGAATCGGCGTGCTTCCCCACGCGGCGGCGGAAGAACAGCTCGCTCCGCCGTTGCTGACGTTGTAAAAGCACCGAATCAGTTCACCCTGATAGGTGATAATCTGTCCTTTTGTGGAATCGACGATTTTGTTCATCCGCTCGTTTTCCAGATACGCGCCGCGGTAAACCTGACAGCAGGAAGTGTTGCAGACGTCAATGCCGACGCCGCCATGCTTTCTGCCGCAGGCGAACGTGCGGATGAGAATGGAAAACGCTTTTGTCACCTCGTCGGAAGCGCGAAAACCCACTTCGTTGGGGAGTACGCCTTTTACATACTGCTCGAGGTCAACCACGTTGACCAGACACAGCCTTTTGCCCTCGACGCTGTATTCGAAAAAGCCGTAATAGGGATAACTGTTCGACGAAGTAATCGTGACCGTCCCGCCGCCGCGCGCTCTGACGGCAAAACGCGCGCCTTCAAATTCAAAAAGGATTTTGTGCCCGGCGGTATCGCAGAGCGTCAGCCCTGTGGGCGAGGGGGAGACCGCTGCGCTGCCGGGATACTGCGCGCACGCATTCTGCGCGTCCGCTAACGATAAAAAACTGCCGACGCGGACGACGAAAGCGGAACCGGTGTAGGCGACGAACGCTCCGCCGACGGCGAAAGCCGCTTCGCTCGCCGCATGATAACTTGCATAGCTTCCGTCCAACTGCACATGATAGCCGCCGAAGGTATGAACGCCGCCGGCGCCCGCATGCAGAAGGCCGCCGCTATTTTTAATATGAAGAGTTCCGCTCGGCGCGATGACGAATTCGCCGACGTTCAGCTCGAACAGCTTGGAAAAACCTGTACCGCTCGAAATGCCGATTTCAAACCCGGTTGCCGACTTGTTGGCGGCCGAAAAAACTCTTGAGTCCCTTGTCGAGGTCGCGTAAAACAGACCGACGCGCACCGGACGCCCCAAACTTTCTGCCGAAACAGACTGAACGGGCGTAAAAGCGGTTAAAATCACTGCAGAGGAGAGTATTAAGCATACCGTCCGTCTAACAGATTTCATAAGTACCTCTGATGGTAAAGTATGCTTTGCTGCCGGTGATGAGAATGTACTTTTCCGCTTCCGACTCCGATGCGTAGTAAACATGTCCGAACTCAAGCGGCTTGCCGGAGAAGAACTCCATGCCGGTAGACATATCGGACACGCCGTCGCCTTTTTCGGGAGAAGTCGTAATAATGACCGCGCCGCCGCCTCTGTAAATAAACTCGCAGTCTGCGCCGAGTTTAATCATTTTTCCCCGTTCGAGATAAATGTCCTGATATACGGATTCGCCCGTAGAGATAGCCGGAACGCTTCCGTTTCCGGTCCGCTGGAGAATCTCCGCGATAATCTGCGGCTTTAATACCTCGTTGACGTAGCTGAGCGTGACCAGCGGGTCGTCGCTAACGGCCGATTTTTGCGCCGGCTGTTCCGCATAGACCGTCGCGCCCAGTGAAAAGGTCAGGACAATCACGGCGGCAAACAGCAGCGCCTTTTTAATTTTTCGATTGAATATAGTCATTGACGAAAATCCTTTCTCTAAAAGTATTGTTGTATGCTTCGGCCGGATAAGGTTATAAAGCAATCAAACAAATTATACCCACAAAAATTTTATCCTTAATCAGCCGAAGCGATGTTTTTCGCTAAACTTTTCCATCAACAAATCCGATATATTATATCATATTTGTCAAGCCCCTATCAAAAAATTGCTTTTTTGGGGCGGATTAGTATTGCAAACGCTGGATTTTTGATGTAAAATATAATATCAATAAAGAAAAAATGTTAAACGATTTTTATACGATGTAACGTTAACCGTTAAAAAATGCATGACGGAAAATGTATACGTTTTACGCACCGTTTCACACTGCTTTCGGAGGAGGCCTGTTTATGTATAACAGCAGAAAAAGGTATGCGAACGATTCTATCTCTGTTGCTATTGATACAACATCCGGCGAGATTTTAGAACTGGTAAACAAAGCGAACGGCGACAACCTGATAAAGAACACGCCTTTCAATCTGCCCAATATGTTCGCGGTCACGCTGGACAAGGTCAGACTGAGCGTTCCGAATCTGCTAATGGTACGGAAAGAACCTGCCCTGAAAGCGCAGATTGCCGATACGAAAAAGGAAAACGGCACCGAGATAAAGATTATCTACGATAAGCTCTCCGACGGCACGACGGTTTATGACATCAAAGTCGAAGTGACCCTATGGATGCCCGACGATAAGGCCGAAATCAGGCTCGACGCGCAGGTCGTAAACAACGGCGGATATGCGATAAAGAGCTTCTGCTTCCCGATTCTCAACAGCATTTATCTGGGCGAGAGCTACAAGGACGACACGCTGGTTTATCCGTACAATTCGGGAATGAAGTTTGTAAACCCGGTCGAGTTCTTCGCGAAAAAGCCGAAGTCGATTTTCTGGCGCTGGCAGGAGTACCGTTACTGTTATCATATTGACGGATGCTGCGGCGTGAAGAATGCCGACGGTTTATACAGTTATTCGGCTTTGTATTCTGGCGCTCTTTCGATGGCATGGCTTGACCTTTACGACGAAGACGGCGGAATCTACTTCGGCATGCACGAGCGGAACGGCATCTGCCGCTTAAAGGCGGAAACCCCGGGTCCCGACAGCCCCGGCATGATTTTCTCCTTTGAGAAAATCGTCGAGGGCAAGCAGAACTTCGGCATGAACAACATCGTCGTCGCCCTTCATAAAGGCGACTGGCACGACGGAGCGGATATTTACAGAGCGGCGCACGCGTCCTACGCCGCCGGACGCGCCGAACCCGAATGGTTCGAAAAGAGCGTTTCGCTTGCCGCGCATTATGATTTTAAGTATCAGAACGGCGGAATCGTGCACCGTTTCAAGGATATTCCTAAGATTGTCGATCAGGCGGCGGAACTGAACGCCAACCACATTCTGATTTCCGGCTGGCATACCGACGGGTTTGACAACGGGTTCCCGGAATATGTCGCGGATAAGGATTTGGGCACCGAGGAAGAGCTTGCCACCGGCTTGAAATACGCGGCCGAAAAGAACGTCAAAGTATCGTTTTACATCAACACAAGAATCGCAAACCGCAAGTACGCGCATCTGGCGGACTTTATCAAGGACAACGCGGTGATTAAGGCGGACGGCACGCCGGAGATCGAGGGCTACGGCGACAAGAGTTTATCATTTGCGACCATGTGCGCGGGCAGCGAAGCGTGGCGGAATAGAATTTTGGACGCGATTCGGTATGTCGTCGGACATGGCGCGACGGGCGTTTATTTGGACCAGCTTGCCATGGCTGCGCCGAGAGCCTGCCATAACCCCGACCACAACCATCCGTACGACGGCTGGTGCGACGGCTATCGGAAACTGCTGGAGGAAGCGAATCAGATAAAGACCAACGCGGGCGAGCCGATTTCGATCATCATCGAGGGCTGCTCGGACATGTACGGCTCTTTGGTCAACGGCAGTCTGGTGTCCACGTTTATTTCGCTGCACAGCGGCGCTTTCCCCGAGCTTTACAGCTATACCTTCCCGCAGCACCGGCTTGTGGATATGGTATATCCGAAGCGGAATCTTGCGATGCGCCCGGTTCACGTCGCGCAGCGCTCGACCGACATGATCAACAAAGCCTTCCTGACAAACATGACCTTCTGGATTTACGACCTCGAAGAGGACAACAGCTTCTTCTTAGACCCGGAGCAGCTTGATTATCTGCGCAAGGTCATTGAGATTAAGAAAATCTGGAGAGAGAAGTTCGGCGACTTTGTCTTTGGAGACGAGACGGGCATTGTCGAGAAGAGCGAGGAGCTGTCCGCCAAGACCTATTTCAAAGGCGACTACGGCCTGCTTGCGTACACGAGCGACGGGAAAACCGTGTGCGACATCCAGTCCTTTATCGACGCGGATATTGTGGAGTACTACACCATCGAGGGCAACGACTGCATCAACGAAGCGCTGGACCTCGACCGCAGATATATCCGCATCTCCTACTCGCGCTGCGGCATTATTCTCTTAAAGAAGAGCGCGGATAACGGAAAGGACGCGTAAACTTTTCCATTTAAA
Organism: Bacillota bacterium; assembly: GCA_029550965.1. GTDB lineage: Bacteria > Bacillota > Clostridia > Oscillospirales > CAG-382 > UBA1049. The sequence continues at coordinate 9,936 of JAKPGJ010000030.1, forward strand.
AACAAAATGGAATTTTTATAATCAGCTATTGCAAATTTGAAAGAACTGTGATACAATACTGCCTGCGGCTGTTTTAAGCCGCGGCATACGCCGGTGTGATGGAATTGGCAGACGTGCTGGACTCAAAATCCAGTGGTGGCGACACCGTGCCGGTTCGACCCCGGCCACCGGCACCAGTGAAATCAATGGTTGCAGGGTTTTACAAATCCTGGAATTAAATATAAAACCAGCTTTAGTAATGCAGTTTTAATGCAATTGAGTACAAAAAAATAGCAGGGGCGCCATCCCTGCTATTGTAACTAAGTAACTAAGTGTATTTACTTATATACATTTAATCTGTTTGGGGAGGGTGTTCTATGTATAGACATAAAGACGAGCGTTCTGTTGAAGCAATTTGCTACGAGCAAGATCATGTTCAAAAGGTTTTAAGTAAAATCAAGGAAAAG